>JADJYY010000007.1 GCA_016719465.1 Hydrogenophilales bacterium
TTTAACAACACTATCCTCGTGCTACACTGATTTCGTGTATTTTTTGAAAGTTTGCATCATGCGTAATGTCACCATCACCCTGGATGACGCGGTGGCCGATTGGTCCCGCGTTTGGGCGGCCAAACACCAGACCAGCGTGTCGCGCATGCTGGGTGAGTTGCTGGCGGAAAAAATGGCCGAGGAAGAAAGCTACGCGGCCGCCATGGAAGCTTATCTATCCGTGCCCGCCATGCCCTTGAGCGAACCCGTCACGGGGCGCCCCTATCCCGCCCGGGAAATATCCCATGACCGATAAGGTTTTCGTGGATACCAACATCCTGCTGTATGCCAGAGACAGCGCGCAGCCCGACAAGCAACCGGTGGCACAGGCGTGGATGCGTTCCCTCTGGCTGAAGCGCAACGGATACCTCAGCTTTCAGGTGTTGCAGGAGTTCTATGTCAACGCCACGCAAAAGCTCAAGCCGGGCCTGCCTGTCGAGCTTGCTCGCCAGGATGTGCGCAACCTGCTGCTCTGGCGTCCAATCGGCACCGACGCTGGCCTGATCGAGGGGGCGTGGAGATTGGCGGATCGTTATGGCTTTTCGTGGTGGGATGCTCAGATTGTCGCCGCGGCGCGACGCGCCAACTGCCCAGTGCTACTCAGCGAGGACATGCAACACGGGATCGATGTGGAGGGGACCCGGATCATCAATCCTTTTGCGGCCGATGCTCCCCAACCCGCCTGACTCCTCCCTCCTCCCCGCCCTGGACCCCGCCCGCGACGCGGTGGTAGAGGCCTGCGCCGGCAGCGGCAAGACCTGGCTGCTGGTGTCGCGCATGATCCGGCTGCTGCTGGCGGGAGCGGAGCCTTCCGAACTGCTGGCCATCACCTTCACCCGCAAGGCGGCGGCGGAGATGCGGGAGCGCCTGGACGCCTGGCTTGCCGACCTGGCCTTGCTGGCGGACGCCGAGGCGGTGGACTTCCTGGTCCAGCGCGGCCTGGACGAGGCCCAGGCGCGGACCCGCCTGCCGGCGGCGCGGGGGCTGCTGGAGAAGGTGCTCGCCGCCCGGCCCGGTCCCATGATCACCACCTTCCATGGCTGGTTCTTCCATCTGCTGTCCCGGGCGCCCCTGTCCCTGCGGCCGCCCGGCGACATCATCGAGGATGCCGCGCTGTTGCGCGAGGAGGCCTGGCACGCCCTGGCCGAGAAGCTGGGACGGGAGCGGGGCGGGGCCGTGGAAGCGGCCTTCGCCGAGCTGGCGGCGGAACTGCCCCTGGCCAGCCTGCGCGAGCTGCTGGACGGCCTGCTGGCGCGGCGGGCGGAATGGTGGGCGGCGGGACGGGGAAGCGCGGATCCGGTGGCGGCGGCGTGCCTGGCGCTGGAACAACTGCTGGGGGTGAGGGAGGCGGACCCGGTGGCCGAGGACCTGCTGGACTCGCCGGCTTTCCTCGCCGACTGCCGGGAATACCTGGCGCTGGTGGCGCGCAACGGCGCGGCGGGGTTGAAGGGGGACGTGGAGCGGGCGGGGGTACTGGAGCGGGTGATACGCCCCTCCGCAGCCGGGGGCGGGGCCGGTGAGGGAGGAAAAAGCGCGGGGGAACGGGGGTTCGAAGCCCTGCGGTCCGTCTTTCTGACCCAGAAGAACACCATCCTGGTACGCAAGCCGGGCAATGAGATGGACAAACGCCTGGGCGCCCAGGGGGCCGCCCGCTACCTGGAACTCCACCAGGGCCTGGGCGAACAGGTCCAGCGAACCCTGCACCGGCTCGCCGAGCAGCGCGCCCTGCGCCTGAACCGCCTGGGCCTGGTGGTGGGCCAGGCCTATCTGGATCTCTACCAGGCGCTCAAGGCCGAGCGGGGCGGCCTGGATTTCAGCGACGGCGAACTGGAGGCGGCCCGGCTGCTGGAGGACGAGGACGCCGCCGCCGCCGTGCTGATGAAGCTGGATTGCCGCTGGAAACACCTGCTGCTGGACGAGTTCCAGGACACCAACCCCCTGCAGTGGCGCATCCTGCGGGCCTGGCTGGAAGCCTACGGCCTGGACGGGACGCGGCCCACGGTGTTCATGGTGGGCGACCCCAAGCAGTCCATCTACCGCTTCCGGCGCGCCGAGCCCCGGCTGTTCGAGGCGGCGTCCAGATGGCTGGAAAGCCGCTTCGCCGCCCGGCGCTTTCCCCACAACGAGACCCGTCGCTGCGCCCCCCGGGTGGTGGCCTGGGTGAACGCCCTGTTCGAGGAACGGGAGGACTATTCCGGCTTCGCGCGCCATGTCGCCCACCAGGCCGGCTTGTCCGGCTGGTGCGAAGCGCATGCCGCGCCGCGGGATGAACGCGAAATCCCCCACATCCCCTTCCGCAACCCGCTGCTCGACCCGCCCCCGGTGGCTCCCCACAAGCGCGCGGCCGAGGCGGCCTGGGTGGCGGCGCGGATTCGGGAGGTGGTGGGCCACCTGGTGATCGGGGATGGCGCGGCGCGCGCCCGCTATGCCGACATCCTGGTGCTCTACGCCACCCGCGCCGACCTGGCGGTGTTCGAGGACGCCTTCAGGCAGGCCGGCATTCCCTACCTCGGCGACCGGCGCGGCGGCCTGCTGGACACCCTGGAAGCGCGGGACCTCGCCGCCCTGCTCACCGTGCTGATCACGCCCCTGGACGACCTGGCCCTGGCCCATTGCCTGAAATCCCCGATGTTCGCCTTCACCGATGCCGACCTGAGCCGGCTGGCGCGGGAGGAGGACAGGGAAGAGAGCGGGAAGGCGGACCCTGGTGGCGGCGGCTGGAGGACTGGGCCCGGGCCGCCGACGCGCCGCCCCGCGTGGTTCGCGCCGCCGCCCTGCTGGCCGGCTGGCGGGATCGCGTCGGCAGGCTGCCGGTGCATGACCTGCTGGACCGCGTCTTCCACGAGGCGGACGTCGTCGAACGCTACCGGGCCGCCGTGCCGGCCCATCTGCGCGCCAGCGTGCTGGCCAACCTGGAAGGCTT
Source organism: Hydrogenophilales bacterium (assembly GCA_016719465.1). Lineage (GTDB taxonomy): Bacteria > Pseudomonadota > Gammaproteobacteria > Burkholderiales > Thiobacillaceae > PFJX01. Next base: position 2,963 of record JADJYY010000007.1, read on the forward strand.
CCTCGGCCTGTCCCTGGCCCTGTCCGGCGGGCGCTATCCCAGCCTGCCCCGCTTCCTGGACGAACTGCGCCAGCTCCGCGACAAGGCCGGCCAGGACGGCCCCGACGAACCGCCCTCGGCCAGCGGCGACGCGGTGCGCATGCTCACCATCCATGGCGCCAAGGGGCTGGAAGCGCCCGTGGTCTTCCTCATCAAGGCCGACCAGGGCGGCGCCGGCGACGCCCCTTTCGGCGTGGCCCTGGACTGGCCGCCGGAAGACGACAGGCCGGCGCATTTTTCCCTGTACGGCGGCGCGGAATGGCGCGGGCCGGGGCGGGACGGCCTGTTCGAGCGGGAAAGGGCCCAGGCCGGGCGGGAACGGCTGAACCTGCTGTACGTGGCCATGACCCGGGCGCGCCAGGCCCTGTTCATCTCGGGCGTGGAGGGCGGCAAAGACGGCAACTGGCTGGACCAGGCCCGCGACGCGCTGGAGCGGGCCGAGATGGAAGGCTTGCCGGAAATGGCCTGGGCAACTTCCTTTCCCCTTGCGCAAAGGGGGAGCGAGGGAGATTTCGCCGCGCTGGCCGCCGACTTCAAATCCCCCCCAGCCCCCCTTTTGCAAAGGGGGGAGATCCCACCGGTCGGCGCCCGCCTCGAACCCGCCGGGCCCGAGGCCGATTTCGGCGTCCTGGTCCATGCCTGGCTGGAGGGGGTGACCGAGGGCCGCGACGAGGCCGCATTGCGGCGCCGCATGGAACTGGACCCAGCCACGGCGGAGCGGGTGGCCAGCGTCGCCGGACGCATCCTGGCGATCCCCGAACTGGCCCCCGCCTTCGACGGCGCGCGGCACCTGGACGCCCGCAACGAACTGGAATTCCTGGATCGGGACGGCCGCATCGCCCGCATGGACCGGCTGGTGGAATTCCCGGCCGAGGTCTGGGTGCTGGACTACAAGACCGGGGGCCTGGACGAGCCCGACCTCGCCCGCCGGGCGGCGCCCCACCTGGAACAGATGGCCGGCTATCGGGCGGCGGCCCGGGCGCTCCACCCGGACAAGACGATCCGGGTCGCCCTGGTGTTCGGCGACGGACGCGTCCACTGGGTGGAAGGGGACGTCTGCATGGGCCATGATTCGGGCCAGGCAATGAAACCGACCCCATGACCGAGACCCTCATCACCATCGTCGACGACGACGAAGCCGTGCGGGATTCCCTGGCCCTGCTCCTGAATTTCCGCGGCTACCGCACCCGCGCCTTCCCCAGCGCCGAGGCCTGCCTGGCGGCCTGGCAGCCGGAATGGCGCGGCTGCCTGCTGCTGGACTTGCGCATGGGCGGCATGGACGGCCTGGCCCTGCAGCGGGCCCTGGCGGAAAAGGGCAACACCCTGCCCATCGTCTTCCTCACCGGCCACGGCGACCTGGCCCACGCCCGGGCGGCGCTGAAGGGTGGCGCCGTGGATTTCCTGGAGAAACCCTACGAGGAAGCCGCCCTGCTGGCCGCGGTGGCCGAGGCCGTGGAACGGGACAGCCGGCAGCACGCCGTCCATTCCCGAACCGCCGAAATCACCGCCCGCATGGACCGGTTGTCCGAACGGGAACGCCAGGTCATGGACATGGTGGTGGCGGGCAAGCCCAACCGGGACATCGCCGTGGAACTCGGCATCAGCCCCCGCACCGTGGAAGTGTTCAAGGCCCGCATGATGGAGAAGATGCAGGCACGCAGCGTGCCGGAACTGGTGAGGATGTGCCTGGAAGCCGGCGACGGCGCCTCGTAGCGGCAAGCCCGACGGCCCTCCGGCGCGGCGTATGGGAATCCCTTACGGGCGCCGCCCCATGTTTTTCCCACCATGCCCGACCAGAATGCCGGGTCATGAACGCAGACAAAATCTACCTCGATCCCACCCAGGACACCGACGTGGCCTGGGCCCGGCGCAAGGAAGCCACCCTCGCCGCCCTCAAGATGTTCCGCATGACCCTGGACGCGGTGCGGCGCCATTCCGAATGGGTCGAATCCCGCCATGGCATCAGCGCCGTGGAACTCTGGGCCCTGTGGGAACTGGCCCAGAGCCCGGGCCTGCGCACGGTGGACCTGGCCAAGGCCATGGCCTTGCCGCGCGCCAGCACCGACGCCACCCTCGCCGGCCTGGTCAAGCGCGGCCTGGTCCGGCAGTCCGCCGAGAACGGCGCCGAGGGCCCCACCCTGTTCTTCCCCACCTTCGACGGCCAGCGCATCGCCGATGCCTCGCCCCAGTACGGGCAAGGCGTGCTGAAGGGGGCCATGAACAACCTGCCCGACGCCGCCCTGATCAACCTGGTCCAGGCCATGGGCGACCTGGTCCGGCACCTGCCCTTCCTCGAGCAGCGCGCCGCCCTGCAACCCATGGCCGAGTTGTTGCGGCCCGGGGGCCAGCCGCCGGCCCAGGCCGGCGACGAAACGCCGCGCCCCCCCACCTTCTGAGGAAACGCCATGGATACCCAGATCGACCTGTTCGTCGCCTCCCTGCACACCTTCTGGGGGCAGATCGCCCTGTTCCTGCCCAAGTTGCTGGCCGCCCTGTTGCTCCTGCTGGCGGGCTGGCTGCTGGCTCGCCTGCTGCGGTCCGGAGTGAAGCGGGGCCTGGACGCCCTGGGCTTCGGGCGCATGGCGGAGAAATCCGGCCTGGAGGCCTTGGTACGCCAGGGCGGCATGGACCTCTCCCTGGCCGGCGTCATCGCCGGCACCGTCTACTGGCTGGTGCTGCTGGTGGTGGCCTTGTCCGCCGCCAACAGCCTGGGGCTGGACTCCGTGGCCGGCCTGGCCAACAAGGTGATCCTCTACCTGCCCAAGGTGGTGGTGGCGGTCCTGATCCTGGTATTCGGCACCCTGCTGGCGCGCGTGGTGAACCGCCTGGTCTTCGCCTGGCTCAACGGCGCCAGGTTCGGCGGCGCCCTCGGCATCAGCACCGGCAGCGAATACGCGGTGCAGATCTTCGCCCTGTTCCTGGCCCTGGAGCAGCTCGGCATCGGCAGCACCCTGCTGACCGTGGCCTTCTCCATCGTCTTCGGCGGCCTGGTGCTGGCCATGGCCCTGGCCTTCGGCCTGGGCGGGCGGGACTGGGCGGCGGATCGCATCCGGGACTGGTCGCGCAAGGCCTGAGCGGGAACGCGTTACGATAGGGCATGCGCCGCCACTTCCAGCGATTCCTGCCCGACCGCGACCAGATCCACCGCAACCGCTGGCTCGCCTGGCTCGGGCCCGGCCTGCTGCATCCCCGCCTCTGGCATTTCAGCCGTCGCGGCGTGGCCCTCGGGGTCGGGCTGGGGGTGTTCTTCGGACTGCTGATCCCCGTCGCCCAGATTCCCCTCTCCGCCGCCATGGCGGTGCTGTTGCGCGCCAATGTGCCGGTGGCGGTGGGCAGCACCCTGGTCACCAACCCGGTGACCTTCGCCCCCATCTATGTCTTCGCCCACCACCTGGGCTCCGTCCTGCTCGGCGAGGCGGAAACCACGGTGGCCGAAACCGCCCCGGGGCCGGCGATCGACCGGGAAACGGGCTGGTGGCGCGCGGCCTGGGAAAACATCCTGGGCCTGGGCAAGCCCCTGGTCCTCGGCCTGGCCATCCTGGCGGTGACGGGAGGCCTCCTCACCTACGCGGCGATCCTGCTGTTCTGGCGCCTGAGGACCACCTGGAACTGGAAGCGCCGCCGGAGAGAGTCGCTCCTCCGCCGCTGATTCCCGGCGCGGCGCCGGGGGCGCGCGCCCGGGAACTCCCGCGAAGATTATTTGCCCCATCGGGAATGTCGACTCCCCCACACGGGGATCGGCACCCTGACCATGACGTGCCGGGTTTTGGCGTTCCCGCGCGTCTTTCGTGGTTGAAATGTTTTTCCAGCTTCATTCGTCCCGGAAAACTCGACCGCCGTGGTCAACACCCGGCCGGACTGATCCGACCTGAAAGGGAAACGACATGACTCCCCGTAACCCCATCCTCGCCGCCACCGACCTGTCCGCGCCGGCCCGGCACGCCGTGGACCGGGCCTTCCGCGTCGCCGCCGACACCGGCGCCGACCTGGAACTGATGCACGTCATCAACCAGGGTGCCGTGAACGCCCTGCGCCGCCTGCTGGGCGTCCGGGCCGGCGAGGTGGAAACCCGCATCCTGGACCGGGCCCGGGACGGGCTCTACAAGCTGGCCGTGGACCTGGGCCAGGCCCGCGGCGTGGCGGCCGGCATCCACCTGGCCACGGGTGGCGTCCTGAGCGCCATCCTCGAGCGGGCCGAGGCCCGGGACGCCGGGCTGCTGGTGGTGGGGGCCCACGGCGAGGATTACCTGGGCCATCTGCTGCTGGGCACCACCGCCGAGCGCCTGCTGCGCCGCACCCCGCGACCCGTGCTCATGGTCAGGCAGACGCCCCATGAAAGCTACCGGCGGGTCCTGGTGCCGGTGGACTTCTCCGCCTGGTCCGTGCCCGCCGTCAGGCTGGCGCGGGCCCTGGCGCCCAGGGCCGAACTGGTATTGCTGCACGCCTTCGAGGCCCCCTTCGAGTCCAAGCTGCGCTTCGCCGGGGTGGACGAGGCCGACATCGACCGCTACCGGGCCACCACCAGCCAGGAAGCCCTGGCCGAGCTGAGGGCCACCGCGGAGCAGGCCGGCCTGGGCCCGGAGGACGCGCTCCTCGGCGTCCACCACGGCGGCCCGGCCCGGGTCATCCTGACCCAGGAGCAGGAACAGGATTGCGACCTCATCGTCATGGGCAAGCACGGCCAGGGGATGCTGGAGGAACTGCTGCTGGGCAGCGTAACCAAGCATGTGCTGTCCGAGGCCACCTGCGATGTGCTGGTGGCCAGCGCACCGCCGCCAGTTTTCCGCCCCTCCAGTGGCGTGACCGGAACAGAACCGTGACGGATTGCCGCGCGGCTGAGCGCATCGCGGATCGGGAATGCCCGCGATGAGTCCAGGCCGGACCGCCCTGCTGCTGCTTGCGCTGCTTCCCGGCCTCCCTCTGGCCGAAGCGCAAACGGAGTCCATCCAGCCGCCCCCCGTGACACGCGGTCCGGTGGACCTGGAACGGGAACTGCAAGCCCCCTGGCAGGCCGGGGGCGAGATCCTCCTCCACGCCGCCGCCGATGGCGGTCCCCGCGCCGGACGTCGGGCCGCGCCCCCGGCCGACGCTGGCGGGGAGCGGGAGCGCCGCGCCGAACAGTTCGCCCTGGCGCGCAAGCTCAACCTGGTGCTCCAGCCCCGGGTGGTTCCCCTGGCCCTGCCTCTCACCGAGGATCAGGTGGCGCTTCTGGAACGCTTCGCCCACTCCGACGCGGGGGCGGTGTGGTTCCGGGAGATGGCCGACGACACCCTGCGCCTGTTCAACCAGGGTTACCTGGAGTACGACGCGGCCCTGTGGCGCGCCTATCTGGAGGGGGGTCCCCGGCCGCCCCTGTCGGCCCTGATCACCGGCCGGCTGTCCGAGGCCGGGCTGTTCGCCCAGGATGCGGCCGTGTTCCGCATCTACGCCTACGACGGCATGGGCTCCATGGCGGCGGCGGCCAGCGTGCGCATGGGGCGCAAGGGCTTCCGCTGCCAGTTCTCCATGAGCGGGGAGGCGGTGGATCCCTTCGCCATCCTGTCCCACGAATTCGGCCACAGCCGCTACGGCGATCCCCGCAGCGCCGGCCAGCCCCTGGGGGAAGCCCGCACCGTGGCGCGCTACGAGAACCCGGTGCGCCTGCGCCACGGGTTTCCGCCGCGCCTGGTGTATTACCTGCGCATCGAACCCGGACGACTGCCCGTCACCCGCGATGCCCTGTTTACCCGGGTGCTGGCCTGGCGGGAGCAGCCGGCGTTGCGGCTGGCCGACCTGGACCCCGTGGAAGGGCTCTACTGCGAGTGCGCCGAAGCCCCCGGCGCCCTGCGCGACTGCCTCACGCCCCGTCCCGCCGAGGCCGGGGCCTGCGAGCTGCGCTGGGTTGCGGTGCGGGTGGAAACCCCGCGGCCGGCGGCTTCCGAATAGCCCCGATGCCCGGGCGTGCGCGGAACATGGGCAAGCCGACCAGGCCGGGCTGGCGCGGAGTCCCCTCTTGATCCAGCCCCGGGGAGGACTGAACATCCTTGCCACGGCTCCCCCGATGACATCCCGACGCCCATGAACTTTTCCGCGCTTTCACCTGCCCATGGCTGGGCACTCGTTTTCCTCGCCTGGCTGGTCGCCGCCGTCTCGACCCTGGCCGCCCTGTTTCTCGGCGAGGTCATGGGCTACACCCCCTGCGTGCTGTGCTGGTACCAGCGCATCTGCATGTTTCCGCTGGTGCCGATCCTGGCGGCGGGGTTGTTTCCCTTCGACCGCCGCGTGGTGCGCTTCGCCCTGCCCCTGGCCCTGGCCGGCTGGGGGCTGGCCCTGTTCCACTGGGGCGTGGCCAGCGGCGTGATTCCCGAACGGATCACGCCTTGCAGCCAGGGCGTGCCCTGCTCGCTGGAGCCGGTCGTGTGGTTCGGCTTCGTGACCTTGCCCATGCTGTCCGTCCTGGCTTTTTCGAGCATCATCGCGATGCTGTTGCTGACTCACTTCAAGGTGTCCAAATGAAGAAAACCCTGTTCGTCTCCGCCGGCGTCATCCTGCTCCTGGCCTTCTTTGGCGCCATGCTCTACCACAACGCCGAAAAGGCCGAGGAGGCCGAACAAGTGGCCGAGCGCAACCGGGCCGGGCTGGTTCGGGACCATTCCCCGTCCCTGGGACCGACCCGGGCCAGGGTGCGCATCGTCGAGTTCCTGGACCCGGCCTGCGAGACCTGCCGGCGCTTCTATCCCTTCGTCAAGGACATGCTGATGGCCCATCCCGAGGAGATCCACCTGACCCTGCGCTACGCCCCCTTCCACCAGAATTCCGACAAGGTCGTGGCCCTGCTCATGGCGGCGGAAATGCAGGGCCGGCACTGGGAAACCCTGGAGGCCCTGCTGAATGCCCAGGACGACTGGGTGGCGCATCACGTGGTGCAGCCGGATCGGGTCTGGCGCCACCTCGACGGCCTGGGCCTGGACATGGCCCAGCTCAAAAGGGACATGGACTCGCCGGAAGTCGCCCGGCGCATCGCCCAGGACCTGGCGGACGCCCGCAGCCTCAACGTCACCAAGACGCCGGAGTATTTCGTCAACGGCAAGCCCCTGCCCAGCTTCGGCCAGGAGCCCCTGAAGAACCTGGTGGACGAGGCCCTGGCCAGCGCCCGTCCACGCTGACCCGGCCGGCTTGACGCCATGAGCGACCCCCGCCCCCACGATTCCCGCTGGGTGCGCCTGCTCTGCCAGGGCGCCGGTTTCGCCGCCCTCGCCCTGGGATTGGTGGGCGTCGTCCTGCCGGTGCTGCCCACCACCCCTTTCGTGTTGCTGGCGGCGGCCTGCTTCGCCAGGAGCTCGCCGCGCTTCCACGACTGGCTGCTCAACCAGCGCATCGCCGGGCCACTCATCCGCGAATGGCGCCGTCACCGCGCCATGCCGCGCAAGGCCAAACGCGCGGGCTACCTGCTCATGCTGCTGTCCTTCGGCAGTTCCATCCTGATGATGGAGTCGCCCTGGCATCGGTGGATGCTGGCGGGGCTGGGAGGCGTGCTGACCTTCTTTCTATGGCGCATTCCGGTGCGGGATGAACAGGACGGCAGCGTCGATGGCGCCACCCCCCAGGGATATGAGTGACCGGGCTCGAAGCGGATGTCTATCCGCCGGACGATTCCCTCGTCACCTTCCTGTCGCTTTCCCGTCTGGTTCCGTGCCCTCCTTCCCGTCCGGCCGCCCCGGAGATTTTCGACACGCCGGCATCCACGCGCCTCTCATCGAGCGGGCGCCGGCAACGCGCAGCCCAAGGCGCTGATTCGACGGGCTTTCCGGTATGATCCTCGCCGGGTGTCCGCAAGGCGTTCTCTAGTCATGCAGACAGGTTTTTCGTGCCGGTCGGGCCGCCGCACGGCACACTTGTGAAGAACTCCCATGCTGACAGCGCTTGTCGCCGTATTTGTTCTCGCCTACGCCGCGATCGCCCTCGAACATCCCCTGAAGATCAACAAGTCGGCTTCGGCGCTGGTCGGCGCCGGCGTGTTGTGGACCATCTACGCGATGTCCACCGGCGATCACCACAAGATCAGCCACGAGCTGGGACACTCGCTGATGGGCACCGCCCAGATCGTCTTCTTCCTGATGGGCGCCATGGCCATCGTCGAGGTGGTCGATGCGCACAACGGCTTCGAGGTCATCACCAAGCGCATCCGCACGGCCCAGTTGTCGAAGCTGATGTGGCTGGTCGGCTTCGTTACCTTCTTCCTCTCCGCGCTGCTCGACAACCTGACGACGACCATCGTCATGATCTCGCTGATGCGCAAGCTGCTGTCCAACCATGCCGACCGCCTGTTCTTCGCCGGCATCATCGTCATCGCCGCGAACGCGGGCGGTGCCTGGTCGCCGATCGGCGACGTGACCACGACCATGCTCTGGATCGGTGGCCAGATCACGACGATGAACATCATTTCCTCCGTGTTCCTGCCCTCCGCGGTCAGCCTGCTGGTACCCCTGGGGATCACGGCTTACGTGTTGCGCGGCCGTCCGGTCGTCGGGCCCGAGCACATCGACATGGACCATGGCCTGAAAACCACCGAGTTCGAGCGCAACACCATGTTCCTGCTCGGCCTCGGCATCCTGATCGCGGTGCCGGCGTTCAAGACCATCACGCACCTGCCGCCCTTCCTGGGCATCCTGTTCGGCCTCGGCATCCTCTGGCTGGTCGGTGACCTGATCCACCGCCACAAGGAGGACCAGTCCAAGCAGCACCTGACCCTGGCCCATGCCTTGTCGAGAATCGACATGAGCTCGCTGGTCTTCTTCGTCGGCATCCTGCTTGCCGTGGCCACGCTGGAACACACCCACATCCTGAGCTCGCTGGCGCGGTGGCTCGACCAGAACGTCGGCCGTCTCGACCTGATCGTGATCCTCATCGGCATGTTCAGCGCCGTGGTCGACAACGTGCCGCTGGTGGCCGCCTCGATGGGCATGTACGACCTCGCGAGGTACCCGACCGACCACTTCCTGTGGGAGTTCCTCGCCTACTGCGCCGGCACCGGCGGCTCCATCCTGATCATCGGTTCGGCGGCCGGCGTGGCCGCCATGGGCCTGGAGAAGATCCACTTCTTCTGGTACGTGAAGAACATCAGCGGGCTGGCGCTGATCGGCTACCTCGCCGGCGCGGGCACCTACATCCTGCAGTACAACCTGATGCACTGACCCACCGCGGCGCTGGCGGGACTTGCCTTCCCGCCAGCGCCGACTGTGGCCTGGCCGTTTACAAATGCCATCTGATCGCCACCGCCCATCGTCATGAGCCTCTGCCTCGCCGCCCTCACCCCTTTTCTCGGCGCGCCGCTGGTGGCGTATCTGGCGCCACGCGGCCGCGCGCATGCGGCATGGGCGGCGGGCGGCGTGGCGCTGCTGGCGTTCCTGCAAATGCTGCCGGCATCAATGGCGGCTATTTCCGGCGCGACCCGCATCGAGCGGCTCGACTGGATTCCCCAGGCGGGCCTGAACCTGGCCTTCCGCCTGGACGGCCTGGGCCTGCTGTTCGCCGGGCTGATCCTGGGCATCGGCCTGCTGGTCATCCTCTATGCCCGCTACTACCTGTCGGAGCGGGACAGCCTGGGCCGGCTCTACGCCTACCTGCTGCTGTTCATGGGCGCCATGCTGGGGGTGGTGCTGTCGGAAAACCTGATCCAGCTGCTGATCTTCTGGGAACTGACCAGCCTCTCGTCCTTCCTGCTCATCGGCTACTGGAAGGAGCGGGAGGAGGCCCGCAACGGCGCCCGCATGGCCCTGGCGGTGACCGGCGCGGGTGGCCTGGCCTTGCTGGGTGGCATTCTGTTGCTGGGGGAAATCACGGGAAGTTACGACCTCTCCGTGATTCTGGCCTCGGGCGACCTGATCCGGGGCCACGAGCTGTACCGCCCGGCCCTGGTCCTGATCCTGCTGGGCGCCTTCGCCAAGTCGGCCCAGTTTCCCTTCCACTTCTGGCTGCCCCACGCCATGGCGGCACCGACGCCGGTTTCCGCCTACCTGCATTCGGCCACCATGGTGAAGGCCGGCGTGTTCCTGCTGGCGCGCCTGTTCCCGGCCCTGTCGGGTACCCATGACTGGTCCATGCTGGTGGGGGGTATTGGCACGCTGACGCTGCTCATCGGCGCCATCACCGCCCTGTTCAAGCATGACCTGAAGGGTTTGCTGGCCTATTCCACCATCAGCCACCTGGGGCTGATCACCACGCTGTTCGGCATCGGCACACCCCTGGCGGCGGTGGCGGGGGTGTTCCACATCATCAACCACGCCATCTTCAAGGCCGGCCTGTTCATGGCCGCCGGCATCATCGACCACGAGACCGGCAGCCGCGACATGCGCCGCATCAACGGCCTGTGGAAATTCATGCCCTACACCGCCACCCTGGCCATGGTGGCGGCGGCGGCCATGGCCGGGGTGCCCCTGTTCAACGGCTTCCTGTCCAAGGAGATGTTCTTCGCCGAGGCCGCCGGCATGGCCACCCAGATGCGCTACGGCTGGCTGCTGCCGCTGGCGGTGACCGTGGCCGGCATCTTCGCCGTGGCCTACTCGCTGCGCTTCGTCCATGACGTGTTCTTCAACGGCGAGCCCATCGACCTGCCGCGCACGCCCCACGAGCCGCCCCAGTGGATGAAGGCGCCGGTGGAGGTGCTGGTGGCCCTGTGCCTGCTGGTGGGCATCCTCCCGGCCCTGACCGTGGAGCCCATCCTGGCCCTGGCGGCGGGCGCGGTGCTGCAAGGGCCGCTGCCCCGGCACGATCTGGCCATCTGGCACGGCTTCAGCCCGGCGCTATGGATGAGCGTGATCGCCCTGGCCGGCGGCGTCCTGCTCTACGCCCGACGCAAGCCCCTGTTCGCGCTGCATGAGCGGTTCGAGGGCGTCCTGGATGCCCGGCGCGTCTACAACCTGCTGCTGGACGGGCTGTTCGCCTTCGCCCATGGCCTGACCCGCCGGCTCGACACCGGCTCGCTGCAACGCATGATCGCGCTGTTCGTGGGCTCGGCCCTGATCCTGGGCGCCTCCGGCTGGCAGGCCACGGATTCGCCCCTGACCGGACCGCGCGCGCTGTTGCCGGTGGACGGCGTCAGCCTGGCCGCCGCCCTGGCCATGGCCTTGACGGCCATCACGGCCCTGGCCCTGCATCGCCGGCGTTTCGTCGCCCTGGTGCTGATGGGCGCGGTGGGCCTGGTGGTGTCCCTGATCTTCGTGAAGTTTTCCGCCCCGGATCTGGCCCTGACCCAGCTTTCCGTGGAGGTGGTGACGGTGATCCTGCTGTTGCTGGCCCTGTATTTCCTGCCCCAGACCACCCCGGCCGAACCCCAGGCGGCGCGGCGCATCAGGGACGGTGTGCTGGCCGGCCTGGCGGGCCTGGGGGTCGGCGCCCTGGCCTGGGCGGTGCTGACCAGGCAATCGCCGGGCCGCCCCGAGATTGCCTTGGCCCCCTCGGGGGGCGTCTCGGACGTCCTTTCCGAGGCGGGGGCACAACTATCCAGGCCCTATGACAGCATCGCCGATTACTTCCTGGAGAACAGCGTCCCCGGCGGCGGCGGCCGCAACGTGGTCAACGTCATCCTGGTGGATTTCCGGGGCTTCGACACCCTGGGCGAGATCACCGTCCTGGCCCTGGCCGGCTTCGCCATCTACGCCATGCTGGAAAAGCCGCGCCTGGGCGGGCGCGGCTGCGACGAGGTGGGCCGCAGCTGGGACGGGGACATGCACCCGGCCATCATGGCCTCGTTGACCCGTCTGTTGCTGCCCCTGGCCCTGCTGGTCTCGGCCTTCATCCTGCTGCGCGGCCACAACCTTCCCGGCGGCGGCTTCATCGCCGGCCTGGTGACCGCCGTGGCCCTGATCATGCAGTACCTGGCCAACGGCGTGGCATGGACCCACGAGCGCCTGCCCGCCAACCTGCACCCGGTCATCGGCGCCGGTCTGGCCCTCGCCACGCTCACCGGCCTGGCCTCCCTGGCCTTCGGCCATCCCTTCCTCACCTCCACCTTCGGCCATGTCCACTGGCCCCTGGTGGGCGACTTCGAACTGGCCTCGGCCATGGCCTTCGACCTGGGCGTGTACCTGGTGGTGGTGGGCGCCACCCTGCTGATCCTGATCCACCTGGGCATGATGCACGACGCCAGCCACGGCCCCGACGCCTGTCCCGTGCCGGAAACCTTGCGCGTCAAGGAGGACGGTAGATGGAAGCCCTGATCGCATCGCTGATCGGCCTGCTCACCGCCTGCGGCGTTTACCTGCTGCTGCGCGGCCGCACCTTTCCCGTGGTGCTGGGGCTCACTTTCCTGTCCTACGCCGTGAACCTGTTCCTGTTCGCCATGGGCCGGCTCACCGTCGGCCGGCCGCCGGTGATCGGCACCGGTCTGCCCGGCTATACCGACCCGGTACCCCAGGCCCTGGTGCTCACCGCCATCGTCATCGGCTTCGCCATGACCGCCTTCGTCATCATGCTGGCCCTGAAGGCCCGTTCGGAACTGGGCAACGATCATGTGGACGGGGAGGAGGGTGGATGAATCGGATCTGGCTGGCACTTCTTTCCCCCCTTTGGAAAGGCTCTGTGCGCGTTGAGTCTGGAGGTCACGCTGACGATGGAGATGCTTGTCTTCCCTCTTTTGTAAAGGGGGACAGAGGGGGATTTAATGCGGGTCGGTCCGCGCAGGCCTTGGAGAAATCCCCCCTCTCCCCCCTTTACAAAAGGGGGGAATCCCACTTTTTGGCCGACTCCGCCCATCACTCCTTATCGCGAACCGAGCCTTTGGAAAAGGGAGGAGAAACCATGGCCAGCGAGGCATGAGCGCATGAACCACCTGGTCATCGCCCCCATCCTGCTGCCCCTGCTGGCCGGCATCCTGCTCCTGATGTTTCGGCGTACCGATATCCGGCCGCGGCGGGTCTTCAGCGTCGCCGCCGTGCTGGGCCAGATCGGCCTGGCCTTGTCCCTGCTCCAGGCCGTCGGCGAAGGCGACATCCTGACCTACGCCCTGGGCAACTGGCCGGCGCCCTACGGCATCGTCCTGGTGGCCGACCGGCTGGCGGCCTGGATGCTGATGGCCACGGCCCTGGTGGCCCTGTTCGCCCTGCTCCACGCCTGCCGGGGTAGCGATGTGGCCGGACGCCATTTTCACGTGCTGTTCCAGTTGCAGTTGATGGGCTTGAACGGCGCCTTCCTCACCGGCGACCTGTTCAACCTGTTCGTGTTCTTCGAGGTGCTGCTGCTGGCCTCCTACGGCCTGGTCCTGCACGGCGGCGGCCGGCTCAGAACACGCGCCGGCCTGCATTACGTGGTGCTCAACCTGGCCGGCTCGTCCCTGTTCCTGATCGCGGTGGGAACGCTGTACGGCCTGTTCGGCACCCTGAACATGGCCGACCTGGCCGTGAAGATGGCCGCCGTCTCGCCGGAGAACCTGGGGCCGGCCCGGGCCGCCGGCCTGCTGCTGTTCGCCGTGTTCGCCCTCAAGGCGGCGCTGCTGCCCCTGCACCTGTGGCTGCCGGCGGCCTACGCCGAGACCAGCGCGCCGGTGGCGGCCCTGTTCGCCATCATGACCAAGGTGGGGGCCTATTGCATCCTGCGGGTCTCCACCCTGATGTTCGGCGCCCAGGCCGGGGACATCAACGGCCCGGCGGCGGGCATGGCCGGACTCATCGAGCCCTGGCTGCTGCCCCTGGCCCTGGCCACCCTGTTTCTCGGCCTGCTGGGCGTCCTGGCGGCGCGGGGACTGCGCCAACAGGCGGCCTACCTGGTGGTGGCCTCGGTGGGTTCACTGCTGACCGCCTTCGCCCTGGGCAGCGCCGACGGCATCGCGGCGGGGCTGTATTACCTGCCCCATTCCACCTTCGCCGCCGCCGCCATGTTCCTGCTGGCCGACCACATCGCGCGGGCCCGGGGCGAACTCGCCGACCGTTTCGAGCCGGGCCCGGCCATGGCCGGCGCGCCCCCGCTGGGCGGCCTGTTCTTCGTCACGGCCATGCTGGCGGCGGGCTTGCCGCCCCTGTCCGGCTTCGTCGGCAAGTTCCTGCTGCTGAAGGCGGCCCTGGTCCATCCCGCCTGGCCCTGGATCCTGGCCCTGGTGCTGGGCGGCGGCCTGCTGGGGGTGATCGCCCTGGCCCGTTCCGGCAGCCTGTTGTTCATGCGCACCCTGCCACCGGAGGAGGGCGCGCGGCCACCGGCGGCGCGCGCGTCCACCATCGCCCTGATGCCGGCCATCGGCCTGTTGCTGTTGGCCCTGGCCCTGGCCGTGCTGGCGGGGCCGATCCATGCCCTGGCAACCGCCACGGCGGAGCAGTTGCTGCAGCCCTATCATTACGTCCACGCCGTCCTGGGAGCCAGGCCATGAGTGCTCGCCGCCTGCTGCCCCATCCCCTGCTCACCCCCATCCTGGCGGCGGTCTGGCTACTGCTCAACAACAGCCTGGCGCCCGGCCACGTCGTCCTGGGCTTGCTGCTGGGCTGGCTGATCCCCCTGTTCACCCTGCGCTTCTGGCCGGAGACGGTGCGCATCCGCAAACCCCGGGTGCTGATCCGCTTCCTGGCCGTGTTCATCCTGGACGTGTTCCTGGCCAACCTGGTCGTGGCCCGGCGCATCCTGGGCAGTCCCGATCGGCTGCGCCCGGCGTTCATCGAGGTGCCCCTGGAGCTGGAAAGCGACCTGGCCATCAGCTTCCTGGCCAACACCATCTGCCTGACGCCGGGCACGGTCTCGGCCCGGCTCAGTCCGGACCGGCGCACCCTGCTGGTCCACGCCCTGGACGCGCCCGACCCCGACGCCGTGCGGGCGGACATCAAGGCGCGCTACGAGGCGCCATTGAAGGAGGTTTTCGAATCATGATGGCCATCGTCATTCCCATCGCCTTCGCCCTGGTGGCGGCCGCCGTCGCCATGACCTTCTGGCGCCTGCTGCGGGGCCCCAGCGCCCCGGACCGCATCCTGGCCCTGGATACCCTGTATGTGAACACCATCGCCCTGCTGGTGCTGCTGGGCATCCACCTGGACAGCCCGCTGTACTTCGAGGCGGCCCTGCTCATCGCCCTGATGGGCTTCGTCGGCACGGTGGCCTTGTGCAAGTACCTGCTGCGCGGCGACATCATCGAATAGGCGGCCGATATGCTGGAGTACCTGCTTGCCTTCCTCATCCTGGCCGGTGCCGTGTTCACCTTCATCGGCTCCCTGGGCCTGGCCCGGTTGCGGGACTTCTATACCCGGCTGCATGGCCCCACCAAGGCCACCACACTGGGGGTCGGTTGCCTGCTGATCGCGTCCTCGGTGTTTTTCACCAGCCAGGGCAACGGCGCCAGCCTGCACGAGGTGCTGATCACCCTGTTCCTGTTCATCACCGCCCCGGTATCGGCCCATCTGCTGGCCAAGGCGGCCCTGCATCTGAACCTGCCCCGGGTCGGCGAGCAAGCCGAGGCCCCCGTCCGTCGGCAAGATTGAAACGGCGGGAGTCCTGGGGTGCCGGCCGAGGATGGGATGACCGCCTGACGTCGGTGGACTACCCGCCTGCTCAGGTCACATACGTGTTTCCCTTACGCGCGATCGCCAATTCAGCATGCATGTTGAATGCCTATGCTCCCACCATGCGCGCGATCCACCGTCAAACCCCCCATTTCCAGTCTTGCGTCGCGCTGGCCAACACGGCCAGTGCCGGCCTTACCCATGCGCCGGGTGACGAACGGCTAGACTGAATTCACGGATCCCTTGAGCAGGGCTTAGCTGCGCAAGAGCGACAGCAGCTTTTCAGGCGACTCCGGTCGCCTGTTTTTTTGGTACCCGCCATGTCCCACACACGCACGCACTGGCATACCCTCAGCCCCCCCGAGACGGCGCGGCGCCTGGATGTGGACCCGGCCTTCGGGCTGACGGAGAGCGACGCGGCCCGGCGCCTGGCCCACCACGGCCCGAACCGGCCCAGCCCGCGCCCATCACGCGGCACGCTCATGCGTTTGCTCGACCAGGTGACCCAACCCCTGGTGGCGGTGCTGGTGGTGGCCGGCCTGGTGACCGCCTTCCTGGGGGAATGGGCGGATGCCGGGGTCATCCTCGGCGTGGTGCTGGTCAATGCCCTGGTGGGCTTCGTCCAGGAAGGCCGGGCGGAATCCGCCCTGGCGGCCCTGGCGCGGGCGGTGGCCACGGAAGTCACGGTGTTGCGCGAGGGCGAACGGCGGCGCATGGACGCGGTCGGGCTGGTGCCGGGGGACGTGGTGTGGCTCAGCGCCGGCGACAAGGTGCCCGCCGACCTGCGCCTGATGCACGGCAAGGAACTGCGCCTGGTGGAAGCGGCCCTGACCGGCGAATCCCTGCCGGCGGACAAGCAGCCCGCCCTGGTCATGGCGCCCGATACCCCCCTGGCGGACCGGCGCAACATGGCCTACACCGGCACCCACGTGGCGGCCGGCCAGGGCCACGGCCTGGTGATCGCCACCGGCGATGCCACCGAGACCGGCCATATCGCCGGCCTGATCGCCGCGGCGCCCAGCCTGAGCACCCCCCTCACCCGCAAGATGGGGGTGTTCGCCAGGCGGCTGCTGATCGTCATCCTGGCATTCGCGGCGCTGACCTTCGCCATCGGCGTGTTGCGCGGCGAGTCGGCCTACGACATGTTCATGGCGGCGGTGGCCCTGGCGGTGGGCGCCATTCCCGAGGGCCTGCCGGCGGCCATCACCATCACCCTGGCCATCGGCGTGGCGCGCATGGCCAGACGCCGGGCGATCATCCGCAAATTGCCGGCGGTGGAGACCCTGGGCAGCACCACGGTGATCTGCTCCGACAAGACCGGCACCCTCACCGAGAACGCCATGACCGTGCGCGCCCTGTGGGCGGGCGGCCGCCGCTACCCGGTGAGCGGGCAGGGCTACGGGCTGGAGGGCAGCGTGAGCCTGCCGGAAGGCATCAGCCTGGACGGCGCCCTGCGCGAGGCCCTGCTGGCCGGCGTGTTGTGCAACGACGCCAGCCTGCGCCGGGACGGACACCATTGGCGCATCACCGGCGATCCCACCGAAGCCGCCCTGCTGGTGGCCGCCCGCAAGGCCGGGCTGGATGAAACCACCCTGCGCGCCGTATTCCCCCGCCTGGACGAGCTGCCCTTCGACGCCACCCGCCAGTCCATGGCGACCGTGCACGAGATCGAGGGCGATCGCCTGATCTACGTGAAAGGCGCGCTGGAACGCCTGCTGCCGGCCTGCGCCGGCATGCTCGACGGCGTGGGGCGGGAAGCGGCCCTGGCCCGGGATGCCATCGAGGCGGAGGCCCGGGACCTGGCCCGGCAGGGCATGCGCGTGCTGGCCCTGGCCCATGCCCGCCTTGCCGCCGACCAGGCGCTCGGTCCGGAACGGCTGGAGCGGGGCCTGGTTTTCCTGGGCCTGGCCGGCATGCTGGACCCGCCCAGGACCAAGGCCATCGCCGCGGTGAAGGCCTGTCACGCCGCCGGCATCCGGGTCAAGATGATCACCGGCGACCATCCGGAAACCGCCCTGGCCATCGCCCGCCAGCTCGGCATCGCCCACGGCGAATCGTCGGCCCTCGCCGGCCGGGAACTGGCCGCCATGGACGGGGAAAGCCTGCGCCGGGCAGCCCGCGACGTGGACGTGTTCGCCCGGGTGGAGCCGGAGCAGAAGCTGCGCCTGGTGGAGGCCCTGCAGGCCAACGGCGAGGTGGTGGCCATGACCGGCGACGGCGTCAACGACGCGCCGGCCCTGAAGCAGGCGGACATCGGCATCGCCATGGGGCTCGCCGGCACCGAGGTGGCCAAGGAGGCGGCGGACATGGTGCTCACCGACGACAACTTCGCCAGCATCGAGGCGGCGGTGGAGGAGGGCAGGGGCATCTACGACAACCTGGTGAAGTTCATCACCTGGACCATTCCCACCAACGCCGGCGAGGGGCTGGTGATCCTGGCCGCCATCCTGGCCGGGGTCACGCTTCCCATCACGCCCCTGCAGATTCTCTGGATCAACATGACCACGGCGGTGCTGCTGGGCCTGACCCTGGCCTTCGAGCCGGCCGAGAAGGGCATCATGCGCCGGCCGCCGCGCCCGCCCGCCGCGCCCATCCTGGACCGGGTACTGGTCTGGCGCATCGCGCTGGTGGGCGTGCTGCTGCTGGTGGGCGCCTTCGGCCTGTTCCTGCTCGAGCTGGAACGGGGCGGCAACCTGGCCGAGGCGCGCACGGTGGCGGCCAACGTGTTCGTCATGGTGGAACTGGTCTACCTGTTCAACTGCCGGTCGCTGACCCGCTCCTTCTGGTCCATGGGCCTGTTCAGCAACCGCTGGGTGTGGCTCGGCGCCGGCCTGATGCTGGCGCTGCAACTGGCCTTTACCTACCTGCCCCTGTTCAACACCCTGTTCCACACCGCGCCCATCGATGCCCGCGCCTGGCTGGGCATCATCGCCTTCGCCCTGGCGAGCGGGCTGGTCGTCGCGCTGGAGAAGGCGCTCAGGTTCCGCTTGGGCGCCCTTCGTTCCCGGGCCCGCTAACCGCGAATTCGACGGCCGGGTTGGCGCCGGAGGGCCAATCCGTGCCTAGGCGGTACGTGGCGCGGGCTACAATCCGTGCATTTTCGGGTCTTATCCGGGGCAAACGGGTGAAGAAGGTCTACCTCCGCAACCTGTTCCGCTACTACAGCTTCTACACCGGCGGCTTCGTGCTGTTCCTGTTCACCCTGGCGGTGGCGGAATTCATGGGCATGCCTGAGCAGTGGATCGGCTGGGTGTTCATGGCCGCCACCATCTCCCTCTACGCGGGCATCGGCATCATGAGCCGGACCTCCGACGTGGACGAGTACTACGTGGCGGGCCGACGCGTGCCGGCGGTCTACAACGGCATGGCCACGGGTGCGGACTGGATGAGCGCCGCCTCCTTCATCGGCATGGCCGGCACCCTGTACGCCAAGGGCTACGACGGCCTCGCTTTCGTCGTCGGCTGGACCGGCGGCTACGTGCTGGTGGCCTTGCTGCTGGCGCCCTACCTGCGCAAGTTCGGCCAGTTCACCATCCCGGATTTCATCGGCGCCCGCTACGGCGGCAACCTGGCCCGCTCCATCGCCGTGCTGGGGGCGATCCTGGCTTCCTTCACCTATGTCACCGCCCAGATCTACGGCGTCGGCATCGTCACCAGCCGCTTCCTCGGCATCGCCTTCGAGACCGGCGTGTTCGTGGGCCTGGCCGGCATCCTGGTGTGCTCCTTCCTGGGCGGCATGCGGGCGGTGACCTGGACCCAGGTGGCGCAATACATCATCCTCATCATCGCCTACCTGGTGCCGGTGGTGTTCATGTCCTACAAGGTCACCAGCGTGCCCTTGCCGCAACTGGTGTATGGCTCGGTGATGCAGGAACTGGAGGAGCGGGAGCGGGTGCTGATGGCCGACCCGGCCCAGGAGGAGGTGCGGCGGGCCTATGCGGCGCGGGCGGTCATGCTGGAACAGCGCTTGCGCGACCAACCCGGCGCGGCCTCGGCCCAGCGCGAGCAATGGCAAAGGGCGATGAAAGCCGCCCAGGAAAAGTCCCAGCCGATCCATCCCCACGCCGAGGCTTTTCCCGGCGCCGACGAGGCCCAGCGCGGCGAGGCCCGGCGCAATTTCCTGGCCCTGGCCTTCTGCCTCATGGTGGGCACGGCGGCCCTGCCCCACGTGCTCATGCGCTACTACACCACGCCCTCGGTCCGGGAGGCGCGGGAATCGGTGTTCTGGTCCCTGTTCTTCATTTTCCTGCTGTATTTCACGGCACCGGCCTACGCGGTGTTCGCCAAGTACGAGGTCTACACCAACGTCATCGGCACGGCCATCGCCGAACTGCCGTCCTGGGTGGCGTCCTGGACCAAGGTGGGCCTGGTGGCGGTGGAGGACATCAACCGCGACGGCATCCTGCAACTGGCGGAACTGACCCTGAACCCGGACGTGATCGTGCTGGCCACGCCGGAGATCGCCGGCCTGCCCTACGTGGTGGCCGGCCTGGTGGCGGCCGGCGGCCTGGCGGCGGCCCTGTCCACCGCCGACGGCCTGCTGCTGACCATCGCCAACGCCCTGTCCCACGACGTCTATTTCCAGATGATCAATCCCAACGCCACCACCACCCGCCGCCTGGCGATCTCCAAGACGGTGCTGTTGGGCGTGGCCGTGGTGGCGGCCTGGGTGGCCTCCCTGCGGCCCGACACCATCCTGTCCATGGTGGCCTGGGCCTTTTCCATCGCCGGCGCCTGCTTCTTCCCGGCCCTGGTGCTGGGCATCTTCTGGCGCCGGGCGACGCGCCAGGGCGCCGTGGCGGGCATGCTGACGGGCCTGGGGCTGACGCTTTACTACCTGGTCGGCGTGAAGTTCATGGGCATGGAGAAATGGTGGGGCATCGGCGATGTCTCCGCCGGCGTGTTCGGCATTCCCGCCGGGTTTCTCGTCATTCTCGTGGTGAGCCTGTTCACATCGATGCCCGACAAGACCACCCGCGATCTGGTGGAACAGATCCGCTACCCGGCCCTTTCCGGCGCAAGGAAGGCCCCGCCCATTCAATCAAGCCAGGATGGATGAGCGCGCCGGTGGCCTCCATCGGCAGGACGGCCAACAGGCCATGAGCGGTTAGAATGTCGCGGTTTTTCCAGGAACCCACCACCATGACCGCCCTCAAGAACGATACCTTCCTGCGCGCGCTGCTGCGGCAACCCACCGGCCACACGCCGACCTGGCTGATGCGCCAGGCCGGCCGCTACCTCCCGGAATACTGCGCGACACGTGCCCGGGCGGGCAGCTTCCTGAACCTGTGCAAGTCGCCGACCCTGGCCACCGAGGTCACCCTGCAGCCCCTGGCGCGCTACAACCTGGACGCGGCCATCCTGTTCTCCGACATCCTCACCGTGCCGGACGCCATGGGCCTGGGACTGTATTTCGCCGAGGGCGAGGGTCCCAAGTTCGAGCGGCCCCTGCGGGAAGAATGGGCGATCCGCAATCTCAAGGCCCCGGATCCCCACGACCATCTGCGCTATGTCATCGATGCCGTGGCCGAGATCCGCCGCGCCCTGGATGGTTCCGTGCCCCTGATCGGCTTTTCCGGCAGCCCCTTCACCCTGTCCTGCTACATGGTCGAAGGGGAGGGCAGCGACAGCTACACCCAGGTGAAACGCATGATGTACGGCCGCCCGGACCTCATGCACCACATCCTGGAAGTCACCACCCAGGCGGTGATCGACTACCTCAACGCCCAGATCGAGGCCGGCGCCCAGGCCGTGATGGTGTTCGATTCCTGGGGCGGCATGCTGTCCCAGGCCGCCTACCTGGAATTCTCCCTGCCCTACATGGCCCGCATCATGGCCGGCCTGACCCGGGAACGGGAAGGCCGCGTCGTGCCGCGCATCGTCTTCACCAAGGGCGGCGGCCTCTGGCTGGAGCACATCGCCGCCTGCGGCTGCGACGCGGTGGGCCTGGACTGGACCATCGACATCGGCGACGCCCGCCGCCGGGTCGGCGACAAGGTGGCCCTGCAGGGCAACATGGACCCGAGCATCCTGCTCACCACCCCGGAAGCCGTGGCGGCGGAAGCCAAAGCCATCCTGGCGAGCTATGGCCAGGGATCGGGCCATGTCTTCAACCTTGGGCATGGCATATCCCAGTTCACACCACCGGAAAACGTGAGCGTGCTGGTGGAGACCGTGCGGGAATCCAGCCGCGCGTTCCACGCCGCCTGAGAATCCGTTTCGGGCGACTGGAACGGGGCTGGTGAAGGCCTCGCCGCCCGGAGCGGCGAAAAATCGGCCGGGCGGCGCGAAACCCTTTGTTGACGCGGGAAAATCCCGGCAATTATAGTGCCGGCATGCAGGCCGAACTGGACACCCTGGAAAGCAAGCTCGCTCAGATGCTGGAGCGCTATCAGGCAATGCGCGCGGAAACCCTCAAGCTGCGTCAGCAGGTCGTGGTGCTGGAGAGCAACAACAAGCAGCTCTCCGATCGCCTCGACGAGGCCCGCGCCCGCATGGAAGTCCTGCTCAACAAGATTCCGGACTAGGATGAAACGCCCCCGACGCTCGCTCCGCCCGCTGCCCATCGGGGCGGAATCTTTCCCCCGCCCACAGCCGGAAAGGCGCTGACATGGCCACCTCCAACAACGTCAGTCTGGATGTCGCCATCATGGGCCGCGAATTCCGCGTGGCCTGCCCGGAGGACGAGCGGGAGGGCCTGCTGCAGGCGGTGTCCTACCTGGATCGCAAGATGCGCGAGATTCGCGACGGCGGCAAGGTCATCGGCCTGGAACGCATCGCCATCATGGCCGCCCTGAACATCACCCACGATTACCTCGCCGCACGCCCCGCGCAACCCGATACCCGCGAACACCGGGAGCGGATCGAACATCTCACGGGCCTGCTTGATCAGGCCATGGCCCAGCAAGATAATCTATTCTGATCGCTCGTGACGGCCCGTCCCGAGTGATCCATCAATCTCCCTGCTGCGTTCGCGAAGGTCGCGTATTCTTTGAACCGATAAGCGTAAGCGCAGGTCACGGTCTTTCATCGCGGGCGTGCGCGTGGCTTTTGTCCATGTACCCGAAGCGGCTGAACCGTGACCGACCTTGAACCTCCGGGTTCAGGATTGCGGTCTGGACGGCGCCAGCGGGGAGACCCTCCGTCAACATGATCCACTCCCGCGACTATCCCGATAAGGCATCCCTGCGCCGTGAATTGCGGCGGCAACGGGGAGCCATGACGGCCGCGCAACGCCGCGACGCCGGACAACAACTGGTCCGTCATGCCCTGCGCCATCGCTTGCTGACGCGCGCGCGCCGCATCGGTTTCTACATTCCCGCCAACAGCGAGATCGACGTCTTGCCCCTGCTTCAGCGGGCCCTGGGAATGGGCATCGAGTGCCATCTGCCCATCGTGCCCGGCCGGCGTCGGAAGAAACTCTGGTTCACCCGGCTCGGGGATCGTCCAGCCTGGGTTCTCAACCGCTATGGCATCCCCGAATATCACGCTCCGCCCGCCAGAAAGGGCCGGGCGTATCAGCTGGAAACCCTGTTCATGCCCCTGTTGGGGTTCGACGCGCGGGGCTGGCGAATCGGCATGGGGGGCGGTTACTACGATGCCAGCCTGGCCGGGCTGGCCCGACGACGCTTCCTGCGGAAACCCCGGTTGATTGGCGTGGCGTTCTCGACCCAGCAGGTGGACCGGATTCCGAGGGACCCCTGGGACATCCCCCTGGATGGGGTGCTGACGGAACGCGGCTACCTGGCCATCGGGCGCGCCGTCAGTACCGGTAGTTCAGATTGTTGCTGAGCCAGGGGTTGGATCTGGGGTCCGCCATGGGCAGCTTGAGCCACTCCTGGGCGGCTTCCCGTCCGCCAGGCCCCTCGCCGTAGGCCTTCGACCATAGGGTGGGCTTCAGGGGAACGCCCGCCCGGGCAAAAACAGGAACCATGTTGCCGATCAGGGTCAGGAACGCATGGGGAGCCAGGTTGAGCTCGGGCGACTGCTTGAGGATGGCCTGATTGAACTTGGAATCCACGCCCGACGCCATCCAGCGCAGGTAGAGATGCGGGTCGACGAACTCGGCCCAGTTGCGCACCAGGGCCGGGTCGATGGGCCGGTTCATGCTCTTCGCGGTGACCCCGGGTTCCATGGCGACGGATGCCAGGGCGGTCATGAAGCGGGGCTCGGTGACCGCATCCAGCCATTCCTTGAGGATCTGGGGATCGTTGCCGGCCACCGCGCCCGACGTGTAAGCCTTCGCTTCCCGATCCGGCATGGCGACCACACCGGGGGAGCTCGCCTGCGCCCGTGCCCGCTTGGGCAATGACAGGCGAACCACGACACTGCCATCTTTCTGCCTGATTTGCTTGGTCTTCAGCGCGGCGGGTTTGCCCGCCTTGGCGGATGCGCGCGTCGAACCGGCTTCGGCCTGGACACCCAGGGAAAAGCCCATTGCCAACAGGGATACTGCCAACGCCTTGCGGCATGTCATGACTAGTGCCTTAACAATCAGAGAGATAAAAAATATTAGCGAATAGTAACATGCTTGATTACCAAAAAAAAAAGGGCGGAACCGAAGTTCCGCCCTTTTCAGGCCGGGTCTAACCGCGAATTACTTGGCGGCGGGCGCGGCGGGCACGGGGATGAAGCCGGCGAAGGGGTTCGCCATGTTGCCGTAGGTGGCGGGGTTCATCAGAGCGCCCCAGGTGCCGTAGGTCTTGGGATCAGCAGCGGCGCCGGCCCACTGGGTGTACAGATTGGGGTTCAGGGGAGCCATCATCAGGTTCATGTTGGCGGGAGCCATGGGAGCCAGGGCCCAGTTCATGTACATGTTGGGGTTCAGGGGAGCCATGCCCATTTGCAGGACGCGGGGATCCAGGGGGGACATCATCCACTTCATGTACATGTTGGGGTTCAGCATGGGAGCCATGGCAGCCATGTAGAAGTTGGGGTCCATGGAAGCGGCCAGCCACTTGGTGTACATGTTGGGGTCCAGGAAGGCGGCGTAGGACTTCAGGATGTCGGGGGACATGCCGGCCTGGGCCATCTTGGTGAAGGTGGCGGGGTCCATACCCTTCTGCATCATGATGATGGCGGTGGCGGGATCCATCAGGTTGGTCATGGCGGCAACGGCGGCCTTGGGATCCTTGGCGACGTCGGCAACCTTGGCGGGATCCAGCAGTTGGGCAGCGGTGGACTCGGGGGTGGCGGCACCTTGGGCGAAAGCGGATTGAGCAACCAGGGCCAGGACCAGGACGGAAATCTTCTTCATGACAAAACTCCTAGAGGGTTGAAAACAAAGGGGGAAAACAGGTATCTGGTACAGAGCCCGCAGTATATTGGCGAATATTAGAACATTCGATTGTTAGCTAGCGCACAGGGTATCCGGAATTGAAGATGTTGCGGCAATGCAACGATGCTTACTGGTGGGCACCACCGAAAACCGGGCGAACCCGCTTTCAATCCCCCAGGTAGGCGGCGCGTACCTGGCTGTCGGACGCCAGATCCGAGGCCGCGCCCGAGAGGGTGATGGCGCCGCTTTCCATGACGTAGGCCCGCTGGCTGACGCGCAGGGCCAGATTGGCGTTCTGTTCCACCAGCAGGATGGTCACGCCTTCCCGGGCAATGGCGGCGATGGTCTCGTAGATCTTCATGACCATGAGGGGCGCCAGTCCCATGCTCGGCTCATCCAGCAGCAGCAGGCGGGGCCGGCCCATGAGGGCGCGGGCGATGGCGAGCATCTGCTGCTCGCCGCCGGAAAGGGTGCCCGCCAGTTGGCCGCGCCTTTCCGCCAGGCGGGGGAATAACTCGTAGGCTCGGGACAGATCCGCCTGGACGCCCACCTTGTCGTTGCGGGTGTAGGCGCCCATGTCCAGGTTCTCGGCCACCGTCAGGCGGCCGAAGATGCCCCGGCCTTCCGGCACCAGGGCCAGGCCCAGGCAGGCGATGGCGTGGGTGGGCAGCTTGTGCAGGCGCTCGCCGGCGAACAGGACTTCGCCGTGGGGATGGGCCAGGCCCATCACCCCCTTGAGGGTGCTGCTCTTGCCCGCGCCGTTGGCGCCGATCAGGCAGACCAGCTCGCCTTCCGCCACCTCGAAATCGATGCCGCGCACGGCCTGGATGCCGCCGTAGGCCACCTTCAGTCCGCGCACGGACAGCAGGCTCACGCCGCCTCCCCGCCCAGATAGGCGGCGATGACGGCGGGGTCCTTCCGCACCGACTCGGGCTCGCCCTCGGCGATCTTGCGGCCGTAGTCCAGCACCGCCACCCGGTCGCACAGGCCCATCACCAGTTTCACGTCGTGTTCGATCAGCAAAAGGGTGACCCCGCCCGCCCGCAACTTGAGGAACAGCTCGCCCATCTGGCGACGTTCGATGGGGTTCATGCCCGCCACCGGCTCATCCAGGGCCAGCAGGCGCGGTTCCGTGGCCAGGGCGCGGGCGATCTCCAGGCGGCGCTGGTCGCCGTAGGGCAGATGCCCGGCCAGGCCGCGGCCCTTGTTCTTCAGGCCCACGTAATCCATCAGTTCGCGCGCCTTGTCGTGGATCGCGGCCTCCTCGGCGCGGGTCCGGGCGCCGCGGATGACGGCGCCGAGCACTCCCGCCCGGGTGCGGGCATGGCGCCCGACCATGACGTTCTCCAGGGCGGTCATGTTGGCGAACAGGCGGATGTTCTGGAAAGTCCGGGCGAACCCCCGGGTCACGATCTGGTGAGGTTTCAGGCCCTGCACCGCCGCTCCGGACAAGAGAACCTGGCCGGAGGTCACCGAATACAGCCCGGTCATGCAGTTGAACAGGGTGGTCTTGCCGGCGCCGTTGGGGCCGATGAGGCCGTAGATCTCGCCCTCGCCCACGCTCAGGGAGACATCGTCCAGGGCGGCGAGGCCGCCAAAGCGCTTGGTGACGTTGGTAACAACCAGCAGGTCGGCCATGGTCAGGCCCGCGCATCGTAGAGGTCGGCCTGCTCCTGCTCGGCGACGCCATCCTGGGCGCTGAACTCCCGCTTGCGCTGGCGCGAGGGCAGCAGGCCGGCCGGGCGGAACAGCATCATGGCCACCAGGGCGACGCCGAACAGCAGCATGCGCAGATCGGCCGGGTCCACCACCACATGGCCCAGGGTGGCCCGTTGCAGGTCGCCCAGGTAGCGCAGGGCCTCGGGGATCACGGTCAGCAGCACCGCGCCCAGGATCACGCCGGGAATGTTGCCCATGCCGCCCAGGACGATCATGCACAACACCAGGATGGACTCCCACAGGTTGAAGCTTTCCGGGCTGATGAAGCCCTGGAAGGCCGCGAACAGGCCGCCGGCCAGGCCGCCGAAGGTGGCGCCCATGGCGAAGGCCAGCAACTTCACGTTGCGGGTATTGATGCCCATGGCCGCCGCCGCCACCTCATCCTCGCGCAGGGCCGCCCAGGCCCGGCCGATGCGGGAATCCTGCAGGCGCATGGCGATGACGATGACCAGCAGGGTCGCGGCCAGGAACAGGTAGTAATACAGGTAGGTGGAGGGCAGGGTAAAGCCGAACACTCGCAGGCTTCTGCCCAGGGACACGCCGCCGATGCTCACCGGGTCGATCAGGTTCATGCCCTGGGGCCCGTTGGTCAGGTTGAAGGGCGCGTTCAGGTTGTTCATGAAGATGCGGATGATCTCGCCGAAGCCCAGGGTGACGATGGCCAGGTAGTCGCCGCGCAGGCGCAGGGTGGGTGCCCCCAGCAGCACGCCAAACATGCCCGCCAGGGCCGCGCCCAGGGGTAGCACGGCCCAGAACGGCAGATGCAGGCCGAAATGGGGGCTGGCCAGCCAGGCATAGAGGTAGGCGCCCAGGGCGTAGAAGGCGATGTAGCCCAGATCCAGCAGGCCAGCGTAGCCCACCACGATGTTCAGGCCCAGGGCGAGCAACACGTAGAGCAGCACGAAATCCAGCACCCGCACCCAGGAATTGCCCAGACCCGCGCCCACCACGAAGGGCAGGATCACCAGCAGCGCCGCCAGCAGAACCAGGGTCAGGCGGGGCCGGGCGCCCAGGTACTTATGCACGGCTTGCAACCCGCTCCCCCAACAGTCCGGAAGGTCGGAACACCAGCACCAGGATCAGCACGAAGAAGGCGAACACGTCTTGGTAATGGCTGCCCAGGAAACCACCGGTGATGTCGCCGATGTAGCCGGCGCCCAGGGCCTCGATGACCCCCAGCAGCAAGCCGCCCAGCATGGCCCCGGCGATGTTGCCGATGCCGCCCAGCACGGCCGCCGAGAAGGCCTTCAGGCCCAGCATGAAGCCCATGTAGTAATGAGCCAGGCCGTAGTAGGCGCTCACCATCACGCCAGCGATGGCGGCGATGGCGGCGCCGATGACGAAGGTGGCGGAGATGACCCGGTCCACGTTCACGCCCATCAGTTCCGCCACTTCCCTGGATTGGGCGGTGGCGCGCATGGCCCGGCCCAGGCGGGTTCGCTCCACCAGCAGCCAGAGCCCGGCCATGAGGGAGAAGGAAAGCACGACGATGAAGATTTGCAGGTCGGTGATGTGGGCGCCCAGGATTTCATGCTGGCCGCGCGGCAGGATGGGGGGAAACGACACGTACTGGCGGCCCCACACCAGCATGGCCAGGTTCTGCAGGATGATGGACACGCCGATGGCGGTGATCAGGGGCGCCAGCCGGGGCGCGCGGCGCAATGGCCGGTAGGCGATCTTCTCGATGCCGAAGGCCAGGGCCATGCAGGCGGGAATGGCGATGAGCAGGCCACCGAAGACGACCATGAGACCGGGCAGGTCAGGGGCGACGCCCATCAAGACGCCGATCACGGTCAGCGCCACCATGGCGCCGATCATGGTCACCTCGCCATGGGCGAAGTTGATCAGCTCCAGGATGCCGTAGACCATGGTGTAGCCCAGTGCCACCAGGGCATAGATGCTGCCCAGCACCAGGCCGTTGATGAGTTGCTGGGTGAAGATGTCCATATCAAGTTGGCAGTCGACAGTCTTCAGTCGTCAGCTAGGCCGTATTTCTGCCGACTGCCCACTGACCGCTGCCTACTTTTATTTCACTGTTTCCAGCACCTGCCAGGTACCGCCCTTGGCCTCGTAGACGGTCACGGCGCCATCCATGGTGTCGCCCTTGGCATCGAACTTCACCGGGCCGCTCACGCCCTGGATGTCCACCTTGGGCAGTTCGGCCAGCACCTTGGCAGGCTCGGCGGAATTGGCCCGCTTCATGGCGTCCACCAGGGCATACACGGCATCGTAGGAATAGGGCGCGTAGACCTGGATCACGCCGTACTTGGACTCGAAGCGTTTGCGGAAATCCGGACCGCCGGGCATGGAATCGATGGGCAGGCCGGGGGAGGAGGCCACCACGCCCTCGGCGTCGGCGCCGGCCAGCTTGAGGAAGTTGACGTTCTGCAGGCCGTCGCCACCCAGCAGCCTGGCGCTCAGGCCCAGGCGCTTGAGCTGTTGCGCCATGGGGCCGCCCTGGGGGTCCATGCCGCCGAAGAACACCAGGTCCGGAGCCTTGCCCTTGATGCTGGTGAGGATGGCGGTGAAATCCGTGGCCTTGTCGTTGGTGAATTCCCGCGCCACCACCTCGCCGCCGGCGGCCTTGGCGGCCTTCTCGAACTCGTCCGCCAGGCCCTGGCCGTAGGCGGTGCGGTCGTCGATGATGGCGATCTTCCTCGCCCCCATCTTGCCCACGGCGTACTGGCCCAGGGCCTTGCCCTGCTGGGCGTCGTTGGCCATCACCCGGTAGGCGGTCTTGTAGCCCTGGGCGGTGTAGGCCACGGCGGTGGCGGAGGGGGAAATCTGGGGTATGCCGGCGTCGTGGTAGATCTTGGAAGCCGGGATGGTGGTGCCGGAATTCAGGTGGCCGATCACCGCGACGACACCGGCATCCACCAGCTTCTGGGCGACGATGGTGGCGGTCTTGGGTTCGGCCTGGTCATCCTCGCCCAGCAGTTCCAGCTTCACCTTCTTGCCGCCCAGTTCCAGGCCCTTGGCGTTGATCTCGTCCACCGCCAGGCGGGCGCCGTTCTCGTTGTCCTTGCCGATGTGGGTTTGCGGGCCGGTCAGGGGCGCCACGGAACCGATCTTGATGACATCGCCGCCTTCGTCTGGTTTTTGACTACAACCAGAAGCCGCGAAAACCAGGGCGAGCGCCAGCGCGGATAAGGAATATTTTGCGTGAATCACGTGAAAACCCCTGAAAGGTCTGAAAACGCGCGATTTATATCACACCGGGGCCCTTCGGGCTCGGGCGGGAAGACATTCATTTTCACCTTGCCGCGACAATAAAAAAGGCCGGGCGAACCCGGCCTTTTCGCCAAACAGGCAAGGCTTACAGGGACAGAATCCAGGCGGCCAGCTTCTTGGCGTTTTCGTCGGAAACCTGCGGGTGCGGAGGCATCGGCACCGCGCCCCAGGTGCCCTTGCCACCCTTCTTGATGACGGTGACGAAACGCTCCTCGGCCTTGGCGTCGCCCTTGTATTTCTTGGCGATGTCGGTGAACGACGGGCCAACCACCTTCTTCGCCATCTGGTGGCAGCTCATGCAGGCGCTTTTCTTGGCCAGGGCCTCGTCGGCGGCGGCGACACCGGCGGTCAGGGACAGAGCGGCGGCGACAGCGAATACGATTGCTTTCATGTCTAACTCTCCTTTTTTCGAAAAAAGGCAACAAACGTTGCGCGGTGAATCTTACTGGACAGCCTAATCACTGAAAATAGCCGTCAGATCATCAATTTGGACTATTTCCGGTAGGCAATTAACGCCCGCGCAAACATGGGCGTTGACCGTGGATTCGGTGGATTTGCGCAAACTGGTAGGAATATCCGGGGCGCCCCTGGTCAATTTGAACAACCAATCGTGCATTCCGACGGATTTGTCCGTGCCGCGCGATTCCAGGCAGCATGCCTGGGGGGGCCGGTCACCGCTCCCTTTTTGTGCGGTGGGCGGGGTTCAGTGTTTCCTGGGCGCCGGTTCGATGCGGAAGGTGGCATGGCAGGAAACGCAGTTGGACATGACCTGCCCGAGTTGCTTCATGGCCAGGTTGGGGTCGGCCATGCTGGCGGCGTCCCGGGCCAGGTCGTCGAAGCCGGTGTGGGTGGCGTTGCCCAGCTGCTTGAACTCCAGGGGCAGTTTCTGGCGCAGAGCGGGGGGAACTTCATGGGCGGCCGCCACGCCAAGGGCCGTGGCGGCTTCGGCCACCACCTTCATGTCGTTGTGGGCGGCGCCGGTGACGATCTTCTGCACGCCGGAGAGGAAGGTGCGCATTTCCAGGCGGATGTGGGCGGCTTCCTCGGCGTTGAGGACGAGGGGCTTGCGTTGTTCCAGGGGCTTGCCGGGCGGGTGTTGATGGCCTGCCACGGCGGCGAGGGCGGGCTGGGCGGAAAACACCATCAGGAGGAGCAGCAATCGGGACATGGGGTGCCTTTCAGGATTGATCCAGCAATTCGAGGGTGACCCGGGCCATGAGGGCCATTTCCGGCTCCTCGATGACGTAGGGGGGCATGAAGTAGACCGCGCCGCCGATGGGCCGGAGGAACAGGCCCCGTTCCAGGGCGCGCTGGTGAAAGCCGCGGCTGAAGCCGGGTGGGGCATGGTCCACGTCGAAAGCCCAGACCATGCCGGTGTGGCGGAAGTTCCGGACACGGGGATGGGCGGCGACCGGAGCGAGCAATTCCGTGAAGCGGGCGGCCTTGAGGCGGTTGGCCGCAAGCACGTCGTCCGTGTCGAAGATGTCCAGCACCGCCAGGGCGGCCCGGCAGGCCAGGGCGTTGCCGGTATAGGAATGGGAATGGAGGAAGCCCCGGGCGGTGGCGTCGTCGTAGAAGGCCTGGTAGACGGTATCGCTGGTCAGCACGCAGGACAGGGGCAGGTAGCCGCCGGTGATGCCCTTGGACAGGCAGAGGAAATCCGGGGTGATTCCCGCCTGCTCGCAAGCGAACATCGTGCCGCTGCGGCCGAAGCCGACGGCGATCTCGTCGGCGATGAGATGCACCCGGTAGCGGTCGCACATCTCCCGCGCGCAGGCCAGGTAGATGGGATGGTACATGGCCATGCCGGCGGCGCCCTGGATCAGGGGTTCCAGGATGACGGCGGCGGTGGTGTCGGCGCATTCGGCGAGGAAGTCCTCCAGGCTGGCGGCGGCCCGCAGGGCGTAGGCCTCCGCCGATTCCTCCGGCTCGGCCCGGCGCCAGTCCGGGCTCATGACCTGATGGCTGGGATGCAGCAGGGGGGCGTAGGTGTCCTTGAACAGGGCCACGTCGGTGACCGAGAGGGCGCCCAGGGTTTCGCCGTGATAACCGTCCCGCAGGCTGACGAAGCCGGTCTTGCCGGTCTGGCCGACGTTGCGCCAGAAGTGGAAGCTCATCTTGAGGGCGATCTCGATGGCGCTGGCGCCGTCGGAGCCATAGAAGACGTGGCCCAGGCCGGCAAGTTTTCCCAGCCGCTCGGAAAGCGCCACCACCGGCGCGTGGGTGCAGCCGGCCAGCATGGCGTGCTCGATGCGGCCCAGCTGATCCGTGATGGCCGCGTTGATGCGCGGGTTGGCATGGCCGAACAGGTTGACCCACCAGGAGGAGATGCAGTCCAGGTAACGGCGGCCGTCGAAATCGACCAGCCAGGGGCCCTCCCCCCGGGCGATGGGCAGGGGCGGCATGCGCTCCAGATGTTTCATCTGGGTGCAGGGATGCCAGAGGGCGGCCTGGGTTCGGGTCAGCCAGTCGGCGTTGGACATGCCGCGGGCCCGGGGCTTACTGGAAAAAGCCCTTCGACAGCAGCTCCATGGTGAGCAGCCGGTAGTCGTGGGCGCCGGGGGAGTCCGACGAGTAGGCGAAGATGTCCATGCCGTGGGCCGGGCTCTCGGACAGGGCCGGGTCGTCCTGGATGCGCGTCTCGCACAGGTTTTCGCCGTAGCGGCTTTTCAGGCTGGCCAGGGCTTCCCGGCATTGGGGCTTGCCCTCGTCGAAGCGAGTCATCACCACGCGCCGGGGAATGCGCCGCCTGAGGGGGCCTTCCAGCACATTGAGGGCCAGGTCCAGGCGGTTGAGGCCCTGGATGGAGAGGAAATCGGAGGTGACCGGGATCAGCACCCGGTCGGCGGCGCACAGGGCATTCAGGGAGAGCACGCCCAGGGCCGGCGCGCAGTCGACGAGGATGGGGGCGTCTTCCCAGGCCAGGGTGGCCTCCAGCCCCTTTTTCAGGCTGCCCGCCACGCCCGGGGTGCCCCCCAGCATGGCATCGATCTTGGACAGGTCGGCATGGCCGGGCAGCAGGCGAATGCCGTTGCCGAGGCGGCGCATGAGCCGGTCCAGGGGCGTCTTGTCGCGGAAGAAGGCGGCGATGGAGGCGTTGCCGGGCGGATGCCTGACGCCCAGGGCCAGGCTGACATGGGCCTGGGGATCCAGGTCGAGCACGATGGGATTGCGTTCCAGCAAGGCCAGGGAAGCGGCGACATTGAGGGTGGTGGTGGTCTTGCCGACACCACCCTTCTGGTTGAATACCGCGATGACCGCCATGTTCGAGGCCCTATTCGACGGTGACCGACTTGGCCAGGTTGCGGGGCTGGTCCACGTCGGTGCCCTTGAGCACCGCCACGTGATAGGCCAGGAGTTGCAGCGGCACGCTGTAGACGATGGGCGCCGTGCTCGGGTAGATGTCCGCCAGGGTCAGGTTCTGGTAGCGATCCAGTTCGATCTTGACCTTGTGGTCGCTGAACAGGAACAACTCGCCGCCCCGGGCTCGGACCTCCTGGAGGTTGGACAGCACCTTGTCCAGCAGGGGATCGTCCGGCAGGGCGCAGACCACGGGCATGTCGGCATCCACCAGGGCCAGGGGACCGTGCTTCAGTTCCCCGGCGGGATACGCCTCGGCGTGGATGTAGGAGATCTCCTTGAGCTTGAGGGCACCTTCCAGGGCGATGGGGTAGAACGGCCCGCGCCCCAGGAACAGGGCGTCCTTCTTGTCGGCGAAGGCGTTCGCCATGACCTTGATGGACTCGGACAACTCCAGCACCACTTCCACCTGGCGGGGCAGGGCGTGCAATTCGTCCACCAGGCGCTGCTCGTCCTCGGCGGACAGGCCGCGCCGCTTGGCCAGGGCCAGGGTCACCAGACGCAGGGCGGTGAGCTGGGTGGTGAAGGCCTTGGTGGAGGCCACCCCGATTTCCGGGCCGGCCCGGGTCATGAGGGCCACGTCGGATTCCCGGGTCAGGGAGCTTTCCGGCACGTTGCAGATGGTCAGGGAGCCCACATAACCGGCGGCCTTGGCGAAGCGCAGGGCGGCCAGGGTGTCGGCGGTCTCGCCGGACTGGGAGATGGACAGGAACAGGGTGCCGGGCGGCACCACCACCTTGCGGTAACGGTATTCGCTGGCCACCTCCACGGCGCAGGGAATGCCGATCTCCTCCAGCCAGTAGCGTGCCACCAGGCCGGCGTGGTAGCTGGTGCCGCAGGCGACGATGTGCACGCCCCGGGTCTTGTCGAACAGGTCCTTGGCCTCGAAGCCGAAACTTTCCTCCAGCAGCTTGCCCTTGTGGATGCGGCCTTCCAGGGTCTCGGCGATGACCGAGGGCTGCTCGAAGATTTCCTTGAGCATGTAGTGGGCGTAGGGGCCCTTTTCGGCGGTGGACGAGGAGATTTGCGATACGCGCTCGGGCCGCTGCGCGGGATTTCCGGCCACATCGAACACCCGGATGCCATCGCGGCGGATCTCGGCGATATCGCCCTCTTCCAGGAAGACGAAACGCTGGGTGACCGGCAGCAGGGCGAACACATCGGAGGCGATGAAGTTCTCGCCGATTCCCAGCCCCACCACCAGGGGGCTGCCCGCCCGGGCCACCACCAGGCGATCCGGTTCGTCGGGGGTGGAAACCGCCAGCCCGTAGGCCCCCACCAGTTGCCTGACCGCCTTCTGCACCGCCGTCAGCAGATCCGGCTCCTTCTCCAGCAGATGGGCGAGCAGGTGGGCGATGACCTCGGTATCGGTTTCCGAGGTGAAGCGGTAGCCCTTGGCCTTGAGTTCCTCGCGCAGCTCGGCATGGTTTTCGATGATGCCGTTGTGCACCACCGCCACCTTCTCGCCGCTCATGTGCGGGTGGGCGTTGCGCTCGGCCGGCATGCCGTGGGTGGCCCAGCGGGTATGGGCGATGCCCAGGTTGCCGTCGATGGGGGTTTTCTCCACCAGTTGCCGCAACATGGCCACCTTGCCCACCGCGCGGATGCGGCCGATATGGCCGTCGGCCTGGCGAACCGCCAGGCCCGCCGAGTCATAGCCGCGATATTCCAGGCGTTGCAGGCCCTCGATCAGGATGGGAACGACGTTACGCTGGGCGACGGCGCCGACGATGCCACACATGGTTAACCTCCAGGGATGGGGGATAAGGGATGGGGGATTGAGAATAGCGCGGCGGACCGCATCGCATTCCCCATCACCCCTTCCCCTTTCCCGATTTTGTCGGACGTTGCCAGCCGGGCAGGCTGAGCTGCCTGGCCCTGGACATGGTGAGCTGGCCGGCGGGGGCATCCTTGGTCAGGGTGGTGCCGGCGCCCAGGGTGGCGCCTTCGCCCACGGTCACCGGCGCGACCAGTTGCGTGTCGGAGCCGATGAAGGCGTTGTCCTCGATCACCGTGCGGAACTTGTTGGCGCCGTCGTAATTGCAGGTGATGGTACCGGCGCCGATGTTCACCTTGCGCCCCACGGTGGCGTCGCCCACGTAGGACAGGTGGTTGATCTTGGAATTGAAGCCCACCTGGCTGTTCTTGATCTCGACGAAGTTGCCGATGTGGGTTTCCTCGGCCAGTTCGGTGCCCGGGCGCAGGCGGGAATAGGGGCCGATCTGGGCCCGAGCGCCGATGGAGGCGCCTTCCAGGTGGCAGAAGGGGCGGATGTCGCCACCTTCGGCGATGGTCACGTTCTTGAGCACGCAGTTAGCGCCCACTTTCACGCCATCACCCAGAACGACGCGGCCCTCGAACACACAGTTGACATCGATCAGGACGTCCTTGCCGCATTCCAGGCTGCCGCGCACGTCGATGCGGGCCGGGTCGATGAGGGTGACGCCCCGGACCATGAGGGCGTCGGCGATGTTGCGCTGATGGGTGCGCTCCAGTTCGGCCAGTTGCTGGCGGCTGTTGATGCCCAGCACCTCCCACTCGGCGGCCGGGTGGCAGGGGATGACCTTTTCGCCCTCGGCGGCGGCCATGCCGATCACGTCGGTGAGGTAGTACTCGCCCTGGGCATTCTGGTTGGTGAGCCGCGACAGCCAGCCGGCCAGCTTGCCGGCGGGCAGGCAGAGGATGCCGGTGTTCACCTCGTCGATGGCCAGCTCCTCGGGGCTGGCGTCCTTGTGCTCGACGATGCGCTCCACCTGGCCGCGCGCGTTGCGCACGATGCGGCCGTAGCCGGCGGGATTGGCCAGGCGCACGGTGAGCAGGGCGATGACGCCTTCCCGGGCGATGAGGGTCATCTCCTGGAGCGTCTCGGGCCGGGTCAGGGGCACGTCGCCGTAGAGGATGAGGCACAGGGCATCCGGATTGAGATGGGGCACGGCCTGCTGGACCGCGTGGCCGGTGCCCAGTTGCGGTTCCTGTTTCGCCCAGGCGAGGTCTGGACGGCCGATGGCCTGGGGCAGGGCCTCACCGCCATGGCCGTAGACCACACAGATCCTTTCCGGGGAGAGGCTGTCGGCGGCGGCCAGGACGTGGGCAAGCAGTGGTTTGCCGGCAAGGGGATGCAGAACCTTGGGCAGATCGGATTTCATCCGTGTGCCCTTGCCGGCGGCAAGGATGACAACGTTGAGGGGGGCGGTCATAAGTCGGATATGGACAGCGTCGGGTTGGGCGATGGATGGCATCTGGCGAATCGCGCGTAAGTATAAACAGCCGGCGTTGCCCTGTCCGGGCCTTGGAAAAGAAAACGGCAGCCGCCAGGGCTGCCGTTTCGCGAGCCACGCCGACCGGCCTCAGTGCTTGATCTTGCGCAGTTTCTGGATGGCGGCCAGTTGCGCCACGGCCTCGGCCAGTTCGGCCTGGGCGCGGGCGTAATCCATGGAGGAGGTGCGGTCCTTCATGGCCTCCTCGGCCTGGCGCTTGGCTTCCAGCACGCGGGCCTCGTCCAGGTCGGCGCCGCGCAGGGCGGTGTCGGACAGGATGGTCACCACGCCGGGCTGCACCTCCAGGATGCCGCCGGAGACATAGATCAGGTCCTCCTCGGCCTTGTCCGGCGACTTGATGCGCACGGAGCCCGGCTTGATGCGCGTGAGCAGGGGCGTGTGGCGGGGGTAGATGCCCAGTTCGCCCATCTCGGCGGGCACCACCACGAACTCGGCGAGCCCCGAGTAGATGGAGGCTTCCGCGCTCACGATATCGACGTGGATGGTCATGGCCATATCAAACTCCGGTGAGGAGTGAGGGGTGAGGAGCAAGGAGGAGGGCTATTACCGCTCACTCCTCGCTCCTCGCTCCTCACTGTATCGTCTTGGCCTTCTCGACGGCTTCGTCGATGGTGCCGACCATGTAGAAGGCCTGTTCGGGCAGGTGGTCGTATTCGCCGTTCACGATCGCCTTGAAGGCGGCGATGGTTTCCTTGAGCGACACGTACTTGCCGGGCGAGCCGGTAAAAACTTCCGCCACGAAGAAGGGCTGGGACAGGAAGCGCTGGATCTTGCGGGCGCGGGCCACGGCCAGCTTGTCCTCGGGGGACAGTTCGTCCATGCCGAGAATGGCGATGATGTCGCGCAGTTCCTTGTAGCGCTGCAGGGTGGACTGCACGGCACGGGCCACACCGTAGTGCTCCTCGCCGACCACCAGGGGATCGAGCTGGCGGGAGGTGGAATCCAGCGGGTCCACGGCGGGGTAGATGCCCAGTTCGGCGATCTGCCGGCTCAGCACCATGGTGGCGTCCAGGTGGGCGAAGGTTGTGGCCGGGGACGGGTCGGTCAGGTCGTCGGCGGGCACGTACACGGCCTGGAAGGAGGTGATGGAGCCGGTGCGGGTGGAGGTGATGCGCTCCTGCAGGCGGCCCATTTCCTCGGCCAGGGTGGGCTGGTAGCCCACGGCGGAAGGCATGCGGCCGAGCAGGGCGGAAACCTCGGTGCCGGCCAGGGTGTAGCGGTAGATGTTGTCGACGAACAGCAGCACGTCGCGGCCTTCGTCGCGGAAGTACTCGGCCATGGTCAGGCCGGTCAGGGCCACGCGCAGACGGTTGCCCGGCGGCTCGTTCATCTGGCCGTAGACCAGGGCGACCTTGTCGAGCACGCCGCCTTCCTTCATCTCGTGGTAGAAGTCGTTGCCTTCCCGGGTGCGCTCGCCGACGCCGGCGAACACGGAGAAGCCGCTGTGCTCCACGGCGATGTTGCGGATCAGCTCCATCAGGGTCACGGTCTTGCCGACGCCGGCGCCGCCGAACAGACCCACCTTGCCGCCCTTGGCGATGGGCATGACCAGGTCGATGACCTTGATGCCGGTTTCCAGGATTTCCACGGCGGGGGCCAGATCGGCGTAGGCCGGGGCCTTGCGGTGGATGGGCATGCGGCTCTCGGCGCTGACCGGGCCCATTTCGTCCACCGGCTCGCCCAGCACGTCCATGATGCGCCCCAGGGTGGCCTTGCCCACCGGCACCGAGATGGCCGCGCCGGTGTTCTTCACCACGGCGCCGCGCTTCAGGCCGTCGGTGGAGCCCATGGCGATGGTGCGGACCACGCCGTCACCCAGTTGCTGCTGGACCTCGAAGGTGAGCTGAGGGGTTTCCATCTTGATGGCGTCGTAGACCTTGGGCAGTGCCCCGCGGGGGAACTCCATGTCCACCACCGCGCCGATGATCTGAACGATTTTTCCTTCGGTCATGGTTGTTTCCTAGTCTCTGATAGCGAATTCATTGGGCTCAGACCGCGGCCGCGCCGGCGACGATCTCGGAGATTTCCTGGGTAATCGCGGCCTGGCGGGTCTTGTTGTACACCAGCTTGAGTTCCTCGATCACGCTCTTGGCGTTGTCGGAAGCGGACTTCATGGCCACCATCCGGGCGGACTGCTCGCACGCCATGTTCTCGGCCACGGCCTGGAAGATCAGCGCCTCGATGTAGCGCACCATGAGACCGTCCACCACGGAGCGGGCTTCCGGCTCGTAGATGTAGTCCCAGTGGTGCTCGGCCTTCTCCACCGCCTCCTCGGCGGACAGCGGCAGGAGCTGCTTGAAGGCGGGTTCCTGCTTCATGGTGGAGATGAAGCGGCTGTAGATCAGGTGGAGGGCGTCGATGCGGCCTTCCTTGAAGGCGTCCAGCATCACCTGCACCGGGCCGATGAGGCGCTCCATATGGGGCGTGTCACCCATGCCGGCCACCTGGGATGAGATGTTGCCGCCAAGGCGCTGCATGAAGCCCAGGCCCTTGTTGCCGATGGCGCAGATGTCCACCTCGATCTTCTGCTCGTCCCAGCCCTTGAGCTTGGCCACCGCCATACGCAGCGCGTTGGTGTTGAGGCCGCCGCACAGGCCTTTGTCGGTGGTGACCAGGATGAGGCCGACGCGCCGGGTGGTTTCACGTGAAACCACGAAGGGATGGCGGTACTCGGGATGGGCCTGACTGAAGTGGGACGCGACCCGGCCGATCTTCTCGGCGTAGGGACGCGCGTGCCGCATGCGTTCCTGCGCCTTGCGCATCTTGGCGGCGGCCACCATCTCCATGGCGCGGGTGATCTTGCGCGTGTTTTCCACGCTCTTGATCTTGGTGCGGATTTCCTTGCCTGCGGCCATGCTCTGTTCCTATCCGATCAATAAGCCGCGCTGGACTTGAAATCGTCGATGGCGGCGGACAGCTGCTTCTCGGTTTCGCCGTCCAGGTCGCCGGTGCTCTGGATCTTGTCCAGCATGGCGGCGTACTTGCCCTTCAGGAAGGACTGCAGGGAGGCCTCGAAGGCCAGGGCGCGCTTCACTTCCACGTCGTCCATGTAGCCCCGGTTCACGGCGAACAGGGTGACGGCCATTTCCGCCACGGTCATGGGCGAGTACTGGAACTGCTTCATCAGTTCGGTGACCATCTTGCCGCGTTCCAGCTGCTTGCGCGTGGCTTCGTCCAGGTCGGAGGCGAACTGGGCGAAGGCGGCCAGCTCGCGATACTGGGCCAGGGCCAGGCGGATGCCGCCGCCCAGCTTCTTGATCACCTTGGTCTGGGCGGCGCCGCCGACGCGGGACACGGACAGGCCGGCGTTGATGGCGGGACGGATGCCGGCGTTGAACAGGTCGGATTCCAGGAAGATCTGGCCGTCGGTGATGGAGATCACGTTGGTGGGCACGAAGGCGGAGACGTCGCCGGCCTGGGTTTCGATCACCGGCAGAGCGGTCAGGGAACCGGTCTGGCCCTTCACCGCGCCGTTGGTCTTCTTCTCGACGAATTCGGCGTTGACCCGCGCTGAACGCTCGAGCAGGCGGGAGTGCAGGTAAAACACGTCGCCGGGATAGGCTTCGCGGCCCGGCGGACGGCGCAGCAACAGGGAGATCTGGCGATAGGCCCAAGCCTGCTTGGTCAGGTCGTCATAGACGATGAGGGCGTCGCGGCCGGTATCGCGGAAGTATTCGCCCATCGAGCAGCCGGCGTAGGGCGCGATGAACTGCATGGCGGCCGGGTCGGAGGCGGTGGCGGCGACGACGATGGTGTGGGCCATGGCGCCGTGCTCTTCCAGCTTGCGCACCACGTTGGAGATGGAGGAGGCCTTCTGGCCCACCGCCACGTAGATGCACAGAACGCCGGTGCCCTTCTGGTTGATGATGGCGTCGACGGCGACGGCGGTCTTGCCGGTCTGGCGGTCGCCGATGATCAGTTCGCGCTGGCCCCGGCCGATGGGCACCATGGCGTCGATGGACTTGAGGCCGGTCTGCATGGGCTGGGCCACGGACTGGCGAGCGATCACGCCGGGGGCGATCTTCTCGATGGGGGAGGATGCGCTGGCGTTGATCGGGCCCTTGGCGTCGATGGGTTGGCCCAGGGCGTTCACCACGCGGCCGAGCAGGGCTTCGCCCACCGGCACTTCCAGGATGCGGCCGGTGCACTTGACCGTGTCGCCCTCGGTGATGTGTTCGTATTCGCCCAGCACCACGGCGCCGACGGAGTCGCGCTCCAGGTTCAGGGCCATGCCGAAGGTATTGCCGGGGAATTCCAGCATTTCGCCTTGCATGACCTCGGCCAGGCCGTGGACGCGCACGATGCCGTCGGTGACGGACACCACGGTGCCCTGGGTGCGCAGCTCGGAGCCGGATTCCAGGTTCTGGATGCGGCTCTTGATCAGCTCGCTGATTTCAGAAGGATTGAGTTGCATGTGAACTCCAGATGACTTTGATTAAGCTTTCAGGGTGACGGCCAGGTTTGCCAACCCGCCGCGCACCGACGCATCCATGACTTCGTCGCCGACCTGGATCACCACGCCGCCGATCAGTTCCTTGTCCACCGACTGGGTGGCGCTGATCTTGCGGCCGAATTTGGCTTCCAGCCTGGCGAGCAGCCCCGCCATCTGAGCGGCGGACAATTCGAAGGCCGTCGCGACGTGGGCCTCCAGCACACCCTCCTGGGTGGCCTTCATGGCTTCGAACAGCTGCACGATTTCCGGCAGAAGATTGAGACGCTTGTTCTCGGACAGCAGGCCGACCAGATTGGCGCCCTCGGCGCCCAGCTTGTCGCCGCACACCGACAGGATGACTTCGCTCAGCCTGGCCGCTGGGACGGCGGGATTGGAGGCCAGGGACTGGATCCGCTCATCGGCCGCCACCAAGGCGAGCAGGCCGAGACGCTCGGACCACGCGGACCAGGCGTTGCCCTCGCCGGCCAGCTTGGCCACCGCGTCGGCGTAGGGACGGGCTAGAGTCGAGCGTTCCATGGTCAGAGCTCGTTCTTGATGACTTCCAGCAGGTCGGCATGGGCCTTGGCGTCCACCTCGCGGCGCAACACCTTGCCGGCACCCGCCACCACCAGGGCGGCCACTTCGCCGCGCAGGGATTCGCGGGCGCGATGGCTTTCCTGCTCGATCTCGGCCCTGGCGGCGGCGATCATGCGGTCGCCTTCCGCCTTGGCGTCGTTCTTGGCTTCCTCGATCACCTGGATGGCGCGCTTTTCGGCCTGGGCGATGATCTCCACGGCCTTCAGCTTAGCCTCGAGCATGGTTTCGCTGGCGCGTTTGGCGGCCAGTTCCAGCTCGTGCTTGCCGCGATCGCCAGCGGCCAGGCCGTCGGCGATCTGCTTCTTGCGGGCCTCCAGGGCACCGATGATGGGCGGCCACACGTACTTCATGCAGAACCACACGAAGATGGCGAAGGTGATGGACTGCCCGATCAGGGTCATATTGATGTTCATGACCGCTCCTCTTGCGGGTTATCGCGGTGGTTGATCAAGCCGCGACGGCGAAGAGAACGTACATGGCCAGACCCACGGCGATCATCGGCACGGCGTCGACCAGGCCCATGACGATGAAGAACTGGGTGCGCAGCATGGGAATCAGCTCGGGCTGGCGCGCCGCGCCCTCCAGGAAGCGTCCACCGAGGATGCCGATGCCCACGGAGGCGCCCAGGGCGCCCAGACCCATCATGATGGCGCCGGCGATGAACAGCAGAGCTTGAACTTCAGTCATGGTTTTCTCCTAGAGACAATTCAGAAAGCGAAAATCAGTGATGTTCCTGATGCGCCATGTCCAGGTAGACGATGGTCAGCGTCATGAAAATGAAGGCTTGCAAGGTAATGATCAGGATGTGGAACACCGCCCAGGCCCATTGCAGCACGCCGCCGGTCAGGGCCAGCACGGCGCCGCCGGAG
Source organism: Hydrogenophilales bacterium (assembly GCA_016719465.1). Taxonomy (GTDB): domain Bacteria; phylum Pseudomonadota; class Gammaproteobacteria; order Burkholderiales; family Thiobacillaceae; genus PFJX01. The sequence goes on from JADJYY010000007.1 coordinate 45,217, forward strand.
AACATGATGGCGATCAGGATGAAGATCATCTCGCCGGCGTACATGTTGCCGAACAGACGCAGGGCCAGGGAGACCGGCTTGGCGATCAGGTTCACGCCTTCCAGCAGCAGGTTGGCGGGCATGCCCCATTTGCCGAAGGGCTGCAGGGTCAACTCGCCCAGGAAACCGCCGACACCCTTCATCTTGATGCTGTAATAGATCACCAGGGCGAACACGGACAGGGACATGCCGAAGGTGGCGTTGGGATCGGTGGACGCCACCACCTTCATATAGGGCAGCCCCAGCATGCCGGCCAGGCCGGGCAGCCAGTCGATGGGCAGCAGGTCCATGACGTTCATCAGGAGGATCCAGATGAAGATGGTCAACGCCAGGGGGGCCACCATGGCGTTGCGGGCGGTGAAGGAGCCCTTGACGCTTGAGTCCACGAACTCCACCACCCATTCCACGAAATTCTGCAGGCCGGACGGAACGCCGGCGACGGCGCCCTTCGCCGCGCGGTGAAACAGGAACAGGAACAGGACGCCCAGGCCGATCGAGAAGCCCATGGTATCCACGTTGATGGCCCAGAAGCCCATGTCCTTGGCCTCCTGGGCCGAGTGGGCCAGGGTCCAGATGCTTTCCTGGAGCACCTCGCCGTCGCCGCGCTGATAACCGGCTGGCAACTGCCCGTAGGTCAGATTCTGGAGGTGGTGCTTGATGTATTCCGTCGAGGTGTGCGCTTCAGCGGACATGGCTCTAATCCGTTAATCAGTCTTGTGGCCAGCCGCCGCGATCACCCAAGCCAGCTGCCCCACGATGAAACCCGTCAACAACGGCAACGGCGCCAATTTCAGCATGGCAAATCCCGCCGCCAACAGTACTCCGACAACAAAAAACCGCTCCATGGCGGAACGGTGGAACGATCGCAAATGGCGCGCGCCATCGCAGTGGTAATCAACCAGACCCCGATGCCAGCGCCAGACCAGCAGGCCGGAGTTCAGCAAAGCCACGGCGCCACCGAACAAACAGGCCACGGCAGCCGTCCATCCCCACCACACCCATACCAGCGGAGTCAGGACAATCAACACGACCGCCTGCAGGGTTAGGCCAAAAAACATTAGCGGACAATGATATAGGAATTAGCGTCGCTAATGCAATCATCAAACGGTTTGATGAATGTACCAGACATGCGCATTTCCGCTAGTTTGCGCTATTTGATGCGTCGCAGCAATTCATCCAGCTGATCCAGACTCGCGAATTCGATGGAGATGCGACCCGCGCCCTTGCGGTTCGCGGCGATCCTCACGCCGGCCCCCAGGCGATCCGAGAGTTCTTCCTCCAATCTCACCACATCCCGATCCCGCCCTTCCGCCCCTTTCTTCTCCTGGGGCTTGATCAGCCGGGCCACCAGGCGTTCCGCCTCGCGCACCGACAAGCCGCGCCGCGCCAGCTCGTGGGCGGCATCCACCTGCTTGGCGTGGCTCAGGGGCAGCAGGGCGCGGGCATGACCCATGTCGAGCTCACCGTTCATCAGCAAGGTCTGGACGGGCTTGGCCAGGTTGAGCAGGCGCAGCAGGTTGGACACGGCAACCCGGGAGCGCCCCACCGACTGCGCGGCGGTCTGGTGGGTCATGCTGAATTCCTGGATGAGGCGATGGATGCCCTGGGCTTCTTCCAGGGGATTCAGGTTTTCCCGCTGGATGTTCTCGATCAGGGCCATTTTCAGGGCGGCCTCGTCCTCCACCACCCGCACCAGCACCGGCACTTCCTTGAGGCCGGCCAGTTGGCTGGCGCGCCAGCGCCGTTCGCCGGCGATGATTTCGAAATGGCCGCCGGGAATCGCGCGCGCCAGGATCGGCTGCATCAACCCCTGGGAACGGATGGAATCGGCCAGTTCCGCCAGGGCGCCCTCATCCATGCGGGTACGAGGCTGGTATTTGCCCGGCACCAGGCTTTCCACCGGCAGCGTGAGCAAGCGCTCACCATCCGTGGTTTCCCCTTCCCCCAACAGCGCGTCGAGTCCGCGTCCGAGCCCCTTGAGCTTAGCCATGCCGCTTTCCTTCCTGCTTTTCGATGAGTTCCCGCGCCATCTGGAGGTAGGCTTGCGCGCCCCGGGACGAGCGGTCGTACTGCAAGGCCGCCAGACCGTGGCTGGGCGCCTCGGCCAGGCGGACGTTGCGTGGCACCAGGGTATCGAACACCTTGGCGCCGAAGTGGCCCTTGAGCTGGTCGGAGACGTGCTGGGCCAGGGTATTGCGGTTGTCGAACATCACCCGGACCACGCCATCGATGACCAGGGCGGGATTGAGCCGCGCCTTGATCTTCTTGATGGTGTTGACCAGGTCCGCCAGGCCTTCGATGGCGAAGTACTCGCACTGCATCGGGATGATCACCGCGTCGGCGCAGGTGAGGGCGTTGACGGTGAGGAGGTTCAAGGCCGGCGGGCAATCGATCAATACATAGTCATAGTGGCCGCCGAGATCGCCGAGTGCATGCTTCAGGCGGAACTCACGCTGCTTTTCCTCCACCAGTTCCACCTCGGCGCCGGCCATGTCCCGATTCGCCGGCAGCAGGTCGAAGCCGCCGGCCTCGGCGCGGACGCGCACGGTGGCGAGGTCCGCGGAGCCCAGCAGCAGGTGATAAACGGTTTTTGTCAGGCCCTGCTTGTCGATGCCGCTGCCCGTGGTGGCGTTGCCCTGGGGATCCAGGTCGATCAGCAGGACTTTCCGCTCGAGACTGGCCAGGCTGGCCGCCAGGTTGACGGCGGTGGTGGTCTTGCCGACGCCGCCCTTCTGGTTGGTAATGGCGATGATGCGTGTCATTCAGACCGGCTCCATGACAATGAGGTGCCGGTCCGCGTCCAGGCCCGGAACCCGCAGGGGAACGTCCCGGGTGACCCGGGCGCCCTTGAGTTGCGCGATTTCCTCGTGGGGATAGAGGCCCTTCATGGCCAGCCACTCGCCCCCGGGCGCGACCAGATGACGGGTCAGCCGCACAAACTCGGAGAGGTCGGAAAACGCCCTGGATACCACCTGGGGAAAGCCGTCGGCGGGCCGGAAGTCCTCCACCCGGGCATGCGTCACGGTGACATTGCTCAGCTTGAGATCGATGGCCGCCTGCCGCATGAAACCGCATTTTTTCTGGCTGGCGTCGAGCAGGGTCACCCGCAGCCCGGGGCGCGCGATCGCCAGGGGGATGCCTGGCAGTCCGGCGCCGCTGCCCACGTCCAGCAATGGGCCGGCGCCCACCTGGGGAGCGATGATCAGGCTATCCAGGAGATGATGGGTCAGCATCCGCTCCGGCTCGTGGATGGCCGTCAGGTTGTAGGTCTTGTTCCACTTCTCGAGCAGCCCGAGATAGTCCAGCAGGGCCGCCCGGGCGCGCTCATCGACATCCAGCCCCAGGGCGGACACGCCATCAGCCAGTCGCGCGGCCAGGTTCATGATGTCTCCTTGAGCAGGGCGCCGCGTTTCAGATAAACCATGAGCACCGATATGGCGGCCGGCGTTACCCCGGGTACCCGGGCCGCCTGGCCCAGGGTGGCGGGCTTCGCCTGGTTGAGTTTCTGCCGCGCCTCGATGGACAGGCTGGACAGGGCCAGGTAATCGAAATCCAGGGGCAAGGGTTGATCCTCCAGGGCGCGCTGGCGCTCGATCTCATCCCGCTGGCGGGTGACATAGCCCGCGTACTTGGCGGCGATCTCGACCTGCTCCCGCGCCTCCTCGTCGGCCAGGCCCGGCCCGGCATGGGGCAGGGTCATCAGGCCGGCATAGTCCACCTCGGGACGGCGCAACAGATCGAACAGGCTGTATTCCCGCTCGATGCCCTTGCCGAGCACCCGTTCCGCATCGGCCGAATCCAGCGTCGCCGGGTTGATCCAGACCGACTTGAGCCGCTGACTCTCACGAACGATGGCTTCCCGCTTGTCGTTGAATCGCGCCCAGCGCGCCTCGTCCACCAATCCGAGACGATGGCCGGCCTCGGTCAGGCGCTGATCGGCATTGTCCTCCCTCAGGCTCAGGCGGTATTCGGCGCGGCTGGTGAACATGCGATACGGCTCCAGCACGCCCCGGGTGGTGAGGTCATCCACCATCACGCCGAGATACGCCTGATCCCTTCGCGGCCACCAGGCCTCCTGTTCCCTCGCGTGACGGCCGGCGTTGAGGCCGGCAAGCAGGCCCTGGGCCGCCGCCTCCTCATAGCCCGTGGTGCCGTTGATCTGCCCGGCGAAAAACAGGCCGCGTATGGCCTTGCTTTCCAGACTGGGCTTGAGTCCACGCGGATCGTAGTAATCGTATTCGATGGCGTAGCCCGGGCGCAGGATGCGGGCGTTCTCCAGCCCCGGTATCGAGCGCACCAGGCTCAACTGCACATCGAAGGGCAGGCTGGTGGAGATGCCGTTGGGGTAGAACTCGTGGGTGGTCAGACCTTCCGGCTCCAGGAACACGTTGTGGGCGGTCTTGTCCGCGAAGCGGCTGATCTTGTCCTCGATGCTCGGGCAGTAGCGGGGGCCCACGCCCTCGATGACCCCGGTATAGAGCGGCGAACGGTCCAGGCCGCCGCGGATGATGTCGTGCGTGCGCTCGCTCGTCTGCGTGATCCAGCATGGCAGCTGGGCGGGGTGCATGTCGCGCCGGCCGATGAAGGAAAACACCGGGGCCGGCTCATCCCCGGGTTGTTCCCGCATCACGGAGAAATCGATGCTGCGCCCATCGATGCGCGGCGGCGTGCCGGTCTTCAGCCGGCCCGCCGGCAGGTTCAGTTCCCGCAAGCGCGCGGCCAGGGATATCGCTGGGGGATCGCCCATGCGGCCGGCCCGGAAGTTCTCCAGCCCGACATGAATCAAGCCCGCCAGGAATGTACCGGTGGTCAGGACCACGGCCCGGGCCTGGAACACGATGTCGAGCTGGGTCTTGACGCCGACCACGGCATCCCCCTCCAGCACCAGGTCATCCACCGCCTGCTGGAACAGCGTGAGATTCGCCTGGTTTTCCAGCCTCGCGCGAATGGCCCGCTTGTAGAGGACACGGTCGGCCTGGGCGCGGGTGGCGCGCACCGCGGGGCCTTTCGAGGAATTGAGCGTGCGGAACTGGATGCCCGACTCGTCCGTGGCGATCGCCATGGCGCCGCCGAGGGCGTCGACTTCCTTGACCAGGTGCCCCTTGCCTATTCCGCCGATGGAGGGATTGCAGGACATGGCGCCAAGGGTTTCGATGTTGTGCGTGAGCAGCAGGGTGGCCAGGCCCATGCGCGCCGACGCCAGGGCCGCCTCGGTGCCGGCATGGCCGCCTCCCACCACGATCACATCGAATTTATCTGGGAAAATCATCGGGTTATCCGCATCACCGCGCCGTCATCAGGCGGCGGATTCTACGCCATGCCACGGCTTGTTTCACGTGAAACGTCGTTTTCGAACCGGCCCGTGAATGCCGTCGGCCATCATGAAATCCCGGTCCGCCGTTCCCCGGCGACGGCGCGGGGATTCGCGGGTTTCACGTGAAACGCCCGATCCGCCGACCCGTGGGATGGTCCCCGGATGGCGTACCGCGGCAGCCTCAGGCGTGGGCGTACAGCTTGTGGTACAGCCCACCCCGCTGCATCAGGCTGTCGTGGACGCCTTCCTCCACCACCCTGCCGTTCTCGAAAACCAGGATTCGGTCGGCCTGGCGCACGGCGGAGAGGCGGTGGGCGATGATCAGCGTGGTGCGTCCCCGCAGGAAGGTGGCCAGCGCATGGTGCAGCTGGCGCTCGATGGCGCTGTCCAGCGCCGAGGTGGCTTCGTCCAGGATCACGACCTCGGGCCTGGCAAGGACCATGCGGGCGATGGCCATCCGCTGGCGCTGGCCGCCGGAGAGACGCACGCCGCTCTTGCCCACCTGGCTGCCCAGCCCATCCGGCAGTTCGGCGACGAAATCGGAGAGCTGGGCGATTTCCAGGGCATTCCAGAGCTCGTCATCCCCGTATTCCCTGCCCAGGCACAGGTTGTCCCGCAGGCTGGCGTTGAACAGCACCGGGTGTTGCAACACCACGCCCACGTGCTCCCGGACGGAGGACCAGCCGATATCGCGCACATCCACGCCGCCATAGCGGATGCTGCCCGCCTTCAAGGGGTACAAGCCCAGCAGGGCCTGCACCAGGGTGGACTTGCCACCTCCGGATGCTCCGACCAGCGCGACCTTCTCGCCCGGCTCGATGCGCATGCTGACTCCGTCGAGCACGGTATCTCCCTCGCCGTAGGAGAAGCTGGCATTTTCCAGCTCGACACCCACCGTGCCCCGCGCGCCGAAGGGATCCAGCCGCGCCGTCCCCTCCTGCGAGGGCTTCAACGCCAGGAGGCCATTTATCCTGGACAGGGCGGCATTGGCCGCATACCAGGCGTACTGGATGTTGATGATCTCCTGGACCGGGCCCATCATGAACCAGAGATACCCGTACACCGCCAGCATCTCGCCAATGCTCAGGTCGGAGAACACCACCATGAGCATGGCGCCGGCGCGGAAGGCATCGAAGCCCGTCAGGAACACGAAGAAGGCGACGCGGTTCATGGCGTCCGACTTCCAGGCGAAGGCGGCGGCGTGCTGACGGATGAGGGCCGCCTTGTCGGCGACCCGGGCCAGATAGTGTTTCTCCCGGTTCATGGCGCGGATCTGGTTGAGCGCATCCAGGGTTTCCGTCAACGCTTCCTGGAAAACCTCGAAGGCGCTGTTTTCCCGCTTCTTGAGATCCTTGACCTTTTTGCCCAGCCGGGTGGAAAAAGCGATGACCACCGGGTTCAGCAGCAGGATGAACAGCGCCAGCTGCCAGTTCATCCAGAGCAGGACCACGGCTACCCCGACCAGCGACAGCGTCGCCACCAGGAAGCCGGAGATGGAGGCGCCAAGGAAGCCATCCACGGCATTCAGGTCGGTGATGAAATGGGACGCGACCCGGCCGGATCCCAGCGTTTCATATTCGGACAGGGCGATCCCGGAGAGGCGCTCCAGCATGCGCACCCGGATGCGATAGACCGTCTCCTTCGCGATCAGGGAAAAGGTCCGTGTCTGCCAGACATTCAGCATGATCGATGCCAGCCGCAGTCCCACGGTCAGCATCAGGGCAACGAGGATGAACAGCACCGGGCCATGCCAGGACGGCGGGAACCAGGGCGAGAAGAACGCGATGAAGCCGCCCGGCCTGTTCAACAACACTTCGTCCACCAGCACCGGCAGGAACAGCGGCACGGGCACCGAGCAGATGACGGCGAGGAGGGCGATGAGGTTGCCCTTCAGCAAGGCGGCCTTGTGCGCCTTGACTTCATCCAGGATCGCGGCCCAGGACAAGACATCTTGCTGGGGAAAAGCCATTGTCGTTTTTTCGTCAGTCATGTCGGAACCAGCTTAGCCGCGGGCCGCCCACCGCCGCAACGGCAAATTACCGCCTCTATAACACATTGAATAAAAACACCATTTTTGTTCCGTTTGGTTGGCACGCATCCTGCATATCCTCGACCAAGTCCACCCGTTCATGGAGTCCGCCATGTTCACCCATCTGGTCGAATCAAGTCGGCGCGAATTCCGTCATGTCGTGGCGGAACCGCGATCCGCGATCGAAACACGTTATCCCCGCATCGCCCGGGAGTTGGCCGAGCGCTGGATGACCGACGACATCGATGCCTATCTCGACAATCTCCTGATCGACACCCGTGGCAATCGCATGGGCTTTCCCGCCGACGTGCTCGAGGAAATCATGTTCCTGGCAGGCGTCCGCTGGTACCTGGGCAAGCGGGAAACCCCGAAGACCCTGGAAAGCCCCAGGGACGAGTTCAGTTTCTGCACCGATGCCTTCCGCCGGTGCGGCACGACCGGAACCTGGGTCTTGACCTGATCCGCGATGGCGCCTGGCTGGAACCGTCATGATCGCCAAGCTGAAATCGCCCAGCCATCGCCTTCCCCGGAAACCGGGGTTTGCCTTCCCGCATCAGGTCTGTGCCCGGCACCAGGGCGGGTGCGATCCGGCATCCCGCGACGGCATGGAAATACGGCCGCGCGCCTTGCCCTGGGCAACTCCAAACCGGTGGCACTCGATCCGCCGCTGCCACTAGGCGCCATGGGCTCCCGGGGTTGGCGCAAAGGCTGTCACCCGGACGCCTTCACTTGCCGATACAGAACTGACCGAAGATCACGCCCAGAAGATCGTCGGCGGTGAATTCCCCGGTGATTTCACCCAGCGCCTCCTGGGCCAAACGCAGTTCCTCCGCGAAGAACTCCAGTTGCCGACCGGATTCCCGCGCCGCGAGCAAATGACTTCCCGCCCGCCCCAGAGCCTCCATATGCCGGGTTCGGGCGGTGAAAACCCCTTCGCCCGCGGATTGCCACCCCGCGAGTTCCAGCAAACGCCGGCGCAGCAGGGCCATGCCCTCGCCGGTACGGGCGGAGAGCCAGATTTCCCGGCCATCCGCGGAAACGCGCTCGGCCTCCGCCGTGAGATCGATCTTGTTGTGCACGGTGAGCACGGGTATGGGCGGCAACCGGGCCAGGATGCCGGCTTCCTGTTCCCCCACGCCGTGTTGGGCATCGGTAAGCAGCACGGCCATATCGGCCTTGTCCAGAGCCGACCAGGTGCGCTCGATGCCCAGGCGCTCCACCGGATTGTCGGTTTCCCGGAGGCCCGCCGTATCGATGACATGCAACGGCACCCCCTCGATCTGGATGGCTTCGCGCAAGGTATCCCGGGTGGTACCCGCGACCTCGGTGACGATGGCGGCGTCATAGCCGGCAAGCTGGTTCAGCAGGCTGGATTTCCCGACATTGGGCTGGCCGATCAGAACCACATTCAGGCCTTCCCGCAGCAAGGCGCCCTGGCGGGCCCGAGCCCGCACCGCATCCAGCTGGGCGGATAACGCCGCGAGCTTTCCCCAGGCATCGGCCTGTTGCAGGAAATCGATATCCTCGTCGGGAAAATCCAGGGTGGCCTCCACCAGCATGCGCAGACGGACCAGTCCTTCCTTGAGCGTGTTGATCCCGCGCGAGAACTCCCCCTCCAGCGCCCGCAGGGCGCTGCGGGCCGCTTCCCGGCTGCCGGCATCGATCAGGTCGGCGATGGCCTCGGCCTGGGCCAGATCCAGCTTGCCGTTGAGAAAGGCGCGGCGACTAAATTCGCCGGGCTGGGCCAGGCGGGCGCCCAGTTCCAGGCAGCGCTCGAGCACCAGTTGAAGCACCTGGGGTCCGCCGTGACCCTGCAGTTCCAGCACATGTTCCCCGGTGAAGGACCGGGGCGCGGGGAACCACAAGGCGATGCCCTCGTCCAGGGGCTCGCCGGCCCCATCCATGAAGCGCGCATAGGTGGCCTGGCGAGGCACCAGGGAACGGCCAATCAGGCCGGCGACGAAGGGCGCCGGGTCCGGGCAGGACACCCTTACCACCCCGATACCGCCGCGTCCGGGCGCGGTGGCGATGGCGGCGATGGGTTCTGAAAGATAAGACGGCACGGCGCCGCCCAGCTTATAAGTTAGTGCTTGCTATCGTTCGCGGCGGCACTAGCGGATTCGATGACCTTGTTGATGCGCCACTGCTGAAGGATGGAAAGCACGTTGTTGATCAGCCAGTAGAGCACCAGGCCGGCTGGGAAGAACAGGAACATGATGGAGAAGATCACCGGCATGGCCATCATGACCTTCTGTTGCACCGGATCGGGCGAGGAGGGCGACAGCTTCACCTGGATGAAGGAGGTGATGGCCATGACGATGGGCAGGACGTAATAGGGATCGGGCGCCGAGAGGTCGGTGATCCACAGGGCGAAGGGCGCCTGGCGCAATTCCACGGCACCCAGCAACACCCAGTACAAGGCGATGAACACGGGAATCTGCACCAGGATGGGCAGGCAACCCCCCAGGGGATTGATCTTCTCCTCCTGATAGATCTTCATCATGGCTTCGTGCAGCTTCTGGCGATCGTCGCCATAGCGCTCCTTCAGATGCTGGAGCCGGGGCGCCAGCTTGCGCATCTTGGCCATGGATTTGTAGCTGGCCGCCGAGAGCGGATAGAACACCAGCTTGATCAGCACCGTCAGCAGGATGATCGCGGTACCCCAGTTGTGGACCAGGTTGTGAAGCCAGTTGAGCACCACGAACAGGGGGTAGGCCAGCACGGTAAGCCAGCCGTAATCCACCACCAGGTCCAGGCCCGGCGCCAGCGTCTTGATCTTCTCCAACTCCTGGGGACCGGCATACAGGCGCACGGAAACCGTCTTCTCCTCGCCCGGGATGAGCTTGACGGCCGGCAGGATGACCCCGGCCGTGTATTCATCCTTGCCCACGGAACGGGTATAGAACTCCCGGGCGCTGGCATCGGCGGGATCCCGGGTCAACCAAGCGGCGAAGAAGTGATGCTGGATCAGGCCGATCCAGCCATCTTTCGCTTCCTTGGCGTGTTCCGCCTTGCCCTTGGCCACATCCTCGAAGCTCACCTTCTGGAACTTGCCCGCCTCCGTGTAAACCACCGGGCCGGTAAATGTCTGAATCAGGGCGGATTCGCCCTCCGGAGACTGGCCGTGGCGCTGGAACTGATAATAGGGGAAGCCCTCGATGGCGGCGGTGCCGAGATTTTTCACCCGGGTATCGATGTCCACCACATAGCTGCCGCGCTTGAAGGTATAGGTCCGGACCACCTCGGCGCCGTTCGACATGGCCTTGAGGCTGACCTTCAACTCATTCTGGCCGTCCTTGAGACGATATTCACCCGGCGCCAGTTCGAATACGGTCTTGTGGGTGGGCAGCGCGCCCCCGACGAAACCCGCCTGGGCGAAATAATCGCGGCCGGTTTTTTCCTCGAACAGTCGGAACGGCTGGCCGGCATCCTCGTTCTGGCGATAGGAAGTGAGCACAAACTCTCGCAGATCACCCCCATTGGCGTCGATTTCCGCGGTCAGCACATCGGTGATTACCCGCGCGCGGGCACCGCGCCGAGCCTGGCCGGTTTCGGCCGCCGGGGCGGCGGGACTGAGGGCCTGGCCTGGCTGGGGCAGGGAAGCGCCATCCGCGGTGGCGGGCAATCCCTCTTTCTGGGCGGAAACCGTCACGGCCGGCTTGGGATTGGAATAGTTCTGCCAGGATTCCCACAACAACAGGAGAGAAAAGGAGAAAACGATGAACGCGATGATGCGCTGGGTATCCATGGCGATTGCTTGCTGTAACGGGTTATAGGTTATGTCCGGGAGCCTGTCGGACCGTCGGCGCGACGGGCACGATTTTCCGCGCAGGTCTTGCATTGAAGCATGCCGGCGCGGAATGTCTCGATGAGCGCGTCTTCCGCCATGGCGGCTTTCAACTGGGCGATGATATCCAGACCGGCGAGCGCGTCCTGCCGCATCCTGAAATTCTCGCGCAATAAACGCTTGACGCGATTCCTGCCCACCGCGGTGGCGATGATCCTCTTGGGCACGATCAAGCCCAGGCGGGCGTAATCCAGACCGTTTGGCGCCGCCAGCACTGACAGCCCGCCGCCACCGCCCACACACCGGAAACGAAAAACGGATGAAAACTCATCCGTTTTTCGCATTTTCTTGTGTCGCCCGAAGGCGAAGGGCATGGCGCCCGCGTCCGGATCAGGCGGACGGCTTATACCGCCAGGCGCTTGCGGCCCTTGGCGCGACGGGCATTGATGACCGCGCGACCGCCCTTGGTCTTCATACGCGCGCGAAATCCATGGGTGCGCTTGCGGCGAACGACGGACGGCTGATAGGTGCGTTTCATGGGGAATCCTCGGGAGCAAAAAGTCGACGGCGAAAAAGCGGCGTATTAGACCGCTAGCCCCCTGATTTGTCAAACTTTTCCGGCTCTCGAATCCTGGGTGCTAGAATCCCCGCTTCCCTCCCAAAGGCCTCACATCCCGCTTCGTCATGGACGACTTCTGGAGCCATTGCCTCGCCCATTTCGAGCGTTCGTTGAACGCCCAGCAGCTCAACACCTGGATCAAGCCCCTGGCGGTGGAAACCGCGCCCGGCAGCATCGTCGTGAGCGCGCCCAACCGGTTCGTGGCCCAGTGGGTGCGCGACAAATTTCTTCCGCAAATCGATCTGCTCGCCCGCAGTTTCTTTCCCGAGGCGCCATCGGTTTCCCTGATTATTTCCGACCAGCGCGGCCTGGGCGAGAAATCCCCCCAGACTGGCGGCGCCATCGACCCGGCGCCGCCGCCCAAGTCGGTCTCCGCCAAGCAAACCAGGGAAGAGCCCGCGCGCAAGCCCGCCCGAGCCGCCGCCGCGAAAACCGAAAAACCGGCGACCATCGACGAATCGCGCCTCAACACCCTGTTCACCTTCGATACCTTCGTGCCCGGCAAGGCCAATGACCTGGCGCGCGCCGCCGCCCTGCAGGTGGCCGACAATCCCGGTGACGGCTACAACCCCCTGTTCGTCTATGGCGGTGTCGGCCTGGGCAAGACCCACCTGGTCCAGGCCATCGGCAACCGCCTGGTGCAACACGATCCCAAGGCGCGGGTCCGTTACATCCACGCGGACCGCTATGTATCCGACATGGTCCGCGCCGTGCGCTCCAATTCCTACGACGATTTCAAGCGTCGCTACGATTCCCTGGACTTGCTGCTGATCGACGACATCCAGTTCTTCGCCGGCAAGGAAGGCACTCAGGAACAGTTCTTCTACACGTTCAACACCCTGATCGAGGAACACAAGCAGGTCATCATCACCAGCGACACCTTCCCCAAGGACATGGAAGGCATCGAGGAACGCCTGAAATCCCGGTTCAGCTGGGGCCTGACCGTCATGCTGGAGCCTCCGGAACTGGAAATGCGGGTGGCCATCCTGCTGGACAAGGCCCGGCTGGAAAAGGCCAACCTGGACGAGGGCACCGCATTCTTCATCGCCAAGCAGGTCCGTTCCAACGTGCGCGAACTCGAGGGCGCCCTGAAGCGGGTCATCGCCTTCGCCCGTTTCAACAAGCAATCCATCTCGGTGGAACTGGCCAAGGAAGCCTTGAAGGATCTGCTCGCCGTGCAGAACCGGCAGATTTCCATCGAGAATATCCAGAAGACCGTGGCCGACTACTTCAAGATCAAGGTGGCGGACATGTATTCCAAGAAACGCACCCGTGTCCTGGCCCGGCCAAGGCAAATGGCCATGTACCTGGCGCGTGAACTGACCGACCTGTCCTTCCCGGAAATCGGCCAATCCTTCGGCGGACGCGATCACACCACGGTCCTGCACGCCTGCGCCAAGATCGAGGAGCTGAAGGCGTCCGACCCCGGCTTGCGCAAGGATTACAGCCTGTTGATCCAGGTATTGACGGGATAACCCTGTGAACAAGCCGGGTACAGAATGTGGATAAAACCCTTTTTTCCGCCCGCGCTTAACTTATCCACAATTCGACCCCCTTCCGCGCACAGACTTACCACCCTATTTTTCCACAGCTTAACCCAATGATTTTGATAAACTTTCGGCGCTTATCCGGAAGAACTCCCCTGACCTATTACTATCATCAGGAATATATAAATGCTTGTACTTAAATCCTCCAAGGACGCCTTGCTCAAACCCCTGCAAGCGGTGGCCGGCGTGGTCGAACGCAAGCACACCTTGCCGATCCTCTCCAATGTGCTGGTGGAAGTGATGGGCGGACGCGCCGCGTTCGTCGCCACCGATCTGGAATTGCAGATCACCACCTGGGCGGAGGAACAGGGCTCGGTGGACACTTCCCTGACCGTATCGGCGCGCAAGTTGCTGGACATCTGTCGCTCCCTGCCCGACATCGAACCCATCGCCCTGGACCTGACCGGAGAGCAGCTCAAGATCCAGTCGGGCCGCAGCCGCTTCAGCCTGCAAACCCTGCCGGCCCGGGATTTCCCCAAACTCCAGATACCCGAGGGCCAGGGCCTGTCCTTCAGCCTGCCCCAGGGCAAGGTCAAACAACTCCTGTCCCGGGTGCAGTACGCCATGGCGGTCCAGGACATTCGCTATTACCTCAACGGCATGCTGTTCTCGGTGCAGGGCAAGCGCCTCACCGTCGCCGCCACGGATGGTCATCGCCTGGCGGTGGACGGCGCCGAACTGGACGAGGAGGTGGTCCAGGGCGTGGACGTCATCCTGCCGCGCAAGACCGTCCTGGAGCTGGGCAAGCTGCTGGGCGAAGGTGACGATCCCGTGCACATCCAGGTCAACCAGAGCCAGGTGGTATTCCGCCGGCCGGATTTCGAATTGCGCAGCAAGGTGGTGGACGGCAAGTTTCCCGATTGGCAGCGGGTCATCCCGGTGGGTCACGACAAGCGCTTCGTCATGCAGCGCCAGCGCCTGTCCCAGTCCCTGACCCGGGCGGCCATCCTGACCAACGACAAGTACCGGGGCGTGCGCGTCGCCCTCACGGCCGGCAGCCTGCGTATTGCCTGCAGCAACAACGAGCAGGAGGAAGCTCAGGAAGAACTGGACATCGACTACAGCGGCGAACCCCTGGACATTGGTTTCAACGTCCAGTACCTGCAGGACGTGCTCAACAACCTGACGGCGGAAGCCGTCCAGTGCAGCTTCGGGGATCCAACCAGTTCCCTGCTGATCACCGTGCCGGGAGAGGAAAACTTCAGCTACGTGGTCATGCCGATGCGCATTTGATCCGGGAAGCAGGAAGTGGGGAGTAGGGAGAGGGGAAAACCCAACCCCGCTCGCCACCCTCCATTCCCCATTCCCCATTCACCATAAAGGTTTCACGTGGAACAACAGAACGGTACCGGCAACGGCGGCTACGACGAGGACAGCATCCAGCAACTGGAAGGACTGGAGGCGGTGCGCAAGCGGCCAGGCATGTATATCGGCGATACCTCCGACGGCTCCGGCCTGCACCACATGGTGTTCGAGGTGCTGGACAACGCCATCGACGAAGCCCTGGCCGGCTACTGCGACGACATCAAGGTCATCATCCACCCGGACAATTCCATTTCCGTGTCCGACAACGGCCGCGGCATCCCGGTCGGCGTGAAGATGGACGACAAGCACGAGCCCAAGCGTTCCGCCGCCGAGATCGTCATGGTGGTGCTGCATGCCGGCGGCAAGTTCAACCAGAACAGTTACAAGGTGTCCGGCGGCCTGCACGGCGTCGGCGTGTCCTGCGTGAACGCCCTGTCGAAATGGTTGCGCATGACCATCCACCGGGACGGCAAGAAGCACTTCATGGAATTCCAGCGCGGCGCGCCGGTGAACCGCCTGATCGAGGTCCACAACGGCGTCGAGGTCTCGCCACTGAAGGTGATCGGCGACAGCGCGCGGCGCGGCACCGAGATCCACTTCTCGGCGGACGAGGAAATCTTCGGCAACGTCATCGATTTCCACTACGACGTCCTGTCCAAGCGCATCCGCGAACTCTCGTTCCTGAACAACGGCGTCAAGATCGAGCTGATTGACGAACGCGACGGCCGCACCGAGAACTTCGCCTTCTCCGGCGGCGTGAAGGGCTTCGTCGAATACATCAACAAATCCAAGACCGTGCTGCATCCCAACGTGTTCTACGCCACCGGCGAATCCAAGGTGGGCGATTCCGGCGTCGTCATCACATCCGAAGTGGCCATGCAGTGGAACAGCGGCTACCAGGAACAGGTGCTCTGCTTCACCAACAACATCCCGCAATCCGATGGCGGCACCCACCTCACCGGCCTGCGCGCGGCGATGACCCGGATCATCAACAAATACATCGAGGAACACGACATCGCCAAGAAGGCCAAGGTGGAAATCACCGGCGACGACATGCGCGAAGGCCTGGCCTGCGTGCTCTCGGTGAAGATGCCCGACCCCAAGTTCGGCTCCCAGACCAAGATGAAGCTGGTTTCCTCGGAAGCCCGCCCGGCGGTGGAGGAAACCGTCTCCGCCAAGCTGTCCGAATACCTGCAGGAGCGTCCCGCCGACGCCAAGCTGATCTGCGCCAAGATCGTCGAGGCCGCGCGCGCTCGCGAAGCCGCCCGCAAGGCGCGGGACATGACCCGGCGCAAGGGCGTGCTGGATTCCGCCGGCCTGCCCGGCAAGCTGGCCGACTGCCAGGAGAAGGACCCCGCCCTGTGCGAGCTCTACCTGGTGGAGGGCGATTCCGCCGGCGGCTCCGCCAAGCAGGGCCGCGACCGCAAGTTCCAGGCCATCCTGCCGCTCAAGGGCAAGATCCTCAACGTGGAGAAGGCCCGCTTCGACAAGATGCTGTCCTCCCAGGAAGTGGTCACCCTGATCACCGCGCTCGGCACCGGCATCGGCTCCGGCCTGGGCAAGGATGACTACAACCCGGCCAATCTCCGGTACCACCGCATCATCATCATGACCGACGCGGACGTGGACGGCTCCCACATCCGCACCCTGCTGCTCACCTTCTTCTACCGGCAGATGCCCGAGCTGGTGGAGCGCGGCCACATCTATATCGCCCAGCCGCCCCTGTACAAGGTCAAGCAGGGCAAGCGGGAAAGCTACATCAAGGACGAATACGAGCTGAAGCAGTACCTGCTGCGGGAAGCCCTCAACGGCGCCGAACTCATCCCCGCCGCCGGCGCCGAACCCCTGGCCAGGGACAGCTTCGAGCGCATCGCCCGGGAATTCCTCCTGGCCGAAGCCATGATCGAACGCCTGTCCCGCCGCCTGGATGGCGATGTGCTGTACAGCCTGCTGAAGATCCCCACCATCAGCCTGAACACGGAAGAAGAGGCCGGCCTGGCCGCCGAGCGGCTCGGCGCCGAACTCGGCAAGCTGGGTCCCGTCAGGATTTCCCCCTCCCAACCCGAGGGCGAGATCGGCTGGCGCCTGGAAATCACCAAGACCCGGCACGGCATCGGCCACACCAGCCATCTGGACGCCAACTTCATCGAAGGCGGCGACTACGACCAGTTGCGCCGCACCTCGGAAATCCTCACCGGCCTCATCCGGGAAGGCGCGGAAATCCGCCGGGGGGAATCCCGGACCGCCGCCTACGACTTCAAGCAGGCCCTCGACTGGCTGCTCAACGAGGTCAAGAAGAACCTGGGTATCCAGCGCTACAAGGGCCTGGGCGAGATGAACCCGGAACAGCTCTGGGAAACCACCATGGATCCCAAGGTCCGACGCCTGCTGCGCGTGCAGATCGAGGATGCCATCGCCGCCGACGGCATCTTCACCACCCTCATGGGCGAGGAAGTGGAGCCGCGCCGCAACTTCATCGAGACCAATGCGCTGGGCGTCAGAAACCTGGATGTGTGAGGCGGCGCCATGCTGAAAATACCCTATCGATATCTGGCCCCGATCCTGCTGGCGTTCAGCTTCGAGACCCATGCCGCCCTGGAGGACAGCCGCATCAATGCCGCCCTGAACCTGCTCGAAGCCATGGACATGAGGGTCAACCTGGCGCGAACCGTCGAGCAGGTGACCTATGCCGAAGTGGACAAGAGCCCGGAACTGGTGCCCTTCAAGGCCGTGATGCTGGAGTTCATGAACAAATACATGGGCTTCGACAACCTGAAGGCCGATCTGGCCAGGATTTACGCGGATGCCTTCACCCAGGCGGAACTTGAGGAACTGGCCCGCTTTTACCGCACCCCGGTGGGCAGGAAGGTTCTCGACAAGATGCCCGAATTGACGGTGCTGGGCGCGCGCATGGGCGAACAAAAGGTCGAGGAACATCTGGGCGAACTCGAAGGCATGATTGCCAGGGAAGCCCAACGCCTGCAGTCTTACCGGCCCAATTAGCGGGAAACGTCCGGGCGGCGAAAGGACAAGTTCGCCAGTCATCGTTTCCCGGGAAGCACGCGCCCCTCGGCGCCCGTTCATTGCAAAGATGCCTCCCATGTTGCAACTGACCGAAGTCAAACTCCCCCTGGATCACCCCGAATCCGATCTGCGTGACGCCATCCTCGGGAAACTGGCTATCCCGGCCGACCAGCTGATCCGCTTCGAAATCCGCCGGCGCGGCTACGATGCCCGCAAGCGCGCCAAGATCGCGCTCATCTACACCCTGGATGTGGAGGTGAGGAATGAGGCCGCCGTATTGAGGCGGCTGCGTGGCGACCGGCACGTGGCGCCCGCGCCGGACCTGGCCTACCGTTTCGTCGCCCGGGCGCCGGCGGGATGCCAGTCGCGGCCCGTGGTGGTGGGCGCGGGCCCCTGCGGCCTGCTGGCCGCCCTGGTCCTGGCCCAGATGGGCTTCCGGCCCCTTCTCCTGGAACGGGGCAAGGCGGTGCGGGAGCGCACCAGGGACACCTGGGGCCTGTGGCGCAAGGGTGAACTGAACCCGGAATCCAACGTGCAATTCGGCGAGGGCGGTGCCGGCACCTTCTCGGACGGCAAGCTCTACAGCCAGATCAAGGACCCCCTGCACCACGGCCGCAAGGTGCTGGAAGAATTCGTGAAGGCCGGCGCGCCGCCGGAAATCCTGTACGTGAGCAAGCCCCACATCGGCACCTTCAAGCTGGTGTCCATGGTGGAGCGGATGCGCGCCAGCATCGAGGGCCTGGGGGGCGAGATCCGCTTCCAGAGCCGGGTTGTCGATGTGGAGATCGAGGCGGGGCGGATCAGGGCCGTGATCCTGGCCGATGGCGCGCGCATCCTCGCCGACCACGTGATCCTGGCCCTGGGCCACAGCGCCCGGGATACCTTCCGCATGCTGGCCGAGCGGGGCGTCCATATCGAGCCCAAGCCCTTTTCCGTGGGCTTGCGTATCGAACATCCCCAGTCCCTCATCGACCACTGCCGCTTCGGTGAGCAGGCCGGCAACCCGGCCCTGGGGGCCGCCGACTACAAGCTGGTGTACCACGCCGGCAACGGCCGCACCGCCTACAGCTTCTGCATGTGCCCGGGCGGCACGGTGGTGGCCGCCACGTCGGAACCGGGGCGCGTGGTGACCAACGGCATGAGCCAGTATTCCCGCAACGAGCGCAATGCCAACGCCGCCATCGTGGTGGGCATCACGCCGGAGGACTTCCCCGGCGACGTGAAAGCCAATCCCCTGGCCGGCATGGACTTCCAGCGCCACTGGGAGGAGGAGGCATTCCGGGCCGGGGGCGGAACTTACGCCGCGCCGGCCCAGAAGGTCGGCGATTTCCTCGCCGGACGAGCCTCCACCGGGCCCGGGTCGGTGCTTCCCTCCTATACACCCGGGGTGCGCTGGACCGACCTGTCCCACTGCCTGCCCGACTACGTCATCGCCACGATCCGCGAGGCCCTGCCCGCCTTCGACAAGCAGATCAAGGGCTTCGCCATGGACGACGCGGTGCTCACCGGCGTGGAGACGCGCACCTCATCGCCCATCCGCCTGACCCGGGGCGAGGATTACCAGAGCCTCAACACGCGGGGTTTGTATCCGGCCGGCGAGGGCGCGGGCTACGCCGGCGGCATCCTGTCGGCGGCGGTGGACGGCATCAAGGTGGCGGAGGCGGTGGCGTTGAGCATGGTGTCGGACGGACAGTGAGCATTCACTCACGCATCACGCCGAGCCCCTCGTCCCCCCATCGCGTCGCGGTGATCGGCGGCGGCCCGGCCGGGCTGATGGCGGCGGAAATCCTGACCCGGGGTGGCGCCCGGGTCGATCTCTACGACCGCATGCCTTCCCTGGGCCGCAAGTTCCTGCTGGCCGGGCGCGGCGGACTCAACCTGACCCATTCCGAGCCCCGGGGAAGCTTCCTGTCCCGCTACGGCGAACGCCGGAAGGAACTCGAACCCCTGCTCGACGCCTTCGGCCCGGACGACCTGCGCGCCTGGGCCCATGACCTGGGCGTGGAAACCTTTGTCGGCAGTTCCGGCCGGGTGTTTCCCCGGGAAATGAAAGCCGCGCCCTTGCTGCGGGCCTGGCTGCATCGTCTGCGCCAGGCCGGAGCGCGCTTTCACGTGGGCCATCGCTGGCTGGGTTGGGAGGGGGAGGCGTTGCGTTTCGCCGCGCCGGAAGGCGAATGCCTGGTCCGCGCCGACGCGGTGGTCCTGGCCCTGGGTGGCGGCAGCTGGTCGAAATTCGGTTCCGACGGCGCCTGGGTATCGGTGCTGGTCGGGCGGGATATTCCCGTGGCACCGCTCAAACCCGCGAACTGCGGCTTCGACGTGGGCTGGAGCGCCCACTTTCGCGAGCGCTTCGCGGGCCAGCCGGTGAAGCCGGTCATTCTTGAGTACACCGATGCGACCGGCGACGGCGAGCGCCGCCAGGGCGAGTTCGTGGTGACGGAAACCGGCGTGGAAGGCAGCCTGATCTATGCCTTTTCCTCGCGCTTGCGGGATGCCATCGAGGCCACGGGCAGCGCCTTGATCCACCTGGACCTGGCACCGGGGTGGGATTTGCCGCGCCTGACGGAGGAAATCGCCCGGCCGAGGGGTTCCCGCTCCATGTCCAGCCACCTGCAAAGCCGGCTCGGCCTCAAGGGGGTGAAAACCGGCCTGCTGCGGGAACGGTTGCCGGCCGGGGACTTCGCCGACGCCACGCGCCTGGCCGCCGCCATCAAGGCGCTGCCCCTGCGCCTGATCGCGGCCCGGCCGCTGGAGGAAGCCATCAGCAGCGCCGGCGGCGTGTCATTCCCGGCACTGGATGAGCGCCTCATGGTTCGCGCCCAGCCCGGGGTGTTCTGCGCCGGCGAGATGCTGGACTGGGAAGCCCCCACCGGCGGCTACCTGCTCACCGCCTGTTTCGCCAGCGGCCGCGCGGCGGGGGCGGGTGTCCTGGCCTGGCTGGCGGGGAGGGATTGATGCATATCTGGGTCGATGCCGACGCCACGCCGGCGGTCATCAAGGACATCCTGTTCCGGGCCGCTGAGCGCAAGCGCATTGCCATGACCCTGGTGGCCAACAAGTTGTTGCGGGTGCCGCCCTCGGCCTACATCCGGGCCTTGCGGGTGCCCCACGGCTTCGACGTGGCGGACGACGAGATCGCGCGGCGCCTGGAGGCGGGCGATCTGGTCATCACCGCCGACATCCCCCTGGCGGCCCAGGTCATCGCGAAGGGCGGGCACGCCCTCAATCCGCGCGGCGAGTTCTACAGCCGGGAGAACATTCGCGAGATCCTGAACATGCGGGATTTCATGGAGGAATTGCGCGGCGCCGGCCTCGCCTCGTCGGGCCCGGCGGCGTTTTCCCAGGCGGACCGCCAGGCCTTCGCCAATCAACTGGACAGGTTCCTGGCGCGGGCCGGGATTTGAACCTAATAACCTCGGTTGACCGCTGTCGCCGAGCGCCGGTTCAAGCGGGCTTGACGGGTTCGATCGCCGCCGAGAAATCGGGTCCATCGCTTGGCGGCCGGTTCAGTCTTTCCAGATCCGCCGGTTCCAGCCATGTCCAGCTTCCGGCCGGCAGGTCCGGGGGCAGCCGGTATCCGCCCACGGCGATCCGGTGCAGGGCCTCGACCCGGTTGCCGGCGGCGGCCACCATGCGTTTCACCTGGTGGTACTTGCCTTCGGTGATGGTCAGTTCCAGTTCCCGTTCGCCGACCAGGATGCAGCGCCGGGCGGCCAGCGGCGCGCTCTCGTCCCGCAGCAGCACGCCGGCCAGCAGGGTTCGCGCCATGTCGTCATGCACCGGATGCTTGCACAGGACGCGATAGGTCTTGCCCACCAGGCGTTTCGGCGAAGCGTGGTGATGGATGAAAGCGCCGTCGTCGGAAAGCAGCAGCAGGCCGGTGGTGTCCTGGTCGAGCCGGCCGACGCATTGCACGCCCCTGGCCAGCAACGGGGCGGGCAGCAGGCCGAACACGCTGGGATGATGGCGGGCCTGGTGGGAGCACTCATGGCCGGCGGGCTTGTGCATCGCCAGGTAGACCTTTTCCCGGTAGGGCCAGGCCTCGCCGTCCACGCCCAGCACCAGGCCATCGCTCTCGAATTCCTGGTCGGGATCGTCGCCAGGCACGCCGTTGACGCTGACCCGGCCGGCCGCGACAAGCTCGCGGCAGGCCTTGCGGCTGCCGAAGCCCTGGCTCTGGAGGAGGCGATACAAGCGCGTCGGAGGCGGCATCAAATCGCCTGGCCGGGCTTGCGGCACTCGCACTTGAAGTCGATGCCCTCGCCCGGGCGAGCGCTGCAACTGTAGCCCTGGACCCCGGCGCTGCCGCACACCTCGCGACATTGCTGTTCCCGGTTGGCGCAGGCGTTGACGTATTCCGGCGAGGTCGCCTCGCTGGCACTGAAGGAGATGCAGCCGCCGAGCAGGATAGGCAGGGACAGCAAAAGCAAGAATTTCATGATGACCTCCTCGGCAAACAATGCTTAAGTTTGCCCGCAAGTGCACGTAAATAAAGGAAGGCGAATGCGCCAGCCGCGGATTTCGCGACGCGTTCGGATAAATAAGCGTGATGCCGCGAAATGATCGCCGGCGCCATAATTCAAAGCTTTGCAACCCAGGAGAACACCATGGTCCTGACCAAGCGCGCGCCCGCCGCCAAACCCGCCGCTCCCGCCCGTCGCCGTCGCGCCGCCGCGAAACCCGTGACCACCGGCGGGCCGACGGCACCGATCGAACCGGCGGCACCCATCGGTCAGGACACGTCCCAGGCGTCCGCCGTGGCGGAAGCGGTTGCCGTGGTTCCAGCCCCGGAAGGGGTGGTGATCATCCCCCAGACGCCTCCGGGCCACGAGGCGAATCCGTCCGCCGTGGCCGAGATCGAGGCCATCAGCCACGACCCGGTGGCCATGGCGGTGGCCCACGCGCCCCATGGCACCAACGAGGAAAGCGACTACGCGGCCCTGCCGGCCAGCTACCCCTACCGTACCCGCCTGCGCCGGGCGGATTACGAGGCCCAGAAGGAAAAGATCCAGATCGAGCTGCTCAAGGTGCAGAACTGGGTGAAGGACACCGGCCAGAAGATCGTCATCCTGTTCGAGGGCCGCGACGCGGCCGGCAAGGGCGGCACCATCAAGCGCTACACCGAGCACCTCAACCCGCGCGGCGCCCGGGTGGTGGCCCTGGACAAGCCTTCCGACCGGGAGCGGGGCCAGTGGTATTTCCAGCGCTACATCCAGCACCTGCCCACGGCGGGGGAAATGGTGCTGTTCGATCGCTCCTGGTACAACCGGGCCGGCGTGGAGCGGGTCATGGGCTTCTGCACGCCCCATGAATACCTGGAATTCATGCGCCAGACCCCCCAGTTCGAACGCATGCTGGTGAACAGCGGCGTGCGGCTCTACAAGTACTGGTTCTCGGTGAGCCGGGAAGAGCAGTTGCGCCGCTTCATCTCCCGTCGCGACGACCCCCTCAAGCACTGGAAGCTGTCCCCCATCGACATCAAGTCCCTGGACATGTGGGACCAGTACACCGAAGCCAAGAACGCCATGTTCTTCCACACCGACACCGCGGACGCCCCCTGGTTGGTGATCAAGTCCGACGACAAGAAGCGGGCGCGCCTGAACTGCATGCGCCATTTCCTGCACAGCCTGTCTTATCCCGGCAAGGACGAGCACGTGGCCCACGCCCCCGACGCCCTGCTGGTGGGGTCCGCCGCCCAGGTCCTGACCGGCGAGGAAAATCTGCTGCCAAGCTTTTCCTGACCTGGCGCGGCGGCTGTGGCGCGGCAAACATCGGGCCATGCCGGATTTCCGCTCCGGCCCGATGGATCCGGGGCGGGTCGCTATCGGATTTCCCAGGTACCCGGCCCGGTCTGGCAGGCGTTCTGTCGCGAGGTCCTGCTCCCCACGGTCAGCTCGAAGCCGCGGCAGGGCAGGCCGTTCTGGCTGAAACCCTTGATGGGCTTCAGCCGGTACTGGGTGCCGGCGTCGTCGTTCCAGGAAACCCTCTGGCCATCCTTGGCCAGTTCCAGGGCATGGCCGATGCAGGCGGCATCGCCGCGGTCCATGTCCCGGCCCGCCTTGGCGCCCAGCGCGGCGCCCAGGGCCGCGCCGATGATGATGGCGACCTTGTTGCCGTCGCCCTTGCCGACCTGGCTGCCGATGGCGCCGCCGATGACGCCGCCCAGGGCGGCCCCGACGGCTTCCCGGTTGCAGCGCCCGGCCAGGATGCCGTAGTCCTTGTCCCATTTCTCGCCGGTGTAGCCCATGTAGGCGGGGTCGTGCTGCTTGCGCCAGCCATGGGCCGGGGCGTGGGAGGGCGGCGTGGCCCAGGCCGGTATTTGCGACAGGAACAGAAGCGCGGCCAGCAGGCCGGCGCGGGCGCGGGGTTGGCGAAAAGCGGGTGACATGGCGATTCTCCTTTCGAGTCGATCACATGACGAAGCCGAGGATACCCAGAACCATGACCACCAGGCCGGCGGTCACGATGCGATTGTCGGGCTCATGCAGGTGCTGACGGGCTTCCAGCCGCATGCGGTCGATCCTGATCACGGGCTCGGCGGCGGGCGTGACCTCCAGATGGTAACGCCCCGGCTTGACCACCTGGAAGAACACCAGGTGTTCCTTGAATACGGGGCTGGAGTCGGTCACATGTTTGACCCCCAGGGTGAAGCCGAGGGGCTGGGCGGCCTCGCCGTCCCGGTAAAGGGTCGCCGTGTAGCGGTCCCTGGGCGGTCGGTTCTCGTCCATGTTGGGCGAGAAGCTGCCGCTGGCGTCGAGGATGAGACCCACCGGCGCCATCTCGGGCGCCAGGGTGAATTCCGGGGAGCGCCAGGACGCGGCCGGGCCGGCGCCGGCCGGCTGCTCCAGGGTCACCAGGGCCACCCGGGAGCCGGTGAAGAACTTGGCGTGGATCCAGTAGGCCGGCCCGGCCAGCAGACCGGTAACAAGCAGGACGAGGGAGAGGGTTTTCATTGTTCGAAGCTCTTGTGGGCGGGCTGGCCCGGAGGGGTGGCCAGGAGGTGTGAGAGGAAGGCCCGCAGTTTGGCGGGTTTCAGCGGTTTGTGCAGTACCGGCAGGCCGCTGGCATCGATGGCCTGGATGGTGTCGGGGGCGGTGTCGCCGGTCAGCAGGGCGGCGGCGATGTCCGCGCCGAAGGCTTGGCGCAGCAGGTGGACGGCCTCGATGCCGGTGTGGCCCGAGCGCAGTCGGTAATCGCACAGGATGATGTCCGGCGCTCGCCCCAATGCCACCAGTTCGTCGCGTACCTGCTCGGCATCGACGCCGGCGGCAAGGCCCACGCCCCAGTGGTCGAACACTTCCGCCATGGCCTCCAGGATCGCCTCGTCGTCGTCGATGACCGCCACCAGGGCATGCTCCAGGGGCAGCGCGAAACCCGGCGAGGCCGGGAGCGAGGCGGCCATCCGCTGGGCGGCGGCCGAGCAGCGGGCGACTTGGAAGTGAAAGCAGGAGCCGCGACCTGGATGTGAGCGCACACTCACATGCCCACCCAGCAAATTGGCCAGGCGGGAGACGATGGCCAGGCCGAGTCCCAGGCCCTTGTCCCGGTGCCGCTCCGGGTTTTCCAGCTGAAAATACTCCTCGAAGATGCGCTCCTGGAATTCCTCCGGGATGCCCTTGCCGGTATCCCGGACTTCGACGCGGATCAGCTTGTCGCCGACGCGGCGGGCGCCGATCAGCACGCGTCCGTGTTCGGTGTAGCGCAGGGCGTTGGCCACCAGGTTGGCGAGGATGCGTTCCATCAGCACCGGGTCGGTGTAGGCCCACAGGCTGGTGGGTTGGGCGCTCAGGCCCAGGCCCCGCTCCCTGGCCAGGAGGGCGAACTGGTTTTCCACGCGCTCGAACACCCGGGCGACGGGGAAACACACCGGATGCGCCTCGACGACGCCGGCATCCAGCCTGGACAGGTCCAGCAGGGCATTGAGCAGGCCCTCCATGGCCGAGGCGGAGGCCTCGATGTGTTCGGCCAGACGCCGGGATTCCTTGTCCCGGACCCGATCTTTCAGGGCCGCCACCAGCAGGGAGAGGGCATGCAGGGGTTGCCGCAGGTCGTGGCTGGCCGCCGCCAGGAAGCGGGACTTGGCCTTGACGGCGGACTCCGCCGCGAGTTTCTGGCCCCGCAGCTCGGCGGTGGCATCCTGGACGCGTCGTTCAAGATCGCGCCGGTTTTCCTCCAGGGCTTGGGCCATGCGGTTCACGCCGCTTTCCAGCAGGCCGATTTCACCGGGAGAAGACTCCGGCGTGCGTTCGGTGAGATGGCCGTCGGCCAGTCTGGCCACGGTCGCCGTGATGGCCTGGAGGGGCCGGCTGACGCCACCGGCCAGCCGCCAGGCCAGGACGAGGGCGAGCAGGACGCTGAGGGCGGCCATGCCTGCGGCCGCCAGCCCGATCTGGGAACGGGTCAGCTCCACGCGCCCCCGGTCCAGCCCTACCAGTACCCAAAGACCAGTGCCATCCATCTTGTTGTTCAGGCCGGCGCTCGCCTCGCCGGCGAGACCCGGGTGGACGGCATGGGTGAAATAATGCATGGCGCCGAGGCGCCAGCGCTCCGGCGGCGGCTCGCCGTTGAGGTCCGGCAATGCCAAGGTGTTGCCGCTGATCAACAGCCAGCGTTGGCCATCCGTGATGGCGATGACCGGTATTTCCCGCGCGGCCCGATCGAAATCCAGCAGCCGCTTGACGTTGGGAAGGTTGCCGGAGGACAGGTCGAAGGCCGCGGCTTCCCCCAGGTGGTGGGCGGCTTCGATGCCCAGGGTTTCCAGTTCCCGCTCCGCCTCGCTGACCAGGCGATGGGTGAAGTAGGCGGCGAACAGACTCACCCCCATCATCAGGGGGAGCATGGCGACCGCCAGGATGCGCAGCCGAAGACCGAGAGTGGGGCGGAAGCGGCTCACGCCTGGGACGGGCTCAGTCGTCGCCGTCGAGCCCCATCTTCTGGGCTACCAGCACGGCCTCGGTTCGGTTGTTGACCTTGAGTATGCGGAAGATGGCGGCCACATGCAGCTTGATGGTTCCCTCGGTGACATCCAGGGCCTCGCCGATCTGGCGGTTGCTGGAACCCTTGGCCAGATGGCGCAGGACCTGGATCTGTCGGCCGGAAAGGGCGGGATAGCGTTTGCCGACCGCGGCGGCGGCGGCCGCCGCCGCCTCGTCATCATCCCGGTCGAGCAGGCTGGGCGGGGTATAGACGCCGCCGGCGAGCACCCGCCGCAAGGCGCCCAGGATCATGTCGCTGGATGACGACTTGCTGATGTAGCCGAGGGCGCCGGCGGCCAGGGGTTTCTGCATGTCATCGAGTTGTTCGGAGGCGGACAGGATCACCAGGGGGATGTCGGGAAACATGGCGCGAAAGCGGATGACGCCGTCGATGCCCGACATGCCCGGCATGTAGAGATCCAGCAGGGCCAGATCCATTTCGCCGCCATGGCGCATGGCCTCGAAGGCGGAGGGAAAGTCCACCGCTTCGATGATCTCGGCGTCGGGATCCAGCTTCTCCAGGACCGGCTTGACCCCTTCCCGGAAGAGGGGGTGATCGTCGGCCAGCAATATCCTCATGGCAACCTCCCGTAATGCCCGTCTTATCGTTCCAGCCCCAGCCTTTGCCAGATGGTGCTGGTCAGTCCGGCCTGGTTCAGGGCGTAGAAATGCAGTCCCGGGGCGCCGCCCTCCAGCAGCTTCTGGCACATGCCGGTGATGAAATCCAGGCCGAAGGCCTTGATGGAGGCGGTGTCGTCCAGGTAGCTCTCCATCTTGCGGCTCAGCCAGCGGGGAATCTCCGCGCCGCAGGCGGCCGAGAAGCGGGACAACTGGCTGAAGTTGGAGATGGGCATGATGCCCGGCACGATGGGGAGGGTCACGCCCAGTTCGGCGCAGTCGTCGATGAAGTTGAAGTAGGCGTCCGGGTTGAAGAAATACTGGGTGATTGCGGCATTGGCGCCGGCGTCCACCTTGCGCTTGAAGTTCAGCAGGTCCTCGCGGTAGTTGCGGGCCTGGGGATGGGTTTCCGGATAGGCCGCCACCTCGATCTCGAACCAGTCGCCGGTTTCCTGGCGGATGAAACTCACCAGTTCGTTGGCGTAGCGGAATTCACCCGGCTCGGCCATGCCGGAGGGCAGGTCGCCGCGCAGGGCGACGATGTGGCGGATGCCGTTGGCGCGGTAGGTTTCCAGGATTTCCCTCAGGCTGCCCCGGGTCGAGCCCACGCAGGAAAGGTGGGGCGCGGCGGCGAGTCCGTCGGCCTGGATTTCCAGCACGGTTTCCAGGGTGCGGTCCCGGGTCGAGCCACCGGCGCCGAAGGTCACCGAGAAGAATTTCGGCTTGAGCTGGGCCAGTTGGCGGCGGGTTGCGCGCAGCTTGGCCATGCCCTCCGGGGTCTTGGGCGGGAAGAATTCGATGCTGAAGGTGCGGTCGGCCATGGTGGGTCGTGAATCGTGGATAAGCGATCAGCCCGGGATTCTATCCCAGGGCCACCCCCAGGGCGCCGCCGATGAACCAGGTGGCGGTCCCGGCCGCGGCGCCGATCGTCAACATGCGCAGGCCGCCGAACAAGGCCCGCTTGCCGGTGAACAGGCTGATGGCGGCGCCGACGCCGAACAGGCTGATGCCGCTGGCCAGCAGCACGCCGGTGAAGGCGGTGCGACCGGACAGCAACAGGTAGGGCAAGAGGGGAATCAGGGCGCCGAAGGAGAAGGCCAGGAAGGAGGAAATGGCCGCGCCCCAGGGCGCGCCCAACTCGTCCGGATTGAGGCCCAGTTCCTCCCGCGCCAGGGTGTCCAGGGCCCGGTCCGGATCCTGGATCAGGGCCTGGGCCATGCGCCTGGCCTCGCCGCCCTCCACGCCCTTGGCCTGGTAGATCAGGGCCAGTTCCGCCGCTTCCTCCTGGGGATACTGGTCCAGCTCCTCCCGTTCCAGGGTGATCTGGTACTCGTGGAATTCCCGCTGGGAACGCACCGAGACATATTCCCCGGCGGCCATGGAAAAGGCCCCAGCCAGCAGGCCCGCCGCGCCGGAGAGCAGGATCACGTCGGCGGGCGCGCCGGCGCCGGCCACGCCCAGGATCAGGCTGGCGTTGGAGACCAGGCCGTCGTTGACGCCGAACACCGCCGCGCGCAGGTTGCCGGCGCCATGGGTCTTGTGCCGCTCGCCGCGCATCTGTTCCAGGCTGACCGGCGTGCCGTGGGGCGCGCGCGCCGTGATACAGGCTCATGCCACGCACCTTCATGGCGGCCAGCACGCTCCTGAGGGGGCGAACACCGAAGCGGGGGATCAGCCAGCCCACCAGGCGGGTGCGGGCGTCGGGCCGGTAATCCGGCGGGATGGCGACGCCCGCCTTCCGCATCTCCGCTTCCCACAAAGCCGCCTGGGTGTCGGCGGCCTGGGCCAGCTCCAGGAACAGAACCTGACGCGCGCTGCCTGATTCCGCGTCGGAAACGATGCGGTAGAGCCAGGCGGAACGCTTTTCCTCGATCCAGCTTTCCAGGGCGTGCATGGGGTTTCGCGGAGTTGAGCCAGACGGGATTATGGGCCGACTCAGCCGCCCGCGCCGCGCCGGTATTGCACCGCCTCGGCCACATGGGCCGCGCTCGGGTGGGCATCCCCGGCCAGGTCCGCCACCGTGCGGGCCACACGCAGGATGCGGTGGTAGGCGCGGGCGGACAGGTTCAGGCGGGTGATGGCGTGCCTGAGCAGGGATTGGCCGGCCTCGTCCAGGGCGCAATGCCGGTCAATCTCCTTGCCGCCCAGCAGGGCATTGGGCTTGCCCTGGCGCGCGAGCTGGCGTTCACGGGCGGCGGCCACCCGCCGCCGCACCACCGCCGATGATTCCCCGCCCTCGGCGGCGGTCAAATCCGCCTCGGGCAGCGCCGGCACCTCGACGTGCAGGTCGATGCGGTCCAGCAGGGGGCCGGAAATGCGGCTCCGGTAACGCGCCACCTGTTCCGGCGTGCAGCGGCACTTGCCCGAGGGATGGCCCAGGTAGCCGCAGGGGCATGGATTCATGGCCGCCACCAACTGGAAGCGGGCCGGGAAATCCGCCTGGCGTGCAGCGCGGGATATGGTGATGCGACCGGCCTCCAGGGGCTCGCGCAGGACCTCCAGGGCCTTGCGGTCGAATTCCGGCAATTCGTCCAGGAACAGCACGCCGTGGGTGGCCTGGCTCACCTCGCCGGGCCGGGGCGGATTGCCGCCGCCCACCAGGGCCACGCCGGAGGCGGAATGGTGCGGCGAACGATAGGGCCGGGTACGCCAGGACTCCAGGCGGAAGGCGCCGGTCAGGGACAGCACGGCGGCGGATTCCAGGGCCTCGGCCTGGGTCATGGGCGGCAGGATGCCGGGCAGGCGACTGGCCAGCATGGACTTGCCCGTGCCCGGCGGACCGCTCATGAGCAGGGAATGGCCGCCCGCCGCCGCCACTTCCAGGGCGCGCCGGGCCGCCTGCTGGCCCTTCACGTCGGCCAGGTCCGGATAGTTCGGCGCCTCGGATGTTTCACGTGGAACCGCCCGGGGCAGGGACTCCCTGCCGGTCAGATGGGCGCACACGGCAAGCAGGCTGTCGGCGGCGTAGACTTCCGCCCCGTCCACCAGGGCCGCCTCCTCGGCGCTGGCGCGGGATAGGATGAAGGCCCGACCGGATCGGGCGGCGCTCAGCATCATCGCCAGGGCGCCTCGGATCGGGCGCAACTGGCCGGTCAGCGCCAGTTCCCCGGCGAATTCGTAGTCCTTCAAGGTGTTCGCCGGCAGTTGACCGGAGGCGGCCAGCAGCCCCAGGGCGATGGGCAGGTCGAACCGTCCGGATTCCTTGGGCAGATCGGCGGGCGCCAGGTTGACGGTGATGCGGCGCTGGGGAAATTCGAAGCCGGATTGCAGCAGGGCGGCGCGCACCCGGTCCCGGGCCTCCTTCACCTCGGCCTCGGCCAGGCCAACCAGCGTGAAGGAGGGCAGGCCGTTGGAAAGATGGGCCTCCACCACCACCTCCGGCGCTTCCATGCCCGCCAGGGCGCGGCTGGTGACGACGGCCAGGGTCATGCCTTACTCCCTATTCTTGTTTGCTGGCCGCATCTTGGTCGGAGCCGGCCCGCTCGGCAAGCACCGGCTCAAACCCGGCCGTTCAAGCCTTGTTGCCCTTGCCCCGCAAGCCCCGCCGTCCCACCCAGTCCCGGGCGAACTGCTGGGCTACCCGTCCCGAACGCCCGCCGCGCTGGATGGCCCATCGCAGGGCTTCCACGCGCATGGCCCGGTCGGCCTCATTCCCCACATCATTTCCCTTTCCCCCGCCCAGGGCGGCCACCCAGCCGGCGACGATGGCCAGGTAGTCGTCCTGGTTGAAGGGGTAGAAGGTGAGCACCAGGCCGAAGCGGTCCGACAGGCTGATCTTCTCCTCGGTGCTCTCCCCGGGCCGCACCTCGCCGCCCAGGTGCAGCGTGGCCTCGTTCTCGGCGAAGAACTCGGGCATCAGGTGGCGCCGGTTGGAGGTGGCGCAGATCAGAACGTTGGCAGGCAGGCCGGCGATGGAGCCGTCCAGGGCGGCTTTCAGGGGCTTGTAGGCGGCGTCACCAGGCTCGAAGGAGAGATCGTCGGCGAACAGGATGAACCTGCCCGGCTGCTCGGCCAGCCGGTCGGTGATCTCGGGCAGGTCGACGAGATCGTCACGGTCCACTTCCACCAGGCGCAGTCCCTTCCTCGCGTAACGCGGCAACAGGGCCTTGATCAGGGAGGACTTGCCGCAACCCCGGCTGCCGGCCAGCAGCATGTTGTTGGCGGGCAGGCCCTTGAGGAACTGGCGGATGTTGCGATCCAGGACTGCCTTCTGTTCATCGATGCCGGTGAGGGCATCCCAGGGCGGGCAGTTCAGGGTGGCGACCGGCGCCAGCATGCCGCGCCCCATGGGCTTGCGCCAGCGGCAGGCCAGGGTGGCGCGCCAGTCCACCCGCTGGGGCGCGGGCGGCAGCCAGGCATCCAGGCGGATGAGCAGGTCGTTGGCCCGGGCGATGAGCAGGGCGAGTTCAGGGCTGATCTGGTAGCTGGGGAGATCGTCGTCTTCGTCGTTCATGGTGGCGGCTTTGCTGGGGAGAATTCATTCTAGCGCGCGACCCGCGTCGACGAGGCTCCCGCCAACGAGACCATGAACGGCGCCACGGCCAGCATCGCCGGCTTCCTGGTGCCCTACTTCGGCGCCCGCATCCACTTGCTCCGCCCGCGAAGGGCATGCAGGCCATGGAGGCGGTATGGGTGGAAGGAACCCTGGAGATCGCCCTGGCGGAGACCGACATGGGGCGGTCGAGCTACCGGATGAAGGCGCGTGGGGTGAGTGTCAGATGCGCTTGATATCTCGTAACCCGCGTCTCCCTACCCGGGTATTGGCCGGTTTGGCAATGGCTATCTCGCTGGGCGGCTGTGCGCCGTTCGCTCCGCCGATGCCGGAGGGCTACAAGGGGCCGGTGGCGATCATGAAGGATTCGGTCAAGCCGTACAACGAAAAGAAGGCGGATTTCTTCTATGTGGCCGAGATCGACGGAAAGCGGATCGAAAACAGCCGGGTACGGACGCTGTCCGCCAACCAGGGGCGCGGGATGCACATGACGCCGTCGCTGATCGAGCGAAATGTTCCCGCGCGGAATGCGACGTTTACCCTGGTGGGCCGGACGGAATATGCCGCACCCATCCTGACGCTGACGAACACGGTTTACCAGGTGAAGGGAGCCGTCACGTTCAAGCCGGAGGACTATCGGAACTACGTCGTTCGCGGCGAACTCGGCGAGAGCTATTCGGCGGTGTGGCTGGAAGAGGAGCTTACCGGCAAGGCGGTTGGCGAAAAGATCGAGATCCACGGCTCGGCGAAGCTCGGGACGTTCGAGAAGTAGTGTGCGGCCGTGAGGGAGGAGGGCGCTCCCACGAATGGGCACCGGGAAATGCGCTTTCCGGGTGTTGCGGAATCCCCCCTGTCCCCCCTTTTTCAAAGGGGGGAACGCTTGGGCGGGCGTTGAGGGAGGCCTGGCTCAGGCGCGGTATTCCGCGTCCAGGCTCGTTAATGGGCCTGGCTCGCATTTTTTCGTAGCAAGAGAAAGCCTCACCACTGCTTGACTGGTGGCAACTACTCCGACTCCGGCGGCGTGACCTTCCCCGGAACCTGCCGCAAACGATGCGACCAGTATTTCGGTTGCCTGCTGTGGTGGGCCACGGCCAGAACAACGATTTCATCCGCCAGTACGCTGTAGACGAGATCGTAGGGGTAACCGGAAAGAATGAAGCGCCGCGCCTGACGGGAGATGGGTGGCGCGGCGAGAGGGAACAAGGCGATGGAGCGGCGCGCTTCCTGAACTCGCAACCAGAAACCCTCCGCCGCGCGGGGACTGCGTTCGCGATACCAGGCCAGCGCTTCCGCCAATTCGGCGCTGGCGACGGACAGCAGGCGAACCTTCATTACCCCAGGAATTCCTTGCGCAGCCGGGCCATCGCCACATCGAAGTCCTCCGCCTCGATTTTCCCTGCCTCATAGGCCGCGAGGCGATCCTCGCTTTCCCTGGCCCAGGCTTCCTGCCATTGCGCATCGGGCGGGCTGAACAACTCACCCAGCGCGTCGAGCAGCGCGACCCGCTCCTCTACCGACAGGACTTTCGCTTGCTCGACCATGGCCTCAACTCGGGTGTTCATGATGGCTCCTTCTTGTGCCTGCTGGACCTCATAGGGGGAATGATAGAAGGCTCAGGTTCGATATTCCGCGTTGATCTTCACGTAGTCATACGAGAAGTCGCAGGTCCACACGGTGGCGACGGCGTCGCCCCGGGCCAGGTCCACGCGCACCGCGATCTCCGGGGCGGCCATGACGCGGGCGCCTTCGGCTTCCTGGTAGGAGGCGGCGCGGCCGCCCTTTTCCGCCACCAGAACATTGCCCAGCCAGAGGCGGATGCGGTCCACGTCCAGGTCCTGGATGCCGGCGTAGCCGACGGCGGCGAGGATGCGGCCCAGGTTGGGGTCGGAGGCGAAGAAGGCGGTCTTCACCAGGGGGGAACGGGCGATGGCGTAGGCCACCTGTTTGCATTCGGCTTCGTCCTTGCCGCCTTCCACGCGCACTTCCATGAATTTGGTGGCGCCCTCGCCGTCGCGCACGATGGCCTGGGCGAGCTGGATCATGACCTCGGTGACGGCGGCTTGCAGGCTGGCGAAGCGGCGGTCGCCGTCGTCCATGATGACGGGGGCGGGGGTGGAGCCGGTGGCGATGAGGATGCAGGAATCGTTGGTGGAGGTGTCGCCATCCACGGTGATGCAGTTGAAGGAGCGATGCACCGCGTGGCGCAGCATGGCTTCCAGGGCCTCGCAGGACACCGGCGCGTCGGTGGCGACGAAGCTCAGCATGGTGGCCATGTTGGGATGGATCATGCCGGAGCCCTTGGCGATGCCGGTGACGACGAACTCCACGCCGTCCAGGGCCACCTTGCGGGAGGCGGCCTTGGCCACGATGTCGGTGGTCATGATGGCCTCGGCGGCGGCGGCCCAGTTGCCGGGCTTCAGGTCGGCGACGGCGGCGGGCAGGGCGTTGATCAGCTTGTCCACCGGCAGGGGCTCCAGGATGACGCCGGTGGAGAAGGGCAGCACCTGTTCCGGCGGGATGCCCAGCTCGGCGGCGGCGGCGGCGCAGGTTTCCCGGGCGCGGCGCAGGCCGTCCTCGCCGGTGCCGGCGTTGGCGTTGCCGGTGTTGACCACCAGGGCGCGGATGCCCTTCTCGTTATGGAGGTGCTCCTTGCACACGGTGACCGGGGCGGCGCAGAAGCGGTTCTGGGTGAACACGCCCACCACTTCGGAGTCGTGGGGCAGGGTCATGACCAGCACGTCGCGGCGGCCGGGTTTCTTGATGCCGGCGCTGGCGATGCCCAGCTCGACGCCGGGTACGGCGAGCAGGGAGGCGGGATCGGGAGGGGCGAGATTGACGGGCATGATGGGTCTCGTAACGGAAAGTCAGGGGATTCTATCGGAGGCCGGGGCCGGATTTTCTGTGGCCGCCCGGGTCGGCAGGGTGAAGCAGAATCGGGCCGGGCGAACGTGGTCGAGCCAGAGCTCGCCGCCATGGGCCTCCACCAGGGTACGGCTGATGGCCAGGCCCAGGCCCATGCCCTCGGTCTTGCTGGTGGCGAAGGAGTCGAACAGGCGCTGTTCCATCTCCGCCTGGACGCCCTGGCCGCTGTCGCTGACGCAGATGCGCAGGCGATCCGGCCCATGCGCGGACGCGGCGATCTCGATATCCCGCCACAGGGTCGGGTTGTCGGTCAGGGACTCCACCGCGTTGGCCAGCAGGTTGTGCAGGACGGTGCCCATCTGCACCCGGTCGGCATGGATGAGGGGCAGGTGTTCCTCGAAACGGGTTTCGATGCCGATGCCCTGCCGTTCCGCCCGGCGGCGCACGTGGGCCAGGCTTTCCTCCACCAGCTCCTGGGCCGAAAACGTTTCCGGACGCAGGCCGCCGCCGCGGAAGAACTCGCGCAGGCGGCGCATGACCTGGCCGGCCCGGTTGGCCTCCCGGTCGATCTTGTCCAGGGTTTCGGTCAGCAGGGCGGCGTGGCGCGGCGGGTCCTCCAGCATGGCGCGGCCGGCGCGGGCGTAGTTGGCCACGGCCACCAGGGGCTGGTTCAGTTCATGGGCGATGGCCTGGGCCATCTCGCCCGCCGCCGCCAGGCGCATGGCCTGGTTGAGCTCGGCCTCGCGCTGGTGCAGGCGTTCCTCGGCGGCGCGGCGGGTGCTGACGGCCAGGCCCAGGAACAGGCCGGTGACCGCCAGGCCCAGCATGAGCATCTGGAATTCCACCACGGTGATGGCGTGCAGGCCGCGCCATTCCAGGATGGCGTTGATGCCCACGTGGCTGGCGGCCAGGGCCACGGTGGCGCCCTTGATGCCGTGGCGCATGGCGATCCAGATCAGGGGCAGGAACAGCAGGTAGAAGAACTTGAATTCGTCGGTGTACTTGAGGCCGAAGATGACCCACAGGGCGATGGCGATGGCCAGCCCCTGCAGCATCATTTCCCGGTCCAGGCGGAAGGCGCGCCAGTCCTGCCGGGCATGGACCAGCACCAGGGGGGCGATGATCAGCAGGCGGATCAGGGCGCCCACCCAGTAGTTCACCAGGTCCGCCATCCAGGCCAGGACATCGGGCGCCGCTTCCGGGCTGCGGGAGAAGACGTGGACCCCCGCGTCCAGCCAGGCGCCCAGCACCGCCACCACCAGGAACCAGGACAGGTCGCGCTGGGTGGACAACTCCGGGTCGATGCGCAGGCCCCGCAGCAGCCAGGCGGCCAGGGCCACCAGGCCGAGCATGAGCAGGGTGGCGGCCCACAGGGCGGGCAGCCAGTCGGGGGTGTGGCCGTAGATGGGCAATCCCACCAGGAAGGTGACGGCGATGAACAGGGGCGCGTAGTGCAGCCCGTACAGCAGCAGGAATGCCAGGCTCAGCCCCAGGGGCGGCGTCCAGGGCGCCAGAGCCAGGGGCAGGACGGCCTGGGGGTTGCTGACCGCGTCCAGGGCCAGGCTGCCGATGCCGTAGGCCAGCAGGACTTTCCAGGAGACGGGAAACACCGGGCGCCCCGAAACGCCGGCCGCTCAGCAGGTCAGGCCATGCAGGCCGCAGAGGTAGCGCTTGGCCAGCGCCAGCATGATCCACAGCCAGAACAGCAGGAAGAAGGTCACCATGGGCACGTGGGCATCGATGATGAAGCGCGGGGTGATGAAGCGCACCGCCTTGATGGCCGGCCCGGTGATGGTCTGCAGGATCTTGTAGAACAGGTTGTTGAACCGGTGCTTGCCCGCCAGCAGGGCCAGGATGCCCTGGCCGAGCAGGGCGAAGCCGGCGACCTCGACCAGGACGCGCAGGACGGAAACCAGCAAAAGATCGATTTGCATGGGAGGCGGGACGAAGGGTGCGGTTGGAGGCTGGATTTTAGCTTGTGCCAGGGCATGACCACCGGGAAAATCCAGTCCCCTCTCAACACGATCGTTCGCGACCGCCACCATGAACTTCGACCATCTTCGCTTCACCCTGCGCGCCGTCGTCATGGACTGGTTTCGCCAGCACGACAAGGCCCTGGAAGCCTACGCCGACAGTTTCCGCGCCGATCCGCGGGATGTCCGCGCGGCCCGCAGCGTGGCCTGGATCCATGCCCAGAAAAAACGCTGGACGGCGGCGGCGGACTGGTTCGGCAAGGCCCTGGAGCTGGAGCCCGAGCATGCCGATACCTGGTTCAACCTGGGCTATGCGCGGGAGCAGGGCGGCGACCGTCCCGGCGCCCTGGAGGCGTTCCGCCGTGTCACGGAACTCAATCCCGGGCATGACCGGGCCTGGTACGGCCAGGGCATGATCCACGCCCACCGGGGCGACCACGCCGCCGCCGCCGAGGCCCTGGAACGGGCCGCTCAGCTCCAGCCCATGAACGGCGCCGCCTGGTATGCCCTGGGCATGGCCCGGCATCATTGCCACGAGCCCGGCAAGGTGGAAGCGGTGATCCGCCACCTGGCCGACCACGAGCCCCAGACCGCCAAGCGCCTGATCCGGGATGCCGAGCGGGCCGACCTGGCGCATCTGGTGGCCCACTTGCCCGGTTCCTGATCGGTTCCCGGACCGCGTCCGGAACCGGCGCGGAAAAACCAACAAGCTCCCACCAGCACGCACCAACAAGAAGGCCCGCTTGCGCGGGCCTTCTTGTTGGTGACCACCCCGCTTCGCCGGGGTGGTCGGCAAGGTGACGATCAAGCCACGATCAGGCCGCCTTGGTGTCGATGTCCCCGGTCAGGCTGGGGTAACGCACGTGGTCCACCAGTTCCTGGATTTCCTTGGACGGAGCCGAGGTCAGCAGGGAACCGATGATCACGCCCAGGAAGCCGACGGGCATGCCGAAGATGCCGGCGGAGATGGGCTTGATGCCGAACCAGAGCGGATCCAGGATGCCGAAGAAGTCGTAGGTCGCGTACATGTAGTACATGCACACGCCCAGACCCGCCAGCATGCCGATGACCGCGCCCAGGTAGTTGGCCCGCTTCCAGAACACGCCCAGAACCAGGGCGGGGAAGAAGGCCGAGGCCGCCAGGGAGAAGGCGGCGCCCACCAGGAACAGGATGTCGCCCGGTTTCAGCGAGGCCACATAGGCGGCCAGCACGGCCACCACCAGGAGCAGCGCCTTGGACACGGTCAGGCGGCGCACGGTGGAAGCGTTGGGGTCGATCATCTTGTAGTACACGTCGTGGGACAGGGCGTTGGCGATGGTCAGCAGCAGACCGTCCGCGGTGGACAGCGCCGCCGCCAGACCGCCGGCAGCCACCAGGCCCGAGATCACGTAGGGCAGGCCGGCGATTTCCGGCGTGGCCAACACGATCAGGTCGCCGCCGATGGTGATTTCGGCAAGCTGGATCAGGCCGTCCTTGTTCATGTCCACGATCTTCATCAGGGTCGCGTCCACCGCCGACCAGTTGCTGACCCAGGCGGGCAGGCTGGCGAAGGAGGAGCCCACCAGGTGGTGGTAGACCTCGTACTTGGCCAGCACCGCCAGGGCGGGGGCCGTGAAGTACAGCAGGAAGATGAAGAACAGGGACCAGAACACCGACTTGCGCGCGTCACGCACCGAGGGGGTGGTGTAGTAGCGCATCAGGATGTGGGGCAGGGAAGCGGTACCCACCATCAGGCACAGCACCAGGGCCAGGAAGTTGTTGCGCTTGTCGCTGGAGGCGGCCTCGTCCTCGGCCTTGGCCTTGGCGATTTCCTCCGGCGTCGCGGCCGGATTCTCCTTCATCAGCTTCTTCTCGGCGCCCTTGCCGGAGAAGGGAACCGCGTGAGCGGCGACCGGACCGGCCTTACCCTTGGCGCCGGTTTCCGCGCCCTTCCACTTGGCCTTCAGCTTGGCGATGTCGGCCGGGAAGTCCTTGAGATCCTTCTCGGCGGCGGCGATGGCCTTGGCATCCTGCTCGGGCGCGGCCTTCAGGTCGGCCAGTTTCTGCTCGACCTTGGCCTTCTGCTCGGCGTGGAAGGCGGCACCGTTGCCGGCGGCCACGGCTTCGTCCAGGGCCTTGAGCTTGTCGCCCCATTCTGCGGCCTTCTCCTTGTGGATGGCGCGCACGCTAGCCTCGGCGGCACCCAGCACGGTGGAAGGATCGTTCAGCTCCTTCTCCTTGGCGGTGACGCCCTGCAGGGCCTGGCCGTAGGCGATCTGGGGGATGGGGTTGCCGGTGATGCTCACCGACAGCCACACCACCGGGATCATGTAGGCCACGATCAGGATGATGTACTGGGCCACCTGGGTCCAGGTCACCGCGCGCATGCCGCCCAGGAACGAGCACACCAGGATGCCGGCGAGACCGACATAGACCCCCACCGCGAATTCCAGGCCGGTGAAGCGGGCGGTGATGATGCCGACGCCGTAGATCTGGGCGATCACGTAGGTGAAGGAGCAGATGATGGCCGCCAGCACACCGATGGTCCGGGGCAGGTGGCCGCCATAGCGGGCGCCCAGGAAGTCGGGGATGGTGAACTGGCCGAACTTGCGCAGGTAGGGCGCCAGGAACAGCGCCACCAGCACATAGCCGCCGGTCCAGCCCATGACGAAGGCGAGGCCGTCATAGCCGGTCAGGTACAGGGTACCCGCCATACCGATGAAGGACGCCGCCGACATCCAGTCGGCGCCGGTCGCCATGCCGTTGAACAGGGCGGGCACCCTGCGCCCGGCGACGTAGTACTCCGACACGTCGGCGGTCTTCGACATGATGCCGATGCCGGCATACAGGGCGATGGTGGCGGCCAGGAAGATGTAGCCCAGAACCTTCGGGGTGACCCCCATCTGCTCCAGGATGGCCAGGACGATGACGAAGGTGATGAAGCCGCCGGTGTAGAACGTGTAGTACTTCTTCAACTGGTTGAAGAAGGCGGTGTTGGACGATACCGCGCTCATGTCAGTCCTCCCCTTCGTGGACGCCGTACTCCTGGTCGAGCTGGTTCATGCGCCGGGCATAGAACCAGATGACCAGGACGTAGATGATGAGAGAGCCCTGGGCGCCCATGTAGAAGGCGAAGGGGAATCCCATGATGACGATGTCGTTGAGTTCACGTGCGAAGTAGATGACCACGAAGGTCACCACGAACCAGATGGCGAGCAGAACCGCGGTCAGCCGCAAATTCTTGCTCCAATACTCACGGTGCTTGTCCGTCAGTTGCATTGCGCTCCTCCAATCGAAACAAGGTGGTACGGTCTGGGAAGTCCGCGTGAGCGGACCCTCCTCCCCCAGACCCGCGCGCAGACAGCCACGCGGGCAGCGGAGTATCACGAATGAAACAAGAAAGCGCAACGAAATCAAAGGCTTGATCAGCAGCCGCTAATATTGCGGCGCAACATTGAAGCTTTCACGAGGCTTACACGCGGAACCCAGTGGCCGCGCAGGCTAGAGCGGGCCTGACTTTTCGATTGCGCGTTCGGGGATAAAAATTATGTGCACTGCAGCAATCGTGGAAAAATTAATTCTCCCAGCTGATCCAGCGCTGGGCCTTTTCCAGATCCTGGAGGTTGCGGTAGCAGGTGGAGCGCTTGGCCTCCGCCAGGGGCAGGGCGCACAGGAACAACTGGGCCGTGGCCAGGGCGTCCGCCAGGGCGCTGTGGCGGGCGAAGTTGTTGATGCGGAAATGGCCGGACCAGTCGTCCAGGGCGCGGTAGCGGCGGGCATGTTCCGGCAGCAGGCCGGG
Organism: Hydrogenophilales bacterium; assembly: GCA_016719465.1. Lineage (GTDB taxonomy): Bacteria > Pseudomonadota > Gammaproteobacteria > Burkholderiales > Thiobacillaceae > PFJX01. Next base: position 85,579 of record JADJYY010000007.1, read on the forward strand.
CATGACATAGGCCAGGTCGAGCCAGGGGTGCTTGAACTCGAAGCCCAGGTATTCCTTCACCGCCTTTTTGATCATGGTCTGGTCGAAGGTGACGTGGAACGCCACCAGGGGCGACTTGCCCAGGAAGTCGAGGAAGCGCAGCAGGGCCTCCGCCGGTTCCAGGCCGTCGCGCTGGGCCTCGCCGCCGATGCCGTGGATCAGGATGTTGTCCTTGGTGCTGGTCTTGTCCTGGCGCAGCACGATCTCGAAACTGTCGGCCATCACCACCTGGCCGTTCTCCACGGCGCAGGCGCCGATGGCGATGAGCCGGTCGCGCGCCAGGTCGAGGCCGGTGGTCTCCACGTCCACCACCACCAGGCGGGTGGCGCGGAAATCGTCGGACAGGCCGGGTTCGGGCCGCGCCCGCCAGGTCTCCAGGCGTTGCCGGGCGGCGGGGTCGAGCTCGACGCGGCGGCCAAAAAAGCGATCGAACAGGCCCATGGCGCTCAGACCTTGTAGTCCAGGGCCAGGCGAGCCTGCACCTTGCGCGCCTGACGGAAGGATTCCTTGAGGATGCGGCGGTCCAGGTCGTTCAACTGGTCCGGATCGATGCGGTTGTCCATGGGCTTGCCGGCCTCCATTTCCTCGTGCTGGCCGTTGAGGCGCAGCATCTGGATGAAGAAGAACGAAGACAGCCAGGCCTCGACTTCGGATTCCGGAATGTTCAGCTTCGGCCCGGCGCCCCGCAGCCGGGCGGCGGTGCCGGTGGCGGCCACGCCGGTGGCCAGGGCGAGCACCCGGGCGGCGTCGACGAAGGGCGTGGTGCCGTTGAGCTTGAGGTCCAGGGTATTGGCCTGGTCGCCCTCGCCATCCACCACGAAGTCGCGCACCAGGCCCAGGGGCGGGCGGTTGCGCAGGGCGTTGGCGGCCATCTGGTGCAGGAAGCGGGGCGTGGTGGTGGTCTTCGCCAGCAGCCAGGCCTGCAGTTCCTCGGCCAGTTTTTCCTGGCCCAGCAGGGGGCGGAAGTCGAAGAAGATGCTGGCGTTGAGCAGGGATTCCGGGTCGCCGGCATCGATCCAGCGGGCGAAGGTGGCCTTCCACTCGTCCAGGGACAGGCACCACTTGGGGTTCATGGCCATGATCTCGCCCTTGCACAGGGGGAAGCCGCAGGCGTCCAGGGCCCGGTTGATGCGCTCGGCCAGGGGCAGCAGGCAGGCGCGGGCCTGGTCGGCGGTTTCCCCCTCGGGCACGGTGAAGATGATGCCGTTGTCCTGGTCGGTGGACAGGGTCTGCTCCAGGCGGCCTTCCGAGCCGAAGGCCAGCCAGCAGAAGGCGTGGCGGCAATCCTGGGTGGCGGAACATTCCAGCTCGATGATGCGCTGGGTCAGGATGTCGTTGAGGGTGGACAGTATCTGGGTGAGCTGCTCGGCGGCCACGCCCTGGGCCATCATGTTGTGGCCGAGTCGTCGGATGTCCTCGGCGGCCTTTACCAGGGTATCCAGATTCGCGGCGCCGCGGATGGAGGCGGAAATCTGGGTGACGCCAACCCGCTGCAGGGAGAACAGATCCTTTTCGGAAATCACGCCGGTGAGGCGGTCGCCGTCCGCCACCAGCACATGGCGGAAGCCGTGCCGGGCCATGAGCATGGCGGCCTCGAAGGCGTGGGCGGTGGGCGCCAGGGAAACCGGGTTGGGCGTCATGACCTCGCGCATGGGGGTATTCAGGTCGGTGCCCGGCAGGATGACCCGGCTGATCAGGTCGCGCACCGTGAACACGCCCACCGGCCGATCCTCGCCTTCCACCACGACGATGGCGCTGATGGTGTTTTCCTGGATGGTTTCCAGGGCCTGGCGCAGGGGGGTGTCCGGTGAACACGTGATCGGCTTGCGCCGGGCGATGCTGGACAGGGGGCTGCGCAGGGATTGCTGTTCCGCCGTGCTGGTCGCGTAGCGGGCCTGGACGCTGCGCTGGGAGCGCTCCAGCAAGGTGGCGATGCGGCGGGTGCAAAAGTCCTGGAACGCGGGCGAAAGCTTCAGCAGCGCGTGGAAATCCGCCTTGTCCAGTTCGTAGGTGAACACGTCGGTGAGGGCCTTGAAGCTGGAGACGGTCGTCCGTCCGCCCAGCAGCGCGCCCAGGGGGAAGGATTCGCCCTCGTGCAGTTCCAGCCAGGCTCCGCCCGTTTCCGTCTGCTCCACTTGCACCGCGCCCTGCTTGATGATGTAGAAGCGCTTCACGTCGCCGTGATCGGGGGAAAGCAGCACCTCCCCCTTGCCGTAGTAGGCCAGCTTGAGCCGCTCCGCCAGCCAGATCAGGTGCTCCTTCGCCATGCTGTCGAAGGGCGCGAAGCGGGCGAGATGTTCGGCGGTGGCGAGAATCAGGGAATTGGGCGCGGCCATGGCTTTCCGGTGAAAGTGGCAAAAGCGCTAGCTTATGCGATTCCGCGGGCTTGCTGGAATGCCCGCCGCCCTTAGCCCATGGGAAGCGTGATTTCCACCCGCAGCCCGCCTTCCGGCGCGTCGCCCAGCCGGACCTCGCCGCCATGCATGGCCGCCACCTGCTTGACGATGGCCAGGCCCAGGCCGCTGCCGGGAATGTCGGCGCCGGCCAGGCGCTGGAAACGCTCGAACACCCGGTCCCGCTCGCAAGCCGGAATGCCGGGCCCGGTGTCGCAAACCGTCAGCACGGCTTTTCCCGGGGACGCGCGCAGTTCCACGTCGACGCGTCCACCCGCCGGGGTATAGCGCAAGGCGTTGTCGAGCAGGTTGCCCAGCATCATGCGCAGGCTTTCGGCCTGGCCCACCAGTTTCAGGGGGTCGCACGCGCCCACGCCCAGGTCGATGCCGCGGACATCGGCCTGGGCGGAGAAGTCCGCGACCGCTCGCTTGACGAGGACATCCATCGCCACCGGCGTGAAGGTGACCTGGCGCGCTTCCGGCTCCAGGCGCGCCATGCCGAGCAACTGGTCCACCAGGTGGGCGGCCCGGTCCACGCCCTCGCCAAGCTGGGCCAGGGCGGTGTCGCGCTCCGCCCCGGTTTCGGCCCGACGCGCGATCTGGGCCTGCAACTTGACGGCGGTGAGCGGCGTGCGCAATTCGTGGGCCGCGTCGGCGATGAAGCGGCGCTGGTTCGCCATGGCCTGATCGAGACGCGCCAGCAGGTCGCTCAGGGCGTTCACCAGGGGGGCCACCTCATCGGGCATGCCCCGGCTGTCCAGGGCGTGCAGGCGCAGCACGCCGCGTTGCACGATTTCACCCCGGATTTGCTCAAGGGGCGCGAGCGCCCGCGCGACGGCGGCACGGATGAAGAAGCCCAGCACCACCACCAGGACCCCGAGGGGGATCAGCAGCCAGGGGGCGATTTGCCCGAACTTGCGCGCCCGGCTGGCCGAGGTGGTGGCGACCTGGATGGTCAGCCCGCCTTCCTTCAGGGAATAGACGCGCCATTCGGTGTTTTCCCATTCGATGATGTGCAGGCCCTGGGCCTGGGGCGGCGGACCGATATCCTCGATGGAAGAAAACAACAGGCTGCCGTCCGCGGCCCATATCTGGCTCACGAACTGGCCCCGGTCGTTGCGGACCTCGTCGTCGTTGTCGTATTCGACGCCATGACGCACCACGGAGTAGGCGATCTGCTCCAGGCCGTAATCGCGGATGCGATTGAAGGCATCCCAGGCCAGCATGTAGGTGATCACGCTGACCAGGAGCCCGGTCAGCAACAGGGCGCTGATTTGCCAGAGGAGCAGGCGCCCGCGAATGGAGTTCATCGGGTTTCGGGTTTCGCCGGAGTCGGCGGCGCGGAAGCGGGGTCCACCAGTTTGTAGCCGACGCCGCGCACGTTGCGCACCCAGTCGCTGCCCAGTTTGCGGCGCAGGTTGTGGAGATGCACCTCGATCGCGTTGCTGGCGACCTCCTCATCCCAGCCGTAGAGGCGCGCTTCCAGTTGCTCGCGGGAAAGGACCGCGCCCGGCTTCTCGATCAGCGCCGCCAACAGGGAGAACTCCCGATGCGACAGGGACAGTGGCAGGCCATCCCGCGTGACCTCGCGGGTGAGGGGATTCACGCGCAGGCCGCCCAGGCGCATTTCAGGCTGGACGCGGCCCAGTTTCCGGCGCTGGAGGGCATGCACCCGGGCGATCAATTCGTCCAGATCGAAGGGTTTGACCAGATAATCGTCGGCCCCCAGATTGAGGCCGGCGATGCGATCGGCCACGGTGTCGCGGGCGGTAATCACCAGCACCGGGATGTCGCGATCGCCACGGCGCAGTTCCTTCAACAGGGTGACGCCGTCCAGCACGGGAAGGCCGAGATCCAGCAGCAATATCCCGTAGTCGCCGTCATCGAGGGCGGCGCGGGCGGCGCCGCCGTCCCGCACCCAGTCCACGGCGAATCCGGCCAGCTTGAGGCCGCTCGTCACACTCGCGCCGATCATGGGGTCGTCCTCAGCCAACAGCAGCTTCATGGGTGAATTATCAATGGATGTTCGCTACGGGGGCATGGGTTCCACCCAGAAAAAAAGCGGGGCGAACCCCGCTTTTTCGATTGGCGTGAATTGCCGATTACTTCTTGGCGGGCTCGGCGGGCTTGGCGGCTTCGGCGGGTTTTGCGGCCTCGGCGGGCTTGGCTTCCGCCTTCTTGGCCTTCTTGGCCTTCTTGGCGGGCTTGGCTTCTTCTTTCTTCATGTCAGCAGCGGGGGCGGCAGCGGCGGCGGGAGCGGCCTTGTCGGCGGGCTTGGCGGCGTCGGTGGCCTGGGCGGAACCGAAGGCGAACACGGAAGCGGCGGCGAGCAGAGCGATCAGAGTCTTGTTCATGGGTATCTCCAATTCAATGTGAGTGAAGCCATACGAAACCGTCTGGCAGGCGGCATTCTACGAATGGCGACTTAAAGAAGACTTAAGCATCCGGGTTATTGGTCGGGCGCGATAAAAACAAACCCCCGGACGAACCGGGGGTCTGAGTGCCCGCCGCTTGCGGCGGCGGACGGGGGGAGGCCGGTGGAGGCTCAGTGGGCGGTGGCGCCTTCCGCGTGGATGCCGGTGTTCTGGCGCACGTAGAGTTCGTCCCACATTTCCTCGGAGCGCTTGTCGCGGAACAGCAGGGAACCCAGGATCACCACCAGGAAGCCCAGGGGGATGGAGATCAGGCCCGGGTTCTTGAGCAGGAAGTAGGGCTTTTCCAGGCCCATCATGCTGGTGGTCTGGCCCTCGAACTTCTTCAGGTCGCCCTCGGCCTTGGCCTTGGCCTTCTCGGTGGCGGCGATGTCCTTCTTGACCGCCGCGATGTCCTTCTCGTCGCTCAGGGTCGCTAGCTTGGCGTTCAGCGTGGCCAGTTTCTCGGCCGCGCCGGGCTTGGCCGGCTTCTCGGTGGCGGCGGCCTTGGCCGGCGCGGAAGCGACGCAGCCTTCCATGGCGAACAGCTCGCACATGAAGCTGGAGGCCGCCTGGGCGGGCACGGCTTCCTTGGCGGGCTGGGCGGGTTCACCGTTCAGCACCTTGTCGGCTTCCTTGAGCACGGCCTTGGGGTAGGTCATGTTGGGAGAGATCATCACCAGGGCGATGGCGGTGACCGCGCCCACCACCATGCCGGCGACGATGCCGTAGGTGTTGGCGCGCTTCCAGTACAGGGTCAGGAACACGGCGGGCAGGTTGGAGGAAGCGGCCACGGCGAAGGCCAGCGCCACCAGGTGGGCGACGTTCTGGCCCTCGGCGGCGATGCCGACGTAGATGGCCATGATGCCGACGATGACCGAGGACACGCGGGCCGCGATCACCTGCTCCTGGGGGGAAGCATGGTCACCCTTGATGACGCCGACGTAGATGTCGTGGGCCATGGCGGAAGCCGCCGCCAGCACCAGGCCGGCCACCACCGCGACGATGGTGGCGAAGGCCACGGCCGCGACGAAGGCCAGGAACAGGTTGCCCAGCACGGAATCGGCGCCGCCACCGGCGAACTGCGCCAGCATCGGGGCCGCCATGTTGCCGCCCTTGTCCAGCGCGCTGATGGGACCGGCGCCGACGTTGATGGCCGCACCCATGCCCAGGAACAGGGTCAGGACGTAGAAACCGCCGATGATGCCCATGGCCCACAGCACGGATTGACGAGCGGCCTGGGCCGTCGGCACGGTGAAGAAGCGCATCAGGATGTGAGGCATGCCGGCCGTGCCCAGCACCAGGGCCATGCCCAGGGAGATCTGGTCGATGGGGTTCTTCAGGAACAGGCCCGGCTCCAGGAAGCGCTGGCCGAGTTCCTCCGGCGTCATGGAGGTGGCGGCATCACCCACCAGCTTGGCGACCTGGGCTTGCACCTTGGGATCGCTGATCACGGCGTTGAGGAAGCCGGGCAGGCTGAAGCCGTACTGGCCCCAGGTGATGATCACCAGCAGGATGGAAGCGGTCACCAGCAAGCACGGCCTTGATGATCTGCACCCAGGTGGTGGCCTTCATGCCGCCGAACACCACGTAGGCCAGCATCAGGATGCCGACGCCGATCACGGAGACGTGGTAGTCGATGCCGATCAGGGTCTTGATCAGCACGCCGCCGCCGACCATCTGGGCGGTCAGGTAGAAGGTGGACACGGTGATGGTGGACAGGGCGGCCACGGTCTTGGAGGCCTTCGGGTTGTTGCGGAAGGCCAGGATGTCGCCCAGGGTGTACTTGCCGATGTTGCGGCAGGGCTCGGCGATCACCAGCAGCACGGTGATGTAGGCCACCAGCCAGCCCACCGAGTACATGAAGCCGTCATAGCCGTACAGGGAGATGAGGCCGGCGATGCCGAGGAAGGACGCGGCGGACAAATAGTCGCCGGCGATGGCCCAGCCGTTCTGGATGCCGGTCACGGAACGGCCGGCGGCGTAGAACTCCGAGGTGGAGTGGGTCTGCCGGGCGGCCCAGTACGTCACGTACATGGTCACGGCGATGATGGCGCCGAACACGGCGAAGGTCATCCACTTGAATTCGTCGGCCACCGCGCCCGCGCCGGCGAAGGCCAGGGAACTGCCGAGGGCGAGCGCAGCGGCGCCGCCAATCAGTTTCAGGTTCATGGTGTTGTCCTTATTTGATGTTGTGGGCGTCGTTGATGATTTCCGCCGCCATCGCATCGAACTGCTTGTTGGCGCGCACGGCGTAAACGCCGGCGATGGTCCAGGCGACGATGAACTCGGACAGGGCGAAGATGATGCCGACGTTGACCGGGCCCCAGACCTTGATCTTGTAGAGATCCTGGTAATAGGCCGCGCCGATGGGCAACAGGAAGTAATAGACCACCGAGATGATCATCAGGGACCACAGGAAGGTGAGTTTCTTCTTGTGCAGCGCCTGGAAGCGCGGGTCGGCATCGATGGCCGCCCAGTTCATTTCTGTCTTGGACATGGTGTGACTCCAAAGGGCAAGGGACAACGTCCGTCATGAGGCATGGACGGCGGGACATGCTACGGGTGGGCACTTACATCGCCCTTACAAAGCGGAGATGGAGGTGTGAAATATGGAGGTATGAAATTCCTCCGCCCGGCGAGGGCGCGTATCCGGCGGCTGAAATGAAAACCCCCCGGACAAGCCGGGGGGTAGTGCCCGTCGCCGAGGCAACGAGCGGGGGAGGATCGTTACAACCGAAGCGCGGTTGGGTTGGGGTATCCTAGTTGCCACGCCTTACGCCATCCTTACGCCGTGCGAGTACTCATCGTCGAGGACGATCCCATCCTGCAGGACAGCCTGACCCGCGCCATGCGGGCCGCCGGCTATGCCACCGACGCCGCCACCGATGGCGAGATGGCCCTGGGCCTGTTGCGCGGCGGCGGCTTCGACCTGGTCATCCTGGACCTGGGCCTGCCCCGGCTGGACGGCCTGCAGGTGCTGCGCCAGCACCGGAGCGGCGGCGGCATCACGCCGGTGCTCATCCTCACCGCCCGCGACGGCGTGGAGGACCGGGTGAAGGGCCTGGACCTGGGGGCCGACGACTACCTCACCAAGCCCTTCAACCTGGCCGAACTGGAGGCCCGGGCCCGGGCCCTGCTGCGCCGGGGCCAGGGCGGCAGCCCCCACGTGGTGTGCGGGTCCCTGGATTACGACACCGTGGGGCGGCGCGCCAGCGTCGGCGATGAAGTCCTGGAGTTGTCCCAGCGGGGAGGTCTCCGTGCTGGAGGCCCTGCTGTTCCGCCTGGGGAAGGTGGTGAGCAAGGACCAGATGATCGAGACCCTGTGCGGTTACGGCGAGGAAGTCAGCGCCAACGCCATCGAGGTCTATGTGCACAGGCTGCGCAAGAAGCTGGAACCCGCCGGGGTCACCATCCGCACCCTGCGCGGGCTGGGCTATCTGATGGACAAGATGTGAACAAGAACGGATTTTTGCAAGCAGGGCCATGTTCTTCCCCCTCCTAAACTCCCCCTCCCAGCCTCCCCCGCCGGCGGGGAGGGATGGGGTGGGGAGTGTGGTGTCGGACCTGTTGAAGACGGCTTGGCTTTCCAGAGAGGCAATAGAACCATGAAGATCGCCGTGCAAAGCGAGAGCTTCGACCTGCAAACCGAGGTCGCCGCCCTCTACCGCGACAACCCCAAGGTGGGCGCCGTGGCCAGCTTCCTGGGCCTGGTGCGGGACATCAACGAGGGCCAGGGTGTCTCCGCCATGACCCTGGAGCACTACCCCGGCATGACCGAGAAATCCCTCGCCGACATCGTCGAGCAGGCCCGCGCCCGCTGGGCGGTGATGGACGCCTGCGTCATCCACCGGGTCGGCGCCATGAAGCCCGGCGATCCCATCGTCCTGGTGGCCGTGGCCTCCGCCCATCGCGGCGACGCCTTCGCCGCCTGCGAATTCATCATGGATTTCCTCAAGACCCGGGCGCCGTTCTGGAAGAAGGAGGCCACCCCGGTGGGCGAGAAGTGGGTGGACGCGCGGGAGTCGGACGACCAGGCTGCGGCCCGCTGGAACCCGTGAACCCCGCTCAGTCCCTGGTCAGGCCTCGGCCTTCTTCGAGGCCGGCGTCGCCCGGGTCTGGGCCCACTGGCGCAATTCCTTGATCTGCTCGCCCATGGTGCGCGACAGGGGCACCATGCGGGCGGTGTTCCAGATGATGTCGTTCTGGCTGAAGGGGTGGTTTTCCGTGAAGGCCTTGATGCGCGCCGCCTTGACCGCCTGTTCGATCTCGGCGCCGCTCCATTCCCGGGTGGCGGCGGTCAACAGGTTCAGGTTGAACACATCCGCGTCCAGGCCGAAGGCGGCGATGTGGATGCGGAAGATCATCTTGCGTTCCTCGTCGCTGGGCAGGTCCAGGAAGAACAACTGGTCGAAGCGGCCCTTGCGGATCACCTCGGCCGGCAGCTTTTCGATGCGGTTGGCGGTGGCCACCACGAAGACCGAATCCGGCTTCTCCTGCATCCAGGTCAGGAAGCTGGAGAAGATGTTGGTGTTGCCGCCGGTGGCGCCCACGTCGTAGCCGAAGCTGTTCTCCATCTCGTCGATCCACAGCACCATGGGGGCGATCTGCTCGGCGACCCGCAGGGCCCGGTCGAAGGCGTACTCGGGGGCGCCGTAGGCCCCGGACAGCACCAGGTTCATGTCCAGGCGCACCAGGGGCAGGTTCCAGGTGCCGGCGATGACCTTGGCCGCCATGCTCTTGCCGCAGCCGCTGACGCCCATGAACAGCACCCCCTTGGGCAGGGGCAGGCCCGATTCGATGGCCCGCCGGGAGAACAGGGGCTTGCGGCTGAGCACCCATTCCTTCAGGTTGTCCAGCCCGCCCAGGTGGGCGATGTCCACGGCGTGGCCGATGTACTTGAGGCAGCCCTCCTTCATGAGCACGGCGGACTTGGCCTCGATGATTTCCGGCAGGGCGTCGTCCAGCCGCAGCCGGCGATCCCGCGTCAGGCGGCGCAGCAGGTGTTCGATCTCGTACAGGCTCATGCCCCGCATGGCGGCGCCGCAGGTCGAAATCCATTCCTCGGTCTGGGGCGGGAGGCGCTGCGTCGCGATGGCGCGGTTGAGGAAATCGAAGATCTCCCGTTCCGTGGGCATGCCCATTTCGGCGGGGAAGACCTGTCCCTTCAGGGCCTCCGGCAGCACGAGCTGGGGGTGGGACAGGAAGACATGCACATTCCGGTCCTTCAGGGTCTTGTCCAGATCCCGCAGGGCCCGAACCAGGTCCGGGTTGCCGTCGAAGCGGGCGGGCAGATCCTCCATCAGGAAGAACGCCTCGCGCTGGGCGCCGGCGACGTGGCGGACCGCCGCCAGGGGGTCGGTGATGGCCTCCGCCTCGCCATCGCCGGCGCGGAAGCCGGCGGTGCTGGTCCAGGTCACCAGCGGACGGTCGTCGCCGTAATGGCTGGCGCTGACTTCAGCCAGCATGCGCTCCAGCCTTTCCTCTTCCTGGCACAGCACGTAGAACAGGGTGTGGCCGGCGCTCAGGCCCTTGCGGATGCGTTGGATGGGGTCATGGGTCATGGCTGGAGGATGAGCGAATGCCGTGTTGGCTGGAAGTTGGAAGGACAGGCGTACATGCTACGCCAGGAAAGAGGCGGCCAATGGCATGGCGCGGACAACTGGCGGTGACCGCGCCACTCCCCGCCTTTCGCATGCGGCAATGGACCGGGACCCATTGATGACCAGAGGCCTCCCAATGCGCTCCGGTTTCGGTCCTGGTTCCGTATCCGCAGGGGATGGAGTGGGCTGGACAGACATAAAAATAATTAATAGATGTCGTTTCGATAACCTCCGCATCCAGCACCGGAAGTGTCACGGGGATGTGGCCCACTTCCCGATCGACCACACTGGTCGGACACCGACAGCTTCTTAATAATCAATAATTTGGATCCGCAAGTCTGTTTAGCAGGGTGAAGGCGGCAAATTCTTTACCGTTTGCCCAATTCCATAATCTTCTATTGTGCCCATAAAAAATTAGTCAAATAATCGTCCCAGGCATCCTTACCAGGTTGCCCGATTGTCCAGCAATAAGACACGCATTTTTGAGGAGACGACTGACATGAAGACATTGACCCGGCACGCCCTTTTCGCCCTGACCTTTTCCGCCGTGTATTCCGGTTCCGCCCTGGCGGATGAGCCACCCTGCCCTTTCTATGAGAACCGTTCTGGTTTGTGCGGCTATTACGCGTCTGAAATCAGCCCGGCCCAGGCTTTCGTGGACACGGTGGTCAAACGCGGCAAGTGGACCAATCCTTCCAAGCGGCCCGTTATTCTGGATGTGCGCAGCACGCCCGAATACCGCGAGGGGCATCCCGAGCACGCGTTGAACGTGCCCTATCCCTATATCTATCAGGAATGCGATGACAAGGGCCGTGCACCGGATGGCGCCTGCATCAAGAGCGTTGCCCAGGTACCCCAAAGCAATGAGGATTTCCTGCGCTACGTGGAGCGTGCAGTGCCCAACAAAAATACCCCCGTTTACACCCTCTGCCGCACCGGCGTGCGCAGCGTCGGGGCCGCCAACGTGCTGACCGATGCCGGCTACACCAATGTGCGTAATATTTGGGAAGGCTTCGTAGGCATCAATCTGACCGCGCCCAAGAAGCAGGCCGATGGCACGATCAAGACGATGAACGTCGACCTGAACCATGACGGCTTCCTGACCGACGCGGACAAGAATGGCTGGCGCTATCACCAGGCCCTGCCCTACGACACCCGGCTGCTGCCCCATCTGGTCTACAAGGACGCCCTGGAAACCTACGACTGGGAATAAGCGCCACCTCCTCGGGAGAAACCCCGCCACGGCGGGGTTTTTTGCGCTTGTCTCCGGGCCGTGCGGCTAGAGGTGGTAGTGGTGCCCGGGCTGGACTCAGTCCTGAACACACGGATTCCGTAATGCCGCGCCCGCCGCCCCCGGGCTTGCGACAAAGGGGCGCGGCCAGCAATGTCGCCGCTGTTCGGTAGGGGACGTCAGTGGGCCGCCTCCCAGTTGGGGCCCACGCCCACTTCGGCCTTGAGCGGAACCCGCAGGGCCGCGACGCCGCACATCTTCTCGGGCAGTTCGTCGCGTACGCGTTTGAGTTCGGATTCCGGCACCTCCAGCACCAGTTCGTCGTGGACCTGCATGATGAGCCGGGACTTGAGCCCTGCCCCGTCCAGCCAGCCCCGCACCGCGATCATGGCGAGCTTGATCAGGTCCGCCGCCGTGCCCTGCATGGGGGCGTTGATGGCGGCCCGCTCGGCGCCCTGGCGCCTCGCCGGGGCGCCGCCCGAGAGTTCCGGCAGATACAGGCGGCGGCCGAACAGGGTTTCCACGTAGCCCTGGGAGCGGGCCGCTTCCCGGGTGCGGTTCATGTAGTCCAGCACGCCGGGATAGCGGGCGAAGTAGCGGTCGATGTAGGCCCGGGCGACGGAACGTTCCACGTTGAGTTGGTGGCCAGGCCGAAGGCGGACATGCCGTAGATGAGGCCGAAGTTCACCGCCTTGGCCATGCGCCGCATGTCCGGGGTGACGGCTTCGAGGGCCACGCCCTGCACCTCGGCGGCGGTGGCCCGGTGGATGTCGGCGTCCTCGTGGAAGGCCTTCAGCAGGCCGGCGTCGCCGGAGAGGTGGGCCATGATGCGCAACTCGATCTGGGAGTAGTCGGCGGAGATGATGACGCAGCCGGGTTCGGCGATGAAGGCCTCGCGGATCTTGCGGCCCTCCACCGTGCGTACCGGGATGTTCTGCAGGTTGGGGTCGTTGCTGGCGAGCCGGCCGGTGACCGCCACCGCCTGGGAATAGGTGGTGTGCACCCTGCCCGTCGTGGGGTTGATCATGCCCGGCAGCTTGTCGGTGTAGGTGGATTTCAGCTTGGCCAGGCCCCGGTAGTCCAGGATCAGCTTGGGCAGGGGGTGGTCCAGGGCCAGTTCCTGCAAGGCGTCCTCGTTGGTGGAAGGGGCGCCGCCCGGAGTCTTCTTCCTGGGCTTCAGGCCCAGCTGGCCGAACAGAATTTCGCCCAGCTGCTTGGGAGAGTTCAGGTTGAAGGGCTGGCCGGCGGCCTGGTGGGCCCTGGCTTCCAGTTCCAGCATCTCGCCGGCCAGGAAGCCGGAATGCCGGCGCAGCAGGTCCGCGTCCAGCTTGACGCCGGTGCGTTCCATGCGCGCCAGGATGGGCAGCAGGGGCATTTCCATGTCCCGGTACACGCTTTCCAGCCTGGGCGTGGCCACCAGGGCGGGATGCAGTGCGCGGTGCAGGCGCAGGGTGATGTCGGCGTCCTCGGCGGCGTAGGCGGTGGCCCGTTCCACATCCACCTGATCGAAGCCGATCTGGTTGGCGCCCTTGCCGCACACCTCCTCGTATTTGATGGTGGTTTCCCCCAGGTGGCGGGCCGCCAGGGTATCCATGTCGTGACGCTCGTGGGCTTCCAGCACGTAGCTTTGCAGCAGGGTGTCGTGGGCGATGCCGCGCAGGTCGACGCCGTGGTTCATGAGCACGTGCCAGTCGTATTTCAGGTTCTGGCCCACCTTGGCGCGGGCGGGATCCTCCAGCCAGGGCTTCAGGCGGGCGAGGACGTCATGCAGGGGTAACTGGTCCGGGGCGCCGGCGTAATGGTGGGCCAGGGGCAGGTAGGCCGCCTCGCCGGCCTCGATGCTGAAGGACAGGCCCACCAACTTCGCCCGCATGGGGTCCAGGCTGGTGGTTTCCGTGTCCAGGCAGACCAGGTCGGCATGAGTAAGCGCGTCCATCCAGCGGTTCAGGGCGGCTTCGTCGAGGATGGCTTCGTAGTGGCGGTGGACCACGGTCTCGGTGAGAGGTGGGGGGGGCACCCATTCCGTTCCGGTAGGCTCCCCCTCCCCGCCTCCCCCGCTAGCGGGGGAGGGGTTTTCTACCTCCATGCTGGCGGGGACGGTTGGGGAGGAGAGATTCAATTCCTTTAACCAGGTGCGGAAGCTGTATTGAGTAAACAATTCCCGCAGCGCCGCCGTGTCCTCCATCTTCCAGGACAGGTCGTTGGGATGCACGTCCAGGGCCACGTCGGTCTTCACCGTGACCAGCCTGCGTCCCGTGGGCAGCCAGTCCAGGGCGCGGCGCAGGTTCTCGCCGACGGCGCCCTTCACCTCGCCGGCCCTGGCCATGAGTTCGTCCAGGCTGCCGAACTGTTCGATCCACTTCGCCGCCGTCTTGGGGCCCACCTTGTCGACACCGGGCACGTTGTCCACCGTATCGCCCACCAGGGTCAGGTAGTCGACGATGCGGCCGGGGGGCACGCCGAACTTGGCCAGCACGCCGGCCTCGTCCAGCACCTCGTTGGTCATGGTGTTGACGAGCCGCACCCGGGGCGTCACCAGTTGGGCCAGGTCCTTGTCGCCGGTGGAAACGATGGCTTCCATGCCCGCTTCCTCCGCCTGGCGGGTGAGGGTGCCGATGACGTCGTCCGCTTCCACCCCGTCCACCATCAGCAGGGGCCAGCCCAGGGCGCGCACCGCCTCGTGCAGGGGCGGGATCTGCTTCGCCAGGTCCTCGGGCATGGGCGGGCGGTGGGCCTTGTATTCCGGGTACCAGTCGTCGCGGAAGGTCTTGCCCTTGGCGTCGAAGACGCAGGCGGCGTAGGCGCTGGGGTAGTCGCGGCGCAGCTTGCGCAGCATGGCGATGACGCCGTGCATGGCGCCGGTGGGGAAGCCCTCGGCGCTGCGCAGGTCGGGCAGGGCATGGAAGGCGCGGTAGAGGTAGGACGAACCGTCCACCAATAGCAGCGTGTGGGTCATGGGTCCTCCGGGGAATGGCGCATTGTATTCGGGGTGAACGATCGGTGCCGGCGCTACAATCCGCGCGTCTGACCCTACCCGACCGGACCATGAGCAAACCCAAGCTACCCGATCTTTTCGACCCCGGCGGCAGCGACGAGGCGCGGCTCTCCGCCCGGGAGTCCTGGCGCATGTTCGAGATCATGGCCGAGTTCGTGGAGGCCACCGAGCGGCTGGCGCCCATCCGCCCGGCGGTGAGCATCTTCGGCAGCGCCCGCATCCAGCCCGACTCGGCCTATTACATGCTCACCGAGGCCATCGCCCGCAAGCTGTCGGACGCCGGGTTCGCGGTGATCTCCGGCGGCGGGCCGGGGGTCATGGAGGCGGCCAACAAGGGGGCCTTCTTCGGCAAGTCCCCCAGCGTCGGCCTGAACATCCAGCTTCCCCACGAGCAGCGCGCCAACCCCTTCCAGGACATCAGCCAGACCTTCCGTCATTTCTTCGCCCGCAAGGTCATGTTCGTGAAGTTCGCCGGCGCCTACGTGGTCATGCCCGGCGGCTTCGGTACCCTGGACGAGTTGATGGAGGCCCTGACCCTGGTGCAGACCGGCAAGACCCGGCGCATTCCCATCATCCTGGTCAAATCCGCCTTCTGGGGCGGCCTGGTGGACTGGTTCCGCGACACCCTGGTGCGGGAGGGCATGATCGACGCGGACGACATGACCCTGGTGCAGATGATCGACGAGCCGGACCAGGTGGTGGAGGCGATCTTCCGCCATTACGAGACGCGCGGTTTCCAGCCCTCCCCCCAGGAGCGGGAAATCCTGCTCAATCTCTGATGAGGCGGGACAGGCTGCTAGAATCAAAGCGTTCCCACCGAGGCCATCGTCATGCGCATCGCTCCATTCCTGCTCGCCAGCCTGTTGCTCATCCCCGTCGCCAACGCGGAGGAAAAGTCACGGCTGGAGGCCCTGCCCGACATCCCGCCGCCACCCGGCATGGTGCAGGATCCGGCCCTGGAGCCCCAGATCACCATCGTTCAGCGCGGCCAGGACCGGGTCGAGGAATTCCGCGTCAAGGGCCGCCTCTACATGATCAAGGTGACACCGCCCCACGGTAAGCCCTACTACCTCATCGACCAGCGCGGCGATGGGCAGATGCGGATGTACGACGACCTGTCGCCGAACTTCCAGGTGCCCATGTGGGTCATTCACGAATTCTGAACAGCGCTTCGGGTTGATTTCCACGCCGCCGCGCCAGCGGCGGTTTTCATTTGACGATAAATGCTCCCGCTCACGATTTCACGTCCCCCCGCCATCGCCGGCCTCGCCTGGGTCAAGGAGGGCTGGCGCCTGTTCAAGCTGGCGCCGATCCCCTGGACCGGCATGACCGCGCTGGTATTCCTGGTGCTGATGGCGCTCGGCATGCTGCCGCTGGCGGGCGGGTTTCTGGTGCATGTGCTGTCGCCTTTTGTGGTCGCGGGCTTCCTCGCCGCCAGCCGGGGTGGCAGCCAGGGCGAGCCGGTCACCTTCGTCTTTCTCGGCGCGGGCTGGCGGGAAGGTCGCAATGCCCTGCTGGTCATCGGCGTGGCGTACATGTTGGCGGCCCTGCTGATCTTCAACCTGGTGGGGTTCCTGACCGGGGGCGACCTGGAGGCCTTGCTGCGCCAGGCCCAGATGCCCGCCGCCCTGACACCCGAGGAGGCCGAGCGCGTGGTGGCCACCGCCCTGCCGGCCCTGAGCCTGGGCACGCTGCTGTTCGCGCCCCTGCTCATGGCCACCTGGTTTTCCCCCGGCCTGGTGCTGTTCGAGCGCTTTCCGCCCGGCCGCGCCCTGTGGTGGAGCCTGTGGGCCTGCGCCGTCAACTGGCGGCCCATCCTCTATTACAGTTTGATCCTGGGGCTGGCCGGGGTGGTGGCGGTGCTGATTCCCTTCGGCCTGGGATTGCTGGTGTTCGTGCCCTGGACCCTGACTTCCACCTATGCGGCCTATCGCGACATCTTCGTGCCCGTGGAGGCGGAGGCGTCATGAGCCCCTTGTTCTGGTTGCCGCCGCTCCTGCTGCTGCTGACGGGCATGCCCGCCTGGAGCGCCGCCCCGGTCAAGTTCGGCGACGCCCTGCACGAGAAGTTCCACCATGCTCGTTGCATCCAGTGCCACCAGTTCAACAGCGGGAAAAGCAACGGCCGTGGCTTTACCTCCCACCGTTCCCGCTATCTTTGCGACAACTGCCATACCCGGCGCATCACCGGACTGCCCCGGGGAGAGTGGCTGGCGCCCAACGAGAAGCTGGATTACACCGGCCTGGGGCCCGCCGAAACCTGCCAGCTGATCAAGCGCAACCTGGGCGCGGGCGACCCGAAGGCCGCGATGACCCGTCACCTCCTGGAGGATGCCCGTATCCGCTGGGCCCTGGAGAGCGGCATGACGCCGGCGGGGCGTTTCCCCGCGGTGCCCGGCGGCTACGAGGCGTGGGCGCGGGAGGCGAAGGCCTGGATCGACGGTGGCATGCTGTGCGAGTAAGGAAAGTTGGCGGTCGTCAGGGAGGTTTTCCCGCCAACCGCCAACTATCTTCCGCCCACTTTCCTGATGCCTGAACTTTCCTTGCTGGCGGCCTTCCTGACCGGCCTTCTCGGCGGCGCCCACTGTGTCGGCATGTGCGGCGGCATCGTCGCCGCCATGTCGTTCCAGGCCCCGGGCGCTTCCCCGCCGGGTCACGGCCGTACCCTGGCCTTCCAGTTGGCCTACAACGCCGGCCGCCTTTCCAGCTATACCCTGGTCGGCGCCCTGGCGGGACTGCTCGGGTCCGCCGCCTTCCTCTCGGACAGCCTGTTTCCCCTGCAACGGGGTCTGTATCTGCTCGCCCAGGTGGTGCTCATCCTGCTTGGCCTCTACCTGGCCGGGCTGAACCAGTCCGTGCTGGTGATCGAGCGCCTGGGCGGCGGCGTGTGGCGCAAGGCTCAGCCCCTGTTGGGCAGGCTTCTGCCGATCCGGAATCCGGGCCAGGCCCTGGTGGCCGGCGTCCTGTGGGGCTGGCTGCCCTGCGGCCTGGTCTACAGCGTGCTGGTTTCCGCCCTGGCTTCCGGCGGGGCGGGGCGGGGTGGCCTGCTGATGCTGGCCTTCGGCCTGGGTACCTTGCCCAACCTGTTGCTCATGGGCTGGGGCGCGGCCCGCCTGCGCGAACTCACCCGTCAGGTGTGGCTGCGCCGCCTGGCGGGCCTCGTGGTGGCGGGGCTGGGCGTGTGGGGACTGCTCCAGCTCCTGGCCTGACCGGGGGCTATGGCGTACTGAAGGCGCGGCTGAATTCCGCTTTCATCATCCTGCCCTGCACGTTGGCGTTGACCAGGAAGCGCAGGGTGTCCGGAGCCGCCACCCGGTATTCGCCCAGGTAATAGACATTGTCGCCTTCCTGGACCTGGCGGATGGGGATGCTGGAGATATGGTTCTTCTGGTTGATCGCCCCCGCGTAGACTTGGCCCTGCACGGCTTTCGCCTCGCCGTTGCGGCCCTTCCTCATCAGCGTGATGGTGAGCAGCCCCCGGCCCGAGCCCTGGTCCACGTTGTAGGCCTTGGCGGCTTCCGCCGTCAGTTCGCTGGTGGGCACCGCGATGCAGTGCATTTCCAGGTCGCCGACCCTGGCGATTTCCACCGCCTGGACGGGAGAGACGGCCAGGGCCGCCCCCAGCAAGATTGCGCGCGCATACATGATGAATCTCCTCGGGTTCCTGCCTGTGAATGGACTATAGCTCCCGGGATCATACTTGTTTGCGGCGGCGGCGATGTCGGGGCCGGATGTTAGACTGGTCGCCATCCCGCATCGCCATCCGCACTGTCATGACCCAGATGACCCCCCAGGAAATCGTCCACGAACTCGACAAGCACATCGTCGGCCAGAACGACGCCAAGCGCGCCTGCGCCATCGCCCTGCGCAACCGCTGGCGGCGCATGCGGGTGGGAGACGGCCTGCGCCAGGAAATCACCCCCAAGAACATCCTCATGATCGGCCCCACCGGGGTCGGCAAGACCGAGATCGCACGCCGCCTCGCCCGCCTGTCGGGCGCCCCCTTCATCAAGGTTGAGGCCACCAAGTTCACCGAGGTGGGCTATGTCGGCAAGGACGTGGACAGCATCATCCGCGATCTCGCGGAGATCGCCGTCAAGCAGGCCCGCGAGGAGGCCACCCGCAAGGTGCGCATGCGCGCCGAGGAAGCCGCCGAGGAGCGCATCCTCGACGCCCTGCTGCCCGGCGCCCGGGATGCCTGGCAGGCGGACGCCAAGCCGGAGGAATCCGCCACCCGGCAGAAATTCCGCAAGATGCTGCGGGAAGGCCAGCTGGACGACAAGGAAATCGAACTGGACATGGCCGCCCACCCCGCCTCCATGGAAATCTTCGCGCCCCCCGGCATGGAGGAACTCACCAGCCAGCTCCAGGGCATGTTCCAGAACCTGGGACAGAAGCGCAGCCAGAAGCGCAAGCTCCGGATCGCCGAGGCCATGAAGCAGCTCGCCGACGAGGAAGCCGGCCGCATGGTCAACGAGGAGGAGATCAAGCTGGCCGCCCTGCGCAACGTGGAAGCCAACGGCATCGTCTTCCTCGACGAGATCGACAAGATCGCCGGCCGGGAAGGCCACGGCCCCGACGTCTCCCGCCAGGGCGTGCAGCGCGACCTGCTGCCCCTGGTGGAGGGCGCCACCGTCACCACCAAGTTCGGCATGGTCAAGACCGACCACATCCTGTTCATCGCCAGCGGCGCCTTCCATCTGTCCAAGCCCTCGGACCTGATTCCCGAACTCCAGGGCCGCTTCCCCATCCGGGTGGAACTGCAAAGCCTGTCCGTGGAGGACTTCGAGCGCATCCTCACCGGCACCGACGCCTGCCTCACCAGGCAATACCAGGCCCTGATGGAAACCGAGGGCGTGAAGCTGGCCTTTGGCGACGACGCCATCCGCCGCCTGGCCGAGATCGCCTGGAGCGTCAACGAACGCACCGAGAACATCGGCGCCCGCCGCCTCTACACGGTGATGGAACGCCTGCTGGACGAGTTGTCCTTCGACGCGGACAAGCGCGGCGGCGAGACCCTGTACATCGACGCCGCCTACGTGGATGCGCGGCTATCGGCCCTGGCGGCGAGCGAGGATCTGGCGCGCTACGTATTGTGATTACCCGCGGGCGCGTCACCATTCCTTAACGTCGTTCCATCGAACGCGGGAACCGGGCCCCCATGGACAATATCAGTCCCGAAGCACGCGGCCGCCAGATGGCCAGGGTAAGGGCGAAAGATACCCGGCCGGAGATGGCCGTGCGCCGGCTGGTGTTCGGGATGGGTTATCGATACCGGCTCCATGACGCGCGGCTCCCGGGCACGCCGGACCTGGTGTTCGCCGGGCGCGGCAAGGTGCTGTTCGTGCACGGTTGTTTCTGGCATCGTCACGAAAACTGCGAGTTGGCGAGATTGCCCAAGTCGCGATTGGATTTCTGGTTGCCCAAGCTGGAGGGCAACCAGACGCGGGACCGGGTGAATCAGCGACTGTTGAGAAAATCAGGGTGGCGGATATTGGTGGTTTGGGAATGCGAGTTGCGGGATATGCCGAAGCTGACCCGGAAAATCCGCCGATTCCTGGAGTCATGAGGGGGATCGAGACATGAGAGCGGTCGAGTTATACGCCGGCGCCGGGGGCTTGGCCCTGGGCGTGAGCCTGGCCGGGTTCAAGTCCCTGGCGGTGGTGGAATGGGACCGCTGGGCCTGCGACACGGTGCGGGAAAACCAGCGTCGCGGTCACCCCCTTGTCTCGGACTGGCCACTTCACGAGGGCGACGCGCGGGCTTTCGACTGGAGCGGCATCACCGGGGACATCGAGCTCCTGGCCGGCGGTCCTCCCTGTCAGCCCTTCTCCATGGGCGGCAAGCACCGCGCCCACGACGACCATCGCGACATGTTCCCCCCCACGGTGGAGATCGTGCGGCGGCTGCGCCCCAAGGCCTTCATCCTGGAGAACGTCAAGGGCCTGACCCGCTCCTCCTTCGCCAACTACTACCAGTACATCCTGCTGCAACTGGAGTTCCCCGAGGTCGTCAGCCGGGCCGGAGAAAGCTGGAGCGACCACTTCGCCCGCCTCCAGGGTGAGCGCGCCTCGGGCCGCGCCCATGGTCGCGATCTCACCTACAACGTGGTGCCGACCCTGGTGAACGCGGCGGATTACGGCGTGCCTCAGCGGCGAGAGCGTGTGTTCATGGTCGGTTTTCGCGCCGACCTGGGTATCGAGTGGAATTTTCCCAAACCCACTCATGGCTACGACGGTCTGCTGCATGACCAATGGGTCAGCGGGGAATACTGGGACCGTCACGGCGTCGCCCTTCGGGATCGGCCGCCCATGCCCGGCAACGTGACGGCGCGGGTGGCGCGCCTGCGTGAATCCCTGTTTGCTCCCGCCGAGCGACCCTGGCGCACCGTGCGCGATGCCCTGGTCGATTTGCCCGACCCCGAATCGGGGTTGGCCGGCGAGATCGCCAACCACCGGTTCCAGCCCGGCGCCCGGCCCTATCCCGGTCATACCGGCAGCCCCCTGGACCTGCCCGCCAAGACCCTCAAGGCCGGCGACCACGGCGTGCCGGGCGGCGAGAACATGCTGCTTCGCCCGGACGGTTCCACCCGCTACTTCACCATCCGCGAATCCGCGCGCCTGCAAACCTTTCCCGACGGCTATCTGTTGCATGGCGCCTGGAGCGAGGCCATGCGCCAACTGGGCAACGCCGTGCCCGTCGCCCTCGGCCACCTGGTCGCCGGCGGCGTGGCGGAGCGCCTGATCACCACCGAGTTGGCGGCCCTTGCCCGGCAAAGGGACAGTCAACGGGCGGTCGCATGAGCGACAAGATCCTGCCTTTCAACCCCCTGGACAAGCGCAACCTGGGCGCCAGCGTCGCCGAGGCCCTGCTGGCCAGTCGGGTTCACCCCCTGGGCGAGATTGATGCCTTCGAGGGCGCCGGTATCTACGCCATTTACTATCTCGGCGACTTTCCCGCCTACAAGGACACGCCAGCACGGGGGGCGTTTCCGCTCCCATCGTGGGCAAGGCGGTACCGAGGAGGGCGGTGTCGGCGAAATCCGCACCCGTGCCCTGCACAAGCGCCTTGCCGAGCACGCGGACAGCATTCGCGTTGTGGACAACCTGAAACTGGCGGATTTTTTCTGCCGCTTCCTGGTGGTGGAAGACATCTGGATACCCCTGGGCGAATCCCTCCTCATCGCCCGCTTCGCGCCGGTCTGGAACAGTCTGGTGGACGGTTTCGGCAACCACGACCCCGGTAAGGGAAGGCATCAGGGGCAAAGGCCGCGCTGGGACGTGCTGCATCCGGGACGATCCTGGGCGGAGAAATGCCGGGAGCGGCCGGAGAGCGCGGTGGACATTGCCCGTGAGGTCAAGACGTATTTGCGGGATACGCCGTATCCGATATCGAATCGTTTTATCGAGAGTGGGGATACGTGACCGTAAAAATCCCTTATCCCCCAATAAAAAAACCCTAGCCCGCCCGGGGCCCGGCCCCTGTACAGTGTGCAAGTTTCTGATTTCCCTCATTTCCGGAGATTTCCATGGCCAATCGCACCACTCTTGAGCCCAAAGTAGCCGCCGCCGCCAAGGCCGCCGATCTGTTCGCCCTTGCCCGCGAGTGCTTCGACGAGCCGGCGGACATGGCCTACGCCAAGGACATCCTGACGTCCGCCGCCTTCACCGGCACCGCCGACGCCAAGGCGGCCCTGGACAAGGTGGCGGGCGACGCCATGTTCACCAAGGACTTCGTCACCCTGGCCATCGGCTACGCGGCCCTGGGCGACGCGGGCAAGGCCAAGGAAATGCTGGGCCAGGGCGCCGATTTCGCCATGGACGGCGGCGAGAAGGTGTCCGTGGGCATGGGCCAGTGGCTGGCCCTGGCCGACGCGCCCGCCGCCGCCAAGGCGCTGGCCGGGGCGCTAAAGGAAGTCTCCGCCACCGAGGAACTGTACGGCCTGGCCGGCGTGGTGGCCGAGCTGAACGACGCCACCCTGTTCGGCCAGGTGACCGACAAGATCAAGGCCAAGGCCGGCCGCGCCGGCGACTTCGCCCGCCTGGCCAGGATGCTGGCCAAGGGCGGCGACCAGGCCAGGGCGGTGGAGACCATCAACGAGGGCGCCGCCAAGTACGGCAGTCCCGCCGACCTGATCGCCCTGTCCGGCGCCATGAACGAGATCGACCCGGCCGCCGCCGGCGCCCTGTACGACAAGGCCCTGGAGTCCGCCAAGGACTTCACCGCCCTGATGCAGGTGCTGGCCGCCGCCGCCGGCAACGCCGAGTTCACCAGGACGGTGCTGGCCAAGGCCGGCGCCGTGGCCACGGTGAGCGGCGAGCTGATCGAGCTGGCCGGCGTCTATGCCGGCCTGAACGACGCCACCGGCGTGACCGACATGCTGGACAAGGCGGAGGAATCCGTGGCCAACCTGGCCGAGATGCGCAAGGTGGTGGAGGCCGTGGAGAAATTCGCCGCCGCCGATGCCCCTCGCCTGGAGCGGGTGAAGGCCAAGCTGGTCAAGCGGGAAGCCAACCAGGCCAAGTACGTGGAGCTGCAGAACGAGGAAGGCAAGTGCACCACGGTCAAGCAATTCATCGCCCTGGCCGATCGCATCATGGCCGACCTGGAGGACGCGGCCTACGCCGGCAAGGTGCTGGGCCTGGCGGAAACGCAAATGCGCGAGGAGGGCGGCTTCCACTTCGCCCGCTTCAAGTCCCTGATCCTGGGCGTGGACCGGCTGGGCGACAAGACCTGGCTGGGCAAGCTGCTGGACGAGAGCGTGGCCAACGCCGCCGACTTCGTCTGGTTCCGCGAGATCGTCATGACCTGCGCCACCGAGCTGAGGGACGCCGAGTACGGCAAGGCCCGCGCCCGCGCCTACGTCGAGGGCCGCGCCCTGGGCGAGGGCCCCTACGATTACACCAAGATGGCGGAAACCGCGCAGACCGCCCTGGGCGATTCGGCCCTGGCCGCCAAATTGCTGGGCGACGCCGCCAGCCGCGCCAGGGATCACTACGCCCTGGCCCACACCGCCAAGCTGTACCGGGACATCGGCGACAACGCCGCCGCCAACGCCCTGTTCGCCAAGGCCGTGGAAGCCTGCGCCAGCGGCGACCAGTGCGTGCAACTGGCCGCCCGCCTGAAGGCCTATGAATTGCCCGTGTCCGAGATCGCCCCCCTGATGACCGCCTGCGGTGGCCGCCTCGCCAGCGCCAACGACAAGCTGCGCTGGGCCGAGGGCGTGGCCGACCTGCTGATGGACGGCGCCTGGGTGGAAAAGGCCTACTCGGGCATCGCCGCCAGCTTCGCCAGCGACACCGACCGCAAGCGCTTCGACCTTAGCCGCCAGATGCGCATGGGCTACCGTTTCTTCGGCCCCGGCGTGCAGGCCCACTGAGCGCTCACTGAGCGTTTTCCTCCCCCCGAAAACGGCCTGCCGGGGCGCCCCTCGGCAGGCCGTTTTTCTTTGCCGGGCGCGGCTTTCGGCGAAGGTCGCCATGCTAAACTGCCGCGCGTTGACATAACCTTGAGCCGGCTCGCGGCCGGACCCGAGGATGGCGGAAGACAGTGATCTCGAACGCACGGAACCTGCGTCGGCGCGAAAGCTCGACCAGGCCCGGGAACAGGGCAATGTGCCCCGTTCCCGGGAGCTTGCCACCCTGGCGGTCTTGCTGGCCAGCGTGGGCGTCATCGCCGTCATCGGACTGTTCATGTTCCGGGGTCTGAGCCGGGTGATGCAAGACACCCTGTCCTTCGATGCCGGTGACGTGGCCAGCCCGGCCATGATGGGCCGCAACCTCATGGATGCGGGCATGGACGGCATGCTGTTGTTCCTCCCCATGGCCGTGGCGGTGGTGGTGGCCGCCGTGGCGGCCAATGTCCTGATTTCCGGCTGGGTGTTCTCGACCAAGGCGTTCGAATTCGATTTCGCCAAGCTGAATCCCATCACCGGACTGGGGCGGCTGTTTTCCTGGAATTCCCTGGCGGAACTGGTCAAGGCGCTGATGAAGGGCGGTCTGATCGCCGGCGTGGCGGGCTGGATGATCTGGCACCAGCGCGAGGGCATCCTTGGCCTGGCCGTGGAGCCCCTGGACGCCGCCATGGCCCATTTCGGCCAGATCACCCTGCTCACCTTCCTGGCCGCCGCCGCCGCCTTCGGCGTCATCGTCCTGCTGGACGTGCCGTTCCAGATCTGGCAGTACCACCGGGGCCTGCGCATGACCAAGCAGGAGATCCGGCAGGAGAGCAAGGAAATGGAGGGCGATCCCCAGATCAAGGCGCGCATTCGCTCATTGCAGCGGGAAGCGGCCCGCCGCCGCATGATGCAGGCGGTGCCCAAGGCCGACGTGGTGGTGACCAACCCGATGCACTTCGCGGTGGCCCTGAAATACGAGGAAAAGACCATGGCCGCGCCCCTGGTGGTGGCCAAAGGCTCCCAGCTGGTGGCGGAGCGCATCAAGGAACTGGCCCGGGAAAACCGGGTGCCCATCGTCGAGGCGCCGCCCCTGGCCCGCGCCCTGCACCGCCACGGCGAGGTGGGCGACGTCATTCCCGCCGCGCTGTTCACGGCGGTGGCCCAGGTGCTGGCCTATGTCTACCAGCTCAACAGGTCGATGAATCCGGTGTTGCCGGAAACCTGGGACGTGCCGCCGAAGCTTGACCCGGCCGCCAGGACCGGGGCCACCTGATGGCCGAGACCCTGGCGCTTCGCGGCATGGCCTGGCAGAGACTGGCCGCGCCGATTCTGGTGATCATGGTGCTGGCCATGATGGTCCTGCCCATGCCGCCTTTCCTGCTGGACATCCTGTTCACGTTCAACATCGCCCTGGCGATGATCGTGCTGCTCATCAGCCTGAACACCCTCAAGCCCCTGGAGTTCTCCGTATTCCCCACGGTGCTGCTGCTGACCACCCTGCTGCGCCTGTCCCTGAACGTGGCCTCCACCCGGGTGGTGCTGCTGGAGGGTCATACCGGCACGGACGCCGCCGGCAAGGTGATCGAGGCCTTCGGCCATTTCCTGGTGGGCGGCAACTACACCGTGGGCCTGATCGTGTTCCTCATCCTGGTGGTGATCAATTTCGTGGTCATCACCAAGGGTTCCGGCCGCATCGCCGAGGTGTCCGCCCGCTTCACCCTGGACGCCATGCCCGGCAAGCAGATGGCCATCGACGCCGACCTGAACGCCGGCCTCATCGGCGAGGACGAGGCGCGCCGGCGCCGGGCGGAAGTCGCCCAGGAGGCGGACTTCTACGGCTCCATGGACGGCGCCTCCAAGTTCGTGCGCGGCGACGCCGTGGCCGGCATCATCATCATGCTGATCAACGTCATCGGCGGCCTCATCGTCGGCGTCGCGCAGCACGACCTGGATTTCGCCACCGCCGCCAACAACTACACCCTGCTGGCCATCGGCGACGGCCTGGTGGCCCAGATTCCGGCCCTGGTGATCTCCACGGCGGCGGGCATCGTGGTGTCCCGGGTGTCCAGCGAGCAGGACCTGAACGAACAGATCATGGGCCAGATGTTCGGCCGGCCCCAGGCCCTGTTCCTCACCAGCGGCATCCTGTCCCTGCTCGGCCTGATCCCGGGCATGCCCCACACCGCGTTCCTGCTCATGGGCGGCGTCCTGGGCGGCGCCGGCTACTGGCTGCTGCAGCGGCGCCAGCGGGAGGCGGCCATGCCGCCGGAGGAAACCACGCCGGCCAGGCCGGAGGAGCCCGTGGAAGTGGGCTGGCACGACGTCGCCCAGGTGGATCGCCTGGGCCTGGAGGTGGGCTATCGCCTGGTGCCCCTGGTGGACAAGCATCAGGACGGCGAATTGCTGCGTCGCATTCGGGGCATCCGCAAGAAGATCGCCCAGGATCTGGGCTTCCTGGTGCCCGCCGTGCATATCCGCGACAACCTCCAGTTGAAGCCCAACGCCTACCGCGTCACCCTCAAGGGCGTGGCCGTGGCCGAGGGCGAGGCGGTGGCCGGCAAGTATCTGGCCATCAATCCGGGCCGGGTGCTGGGCACCCTGAGCGGCCAGGCCGCCACCGATCCGGCCTACGGGCTGCCGGCGGTGTGGATCGACGCCAACCAGCGCGACCAGGCCCAGACCTACGGCTATACGGTGGTGGACGCCGGCACCGTGGTGGCCACCCACCTCACCAAGATCATCAACGAGAACGCGCCGGAATTGCTGGCGCGGGAGGAGACCCAGCAACTGCTGGACCATGTCGCCAAGCAGTACCCGAAACTGGTGGAAGACCTGACGCCCAAGCTGTTGCCGGTGGCGACCGTGCAGAAGATCCTGCAGAACCTGCTGGAGGAGCAGGTTCACATCCGCGACATGCGTTCCATCCTGGAAACCCTGGCGGAACACGTGGGCCGTACCCAGGATGCCGACGAGCTCACCGCCGCGGCGAGAACCGCCCTGGGCCGTGCTATCATCCACGAAACCTTTGGAGGAGCGCAGGAATTGCAGGTGATGGCCTTGGAGCCAAACCTCGAGCACATCCTGATGCAGGCCCTGGCCTCTCGTGGTGACACGGGGGTCGGACTGGAACCCGGGCTGGCCGAGCGGCTGGTGAGGGAAACGGTTCAGGCCGTGGAGCGCCAGGAAAGCGCGGGACTGCCCGCGGTCCTGCTGTCCCCGCCCGCCATTCGCCCCGTCCTGGCGCGCTTCCTGCGTCGTTCCGCCCCCGGCCTCAAGGTGCTTTCCCATGCCGAGGTGCCGGACGGCAAGACCATCCGCATCGTTTCCCTGATTGGCGGCGGTTGACATGAAACAGCCCCCTTACTCGCTGCGCTCGTTTCCCCCCGAGGGGGAGGTCAGTTCCTTCGGAACGGCCGCGCGGAACTGACATGATCAAAAAATTCCACGCCCAGAACACCCGCGATGCCCTCCGGCAGGTGCGCGACGCCCTGGGCGCCAGCGCCATCATCCTGTCCAACCGGCAGGTGGCCGGCGGCATCGAGATCATCGCCGTGGCCGACATGGATATGGCCGCCCTGACCGCCCAGGCCGAGCCGGCCCTGTGGGCGGCGGCCAAGAATCCGCGCCCCGCCCCGGCGGCCCAGGCGATCCCCGCGCCCCGCGCCGCGGCCGTGCCCGAGGAGGCCAGGCCGCAATTGGCCAGCCTGGCGGAATATCTGACCCGGAAGGAGGAGGCCAGCCTGATCCGGCCTTCCCCGGCAAGGGCCGCCCATCCCCCCGTGCCCGGCAACGGCACGCCGGCGCCGGCCGATGCCCCGCCCGCCTCGCCGTCGGGCGTGCAGGAACTGGCCCGGGAAGTCCGCCTGCTGCGCGGCCTGGTCGAGGGCCAGCTGGCCGGCTTCGCCTGGAACGACCTCACCCGGCGCGACCCCCTGCGGGCCGAGGCCATGAAGCGCCTGCTGGCGGCCGGTTTTTCCCCGGCCTTCGCCCGCCAGTTGCTGGATCGCCTGCCCCGGGAGGAAGCCGACCTGGGCCACGCCATGAAGTGGTTCAAGTCCACCATCACCCATAACCTCAGGATCGCCGACGGCGCCGACGACATCGTCGAGCGGGGCGGGGTGTATGCCCTGGTCGGGCCCACCGGGGTCGGCAAGACCACCACGGTGGCCAAGCTGGCCGCCCGGGCGGTGCTGCGCCACGGCGCCGCCAAGGTGGCCCTGGTCACCACCGATACCTACCGGATCGGCGCCCAGGACCAGTTGCGCATCTACGGCCGCATCCTCGGCACCCCGGTGTTCGCGGTGCGCGACGAGAACGACCTGGAGCTCACCCTGTCGGATTTGTCCAATCGTCATCTGGTGCTGATCGACACCGTCGGCATGAGCCAGCGCGACAAGCGGGTGGCGGAACAGGTGGCCATGCTCTGCGGCGAGGAGCGGGACGTGAAGCGCCTGCTGCTGCTGGGCGCTCCCAGCCAGGGCGTGACCCTGGAGGAAGTGGCCCGGGCCTACAGCGGCCCCGGCCTGATGGGCTGCATCCTCACCAAGATCGACGAGGCCCTGACCTACGGGCCGGTGCTGGACGTGGCCATTCGCCATGAACTGCCGGTGCATTACGTGACCAACGGACAGCGCGTGCCGGAGGACCTGCACATGGCCAACGCCACCTATCTGGCGGACCGGGCCTTCCGCATCAACCAGCCGGATTCCCCGTTCACCCAGGACGAGGGCGACTATCCCATCCTCATGGCCGCGGCCCAGCAAGGCGCCTCCATGCAGGACGTCACGGAAGGAGTGCTGGGTGCGGCTGGCTGATCCCGTCGATCAGGCGACCGGCCTGCGTCGCCTGTTCAAGCCCGAACCCGCGTTCCGCGCCCTGGGCGTGCTGGGCGCGGACGGGCGCGCCACCGCCCGGGCCTGCGTCGCCCTGGCCCGGGGTCTGGGGCGGCGCGGGGCGCGCGTGATGGTGCTGGACGAGGCCAGGCCGCCTCACCACGTGGGCGGCCTCCTGGGCATCCTGACCCGCCACACCCTGTCGGAGGCGGCGGATCGCGGCCTGGTGGATATCGTCCAGCCCGCCGGCGACGGCATCGTGCTGCTGTCCGCGCCCGACGGCTTGCGCGCCCTGGCCGGCCTGTCCGAGTCGGCGCTGCGGGAAATGGCCGATGACTGGCGGATGCGGACGGAGGCGCCGGAGTGGCTGCTGGTCCATGCCGGCGAAAGCGGTCCGGCAACCGGCCTGGCGACCACCGCCGATGACCGGGTGCTGGTGCTGTCCGGCGCCAAGTCGCGCCTGGCGGACGCCTACGCGGTCATGAAGGCGGCTCATGCCGCGCGGGCCGGTCACGCCTGGTGGGTGCTGGTGGAGGGCGCCGATGCCGAGCAGGCGCGGGTGTTGTTCGCCTCCCTCGGGGAGACGGCGGAACGATTCCTCGGTATCGTTCCCGGTTTTCTGGGGCATCTGCCCCGGGATCGCTCGGCCTCGGCGCCTCCGCCCCTGGACGGAGGCCGCATGGATCGTCTCGTCGGAGAACCGGCGGGACGGCCGGGTGAAGCGCGGGTGGATTTCGAGCGGTACCTGCAGCGCCTGTGGCTCCACAGCCGCATGGTCGCGGAATCCACCGGCAAGGAAACAGCTACCAAGAGGGTACAGAATGTACGCTGGAGCTCCGGTTAGCGATAAGGATGCCTTGGTGAGGACCTACCTCCCCATGGTCAAGCGCATCGCTTATCACATGATGACTCGCCTGCCGGCCTGCGTGGAGGTGGACGACCTGGTCCAGGCCGGATTGATGGGCCTGCTGGATGCCGTGGAGCGCTTCGACGACGAGCAGGGCGCCCATTTCGAGACCTACGCCACCCAGCGGGTGCGCGGCGCCATGCTGGACGAACTGCGCGACGCGGATTGGGCCTCGCGCAACGTGCGGCGCGCCGGGCGCCAGATCGAAAACGCCATCCACGTCCTGCAGCAACGCCACAAGCGGCCGCCTTCCGAGCAGGAGATCGCCGAGGAGATGGGCATGGAGATCCAGGCCTATTTCGAATTGCTCAGCGACGCCCGGGGCGCCCAGCTGGTGTACTACGAGGATCTCCACGACGTGGACGGCGACGATTTCCTCGAACGGTTCGCCGACAACCACACCCAGGCCCCCTTCGACATCCTGGCGTCCAGCCACTTCAAGGGCGCCCTGGCCCAGGCGGTGGGGATCCTGCCCGAGCGGGAAAAGCAGCTCATGGGCATGTACTACGAGCAGGACATGAATTTCAAGGAGATCGGCGCCGTGCTGGGGGTTTCCGAATCCCGCGTCTGCCAGCTTCACAGCCAGGCCATCGCCCGCTTGCGCGGCCGGTTGCGGGACTGGTCGGCCAACCCGGAATAAGGGCTCGTGGATGCCCAAGTTATTCGTTAACGAGCCCTAAGCGCCCGCCCGCGCCATGGACATCATCAGCCTGGTCGGCATCACCCTCAGCCTGGTCGCCATTCTGGTGGGCCAGTTCCTGGAGGGCGGCCATATGGGCTCACTGCTCCAGTTCACGGCCTTCATGATCGTGATCGGCGGCACCCTGGGCGCGGTCATGCTGCAAAGCAGCCTCAAGGTCTTTCTCGATGGCCTGTCCATGCTCAGGTGGGTGTTTCAGCCCCCCCGCGTCGCCAGCCAGGAAACCCTGGACATGATCCTGGACTGGAGCCAGAAGGCCCGGCGCGGCGGGCTGCTGGCCCTGGAACCCTTCATCGAGCCGTTGCAGGACCTGTTTCATCGCCGCGGCCTGCAGATGCTGGTGGACGGCGCCGAGCCGGAGGTGCTGCGGGAAACCCTGGAGTTGGACCTCCAGGCCTACGAACAGCATCGCCTGGAGGCCGCCAAGGTCTGGATGGCCGCCGGCGGATACTCGCCCACCATCGGCATCCTGGGTGCGGTGATGGGCCTGATCCACGTCATGGAGAACCTATCCGATCCCTCCAAGCTGGGATCCGGCATCGCCGTCGCCTTCGTCGCCACCATCTACGGCGTGGGCGGCGCCAACCTGTTCTTCCTCCCCGTCGCCGGCAAGCTGCGCTACTGGGTGGGGCGCCAGGTGGCGGACAAGGAGTTGTTCATCCAGGGCATCGTGGCCATCGCCAACGGCGAGAATCCGCGCATCATCGAGGCCAAGCTCCAGGGCTATCTCGCATGAGGGACAAGGGGCAAGGAGCAAGGGGCAAGGGCAGGCGCATGCCCCCGCCCCGGTTTTCCTTGCCCCTTGCCCCTTGCTCCTTGCCCCTGCTCCGCTGAGCGGTCGCCATGGCCCGCAGGAAACCCCACGAGGAACACGAAAACCTGGAGCGCTGGCTGGTCTCCTACGCGGATTTCATCACCCTGCTGTTCGCTTTCTTCGTGGTGATGTATGCCATTTCCTCCATCAACGAAGGCAAGTATCGGGTGATGTCGGATTCCCTGGTCAGCGCTTTCAAGGAGTCGCCCCGCTCGGACAAGCTGATCGAGATGACGACCAAGCATGCGGAAATCATGCCGGGAAGCGGCAAACCCATCGGCAAGATGCAGCAGCAGCCCCACGCCGACAGCGAGGCGCCGGAACGTCGGCGGGCGGCGGAAAGCATGAAGAAGGTGGCGAAGAATGTCCTGGACGTGATGCAGCCCCTCATCCAGAACGGCCAGGTGCGGGTCACCCAGTCGCCCCGTGGCGTGACCGTGGAAATCAACGCCAGCGTCCTGTTCAAGAGCGGCGAGGCGGTGCTGCAGCCCCAGTCCACGGAAACCCTGGCGGCGGTGGCCCGGGTCCTGTCCCAGGTGGAGAACCCGGTGCAGGTGGAGGGGCATACCGACAACGTGCCCATTAACAGCCCCAGTTTTCCCTCCAACTGGGAGTTGTCTTCCTCGAGGGCCGGCAGCGTCGTGCGCCTGTTCGCCGAACGGGGGGTGCCGGCGGAACGCATGGTGGCCATCGGCTATGCCGACAACCGGCCGGTGGATACCAACGCCACGCTGGATGGCCGAAGCCGCAACCGCCGGGTGAACGTGCTGATCCTGAACGAGGTGGCTGGCGCCACCCAGGAGATCGCCTTGCAGGAAGGGGTGCCGCTGTCCGGCCAGCCGGCCCCGGCCACGCCCAGCACCGTGGCGCCGCCCGCCGCCCGCTAGCGGACGGCGCGATCACCCCTGGGAGGCGGCTTCCATCTGGAAGCGGAAAAGCTCCACGCTGGGGGTCGATTCGACGCGCTTTTCGATGCGCACCGGCTGGTTGCCCTTGGGGGTCCGGATTTCGGCGTTGCTGTCCGGGATGAAACAGCCCGCCTGGGCGAGCAGCATGGGCGCCTGCTGGCTGGTCGGGTTGGGATGCAGCAACAGGCCCGGCCACTGCCGGCCGTTGTCCGGTCGCCTGACCTGAACGGCCAGCACCTTGGGCGCCAGCAGCTGGACGCCGAAGCAGATCTCGCCCTGCCCGGGCACCCGGAACCAGCGCACCAGGCCAACGCTCCAGCCGCCGGCGCCCTGGCGCACGCCCACCACGTCGCCGACGCGGATCTGCATGCCCTGGACGCCGCTGCGGCTCAGTGAAAGTCCGCCCATGCTGTCGTTGACGGTCTTGCAGCGCATGATGGCGGGGGCCGGCTCGTTGCCGGACAGGCCATAGTGAATGGTGTCGCCGCGACTGGGCGGGGCGATGAGCTGGTGGACGGACTTGAGGCCGAAACTGACCTCGAACTCCCTGCCATCCTGATGCCGGCGCCGCTGGGACTGGCGTTGCAGGTTGGCGCCCCAGTTGAGTTTGAGCCGGCGCAGCATGGACGGATAGGCGGGATCCCGCGCGGCCTCGGGCAGGCCCAGCTTGTCGAGATCTTCCCGGCCGCTGATGTGGGAGCCGATCAGCGCCAGGTGCTTGGCGAGCTCGGTGGTGTTGAGGATCAGGTCCCAGCGCGGGTTCGTGGGGTGGGTATCCCGCGCGATGGATTTGGGCGGCGTGTCGGTATTGACCTCCACGATGAACAGGCCCACGCGGCCCTTGGTGGATTCCTCGGCCGGGAAGATGCTGGCCAGATTGGAGAAGCGGGCGATGATGTCCTTGGCCCAGGGCAGCTCCGCCTGGGGAAAGTGGTAGGGGTCGGCCAGGGCCATGAGCAGGGTGGACTTGTAGATCTGTTCCAGGGAGAGCATCTTGGCGCCCCCCTCCGGAATCACATCCTTCAGCCCGTTCCGCAATGCGTAGTTGAAAGTCTGATGCAGATCGACCCAGATCCCCTCGGGCATGGGGTCGTGGGTTTCGAAGCTGATTTCCAGCGTGGCCTGCAGGGCGAGCAGGATGCGCTGCAGGTACAGCGGCACGGGATTGCCGCCGAACAGGTGGAAGCGTCGCTTCAGCCAGTCCACCAGCAGGATCTTGTAGGCGTCCGCCATGCCGCGCAGCAGGCGCCGGGCCAGGATGGCGTTGCGGTGCTGCTTGGGGGGCAGCGGCGCCTGGACGGTGCCGTATTGCTCGTAGAGCGAGGCGACGATGTCCTCGAGCACGGGCGCCAGTCGCTCGATGATCTTGTTGCGATTGTCGTGGGGGACTTCCAGGCTGTTCAGGGTGGCCAGGTAGTCGGCCATCTCCTCGGCGGCTTCGGACGGGTTGGAGAGCGGCAGCCGAGTCAGCCAGGCTTCGACTTGCTTGGGCTTCGTCTCCACGTTTATATTCCGCCCCGATTCGCGGGCTGGCAGAACGTATCTGGGTAGCATGTGTTTTTCCGTGACTCCTCGCGCCGGATTCTACCTTCCGCCAATTTGCACCGAAAAGGCTTTTCCCGGGGCGCGCCATGGATACCATCGAGCGATCTGTCAACAGCCCACGCCCGCGCGGCTTTGCGGGCGCCGAACTCTCCCCCGCCTTCCGACTCATAATGCCTCGCCCTTTCTAGGAATCCCCACATGGTTCGCCGTTTTCTTCCCTTCGCGCTGTCCTTGTTGCTGGTTGCCCAGGCCCACGCCTTCACGCTGGTGGACAGCAAGGGCAAGACCCACACCCTCGCCCAGTACAAGGGCAAGTGGGTGCTGGTGAATTTCTGGGCCACCTGGTGTCCGCCCTGCCTGGAGGAAATCCCCGACCTGGTGGCCCTGCACGAAAACAAGAAGAACAGGCTGGTGGTGCTGGGGGTGGCCATGGATTACAAGGATCCCAAGCAGGTGCTGCAATATGCCGAGCAGATGATGGTGTCCTATCCGATCATCCTGGGCGACCACAAGATGGCGTCCCAGATCGGCGCCATCCCGGGCCTGCCGACGACCTATCTCTACAACCCGGAGGGCAAGGTGGTGGCCTACAACGTGGGCGCCCTGACCAGGGAAGCCGTGGAGCGTTACATCGCCAACAAGAAATGAGGAAACCGGAATGCGCTGGCTGATCCTTGTCCTGCTCTCCACCCTGCTCGCCACCCTGGTTGCCCCGCCCGTCCTGGCGGAAACGCGCGATCCCCACGCGCATTTCTTCATGCCCAAGCTGGGGGACTTCAAGGATGAACTGGCCACCGCCAGACAGGAAGGCAAGCACGGCGTGCTGATCATGTTCGAGATGGACGAGTGCCCGTTCTGCGCGCGCATGAAGGCCAACGTACTCAACCAGCGCCCGGTGCAGGAGTATTTCCGCCAGCATTTCCTGGTCTACAGCGTCGATGTGAAGGGCGATGCGCCCATGACCGATTTCAAGGGCAAGGCGACCACGGAAAAGGCCTTCGCCCTGGAGCAGCGGGCGCGGGCCACCCCCGTATTCGTGTTCTACGACCTGGACGGCAACCCCGCGACCCGTTTTACCGGCGCCACCC
The DNA here is from genome assembly GCA_016719465.1 of Hydrogenophilales bacterium. GTDB lineage: Bacteria > Pseudomonadota > Gammaproteobacteria > Burkholderiales > Thiobacillaceae > PFJX01. The sequence continues at coordinate 120,441 of JADJYY010000007.1, forward strand.
AGACCGCCGAGGAATTCCTGCTGCTGGGCCGCTACGTGGTCGATGGCGTCCACAAGACCAAGCTGCCGTTCAACGTCTACAAGAAGCAGGGCGCGCCGCAATGAAGCGCCTCGGTTGGTGCGTCCTGGCCCTGTGGGCCGGGGCGGCGTCGGCCACCGGGCAGCCGTTGACCCTGGAGGCCGTCCTGGCGACGGCGGACGCGCCCCATCCGGATCTGGACCTGGCCCGCGCGCGCCAGGATGTCGCCCTGGCGGATGTCCGCGCGGCGGAAAGCCTGAACGATTTCCGGGTGACCCTGGAGGCGAGCCTGCGCAGCGGCCGCAACGAGATCTACGACGACCACTACCAGCCCGACCATTTCGCCAGGGTGGTCCTGCGCAAGACCCTGTGGGATGACGGCCGGCAGCAGGTCGGCCGGCGCGCCGTCGGCCAGGAAAGCGAGGCCCTCGGCCTGCGACTCCTCGATATCCGCGCCCAGCGCCGACTCAGCCTCATGGCGCGCTTTTTCGATGTGCTGCTCGCCGACATGCGGGATGCCGCGGACACCGAGTTCCTGGCGGTGGCCTATGTCGCCTGGGACAACGCCAAGGATCGTCAGGCTCTGGGGCAAATGGCCGGCTGGGAACTGAGCGAACTGGAAAACCGCTACCTGGACGCGCGCACCCTGCGCAACGACGGGCGGCGCAAATTGCGGGAAAAACGCATGCTGCTGGCCGCGGCCATGAACCGCGCCGGCATGGTCCAGGAGGATCTGGTGGATCCCCGCCTGCCGGGCAATGACCGCCCGCTGCCCGAATTCGAGACCTTGCTGGCCGGGGTGCTGGAACGGAATCCGGGGCTGTTGGCCCAGCGCCAGTTGCTGGCCGCCGCCACCAGCCGGCTCGACGTGGCGCGGGCGGACTACCGGCCGAGCCTGGAATTCGAGGCGGAGGCCGCCACCTGGGATCGGCCCAGCACCACCCGCGATGATCTGCGCGCCGGCTTCAACCTGGTCTGGCCAATCTGGCAGGGTGGCCGCGCCGATGCGCGCATCGGCAAGGAGCAGGCGCGCTTCCACGAACTCCAGGCAGAGCATGACAAACTGGTGGCGGACTTGCGCCAGGCGGTGCTGGAAGCCCGGGAGGAAATCCAGCACTTGCGGGAAAGCGAGCGTCGCCGGGTCGAGGTGAACGCCGCCTACCGTGACATCGCCCTGGAAAAGGCGCGCGCCGAGTACGAACTGGAACTCAAGGCCAACCTGGGCAACAGCATGGCGGAAACCCAGGTGGCGCGCTTGCGCCAGCGCGCCATCGAGTACCGGCTGGCCCTGGCCTGGGCGCGTCTGGAAGCCCTGCTGGGCGACCCCGGGGAACTGACCCGGCTGGCGGATGCCATGAAAACGGAGGACAGGAAGTGACCGACAAATGGCTTGCCCCCGCCCTGGCGGCGGTTTTGTGCGGCGCCGCGCTCCCGGCCGGCGCCGGCGAATATGAGGCCGTCCTGGAATGGTCCGGACGGGTCGGCCTGAGCTTCCCGGTCTCCGGCGTGATCGATGCCGTTTCGGCCCGGCCCGGGCAGACGGTGAGGAAGGGCGAACTGCTGGCCAGCCTGGAGCCCACCGTGTTCAAGGCCGGCGTCGCGGAAAGCCGCGCCGACCTGGACCGGCTGAGCGAAGAGCAGGCCGATGCCGCGCGGGAACTGGAGCGGGTGCGGGAGCTTTACGCGCGCACGGTTTCCACCACCACCGAACTGGATGCCGCCAGGCTGCGCTTCGCCCGCGCCCAGTCCGGCCTGGCCGCCGCCCAGGCCCGGGTCGAGCGGGCGCGACGCCTGCTGGCTCAGGCCGAGTTGCGCGCCCCCTTCGACGCCCTGATCCTGGCCCGCCCGGGCGAGCCCGGCATGGTGATCAGCAGCCAGTGCCAGCCCGCCATCGTATACAGCGTGGCCCGTGTGGATGAGCTGATCGCCCGGGCGCAACTGGATGCCGGCCAGGCCGGAAGCTTGCGCCTGGACGGTGAAGCCGAGGTGGTGGTGGGAGAAAAGCCGGTGAAAGGCCGGGTAGCCGGCCTCACCACCTTGCCCGATGGCCGTTACGCCCTGGAGGTGGCCATCCCGCGCCAGGCCGGCATGCTGGCGGGGCAGCCCGCCAGCATCAGCTTGCCCTGAACTGCGCTTACGCCGCCTTCAGGTAACGCTCCTTGGCGGCGCGCGCCTCGCGCGCTTCCTCGGTGCTGTAGGCCTTGCCTGACCACAGCATGTTGTAGGCGATCTCCTCGTTGCCGTTCTCGCACAGGTCCAGGACGCGCTGGAACAGGGGCTGGAAGGTCTCGGAACGATGGCTCTTCTCGTGCTCGTCGAAGGACCGCCAGAAGGTCACGATCAGGGCTTCCTTGCCCTTCATCGGGCTGTCCACGGGCTGGCCGACGGTGGAGCCCTCGTTGGAGACCTGGCCCGAGTTCAGGGCCACGAAACCGCCCACGAAGCCGGTATCCGAGTGGTAGGTTTTCACGTTCTCGCACAGTTCCGCCACCCGCATTTCCAGGTCGTCGGTCGAGTATTCGGGGCGCAGGATCACCCGGTTGATGGTCACCACGCCGTCGTTGTTGAAGCCGTTGATCAGGTCAGACATCGCACTCTCCTCAAGTAAATAAGCAAATACTGATATTTAAGGGCCAATCAAAGGCGCTTTCACAGGCGCCTTGGTCAATACCATAGTGTTTTAGTCGGATAAAATCAAGCGCATGATGCATAGGGTTTTTCTATGGATGCCGGCACGGCGGCGCTCGACCCGCCTATTTCCACGCACAATCATTGACATAGCGGGGTGCCGCCGGGATAATCCGCGCCTCTTTTCTGCCGTGGTGATGTAGCTCAGACGGTTAGAGCGGTGGATTCATAACCCACAGGTCGGCAGTTCGATTCTGCCCATCACCACCACCCCCCTCTTTTTTCCCTCCTCCGCATTTCCCGCCTCCCGCATTCCTGAATGGCCCGCAAAGTCTTCATCCGCACCTTCGGTTGCCAGATGAACGAGTACGACTCGGACAAGATGGCCGATGTGCTGGCCGTCGGCGAGGGCTACGAGCAGACCGACAGGCCGGAAGAGGCCGACGTCATCCTGTTCAATACCTGTTCCGTGCGGGAAAAGGCCCAGGAAAAGGTGTTCACCGATCTGGGCATGGTGCGCCACCTGAAACAGAAGAATCCCGACCTGATCATCGGCGTGGGCGGCTGCGTCGCCAGCCAGGAAGGCGCCGCCATCGTGCAGCGGGCGCCCTACGTGGATCTGGTGTTCGGTCCCCAGACCCTGCACCGCCTGCCCCAGATGATGGACCGGCGGCGCGCCTCCGGCCGGCCCCAGGTGGACATCTCCTTCCCGGAAATCGAGAAGTTCGACCACCTGCCGCCGGCCCGGGTGGAAGGCGCCAGCGCCTTCGTCTCCATCATGGAAGGCTGCAGCAAGTACTGCACCTTCTGCGTGGTGCCCTATACCCGGGGCGAGGAGGTTTCCCGCCCGCTGGACGACGTGCTGGCCGAGGCGGCCGGCTTGGTTGACCAGGGCGTCAGGGAAATCACCCTGCTGGGCCAGAACGTCAACGCCTATCGGGGCGCGATGGGGGAAGGCGAAGTGGCGGATTTCGCCCTGCTGCTGGAACTGGTGGCCGAGATTCCCGGCGTCGAGCGCCTGCGCTTCACCACGTCCCACCCGCGCGAGTTCACCCCGCGCCTGATCGACCTCTACGCCAAGCTACCCAAGCTGGTGTCCCATCTGCACCTGCCGGTGCAGTCCGGCTCCGACCGCATCCTGGCGGCCATGAAGCGGGGCTACACGGTGCTGGAATACAAGTCCATCGTGCGCAAGCTGAAGGCGGCCCGGCCCGACCTGTGCCTGGCCTCCGATTTCATCGTCGGATTCCCCGGCGAGACCGAGGAGGACTTCCAGGCCACCATGAAGCTCATCGAGGACGTGGGCTTCGACGCTTCCTTCAGCTTCCTCTACAGCGCCCGCCCCGGCACGCCCGCCGCGTCCATGGCCGACGAAACCCCCGCCGCGATCAAATCCGAGCGCCTGCATCGCCTCCAGGCCCTGATCGAGGCCCAGGCCGCGGCCATCAGCGCGGCCATGGTGGGTTCGGTGCAAAAGGTGCTGGTGGAAGGACCGTCGCGCAAGGACCCCCGGGAACTGGCCGGTCGCACCGACAACAACCGGGTGGTCAATTTCCCGGCGTCGCCCCGCTTGATCGGGCAAATGGTGGACGTGCGCATTACCCGCGCCCTGCCCCACAGCCTGCGCGGCGAGGTCGTGACGATTTGATGAGCGAAACCGTCACCTTCGCCGACGCCGAAAACAGCCGCCTGGCCAACTTGTGCGGCGTGCTGGACGAGAACCTGCGCCAGATCGAGACCGCCCTCAACGTGAGCATCGCCCGCCGCGGCGAGGTCTTCCAGGTGGAGGGCGACAAGGCCGGCGACGCGGCCCGGCTGCTCAAGGACTTTTACCAGCGGGCGCGCAAGCCCCTGGACATCGACGACATCCAGCTCGCACTGGTGGAGGTGGCCCACAAGCCCCAGCTTGCCCAGGACGAGGACAACATCCCGGTGCTCATGACCCGGCGCGCCGGCCTCCATGGCCGCACCGCCCGCCAGAACGCCTACATCCGCCAGATCCAGGAATACGACATCACCTTCGGCGTCGGTCCGGCCGGCACCGGCAAAACTTATCTCGCCGTGGCCGGCGCGGTGGACGCCCTGGAGCGGGACCTGGTGAAGCGCATCGTGCTGGTGCGGCCGGCGGTGGAGGCGGGCGAACGCCTGGGCTTCCTGCCCGGCGACCTGGTGCAGAAGGTGGACCCCTACCTGCGCCCTCTCTATGACGCGCTCTGGGACCTGATGGGTTTCGACAAGGCCAACCGGGCCTTCGAGCGCCAGATGATCGAGGTGGCGCCCCTGGCCTTCATGCGCGGCCGCACCTTGAACCACGCCTTCATCATCCTGGACGAGGCCCAGAACACCACGCCGGAGCAGATGAAGATGTTCCTTACCCGCATCGGCTTCGGCTCCCGCGCCGTGGTCACCGGCGACGTCACCCAGATCGACCTGGCCCGGCATCAGAAGAGCGGGCTGATCGAAGCCCGGCAGGTGCTGAAGGACGTGCGCGGCATCGCCTTCACCGAATTCCAGAACGACGACGTGGTGCGCCACCCTCTGGTGGCCCGCATCATCGACGCCTATGACAGCTACCAAGCCGATGCCCGGGGCGATTCCAAAGCTTGAACTGGCCATCCAGTTCGCCGTGAAGGCGGAACTGCCCGGCCGCGCCGAGTTTCGCCGCTGGGCCAGGTCCGCGTTGCGAACGGATGTGTCCGCCGCCCTGCGGGTGGTCGATGCCGAAGAGGGCATCGCGTTGAACCGTGACTACCGCGGCAAGGACAGCGCCACCAACGTGCTCACCTTCGAATACGGCCCCGATCCGGACAGCGGTGCCTTGACCGGCGACATCGTGCTGTGCGCGCCGGTGGTGGAACGGGAGGCCGCCGGGCAGGGCAAGACCCTGGCCGCCCACTACGCTCACCTCACGATCCACGGCATGCTGCACCTCCAGGGCTACGATCACGAAACCGGGGAGGCGGACGCGATTGCCATGGAAGCGGTAGAAAGCTTTATCATGCAGGCATTGGGATTTCCCAATCCATACAACCCCTTATGAACGACGACAGTAGTCCGCGACCTAGTTTCCTTGAACGTCTCACTTCCTGGCTTTCCCGCGAGCCGGACAATCGCGAGGAGTTGCTCGAGCTACTCCACGCCGCCTACGAAAACAATCTGCTGGATGCCGACGCCCTGTCGATGATCGAGGGCGTCATGCAGGTGTCCGAGATGCAGGCCAGGGAGATCATGATTCCTCGCGCCCAGATGGACGTGGTGGACATCAACGAATCCCCCGAGCAACTGCTGCCTTACGTCATCGAGACCGCCCACTCCAGGTTCCCCGCCGTGGACGGCGACCGGGACCACGTGGTGGGCATCCTGCTGGCCAAGGACCTGCTCCGGCTATGTGGCGGCGAGCAAGTCGATCTGCGCGACCAGTTGCGGCCGGTGGTGTTCATTCCGGAATCGAAGCGTTTGAATGTGCTGTTGCGGGATTTCCGCGCCTCGCGCAATCACATCGCCATCGTGGTGGATGAGTATGGTGGCGTTTCCGGGCTGGTGACCATCGAGGACGTGCTCGAGCAGATCGTCGGCGACATCGAGGACGAGTACGACTACGACGAGGACGAGGACAACATCCTGTCGGAGACCGACGGTGGTTTCCGGGTCAAGGCGCAAACGGCGATCGGCGATTTCAACCTGGCCACCGGCGCCAGCTTCGCCGACGACGAGTTCGACACCGTGGGCGGCCTGGTCGCCAATGCCTTCGGGCGCCTGCCCAAGCGGGGGGAGGCGGTGGAGATCGGGGGGTTTCGTTTCCGGGTATTGCGGGCCGACAGCCGCCGCCTGCACACCCTCAACGTGACCCGCCTGCCCCAGGGCGGCCTCCTCTAGGCGCGGATGTCCATGGGGCGCTGGCGGCCGGCCTTGCTGTTTCTCCTCCTGCTGGTGCTGTTTCCCGCGACATCCAGCCTGGTGCGCTGGCTGGATGGCGAATCCCTCGATCTCGTCGAATGGCTGGGGGTGGCCGCGTTTCCCGTCCTGGCGTGGCTATGGCTGCGCCATTTCTCGGTGCTGGGCTGCCGCGCCGGCTGCGCGCCGCCCGATGACCAGCGGCGGTGAACATTGCCTTGTCTTGGCGGCGGCATCTGGTAACTTACACGCCTGTTTTTCCCGGTTCGCCATCGCCTCCGATTCCGGGATGTCAACTTTGGAAATCACATGTCTACCTGGACCGACTTTCTTTCAACCCGTGGCGCCAAGGTCGAAAATGGCGTCGTCATCGATTTCGGTGACCCCCCCGGCGAACTGGCCGCCTGCAAGGGCGAGACCGTCGTCGCGGACCTTTCCCATTTCGGCCTGATCGGCTTTTCCGGCGAGGAGGCCCAGACCTTCCTGCATGGCCAGATCACCAACGATCTGCGCGGCCTGCGCGAGAACGCGGCCGTATTCGCCGGCTATCTCTCGCCCAAGGGGCGCATGCTGGCCAATTTCCTGGTCATGAAGCGGGGTGGCGACGTATTGGTGATGCTGCCCGAGTCCCTGCGGGAAAGCATCCAGAAGCGCCTGTCCATGTTCATCCTGCGCAGCAAGGTCAAGGCCCGCAACGCCGATGCCGAATGGGTGCGCCTGGGTGTCAACGGCGCGGAAGCGGCGGCCGCCGTCGCGGAGATCCTGGGGGTCGCCGTGGCGGAGGGGATGATGGCCGTTTCCCAGGGAGAGCAGGCTTTCGCCCTGCGCCTGGGCGACGGGCGCTTCGACCTCTTCATCGCTCCGGATGCCGCGCCCGCGGCCTGGGAGAAACTGGTGGCCCGCGCCCGCCCGGTGGGAACGCCCGCCTGGGACTGGCTCATGGTGCGGGCCGGTGTGCCGGTGGTGCTGCCCCAGACCCAGGACCATTTCGTGCCCCAGATGGCCAACATGGAAATCCTGGGCGGCGTCAGCTTCAACAAGGGCTGCTATCCCGGCCAGGAAATCGTCGCCCGCAGCCAGTATCTGGGCAAGGTGAAGCGGCGCCTGCACCTGGCCCATCTGGACGCGGAAGCCCGGCCCGGCGACGAATTGTTCGCTCCCGATCCGGCCGACCAGTCCGCCGGCCTGATCGCCAACGCCGCGCCCGCCCCCGAGGGCGGCTGGGATGTGCTGGCGGTGGTGCTGAACCCCAGCGTGGAGGCGGGCGAAGTCCGGCTCAAGAGCCGGGACGGCGCGAAGCTCTCGTTCAAGCCCTTGCCCTATCCGGTCGCCTGATCGCTTGGCTTTCAATTTCTACGTCTGGTACCGGGTCGCCCGGGACGAAGGGGCGGCCGATCTCGCCGTCCGCGGCATGATGGCGCGCCTGGGCTGTCGCGCCGGCGTGGCCGGGCGCTTGCTGAGGAAGCGCGACGAGCCCGGCCTGTGGATGGAAGTCTACGAGGGCGTGGTGGACGCGGACGTTTTCGAGCGCCGTCTGGCCCAGGCGCTGGATGAATTCGACGTGGAGATGTTCCTGGACGGACCGCGCCGCACCGAATGCTTCATCGCCGACATGCCCGTTACCGCCGCTTGCGCGGCGCCCCGCTGATGCAGGCACGCCCATGAGCAAACCCGGAGAACGCAAGGTCCAGATCCTGCAGACCCTGGCGGGCATGCTGGAGACGCCCCGGGCGGAAAAGATCACCACGGCCGCCCTGGCGGCCCGGGTGGAAGTCTCCGGAAGCCGCCCTGTACCGTCATTTCGCCAGCAAGGCCCAGATGTACGAGGGCCTGATAGAGTTCATCGAACAGACCCTGTTCAGCCTGATCAACCGCATCCTCGCCGAGGAACCCCAGGGGCTCCAGCAAGTCCAGGCCATGGTGCAACTGCTCCTGGGCTTCGCCGAGAAGAACCGGGGCATGACCCGGGTGCTGACCGGCGAGGCGCTGGTGAACGAGAACGAGCGCCTGCAAGCCCGGGTCAATCAACTGCTCGACCGGGTGGAAGCCAGCCTCAAGCAGGCCCTGCGCATCGCCGCCAGCCAGGGCGGCGTGGATCAGGGACTGGATGCCGCCGCCGGCGCCAACCTGGTGCTGTGCTGGGTACAGGGACGCTGGCAGCAGTTCGTGAAGAGTGGCTTCTCGCGCCCGCCCCTGGGGCAGTGGGAAAACCAGTGGCCCCTGCTGATGCGGGGGCTGTCCGCCCCGGCGTGAATCTGGCGGATCGGCGGGGCTTTACCGGCCTACTTGTACTGCCGCCACTCGGCGGGCGTCTCGTCGTGGTCGCCGTGGGGACGCTTGGTCCAGGCTTCCATGTGGGCCTGGTAGTTCTTGGTGCGTGGTTCCGGCTTGCCCATGTTTTCCCGCTGCACCCGCTCGCTGTAATAGGCCAGGGTGCGGCGGATGCGGATGAGCAGGCTGCCTTCCAGGTGGAAGCCCTGGGCGGTCAGGGCGGCTTCCAGGTCCTGCAGGCTGTAATCGGCGACGCAGTAGGCGACCTGCAGGGTGAGGGGGCCGGATTGGCTTGCCGTCAGGCCCGGCAGGCCACTCAGCAACGCCAGGGCGCGCTCGACCTGGCCCGGTGGCAGGGGATGGAAGACGATCTCGCGACGCTTCAGAATGTCGCAGGGAGACGTCATCCCGAGCGCTCCTAGTCCTTCCTGTTCTGCAACAGGGAGAGGCCTTTCAGCAGGATGAGGGCCTGGTTGTACTGGTAGTCGTTCTTGCTGACCACTTCGCCCGGCTCGAGCTTGCCCTTGCCATCCTTCTTGGCGCCGGCGTCGTCGGATTTGTTGTCCTTGGCCTTCTCGTCCTTCGGCTTCGCGTCCTTGCCGGCTTCCGCCTCCTGGTTGTTGGCCAGATGCTTGTCCAGGTCGGCCTCGCGCACTTCCATTTTCGCGCCGTCGCTGGCGGTGACGGTCGCTTCCTCGACCACGATGTCCGGGGCGATGCCCTTGGCCTGGATGCTGCGACCATTGGGCGTGAAATAGCGGGCGGTGGTGAGCTTGATGGCGGTGCCGTTGTTCAGGGGCAGGATGGTCTGCACCGAACCCTTGCCGAAGGTCTGGGTACCCACCACCAGGGCGCGCTTGTGGTCCTGCAGGGCGCCGGCGACGATTTCCGAGGCGGAGGCGGAGCCGCCGTTGACCAGCACCACCAGGGGCACGGTCTTGGTCCAGGCCGGCAGGTTCTTCAGGTAGTCGCTTTCGGAGGGGCGCAGGTAGTTTTCCCGGCTGTTGGTCAGGCGCATCTTGGCGTCTTCCGTGCGGCCATCGGTATAGACCACCAGATCGCCATTCTTGAGGAAGGCGCCGGAAACCCCGACGGCGGTGTTCAACAGGCCGCCCGGGTCGTTGCGCAGGTCCAGCACCAGGCCCTTGAGCGCGGCGCCCTTGTTCTGCTCCTGAAGATCATTGAGCGCGGCCACCAGATTCTCGCCGGTGTGTTCCTGGAACTGGGTGACGCGCACGTAGCCGAAGTGGGGTTCCACCAGCTTGTACTTGACGCTCTTGATCTTGATGACCGCCCGCGTGAGCGTGAAGGTAAGGGGCTTGGCCTCGCCCTTGCGCACCACGGTGAGAACGATGTCGGTGCCGGGCTTGCCGCGCATCTTCTTGACCGCGTCGTTCAGGGTCATGCCCTTGACCGGGCTGTCGTCCAGCTTGATGACCAGATCGCCGCTCTTGATGCCGGCCTTGAACGCGGGGGTGTCCTCGATGGGGGAGACGACCTTGACGAAACCGTCTTCCATGCCGACTTCGATGCCGAGGCCGCCGAATTCGCCCTGGGTGCCGACCTGGAGTTCCTTGAAGGCTTCGTTGTCCAGGTAGGAGGAATGGGGATCGAGGCCGGACAGCATGCCGTTGATGGCCTCGGTGATGAGCTTCTTGTCCTCGACGGGCTCGACGTAATCGCTCTTGATCTTGCCGAAGATCTCGCTGAAGGCGCGCAGATCCTCGATGGGCAGCGGTTCCGGCTCCCGCTCGGCGTTGGCCGAATAGTTCAGGGTCAGGGCGGCGCCGAACACGACGCCGATGCCGATGAGACCGATTTGCTTGATCTTGCTGGTCATGCTGCCTCTACTTGCGGATCACCCGGTATTTCAGCGAACCCAGGTGAGTGGATCGAATGGTTTGCCCTGGTGGCGCAGTTCGAAATACAGGCCGGGTTCGTCCTGGCCACCGGTGGCGCCGACGGCCGCCACCACATCCCCCGCGCGCACGGGCTCGCCCGGCTGTTTATACAAGCTTTCATTATTGCTGTATAGGCTGAGATAACCGTCGCCGTGGTCGACGATCAGCAGGTTGCCGAAGCCGCGCAGCCAGTCGGCGAAGGCGATCCGGCCGCTGCCCACGGCGCGCACTTCCTGGCCCTGGCGGGCGCGGATGAACAGGCCCTTCCAGGCCGGCCCGCCACCGTCCCGGTTCTGCCCGAACTTGTGCAGGATTTCCCCGGTCAGGGGTAGCGCCAGCTTGCCCTTGAGGCGATGGAAATCGAGCCCGGCCAGGCTGGCATCGGCCACCCGGTCGACGCTCTGGCCGCGCTTGGCGGGAGAAGAGGATTTGGGTGCGGTAGCCGCGAGCTTGGCCAGCTTCTCGATCAGGCGGGTAAGGCGTTTCTCGTCCCGCACCAGCGTGTCGATTTCCTGGCGCTGCTGGCGGATCTGTTCCGAGAGCTTGTAGAGCACTTGCTGGCGGGTGCCCTTTTCCGCCTCCAGGGTCTGTTTCTGGGCCACGCGTTCCTTCCTGACCTGGGTCAGTCCGTCGTTCTGCTGGCGGGTCTTGTCCTGGAGGGTGCGCAGTCGGGCCAGGGCCTGGCGGTGCTGGCGGATGAGTTCCGCCCGGGCACGGCCGATGTAGCCGTAATACTCCAGGTTGCGGGCCACCTCGCCGGGGTTCTGGCCGTTGAGGAGCAGCTTCATGGCATCGCCGCCACCCTGGATGTAGCGTTCCCTGAGCAAGACCACCAGACGCTTCTGCTGCTCGGCGATCTCGGACTGGGTGAGGCGGGTGTCCTGGTTGAGCTGTCTCAGATCCCGGGACAGCATGCGCTGGCGGGATTCCAGATCGCGCAGGCCACGGTTCACGTCGGAAATGCGGCGCTCCGATTTTTTCAGGGCATCGGCGACCTCGGAACGATCTTCATGGGCTTGTTCCAGTTCTTCCTGCAGGGACTGGATTCGCCCGCGCAGGTCCTTCAATTCCTGTTGCTTGCCCGTGTCCGGGGCGGCGAGGGCGCCAGCCGCGAACAGGAAAACCAGCAGGAGCGGCAGCGCGCGCACTTAGTTGAAATCGATGAGCGCGTGTCCGCTCATTTCCGTCGGCTGGGGCAGGCCCATCATCTTGAGCAGGGTGGGCGCCACGTCCTCCAGGGCGCCGGTGTCCTGGATCGCCGCCTTGCGCCCGATGTACAGGAAAGGCACCAGATTGATGGTGTGCGCCGTGTGGGGCTGGTTGGTGAGGGTGTCCAGCATGGTTTCGGCATTGCCGTGATCGGCGGTGATCAGCACTTCCCCGCCGATGGCCAGCATGGCGTCCACCGCGCGGCCGATGCAGACATCCACGGCTTCCACGGCCTTGATGGCCGCGTCCATGATGCCGGTATGGCCCACCATGTCGCAGTTGGCGAAGTTGCAGATGATGGCGTCGTACTTCCTGGCGGCGATGGCCTCGACCAGCTTGTCGGTCACCTCGAGGGCGCTCATCTCGGGCTTGAGGTCGTAGGTGGCCACATCGGGCGAATTGACCATGATACGGTCCTCCCCGGGATAGACCGTTTCCTCGCCGCCATTGAAGAAGTAGGTGACGTGGGGGTATTTCTCGGTCTCGGCGATGCGCAGTTGCCGCAGGCCCAGCTTGGCCACGTACTCGCCGAAGCCGTTGCGCACCCGCTCGGGCGGAAAGGCGACGGGGACGTCGAAATCCTCGCTGTAGCTGGTCAGCGTGCAATAACGGGACAGCTTGGGCAGGTATTCCCGTTCGAACTCCCTGAACTCCGGTTCGATGAAGGCCCGGGTCATCTGGCGCGCCCGGTCGGAGCGGAAATTCATGAACACGATGGCATCGCCGTCATTCATCCGCGCCGGTTGTTCGCCCGCCGGGACGATGGCGGTGGCCTTCACGAATTCGTCGCCCTCGCCCCGGGCGTAGGCCATCTCCAGGCCCAGCATGGCGGAGGGCGCGGCGAACTCCGCCCGCCCCTGGGTCAGCAGGTCGTAGGCTACCTTGACCCGCTGCCAGCGGCGATCCCTGTCCATGGCGTAGTAGCGGCCGACGATGGAGGCGATGCGGCCGGCGCCGAGGGCGTCCACCTTGTCCTGCAGGCAGCGCAAATAGGCTTCCGCGCTCTTGGGCGGGGTATCGCGTCCGTCCAGGAAAGCATGGACATACACTTTCTTCAGCCCGCTTTGGACCGCCATGTCCAGCATGGCATGGATGTGGTTTTCGTGGCTGTGCACGCCGCCATCGGACAGCAGGCCGAGGATGTGCAGGGCGGAGCCGCGGCGCCCGACCTGGTCGATGACATCAAGCAAGGCCATGTTGGTGGCGAAGTGGCCATTGCGGATGGCGCGGTCGATGCGCGTGAACTCCTGGTACACCACGCGACCCGCGCCGATGTTCAGATGTCCCACCTCGGAATTGCCCATCTGGCCGGCGGGAAGACCCACCGCGGCTTCGGAAGCCTGGATCAGGGTATGGGGATGGGTTTCCCAGAGCCGGTCCCAATGGGGTTTGCGGGCGCAGGCTATGGCATTGTGGGTGTCGGGGTGACGGCAGCCGAAGCCATCGAGGATGAGGAGAAGCACAGGCTTGACGGCGGAATTGGGCATCAGGCGATTTTATCTTTATTCCGGGGGCAATTTTCGCGCGGTATTTTAGTATATTTGAATACATTAGGGATATACTGGCCGTGACAGTTCGGTTACGCCGCCCGGGCTGTCAGGCGTTTTGGCAACAGCGTAATCTGGCGGCACGGAGACAGCATGACAACCGAGTCCATGGAACTCATCGACAAGGACGAGCACATCGAACAGGCGTCGCGCGCCCTCAAGGCCATGTCCCACCCCCTCAGACTGAAGATCCTCTGCGTGCTCGGGGACAAGGAAGTCAGCGTGCAGGATATCGTGGAGAACGTGGGCACTTCCCAGAGCAACATTTCCCAGCATCTGGCCATTCTTCGCGACAAGGGCGTCCTGCGCACCCGCAAGGACGCCAACCGGGTGTACTACCGGGTGGGCGATACCCGCACCCTGCAACTCATCGGCATGATGCGCGACGTGTTTTGCGGATTCGCGAAATAATGACGAGTTAACGACGTGAAGCGCGAGACTCGCGCTTATCCTTGCATAAGTAAAACTAATGAGTTATATTAGTCGGCACTAATGTTCCCGTGCCCTCCTATGGTGGCGCGGGGTAGCGTCTCAGCAAGGAGCGTTGCATGGATCAGGCAAATCTATGGCGGTCGGTGTTTCTGACCGCGATTCTCGCGATGGCCGCCCCCGTCTGGGCGGAGAAGCTCGAATACAAGCAATGTGTCGATCTGGCCCTGGCCCAGAACCCGGACCTGGCCGTCAGCCGTTCCCAGATCGAGCAGGCGGAAGCCGCCCTGCGCCAGGCGGAAGGCAACAGGCTGCCGCGCCTGAACCTGTCCCTGACGGCGAGCCGCAGCAACGACCCGCTGAATGCCTTCGGCATGAAGCTGGGGCAGAGCAACGTGAGCTTCGGCGATTTCGGCCCCCCCGCGGGCGGGGCCTTTCGGCAACTACCCCGCCAACCTCAACACGCTGAACGACCCCGACGACGTCAACAACTTCAACACCCGGATCGAGCTCCTGGTCCCCGTCTACAACGGCGGCATGGTGCAAAGCTACGTGGACACCGCCAAGGCCTACGTGCGCGCCGCCCAGTCCGGCGACCAGGTGGCCCGCCAGCAGCTCGCCAAGCACGTGCTCATGGCCTACGAGGGCGTCCACACCGCCCGCGCCTACATCAAGCTGGCGAACGAGGCGAAGGTCGCCGCCGAGGAATACGCGCGCATCAGCGAGAAGCTGCACAAGCAGGGCATGGTGGTGAAGAGCGATGTGCTCTCGGCTCGGGCCAACCTGGAAGACGTGAAGGTCAAGGTGGTCGAGGCGAGGAATGCCGAGGCGGCCGCCCTCGACCAGCTCGCCTTGCTGATGGGCAAATCCCTGGACGAGCCCCTGGATGTGGGCGAGCCGGTCAATCCCAGGCTGTTGCCGGGCAGCGCCAGCGACCTGCGCGCCCAGGCCGTGAACGAGCACGCCGGCCTGCGCGCCCTGCGCAGCCAGGTGGAAGGCGCCGGCGCCCAGGTGGGGGCGGCCCGCGCGAGCAAGAAACCCCAGTTCAACGTCATGCTGCGCCAGGACTGGAACGACGAGAACCTGGGCGTGGATGCCTCCTCCTACACCGTGGCCGGCGTGCTGTCCTGGGCCGCTTTCGACGGCGGCACCACCAACGCCGCCATCGACCGGGCCCAGGCCCAGCGCTCGGAGCTGGTCGCCAAGCTGCGCCAGGCCGAGGAGGGCGTGGCTTACCAGGTCACCGAGGCGCGGCGCAAGGCGCTGGAAGCGGAAGAAAAGATCGTCGCCCGGGAAGCCGGCCTGGAACAGGCCCGGGAAGCCCAGCGCCTGGTGAAGAAGCGCTACGAGAACGGCGTGACCACGCTGATCGAAGTGCTCGGTGCCCAGGCCCAGTTCGACAAGGCGAACGCCGACCTGGTGGCCGCCCGCTACGAACTCGCCGTCAACCGGGCGGAACTGAAGCGCGTCGTGGGCGTGCTGACCGCCGATACCCTCTGATCCGGAGCCGACCATGGCCAACAGCAAACTCGTGAAACCCCTCGTTGTCGCCCTGTCCCTATCCCTGCCCCTGACCCTGATCGGCTGCTCCGGCGAGGACAAGGCCAGGACCGCCCAGGAAGCCCGGCGCACGGTCCAGGCCCAGACCACCATCATCCAGCCCAGCGAAGGCCTGGCCACCACCGCCGTCACCGGCACGGTGGAAGCTCTGGAATCGGTGCGCGTCGCCTCCCGCCTGATGGGCTATATCCGCGACATCGCCGTGGTGGAAGGCCAGGCGGTGAAGGCCGGCCAGCGCCTGTTCACCATCGATCCCCTGGACATCGAGGGCGCCGTGGAGCAGGCGCGCCTGGGCGTGAAGCAGGCCGAGGACGCCATGAAGGACGCGGAAGCCGACTACAAGCGCTTCGAGAACCTCTACAAGGACGAAGTGGTCACGCGCCAGAACTACGAGAAGATGAAGCTCAACTACGACATGGCCGTCACCCGCGCCGCCCAGGCCAAGGCCGGCCTCGGCACCGCCCAGGGCCAGATGCGCTACGCCACGGTGACTTCCCCCATCAACGGCGTGGTCACGCAGAAGCTGGCCAACGAGGGCGACATCGCCGCCCCCGGCCATCCCGTGCTGATGGTGGAAAACCCCGCCCGCCTGCAAGTGCGCGGCAGCGTGTCCGAGGACATCCACCGGGGCCTGAAGCTCGGCGCCCAGGTGATGGTGGAGGTGGACGGCCAGGACCAGGCCGTGGCCGCCAAGGTGGCCCAATTGGCCCCCGCCGCCGATCCCATGACCCACACCTACACGGTGAAGCTGGACATCGCCGCGCCGGGCCTCAAGAGCGGCACCTTTGCCCGCATCCTGTTCCCCACCGGCAAGCGCACCGTCCTGGCCGTGCCGGAAGCCGCCGTGCTGGAGCGAGCCGGCATCGTCGGCGTGTTCGTGGTGGACGCCCAGGGCGCGGCCCAATATCGCATGGTGCGCCTGGGCAAGCAGGAAGGCGGTCTGGTGGAAGTGCTGTCCGGTCTCAATCCCGGCGACAAGGTGGTGACCGGCAACGCTCAGGCCGTGAACAACGGCGACAAGATTTCGGGATAAGCCATGAGCGCCGCCGCCGAACAAGACACCGCCATGAACCTGGCGGGCAAGCTCGCCAAGGGCTTTCTCACCTCCAAGCTGACCGCCCTGTTCATCCTGGCGGTGACCCTCACCGGCCTGCTGGCCCTGGTGGTCACGCCCCGGGAATACAACCCGCAGATCGTGGTGCCGGCGGCCAACATCATCGTCGCCAAGCCGGGCGCCTCCGCCACCGAAATCCACAACCTGGTGGTGAAGCCCCTGGAAGCCATCATGAACGCCCAGTCCGGGGTGGATCACACCTTCGGCTACGCCACCAACGACTTCGGCCTGGTGACGGTGCAGTTCAGGGTGGGCGAGAACCAGGAGGACAGCCTGGTGAAGCTCTACAACCAGTTGATGCAGAACTGGGATCGCATCCCGCCCGGCGCCATGGAGCCCATGGTCAAGCCCATCAACGTGGACGATGTACCGATCATGACGCTGACCCTGAGCTCCAGCGCCTATGACGACTACAAGCTGCGCGAGGTGGCCCAGCGCCTGCTGGAACAGCTGCGCAACGTGCCCGGCGTGTCCTTCACCCAGACCATCGGCGGACGCCTGCGCGCGGTGAACGTCTGGATCGATCCCCAGCGCCTGGAAGCGGCGGGGCTCACCCTGGACCGCATCGACCAGATGCTGCGCGGTTCCAACGTGGCGGCGCCCCTGGGCGAACTGGTGCAGGACAACCAGAGCAAGCCCCTGCGCCTGTCCGGCTTCCTGGGCTCCGCCGAGGAGGTCGGCAAGATCGTGGTGGGCGTTTCCCGTGGCGGCGGCCCGGTCTATCTGAAGGACATCGCGAAGATCGAGGACGGCCCGGCGGAGATCGAGGAAACCACCCGCTTCGCCTTCGGCCCGGCCGCCGGGAAGAAGTCCTCCGGTGAACAGCCCGCCGTGACCCTGGCCATCGCCAAGAAGGCGGGCACCAATGCCGTCGTCGTCGCGGATGCCGTGCTCGCCAAGCTGGAGGACCTGAAGAAACAGGCCATCCCCGCCGGCGTGGACGTGGCCGTCACCCGCAACGACGGCGCCAAGGCCGACGCGGCGGTGAACGAACTGGTCATGCACCTGGGGATAGCCATCGCCTCGGTGGTGGTGATCCTGGTGGTGTTCCTGGGCTGGCGCGAGGCCGGCATCGTCACCCTGACCGTGCCCCTCATCCTGTTCGTGGTGCTGGCCGTGGGCCTGGCCTTCGGCCAGACCATCAACCGCATCACCCTGTTCGCCCTGATCCTGTCCCTGGGGCTGCTGGTGGACGCGGCCATCGTGGTCATCGAGAACATCCATCGCCACCTGCACCACGGCTCGAAGAAGAGCTTCGCCGAAACCCTGGTGATCGCCACCAACGAGATCGGCAATCCCACCAACATCGCCACCATCGCGGTGATCCTGGCCTTCATCCCCATGGCCTTCGTCACCGGCATGATGGGCCCGTTCATGATGCCCATCCCGTTCAACGTGCCGGTGGCCATGATCGCCTCCATCGTCATCGCCTACATGGTGGTGCCCTGGGCGTCCAACCGCTGGCTGGCGGGCAAGGCGGCGCGCGACGCCCTGGAGCGGACGCCCTGCCTGGAAGAGCCCTGCAAGCCGGACGCCTTGCAGCAGGCCTACATGACGGTGCTCACCCCCCTGATCCGCTCGGCCTCCAAGCGCAACATCACCTTCCTGGTGGTGCTGGCCCTGCTGGGCGGCGCCATGCTCATGCCGGCCTGGCAGTTCATCCGCCCCGCCGGCCTGAACGGCCCCCTGTCCCCCCTGGGCGTGGAACTGAAGATGCTGCCCAACGACAACACCAACACCCTGCTGCTGCAGGTGGACATGCCCGCCGGCGCGGCCCTGGCGGCCACCGACCAGGTGGCGCGAGCGGTGGGCGGCGTGGTGGGCAGGCATCCCCACGTCACCGACTACCAGACTTTCCTGGGCATGACCGCGCCCATCGACTTCGCCGCCCTGGTGCGCGGCGACATGATCAAGCGCGGCGGCAACCTCGCCCAGTTGCGGGTGAACCTGGTGGACAAGCACCACCGGGACGACTCCTCCCACGAGATCGCCGACCAGCTCAACAAGGCCCTGATGGACGTGCGCAAGGCCTTCCCCACGGCCAAGCTGAAGCTGTACGAGACGCCCCCCGGCCCGCCGGTCCAGGCCCAGATCCTGGCCGAGCTGTATGGTCCGGACTACGACGTGATGCGCGCCGCCGCCAACCACGTGGACCAGGCTTTCGCGGGCATCTACGGCATGATCAACGTGGACGATTCGGTCACCGCCAACGCCGACAGCTTCCATGTTCGCGTCGACAGCGAGAAGGCCCTGCTATCGGGCGTGGCCCCCGGCCAGGTGGCCAAGTTGCTGCGCGACTACGTGTCCGGCTTCGCCATCGGCACCCTGCACGTGGACAACGCCCGGGAGCCCATCGACATCAAGGTGCGCCTGCCGCGCGAGCTGCGCGCCGGTCCCGAGACCCTGATGAACCTGCGGGTCACCAATCCCCACGGCATGCAGGTGCCCCTGTCCGCCATCGCCCGCGTGGAGAAGGTCATGGAAGCCAAGCCCATCTACGCCCGCGACCAGCATCCCATGGTCATCGTCGGCGGCGAGCTGCTGCAATCCAGCCCGGTGTTCGCGGTGCTGGCCCTGGACCAGATGCTGGACGGCAAGGCCCTGCCCAATGGCACGAAATTCACCACCGGCAACCTGGGCTTCACCCAGGCCAGCCCCAAGGACGTGGTGGACTACACCCTGCTGTGGGGCGGCGAGATGCGCCTGACCCTGGACGTGTTCCGGGACCTCGGCTCCGCCTTCATCGTGGCGCTCATCCTCATCTACCTGATGCTGGTGGGCTACTACAAGTCCTTCATGCTGCCGGTGATCGTCATGGGCGCCATCCCGCTTACCCTGGTCGGCGTCTTTCCCGGACACTGGGCCACCAGCCAGGCCTTCACCGCCACCTCCATGATCGGCGTCATCGCCCTGGCCGGCATCGTGGTGCGCAACTCCCTGCTGCTCATCGACTTCATCCTGGACTACCGCAGGCAGGGCTACGACCTGGAGAAGGCCGTGATCGAGGCCGGCGCCGTGCGCTTCCGGCCCATCCTGCTGACCGCCCTGGCCATCATCCTGGGTTCCGCCATCATGATCACCGACCCGGTGTTCGGCGGCCTGGCGGTGTCCCTGATCTTCGGCACCTTCGCTTCCACCGCGCTGACCCTGGTGGTCATCCCGCTCATGTACTACCTGTGGCAGCGTAATCTCAAATCTGTTTGAAACCGCAAGGAGAACTTCCCATGACCATCGAACGCATCATCCGCATCATGGCCGGCGTCATGATCCTGCTGTCCCTGGCCCTGGCCCACTTCACCGGCCAGGTGGACATGACCGGCCTGTCCTGGCTCTGGCTCACCGCCTTCATCGGCCTGAACCTGCTGCAATCCGGCTTCACCGGCGTCTGCCCGCCGGAAAAGCTGCTCAAGAAGATGGGTTTCAAGGAAGGCGGCAGCGCCTGTAGCACGAAGTAACGGTAAAATCGCCGGCTTTCGCGCACAGGCACGGGCAATCCATGGAATTCGTCACCCAAAACATCTGGCTCATCCTGCTGGCGGCTATTTCCGGCTTCATGCTGCTGGGCGGCGGCGGCCTGTTCGGCCGGCTCTCCGGCGTCAAGCAGATCGGCCCCCAGGAGGCGGTGCTGCTGTTCAACCACGAGGACGCCCTGGTGCTGGATGTGCGCGAGCAGTCCGAATGGTCCGACGGCCACATCGCCAAGGCCAGGCACATCCCCCTGGGCCAGTTGAAGAACCGCATCGCCGACCTGGAGAAATACAAGGGCAAGCCCATCGTCGCCGTGTGCCGCAGCGGCAACCGCTCGGGCTCGGCCTGCGGCCTGCTCAAGAAGGCCGGCTTCGAGAACCTGCACAACCTGGCCGGCGGCATGATCGCCTGGGACCAGGCGGGCCTGCCCAAGGAAAAATGATCTCCACCCCGCAAGATCAAGGAAGCAAAATGCCCCAAGTGAAGATGTACTGCACCGCCGTCTGTCCCTACTGCGTCATGGCCGAGAAACTGCTGAACAAGAAGGGCGTGACCCAGATCGAAAAAATCCGGGTCGATCTCGATCCGGCCCAGCGCGAGGAGATGATGCGCATCACCGGCCGCCGCACCGTGCCCCAGATCTACATCGGCGATCGCCACGTGGGCGGTTTCGACGACCTGTCCGCGCTGGATGCGGGCGGCGAACTGGATCCCCTGCTCTCGGCCTGACGCCAGCCGCCGGCAACGGCGGCGATGCTTGATTTTCTTCGGGCGGCCACCATCTGGTTGGCAATGCGACATGCCACAGCCTGGAATGGATCAACCCCCTTACTCCCCGCGCTCGTTTCCCCCCGAGGGGGAGGTCGGTTCCTTCGCAACGGCCGTGCGAAACTGATATGGAACTCGTCTGCCCCCACTGCGGCGCGGTCAACCGCGTGCCCGCCGAACGCCTGAACCAGCACCCGAAATGCGGCAAGTGCGGCGCGGAAGTCCTGCCCGCCCAGCCGGTGGAACTCACCGCCGCCAGCTTCGACAAATTCATCGCCCGCAACGAACTCCCCGTGCTGGTGGACTTCTGGGCGCCCTGGTGCGGTCCCTGCAAGCAATTCGCGCCGATCTTCGCCCAGCTGGCCGGCCAGTACGTGGGCCGGGTGCGCTTCGCCAAGGTGAATACCGAGGCGGAGCAGCAACTCGCCGGCCGCCATGGCATCCGTAGCATCCCCACCCTGGCCATGTTCAAGGGCGGCCGGGAGGTGGACCGGGTGGCGGGCGCCCTGCCGCCCCAGCAGCTTCAGGCCTGGCTGGCCCGGGTGTAGGCAATACCGCGCGCCTCCAGACCTCCAGACGCGCCCCAAGACTCGCCTCAAGACTCCGTTGTCCCTTAAGCGTCATGGGGCTGCGGCTATAATCCCCGCTTTCCCCACACACCGGACTTCGTCATGACCGATCAGCAACCCGAACAGCAAGCCATGCCCGTCTTCAACATTGAAAAGATCTACATCAAGGATCTTTCCGTGGAAGTGCCCAACGCCCCCGCCATCTTCCTGGATCGCGACCCGCCCCAGATCGACATGCAACTCAATACCCAGAGCGCGCCGGTGGACCAGGAAAACGGCATCTACCAGACCATCCTGACCCTGACCATCAACGCCAAGATGAAGGACAAGGCCGCCTTTCTGGTGGAATTGCAGCAGGCCGGCATCTTCCGCATCCAGAACATTCCCAAGGAAGCCATGGAGCCGGCACTGGGCATCGGTTGCCCCAATATCCTGTTCCCCTACGCCCGCGAGGCCGTGTCCGACGCCGTGCTCAAGGCCGGCTTCCCACCCCTGATGCTGCAGCCGGTCAACTTCGAGGTGCTGTACATGCAGCAGCAGCAACAGGCCCAGGGCCAGAAGCCCAACTAGGCGGCGCGAACGGGGCTCGCCGTGAGCATCGGGGTTCTCGGCGCCGGCGCCTGGGGCACGGCCCTGGCGATTCGCCTGGCCGGCCATGGGCCGGTAAAACTATGGACCCGCTCGGCGGAGCACGCCCTCGCCATGGAGCGGGAGCGGGAAAACCGCCGTTATCTGCCCGGTTTTCCCTTGCCGGAGGGGCTTGTGGCCTCCTCCGATCTGGCCGGCGTGGTGGCGGATGCGGATCTGCTCATCGCCGCCGTGCCCAGCAACGGATTCCGCTCCCTGGTCGTGTCCTTGCGCCAGTCGGGCATCGCCAGGCCCCTGGTCTGGCTGTGCAAGGGGCTGGAAACGGGCACCCGGAAACTCCCCCATGCCGTCCTGGCCGAGGCCTGGCCGGAGCATCCGCCCGCCGCCGTGCTGTCCGGGCCCAGCTTCGCCAAGGAAGTGGCCCAGGGCCTGCCCGCCGCCCTCACCGTGGCCAGCCCGGATGCCGAGTTCGCCCGCCGGGTGGCGCGGCGGCTGCATGATCCCATGCTGCGCCTTTACTCCAGCACCGATGTGGCGGGGGTGGAACTGGGCGGCGCGGTGAAGAACGTCATCGCCATCGCCGCCGGCATCGCCGACGGCCTGGGTTTCGGCCTCAACGCCCGGGCCGCCCTCATCACCCGGGGGCTGGCCGAATTGACCCGGCTGGGCCTGAAGCTGGGCGGCCAGCCGGAAACCTTCATGGGCCTGTCCGGCATGGGCGACCTGATCCTCACCTGCACCGGCGACCTGTCGCGCAACCGTCAGCTCGGTTTCCGCCTGGCGGCGGGTGAAAGCCTGGAAGGCGCCCTGCGCGAGCTGGGCCATGTGGCGGAAGGCGCCACCACCGCCATCGAGGTGGCCGCCCTGGCCCGGGAACTGGGTGTGGAGATGCCGATCACCGCGGCGGTGGCCCAGATACTCAAGCAGGAAATACCGCCGCGCGAAGCGGTCGCGGCCCTGCTGGCTCGAAACCTGAAGGACGAGGGCGCCTGAGAGCCTGTGAATAAATCCCCCGCCCGCCCGGGGCGTGGGGGGGGGCGGGCGGCCCCGGGCGGGCCCGGGCGGGCGCGGGGGGCCGGCCCGGCGCGGGGGGGGGGGCGCGGCCCGCGCCCCTCGCCCCTCGCCCCGCCGGGCGCCGCGCCCCCCGCCCGGGCCGGGCCGGGGCGGTCTTCGGCGCTTCGGCCCGGATATATGCCCGAGCAAGCACCGCCACCCACGGAAACGAGCGCTTTCGAGCAGCGTCATGCCACCTGGGCGATGCTGCACGACCGATTCGGTCCGGCCCGTTCCTATCCCTTTGCCTGGCGCCTGCCGGAACTGGCCCGCGACCAGGGACGCCACGCCCGGCTCCGGGCCGCGCTGGCGCTGGGGCAGACGCTCTACGCCATGGGCCGTTTCCGCGAAGCGCTGGCCAGTCTTCCCGACCCCGGGACCCTGTCGCACGCGGACGAGTACCAACCGGGCGAGTACCAACCGGACGAGAACGAACTGGCCGCCGATCTCCTGGATCTGCATGCCCGTTGCCTGTGGCTGCAAGACGAGACGGCGGACGCGCCGCCCCTGGCCGAAGCCGCCCGATCGGCCCGGCCGCGAACCCTTCATCGTCTGCGGGCGCGGGTTTCCATGCTCTGCCTGACTGACGCTGCCGAGGCCGCGCTGACCCTGGGCGCGGATTATCGGAATGCCGCCCGGGTGGCGGAGTCTGTTCCCGATCAGGCCTGGGCCGCCCTCTTTCTCCACTGGGCCCGTGCCCGGCTGGGCCGGGATGACGATCCCGCGCCCGCCCATGCCGCCCTCGCGCTGTTGCGGGGAATCGCCCCGGTGGACGCGGCGCGGGCTCAAGCGCTGCACGCGGAGGCCGCGTTCCACGTGTCTCCGGCCTGGGCGCTGACCTGGCTGGACGAGGCCCTGGAGCAAATCGAGCGCCATGGCCAGCATCACCTCAAGGCGCGCCTGCTGGAATTGAAGGCTCGCGCGCTGGAGGCCAATGGCCTGCTGGGCGCATCCTCCCGCTTCCTCGAACTGGCCCGGGAAACCGCCCGGCGCCAGGGGGCTTGGCGATACCTGCATCGCATGGCAGTATGATGCAATGCACAAAAACCTGATTCGCCATGCCTCCCCTGTCTGAGACCCTCACCACACCCTTGTCTTCCCTGCTGCGAAGGGAGCCGGTGACCTGCCCGCCGGACATGCCGGTGCGCGCCGCGCTGGCCTTGATGCGACGCGAGCGGGTGGGTTCCATCCTGGTGGCGGACGCGGCCGGCCGGCCGGCCGGCGTGTTTACCCTGAACGACCTGCGCGACCGGGTGGCGGTGGACGAATGCGACCTGGATCGGCCCATGAGCGCGGTCATGACCCGGAATCCGTTCTGCCTGGGCGGTGATGCCACCGCCATGGAAGCCGCCCTGGCCATGGCCCGGCGCCTGATCCACCACGTGGTGGTGACCTCGGCGGAAGGCGGCATCCTGGGCGTGGTGTCGGAAAAGGACCTGTTCGCCCTGCAGCGCCTGGGCGTGGGCAACATCGCCGCCGCCCTGGCGGATGCCCAGAATCTGGACACGCTGGTGACGGCGGCCGAGGACATTCGCAAGCTGGCGCGCATGCTCATGGCCCAGGGGCTGGAGGCGGAACAGCTTACCCGCCTGGTTTCCGAACTCAACGACCAGCTCGCCCAGCGCATCCTCTACCTGGCGTTCGCCGACGCCGGCCTGGAGGACATCTCCTGGTGCTGGCTGGCGCTCGGTTCCGAGGGCCGCTACGAGCAGACCCTGCTGACCGACCAGGACAACGGCCTGATCTTCGCGCCGCCCGAGGGAACCACCCCCGACGCCATGCGCGAGCGGCTGCTGCCGGTGGCGCGGCAGGTGAATCAATGGCTGGCCGCCTGCGGCTTTTCCCTGTGCAAGGGCGAAATCATGGCCGGCAATCCCAAGTGGTGCCTGTCCCTGGAAGAATGGCAGGCGACGTTTTCCGAATGGCTGTTCCGGGGTGATGCCCCGGTATTGTTGAACGCCACCATCTTCTTCGACTTCCGCGCCCTGGCCGGCGACGCGGGCCTGGCCGGATCGCTGCGGGCGTGGCTGATCGACAAGGTCAAGGGCAACCGCCGTTTCCTCAAGCTCATGACCCTCAATGCCCTGGGCAACCGGCCGCCGCTGGGATTGGTGCGGGATTTCGTCACCGACGGCGAGGGTGGGGCCGCCGGTACCCTGGACCTCAAGATCAACGGCGCCACCCTGTTCGTGGACGCGGCGCGCATCTTCGCCCTGGCCGCCGGTCTCGCCGATACCACCACCGCGGCGCGCCTGCGCGCCGCAGCCGCCACCTGGAAGATGGACGAGGCCGAGGTGGGCGGCTGGGTGGAGGCGTTCCATCATATCCAGCAGTTGCGCCTGCGCCTGCACCAGCAGCAACTGGCCCATGGCCAGCCCCTCAGCAACCGGGTGGCGCCGGACGACCTTTCCACCCTGGACCGCACCTTCCTCAAGGAAGCCCTGCGCCAGGCCAAGAAGCTGCAAGGCAGGCTGGAAGGCTTCTTCCAGTTCTGAGCGCCTCGGGGCGGCGGGGCCGCTAACCCGGGTTGCCCGCCGAGCCGTGGTGGGGAAAACGGATCGTAAACAGGGCGCCCGCGTTGCCTTCGCCCTCGCCGGCGTGGACCGAGGCGCCATGGCGCAGCGCCACCTCCTGCACGATGGCCAGGCCCAGGCCGCTTCCCGGTTGACCGCTGCCGGGGATGCGGTGGAAGCGTTCGAACACGAGTTCCCGCTGCTCGGGCGGGATGCCCGGGCCGTCGTCTTCCACCTCCAGCCAGGCCGAATCCCCGTAGCCCACCCGCACGGTGATGTGGCCGCCCTCGGGGGTGTAGCGGATGGCGTTGTCCAGCAGGTTGTCGATCAGATCCCGCAGGCTGGCCTCGTTGCCCTTGATGGGAATCTGCCGGTCGATGCCTTCGAAGCCCAGGTCGATGTTCTTGCGCAGGGCCTCGGGCACCCAGTGGGCCGCCGTGTCCTGGGCCACCCGGTGCAGGTCCAGCAGTTCCATGGGCGCGTTGAGGCGGGCCTCCGGCTCGTTGCGGGCCAGGGTCAGGAGCTGGTTGACCAGGTGGCTGCAGCGCTGGGCGCCGTCGCAGATGCGGCCCAGGGCCTCGCGCACCGGTTCGGCCAGGGGTTCCCGCTTTGCCAGTTCCGCCTGGGACTTGAGGCCGGCGAAGGGCGTGCGCAACTGGTGGGCGGCGTCTGCCACGAAGCGGCGCTGGGCGTCCATCATGGCTTTCAGGCGTTCGATCAGCGCGTTCACCTCCAGGATTAGGGGGCGTACTTCGCCGGGCGCCCGGGTCTCGTCCAGGGGCCGCAGGTCGTTGCGCGGCCGGCCCGCCACTTCCCGGCGCAGCCGCTCCAGGGGGTCGAAGCCGCGCTTGAGTCCGATCCACACCGCGACGCCGGCGATGACGATGAACATGAACTGGGGAATGACGATGTTGCCCAGGATGCTGCGCCCCAGGCTGAGGCGCGAATCGACGGGCTCCGCCACCTGGACCAGGATGGTTTCGCCGGTGGTCAGGGTGACCTGGAGGCTGACCAGGCGCAGTTTCCGGCCCTGGAACTGGGTGTCGCGCAACTGGGGCGCCCGCAACTGATAGTCCGCCGGCCGCGGGGTCGGCAGCCGTCCGCTGGCGGCGATCTTGCGACCCCACTCGTCATGCAGGGAGAAGCGGAACTCGCCCTCGCTCTCGGGAAACAGCCGGTAGAGCGCCGCCACGTCGCCATCCGGATGCAGGGTATAGCGGCTGGCCAGCAGACGCGCCCGCTCCATCAGCACGAGATCATAGGGTTTGTTGGACAGGGTCACCGCCGCCATGTAGCCGGTCACCGTGGAGAACAGCAGCAGCAGGAACAGGGGCGTGAACAGCCAGTTGACCAGCTGGTGGCGCAGGGAAGGCGTGTCGTCTTCTTGCATGACGGAACGGGCCGGGGGGTCCGGATCTCCCCGCTTCAAAGCGACGGGAGGCTCGGCCTGGCCGGGAACATCAGCCGCCGGTCACCGGCGGGAAAATGGCCACTTCATCCTGGTCCCGCAGCCGGGCTTCCGGCCCCGCGATATCCTGGTTGACCGCCATGCGGAAGGCGCGCCCTTCCGCCAGTTCCTCGGACCAGACGCCCCCGCGGCGGCGCAGTTCGGCCAGCAGGTCGGCCAGGCTCGGCTCCGCCTGGGCGAGGGAGAGGACTTCCCGGTCCAGGCCGAGAACTTCCCGCAGGCGGGCGAAATAGAGAAGGCGGATATTCATGGTGTCGGCTCCGAGGGGAAGGGCGAGCTTAACGTGAAAGTCGCAAGGCGACTTCTCGAAGCGCCCCTCTCGAGCAAGCGGGAGAGGGGCCGGGGGTGACGGTCGGCGGGTCTCATCGCCGGACCCAGTCCTGGATGAAGGTGGCGATGGCCTCCAGGTCGTCCGGGTGGAAGCGGGGCAGGTCGCCGGGCGGCGTTCCGTCGGCCGCCACCGCGATGCAGCGGGAATCCTCCGGGTGCAGCCAGGGTTTGGCGTTGGCGGCGCGCCAGACCTCGATCTTGGCCAGGTCGGCATGCCTGTAGCCTTCCACCAGAACCAGATCGCAGGGCGACAGGCGGGCGAGGTGGGCGGCGAGATCCGGCTCCGGTTCGCCGCGCAGCTCGCCCACCAGCATCCAGCGATGGGGCGAGGTCAACAGCACCTCGCTGGCGCCGGCCCGTCGATGCCGCCAGGAATCCTTGCCCGGCACATCCACCTCGAAATCGTGGTGGCTTTGCTTGATGACCGACACGCGCAAGCCCGCCGCGCCGAGGCGGGGCAACAGGCGTTCGATGAGGGTGGTTTTCCCGGCGCCGCTGTAGCCGGCGAATCCCAATACTTTCATGCGGGGCGAGGGCTTGGTCATGGATGAAAAGGGCTGGTGGACGCCATGTTGGCGGAAGCGATTCGCCCGACTCATGATTCAGATCAAGGCGGACAGGTTTACTCTTGCCGAAGATCAAGAACCGCGCTTCACTGTCATCAGGCAAACGGCTACATTTTGCCGCGTATAACAGGTCGATAGAAAGCTTATGAACACCCTGGTTGATCGCTTTGGACGACGCATCGAATACCTCCGGCTCTCCGTCACGGATCGCTGCGACCTGCGTTGCGCCTATTGCATCCCGGAGGGCTTCAAGGGCTTCGAGGAACCCGACCACTGGCTCACCTTCGACGAGATCGAGCGCCTGATCCGCCTGTTCGCCGACCTGGGCCTCAAGCGCCTGCGCCTCACCGGCGGCGAACCCCTGCTGCGCAAGAACATTACCGATCTGTGCCGGCGCGTCGCCGCCATTCCCGGCATCGAGGACCTGTCCATCTCCACCAACGCCACCCAGTTGGCGCACATGGCCCGGGACCTGAAGCAGGCCGGCGTCACCCGCCTCAACGTCAGCCTGGACTCCCTGCGTCCGGAAGGCGTGGAGAGGATCAACGGCCGCCCGGTGCTGGACAAGATCCTGGCCGGCCTGGACGCCGGCCGCGACGCCGGCTTCAGGCCCATCAAGGTCAACATGGTGGCCATGCGGGAAAACGCCGACGAGATCGACGACATCGTCGCCTACTGCATGGAAAAGGGCTTCGTGCTGCGCCTCATCGAGGTCATGCCCATGGGCGACACCGCCCGCAAGATGGGCTACGTGGACCTGCAGCCGGTGAAAGCCCGTCTGCAGAAGCGTTTCGGCCTGGTCGACACCGTCCTTTCCGGCGGCGGTCCGGCCCGCTACCTGGGCACGCCCGACGGTGGTTTCACCGTCGGCTTCATCACCCCCATCTCCCAGCACTTCTGCGAAACCTGCAACCGGGTCCGCCTCACCGTGGACGGCATCCTGCACCTCTGCCTGGGCCAGGAAGAGCGCATGGACTTCCGCACCCTCATGCGCGGCGGCGCCACGGACAAGGAAATCACCGAGGCCATCCGCCTGGCCATCGACCTGAAGCCGGAACGCCACGAGTTCACCGAAGCCCCGCAAAAGCTGGTGCGCTTCATGAGCATGACCGGCGGCTGAACCCGAACCGGCTCGCCCCGCTTATCCTGGAGCGAACTCCAGGTCGCGATTACCCAACCAGCTTCCCGCCCCGCACCGCCGGCAGATTCTCGCGCCGCCAGTTCCGGCGCGCCCACCACCAGAATTCGCCCAAGGTTCCAACGGCATCACCCGCGTCCATCCCGAGGAAGCGCGCCGCCCGCAACAAGGCCGGCAAGGGATCGGCATCATCGATCGGCGCCGCCAGGGTCTGCTTGGACAGCTTCTCCCCCAACCCATCCAGCACCACCGGCAAGTGCAGGTAAACCGGCGTGGCATGGCCCAGGGCCTGTTGCAACACGATCTGGCGCGGCGTCGAGGCCAGCAGGTCGGCGCCCCGCACCACATGGGTGATGCCCTGCTCGGCATCGTCCACCACCACCGCCAACTGGTAGGCGAACACCCCGTCGGCCCGCTTCAGCACGAAATCACCGCATTCCGCCGCGATATCGCAGGCGACCCGGCCCAGCAGCACATCCTGAAATACCACCCGGCGATCCGGCGCGAGGAAACGCCACGCCGCCCCCTCGCCCGCCGGCCGGCCCCGGCAGGTGCCCGGATAGACCGGGCCATCCACGCCCATCCGGGCGAATTCCGCGATGGCCTTGCGGGTGCACGCGCAGCCATACACCCGGCCCGCCGCAACCAGCCGCTCCAGGGCCGCCTGATAGGCCTCCCCGCGCCGGCCCTGCCACATCACCGGCCCGTCCCACTCGAAACCATAGGCCTCCAGGCTGCGCAGGATCGCATCCGCCGCGCCCGCCACCACGCGCGGCGGGTCCACGTCCTCCATGCGCACCAGCCACGCGCCATCATGGGCGCGGGCGTCCAGATGGCTGCCCAGGGCGGCCACCAGGGAACCGAAGTGGAGCGGTCCCGAGGGGGTGGGGGCGAAGCGGCCGCGATAGGGGGATGGATTCATGGCGGGAGGATACATTTTCCCGCAGAGGGTAATTCCTTCGGGAATCTGATCTGGTGGGGGGCCGAATCTCGGCCATATGTGGATTTCCACATAAGGCCGAATTCCGGTCACATGACGTTTCAAGTTCAACCAGGCTGGCCGCTATTAAAGAAAACGGCCCCAACTTTTATTAGCGCCCCGACAAATTAAAGCCGGCTTTAATAGCTCGGCTCACGGCGGAGGCAGTTTGGCCAGGTAATCCCGTCCCGCTTCGGCCAACCGGCTGTCGAAGGTGAGCAGCGGCGCCCGCAGTTCGCCGGCCAGCCAGAGGTAGGCGGCGTCATAGGCGGAGAGCTGGTAGCGGTCGGCCAGTTGTAATACAGGGGCCAGGGCCACTTCGGCAAGATCGATGGCGAAAGCGTCGAAATGGCCAAGCCCTTCCAGGGCCTCATCCAGTTGGCATTCCCGACGGCGCAGTTTGTTCATCGCCACATTGGCCATCTCATAACGCAACAGGGTCGGCGCTACAGGGTGCTTGCCACCCAGAGCAGCCAGGGCCTCCACTTGTCTTTCCTCGTCAAAGACGATGGCGGCCACCAGATTGCAATCCACGATTGCCGGGGGCTTGGGCCAGTAGACGAGTAACGGTTCAGCGATCTGGACCCCGCTCATGACTTATGGCCCGTTCCTTCCTCACTTATAGGCGCGGGAGGCCAGGGACCATCCTTGATGCCCGCCGCGACCCAGGCCTCTCCATAGTGCTCATCTCGCATCAGGCGAATGATCTCCGTTGAAGAAGGCGCGTTACGGGGTTCGGGATGGGTACGGCGGATATCGGCGACGATCTGGTCCGCGTCTTTTTTACCCTTGGGGGCAATCGAACCGGACAAAGTTTCCAGACGGGCACGCCAATCCAAACCGGGAGAATGAGGTTGAACGACATGCAAAGGCTGATGAGCCACCGCTTCTTCCAGAATCGCCATCAGCTCGCCTTGCAGCGAGCGATGGTTGCGGGCGGCCCGCTGGCGGAGGCTTTCCGCCAGTTCCTCGGGCACGGATTTGATGGACAGGTTGGGCATGATTGGCTCCACAACGGATGCGTTATGGAGCCAATATGGAACCCGCTCGGAGGGCTGTCAATACCAGTAGTGCTCGGCCTTGTACGGCCCCTGCGCCGGCACGCCGATGTAAGCGGTATGCTGGTCGGTGAGGGTGGTGAGCTGGGCGTTGAGCTTCTTTTGTTGCGGCCGGGCTACCTTATCGAGGGTGTACACGCCCATCGGGTACTTGTTGGTCTGGGTAACATCTCGATCCGGGCGATGGTCTAGTTGGCAAAGGAGTTGGATGTCACGTAGACGGATGGCAGGTGGCCTAGCCCAGCCCTCAAGTACTCATATTTACCAGGCACGATTTATTAAAGAATTTCTGCGTACAGAAGGTATGCTATCCGCATGGACAAAGAAGACGCGCGGAAGCAGCCCCGGGAAGTGCTGCACGAGAGACGCAAGCAGGTGATCCGGATGTACCGCAAAGGCGTTGGGGTGATGAAGATCGTCGAGCAGACCGGGCTGAGTTGGTCGGCGGTGAACGCGGCCTTGCGGCTCTATGAAGCTGGTGGCGCGGCGGCGCTGAAACCCGATATACGCGGCAAGAAGCCCGGCAGTGGCCGAAGCCTGAGCGAAGAACAGGAAGCCCGGGTGCGCCAAATCATCTGCGACAAGCGTCCGGAGCAACTGAAGATGGAATTTGCCCTATGGAACCGGCCCGCAGTCATGCAACTGATTGAGCGGGAGTGTGGCCTCAAGCTATCGGTGCGTGCGGTAGGCAACTACCTCCAGCGCTGGGGTTTCACGCCGCAAAAGCCGATCAAGCGTGCCTATGAACAGCGCCCAGAAGCCGTGCGGGCCTGGCTGGAAGAGGACTATCCGAGCATTGAGAAACGCGCCCGATCGGAAGACGCGGAAATCCACTGGGGCGATGAGACCGCCCTGGTCAATACGGATGTGCGTGGCCGCGGCTACGCTCCGAGAGGCCGGACCCCAGTGACCCTTGCGGTGGGTGGCACACGCGAGAAGCTGTCGATGATTTCCACGGTGACCAACCAAGGCAAGACACGCTGGATGATCGTGGAGGACGCTTTCAACTCCGACAAACTGATTGAGTTTCTGGAGGCGCTGATCAAGGACGCTGGTCGCAAGGTGTTCCTGATTCTGGACAACCTGCGCGTACATCACAGCAAACCGGTGAAGGCCTGGCTTGCCGAACACCAGGAAAAAATCGAGGTGTTCTACCTGCCAAGCTATAGCCCGGAACTCAACCCGGATGAGCGTCTGAACGCCGATCTCAAGTACGTCATCGGCTAAAAGTCCCCGCCCGCACAAAGACGAAATTGAAAGCTGTGGCCACTGAGAACATGACCATGCTGGAGAAATCCCCGACTCGTGTCATGACCTACTTCCAAGACCCTCGCGTCAAATATGCAGCTTCATGAATAATTCGTGCCGGATCAATAAGGAAATATTGGAATATGAG
>JADJYY010000008.1 GCA_016719465.1 Hydrogenophilales bacterium
TTTCGACCCCCACATGGGAGGAATAAATGACAAACCGCTGCATCAAGTGCAATGGCCCATTGCCTGAACAGGCAGGGCCAGGACGTCCTTCACTTTACTGCTCGAAGGGATGCAGAAAATCTGCCGAGTTGGAGATTCGGCGGCTAAACGAGCAGCTCACCCGCTTGAGGAAAAGCGGCTCACGCCCGGATGTTCGGGCATCGTCCAGGTCTGGCGACCGCCCAGGTCCTCCAGGCCGAACTGGACCGCATAGAGGCCCGCCTACGCGCCCTCCAGGCCCGGAATGAAGCATGCAGACGTCTGCACACCACCAATGAAGAAAAGAAGCACCATGTTTCTACAAGAAAACCGCCGCCCTCGAAGTCACGCCGGCGCCCGATCATTTTCCGCCCGACTTCATCCCCTACTGGCTCGAAGTGCGGAACCCGCGAGCGATCCGCCAGGAGATGGCAGCCCTCCTTTTGGCGGAATTCCGCCTGGCCGGCCCGAATTGGCCGACTGAGCGTTACGCCCTGTTGAAATCGCTGTTGCCCGAGGAGTGATCCACTGGCCCCCCACCGATGCCGATTTCATGACGCTGGCCAGCAAGAACGCCATGATGATTTTCTCTCACCTGGTCACCACCCCGTCCTGGAAGCTGTGAGGCCATGGCGAGCGCCATGGAAGCGGCGCGCCAGCCTCGAGCTGCGCTTCAGCCCGACTACGCCCCCGTGGTGCGCCTGATGCTCGTGCAACCTGGCGTGCCCGATGTCGAACCCATCGAGGTGGTCTGTTTCCACGCCGCGCATTCCCAACGGAGTCTCAACTGATGGACGATCAATTCCTTCGGCAAAAGGCCGTAGCCTTTTACCTGGGCGTCCCGCCACGATTGGCCCGCATCATCGGCCGCGATCCTGACGTTTCCCAAGTTCATCGAACTCTCGCCCGGTATCCGCCTGCCACGGAAAAGCGAGCTGGAAGCCTGGTTGGCCGAAAGGGGCTTGCTGCGCGCGAGAGTCCACATAACCGCGCGCGCGCTGCAACACGTTAAATTTTTCGAAGAATGCGCAACGTGAAACACGTTGTGCACTGACGGCGCGGGGGCGGCTATGTCCGGAGAGTGAAACCTCCCCAACAAGACAGGAACACCACCACAAATCCATTCAAGCCCTTCGTGGGCAACGCGCTGCACTTCGGGGCCAAGGCCCACGAAATGATGGCCGATACGCCCGGCGCATCCTTTACCAGTGCAAGAGCCGTTGAAGTGGACAAGATCATTGATGAGATCGACGGTCTTGACCGTGAAATTCTGGCAGTCAAAAAGTGATCGACGGCCGCGCCGAACCGTTTTTCGGCCAGCAAAAACGGCTGAAGGCTTGAATGGCGCGATGCCGAGACCGGCGAGAAAATCAGGCGTGACGTTCGAACCGGAGCAGCATCCAGGCCCAGCTTGAATTGGCGCATTCCGGGATAAACACGCACCTGGCCAGCCCAGGCCAGCATGGGCGAGTTTTTGCGGGTGTGGCGGGTCTGCGCTCTACCGAATCTGTCCGGAATGCCTTGAGCATCGGCACCGACAGTGCCGGCGGTTTCTCGTTGCCGAGTTATTTGCAGCTCCCGATGATCGCCGCGCTGGCGCCGCAATCCGCACTGCTGACCGCTGGCGCGGGTGTCTCGATCCTTGAGGAAGGTTCGAAGAATTACCGCATCGCCGCCATCAACACGGTTCCGACCGCCGCCTGGCGCAATGAAGGCGGCGCGCTTGCAGAGTCTGATCCGGTTTTCCGCAATGTTGATCTGACGCCGCGCAGCCTGAGCTTCCAATTCAAAACTTCGCGCGAGCTGCTGTTCGATAGCGCGAATCTGGAACAGGCGCTCTACACCGTTATTGCTCAGGCGTTCGCCAAAGAGCGATCGTGCCGGCCTGCGCGGCAGCGAGGCAGCGCGCCGCAAATCGGGGCATCCTGAACACTTCCGGCATCCAGGCCGTCGCCAATGGTGCGAACGGGGCGTCATTGGCAACCACCGCATATCCGAATCGATTGCCGCGCTGCAAGCGATCCTGGCGGCCGATGAACCGACGCCCACGGCTGCAATCATGTCGCCGCGCTCGTTGACCACTCTGGCCGGCCTGCTCGACACAACGAACCAGCCCCGCCGCGCGCCGCAAATTCTCGAACCCTGGAAGATTCTGGCGACGAGCCAAATCCCGAACAACCTGACGGTAGGCACTTCGACCGACTGTTCTGAAATCTATGTCGGTGACTTTTCGAACCTGGTGTATTTCATTCGCGAGGGGGTGTCGATTCAGCCGCTCAAAGAGCTGCATGCCGGAACGGGTGAAATCGGCTTTTGTCGCCACACCCGCGCCGATGTGGGACTGCTCTACCCTGCGCGTTGTCGGTAGTCACGGGCGTTCGCGCGTAACTGAGTTCTGGCCGGGATAGCAGGCCCGGCCATCACAGGGAGGTGTGCCCTCGTTTAATGCGACGAAACAGCACCCCGTTACTCGGAGAATGGAAAAACCCCGAGAGCTGATGAGTCCTTCAACCTGCGATCAGCAAACCCGCTTCGGCGGGTTTTTCTTTAATGGCGTGCCTTCGGATCAAGTCAACCGGCAGGCGAGGCAGACTCCCACCAGAACCCCACCCAAAACCAATAATTACGAATTCATCGCCAGACGAAAATCTGTTAGGCCCTTTATCCATGCTGGTTACAAGCCAATCAGCCGCCGCGTGGCGGTTTCATGAGCCAGTAACGCATAGCGGGTTCCTTGTATGAAAACGTCGGCGCATAATCCGACTAAATCGGTTGGTTATTCAAGAGGGTTTGCCATGAACGACCTGAACGTGGGCGCGATTGTCAGCGCCGTCCAGAAAAACTGCCATATTTCCGATGCCCAGTTCGCCAGCGACCTGACCCTGTGCACCTTCCTGCTGAAGATGCGCGAGCTGTACCGCTGGGAGCACGACATCCCGCTCACCCAGGACATGCCCAAGAGTGCCGTGGGCGACTGGATGAACGAGCGGGAGCGCCTGTGGGAGACGGTGGAAACCGCACCCTACGAAGCCCTGCCCCTGCCCGGTGCGGCCGTCGATCCCTTCGAGGTGGCCGCCGCCAACCGCGATCTCGCTCCCCTCGGGCTGGTGTATTCCGGCGGCTACGGCCGTTCCTGCAAGCCCCATTTCTTCCTGGGCAACCTGGAGCGGCAGGAAGAACGCCAGGGCTTCAAGGTCTATGTCGCCGGCTGCGAGTTCGCCCGGGACCTGGATGCGCCGCCGGGCATGATGCTGGACAACACCATCTTCGTGCGTACCGAGTCCCTGAAACGCTGGCTTTGGGAAAAATACGAGGAATGGCGCTGGAACAGGCGCAACGAGGCCATGGGCCGGGCGGTGGCCTGCCACGGTTTCGAGCGGGACCCGGAAGCGGCGCTGGAGGCCATGACCCGCACCGAGACCGAATCGGTCATCCTGCATGAACTGGGCGAGGCCCGGGTGGGAGAGATTCTGGGCGAGCCCTGGTCGAGCCTGCTCGCCAGCCTGATGCGCACCCGGGCGGAGATCGTCGCCCGGGCGGTGCGCGACCTCTATGCTGATTGCCTGTCCACCCTGCCGGGCTTGCTGGAACGGGATGATCCGGCCGCCATCCACTTCTTCTTCGCCAATTTCACCGGCATGCGGCGCAAGCTTTTCCCGGAACTGGCGGCGGCTTATCGGAAATGGGTGAAACCGGCGATCCCGGCGCGCTGCGAACCGTAGTCAGGGATGGCCTGTCACGCTGGTCGGGCGTGTCGGCGGATTTCCTCGCGCTGCACGGCCGCCTTGGCGACGCGTCCGGCCTCCGGATCGAGGCCTGGCTGGACGCCATCGCGCCCGAGCACTGATCAGGAGGACTGGATCAGGGTACCCACGCCCTGGTCGGTCATGATTTCCAACAGCAGGGCGTGCTCCACCCGGCCGTCGATGATGTGCACCGACTTCACGCCGCTCCTGGCCGCGTCCAGGGCCGAGGCGATCTTGGGCAGCATGCCGCCGGACAGGGTGCCGTCCGCCACCAGGGCGTCGATCTTCCTGGGCGTCAGGCCGGTGAGCAGCTTGCCGTCCTTGTCCAGCACGCCGGGAGTGTTGGTGAGCAGCACCAGCTTTTCCGCCTTCAGCACTTCCGCCAGCTTGCCGGCCACCACGTCCGCGTTGATGTTGTAGGTCTCGCCATGGGTACCCACGCCGATGGGGGCGATGACCGGGATGAAGTCGCCGGAATCCAGGAAGGCGATAAGGCTGGGATCGATTTTCGTGATCTCGCCCACCTGGCCGATGTCGATGACGTCGCCCGGCTTATCCTTGTGCGGCATCATCAGCTTCTTGGCGCGGATGAAGGTGCCGTCCACCCCGGTCAGCCCCACCGCCTTGCCGCCGGCCAGGTTAATGAGGTTGACGATGTCCTTGTTGACCTGGCCACCCAGCACCATTTCCACCACGTCCATGGTTTCCGCGTCGGTGACCCGCATGCCCTGGACGAATTCCCCTTTCTTGCCGACCCGTTTCAGCAGGTCCTCGATCTGGGGGCCGCCGCCGTGCACCACCACCGGGTTCAGGCCCACCAGCTTGAGCAGCACCACGTCACGGGCGAAGGCGGCCTGGAGTTTCGGGTCGGTCATGGCGTTGCCGCCGTACTTGATCACCACGGTCTTGTCCCAGAAGCGCTGGATGTAGGGCAGGGCTTCGGCGATGACCTTGGCTTTGTCGGTGGGGGTGAGATCGGCGATGGACATGGCGGGCTTTCGTGGAAATCGAACCCGCGAATTCTACAAACAAAAAGGGCGGCCGAAGCCGCCCGCCATGGCTTGAAAGGGATTATTCGATGGCCAGCTTCCTGGCCGCCGTCACGGTTTTCTTGGGCAGCACCAGTTCGAGCACACCCTTGTCGAATTTGGCTTTGGCGCCGGCCTCGTCCACATCCTGGCCCAGGCTGAAACCGCGATAGACCTTGCCGTGGTAACGCTCGCTGCGCAGCACCTTGTCACCTTCCTTGTCCTCGCTGGCCTTCTTCACCTCGGCGCTGATGGATACCGTGTTGCCGTCGATTGTGACGTGGATGTCCTCCTTCTCCACGCCGGGAGCTCGGCATGGATGGTGAAATCCCGGTCGCCTTCCTTCACGTCCATCTTGATCATCGGCACTTCCGGCATTTCTCCGGAATATCGCACCGGACGGACAAAGAACCCTTTGAAGAGATCGTCAAGCATGTTGTCGATGGCGTAGGGATCGCGTCTAACGATGTTTGTCATATCGACCTCCTTTTCCAGGGGACTTGTATCGAGAGAACCGCTCTCTCACCCTCAATATGGGCCTTCTCCGACAACAATCAAGCCGTCCAAGAGACTTCCGTATCTTGTTAATTCATAAACAAAAATTTACTTGCGGACAGGGGGTGGCGCCCCTAAATTCCGTTGCGCCCGCTACCGAATCCCGGTGACGAAAACCGGATTCGCGCGCTCAAGGCAAACAACAACCCCCAGAAGTCCGTCTGATATCGATGAGGAGTCTGTCATGAAGATCAACAAGCAAACCGCCCTGACCCTGGCCCTGGGTTCCGCCCTCGCCATGTCGCTTACCGCCGCGCCGGTGTCCGCGGCGGAGAATCCCTTTGCCGCCCGGTCCATGGAAAAGGGCTACATGGTGGCCGGGGCCGATAAGGCCAGGGAAGGCAAGTGCGGCGGCATGAAGAGCGCCGATGACGAAGCCGCCAACAAGAAGATGATGAAAGAGGGCAAGTGCGGCGAAGGCAAATGCGGCACCAAGAACATGAAGGAGGGCAAGTGCGGTGGCGCCAAGAAGGCCCAGGGCGATGCCAGGAAGGCCGAGGAGGGCAAGACCACCGCCGACAAGGCCACGGAGGGCAAGTGCGGCGGCATGAAGGGCAAGGAAGGCAAGTGCGGCGGGAAATAAACCTGAACCATGCCTGAAATCCCGCGCCCGCATGGCGCGGGGCTCGGATTTCGGCGCGATCTGATTCCGGAACTTCTGACCGCGTTGAAATCCGGGCTCCCCCAGGCCATCCAGTTCTTCGAACTCGCGCCGGAAAACTGGATCGACATGGGCGGCCGCCATGCCCATGATCTATGCCAGTTCACTGAACGCCACACCTTCGTCTGTCATGGCCTGTCGCTCTCCCTGGGCGGCCTGACGCCCCTGGACGAAGCGCTGTTGCGCAAGATCAGGGCCTTCATGGGCCGGCACCGGATGCCCCTCTATACCGAGCATCTGTCCTACTGTTCAGACCACGGTCACCTGTATGACCTGATGCCCATTCCCGCCACCTGGGAGTCGGTGAAGTACGTGGCCGGCCGAATCCGCCAGGCGCAGGACATCCTGGAACAGCGGATCGCCATCGAGAACGCCAGCTATTACGTGGCCGCGCCCATCAACGAGATGGACGAGCCCGCCTTCATCAACGCCGTGCTGGAAGAGGCGGACTGCTGGCTGCACCTGGACGTGAACAACCTCTACGTCAACAGCGTGAACTTCAAGTTCGATCCGGTCGAATACCTGAAGCGCATGCCCGCCGAGCGCATCGTCTACATGCACATGGCCGGCCAC
This sequence comes from Hydrogenophilales bacterium, assembly GCA_016719465.1. Taxonomy (GTDB): domain Bacteria; phylum Pseudomonadota; class Gammaproteobacteria; order Burkholderiales; family Thiobacillaceae; genus PFJX01. The sequence continues at coordinate 6,582 of JADJYY010000008.1, forward strand.
CACCAGGAAGCACCCGATCTCATCATCGACACCCATGGCGCCGAAATCATCGATCCGGTCTGGCAATTGCTGGATACCGCCTACTCGTTGCTCGGCACGCATCCCACCTGCCTGGAGCGGGACTTCAACATCCCGCCCCTGGCGGAATTGCTGCCGGAGGTGGCGCGCATCGCCCGGCTTCAGGCCGCCCACGCCTCCCGTTCCGCCCGGGCCGCTTGAGAAACATGAAATTCCAGCAATATCAGCGCGAGTTCACCGCCCACATCCGCGATCCGAAGTCGGCGGGCCGGCCCAAGGGCGTGCCGGCAAGGCGCATGAAGGTTTACAGCGCGCTGCTCTACAACAATCTGGAAGGTTTCCTGCTGGCGTGCTTCCCGGTATGCCGCAAGATCCTCGGCAAACGCCGCTGGGATCGGCTGGCGCGGGCTTTCTTCCGCGACCATGCCTGCCACACGCCCTATTTCCGGCGGATTCCCGAAGAGTTCCTGAAATACCTGCGGGGCGGCCGGCAGCCCGCCGAGGACATTCCCCCGTTCCTGCCGGAACTGGCCCATTACGAATGGGTGGAACTGGAACTGGATACTTCCGACCGGGACCGGATCCTGCCACCCCACGATCCGGCCGGCGACCTTGTCGCGGGCCGGCCCCTGTTGAACCCCGTGCTGCGGGTGCTCGCCTACCGTTGGCCGGTGCACCGGCTCGCGCCGCGTCACCAGCCGGTCGAGCCACCCGGGCAGCCCACCTTCATCCTGGCGTTTCGTGATGCCAGCCACCAGGTGCGTTTTACCCTGATCAACCCGGTTACGGCCCGGCTGCTGAACCTGTTTCTGGAAAACCCCGAGTTGTCCGGCCTGGAAGCGATCGCGGCGCTGGAGTCCGACCTGTCCCTTCCGTCCGGCATCCTGCGCGCCCATGGCGCGGAATTGCTGGACGATTTTCGCCATCAGGGCGCGATCCTCGGTACCCGGATCTGATTTTTCCTCCCGCGGCAGTTTTTTTGCGCCAATTTGGTGCAATTTCAGCGCGGTTGGCGATACCCGTCCTACACGCTAAAATTCCAAGCCCGTTATTGGGGTTCGGTTATCCACGTCCGCGCCCCCGAACCGACAGCAGCCGGTGCTCGCACCGGCTTTTTTTGGCTGCGCCGAAACCCTGGCGCGGCTTAATTGGACAGGGGTTTCCGGCCCGGCCGGATGCTGAACAGTTTTTGAGGATGCTAGCGTGAAGCACTGTGATACACCCGTGGGAGGCCAGCCCGGCCGGCAGGGTCTGTACGATCCTTCCCTGGAACACGACGCTTGTGGCGTCGGATTCGTCGCCCACATCAAGAACAAGAAGAGCCACGATATCGTTCGGCAGGGCTTGCGCATCCTGGACAACCTGACCCACCGGGGCGCCACCGGCTACGACCCGCTCCTGGGCGACGGCGCCGGCATCCTCATCCAGATGCCCGACGAGTTCCTGCGCGCGGAAGCCGCCCGCATCGGCCTGAGCCTGCCGGTGGTGGGCGAATACGCCTGCGGCATGGTGTTCCTGCCCCAGTCCGCCAACGGCCGCATGGCCTGCGAATCCGTGGTGGCGCGTCTGATCTACGCGGAAGGCCAGAACTTCCTGGGCTGGCGCGACGTGCCCCGCGACAACGCCGGACTGGCGGAAGCCGCCCGCGATGAAGAGCCGGTGGTGCGCCAGGTGTTCATCGGCCGGGGCTCCAACTGTACCGACCAGGACGCCTTCGAGCGCAAGCTGTTCGTCATCCGCCGCCGCATCGAACTGGAAGTGGCGCGCCTGAACCTGTCGGACGTGGACCACTTCTACATCCCCTCCCTGTCCTCCCGTACCCTGGCCTACAAGGGCATGCTGCTGGCGCACCAGGTGGGCGAGTACTACCTGGACCTGAAGGATGAGCGCCTCACCTCGGCCCTGGCCCTGGTGCACCAGCGCTTCTCCACCAACACCTTCCCCAAGTGGGACCTGGCCCATCCCTTCCGCATGATCGCCCACAACGGCGAGATCAATACCCTGCGCGGCAACATCAACTGGATGGCGGCGCGCCAGAAGGCCATGTCCTCCACCGTGCTGGGCGAGGACCTGAACAAGCTGTGGCCCCTCATCGAGGATGGCCAGTCCGACTCGGCCTGCTTCGACAACGCCCTGGAACTCCTGGTCATGGGCGGCTATTCCATGGCCCACGCCATGATGATGCTGATCCCGGAAGCCTGGGCCGGCAACCCGCTCATGGACGAGGATCGGCGCGCCTTCTACGAATTCCACGCGCCCATCATGGAACCCTGGGACGGTCCCGCCGCCGTGGCCTTCACCGACGGCCGCCAGATCGGCGCCACCCTGGACCGCAACGGCCTGCGTCCGGCCCGTTACCTGGTCACCGAGGACGACATCGTGCTGATGGCCTCGGAAATGGGCGTGCTCACCTTCCCGGAAGAAAAGATCGTCAAGAAGTGGCGCCTGCAGCCCGGCAAGATGTTCCTCATCGACCTGGAACAGGGCCGCATCATCGACAACACCGAACTGAAGCAGACCCTGGCCACCGCCGAACCCTACCGCCAGTGGATCGACGAATCCCGCGTCTACCTGGGCGAATTGCCGGCCGTCGAGAGCAAGACCGAACTCAAGGCCAGCCTGCTCGATACCCAGCAGGCCTTCGGCTACACCCAGGAGGACGTCAAGGTCGTCCTCTATCCCATGGCCAAGAACGGCGAGGAGCCCACCGGCTCCATGGGCAACGACGTGGCCCTGCCGGTCCTGTCCGACAAGAACAAGCCCCTGTACAACTACTTCAAGCAGTTGTTCGCCCAGGTGACGAACCCGCCCATCGACCCGATCCGGGAAGAGATCGTCATGTCGCTCACCTCTTTCATCGGTCCCAAGCCCAACCTGATGGGCCTGACCGATCCGGACGAGGCGCTGACCCCGCGTCTGGAAGTGACCCAGCCCCTGTTGATGCAGGACGACCTGGCCCGTCTGGTGGGCATCGAGTCCCTGACCCAGGGCCGCTTCAAGTCCCTGGTGCTGGACATCACCTACCCGGCCGTCGAGGGCGCCGCCGGTTGCGAGGCCGCCCTGGCCCGCCTGGCCACCGCCGCCGAGGAATCCGTGGGCGACGGCTACAACATCCTGATTCTGTCCGACCGCAACGTGGATGCCGATCGGGTCGCCGTTCCCGCCCTGCTGGCCTGTTCCGGCGTGCACCACGCCCTGGTACGCGAGGGCCTGCGCACCAGCACCGGCCTGGTGGTGGACACCGGTTCCGCCCGCGAAACCCACCACTTCGCCCTGCTGGCCGGCTACGGCGCCGAAGCCGTGTGCCCCTGGCTGGCCCTGGAGACCATCAAGGACTTCTCTGGGGAAGACTACAAGGAAGCCCAGAAGAAGTTCATCAAGGGGGTGGGCAAGGGCCTCAACAAGGTCATGTCCAAGATGGGCATCTCCACCTACCAGTCCTACTGCGGCGCCCAGATCTTCGAAGCGGTGGGCCTCAACAGCGATTTCATCCGCAGCTACTTCACCGGCACCGTCTCTCAGGTGGAAGGCGTGGGCCTGAAGGAAGTGGCGGAGGAAGCCGTGCGCACCCACCGCGCCGCCTTCTCGAACGATCCCGTCCTGGCCACCATGCTGGATGCCGGCGGCGAGTACGCCTTCCGCGTGCGAGGCGAGGAACACATGTGGACGCCGGACGCCATCGCCAAGCTCCAGCACGCCACCCGCGGCAACCAGTACGGCACCTACAAGGAATACGCCGCCCTCATCAACGACCAGAGCAGGCGCCTGATGACCCTGCGCGGCCTGTTCGAGATCAAGCCGTCCGGCCCGCCCGTGCCCCTCGATGAAGTGGAATCCGCCAAGGAGATCGTCAAGCGTTTCGCCACCGGCGCCATGTCCCTGGGCTCCATCTCCACCGAGGCCCATTCGACCCTGGCCATCGCCATGAACCGCATCGGCGGCAAGTCCAACACCGGCGAAGGCGGCGAGGATCCCATGCGCTTCAAGCCGGTGACCGGCGGCACCCTGCTGTCCGAACTGATCGGCGCTTCCCGCATCGAGCGCGACTACGAACTGAAGGACGGCGACAGCCTGCGTTCCGCCATCAAGCAGGTGGCCTCCGGCCGCTTCGGCGTCACCGCCGAGTACCTGGCCAACGCCGACCAGATCCAGATCAAGATGGCCCAGGGCGCCAAGCCCGGCGAGGGCGGCCAGCTGCCCGGCCACAAGGTGTCGGAATACATCGGCTTCCTGCGCCATTCCGTGCCCGGCGTCGGCCTCATCTCGCCGCCGCCCCACCACGACATCTACTCCATCGAGGACCTGGCCCAGCTCATCCACGACCTGAAGAACGCCAATCCGGCCGCCGACATCTCCGTCAAGCTGGTGTCGGAAGTGGGCGTGGGCACCGTGGCGGCGGGCGTGGCCAAGGCCAAGTCCGACCACATCCTCATCGCCGGCCATGACGGCGGCACCGGCGCCTCCCCCATCTCCTCGGTCAAGCACGCCGGCACCCCCTGGGAACTGGGCCTGGCCGAGACCCAGCAGACCCTGGTGCTGAACCGCCTGCGCGGCCGCGTGCGGGTGCAGACCGACGGCCAGTTGAAGACCGGTCGCGACGTGGTGGTGGGCGCCCTGCTCGGCGCCGACGAGTTCGGCTTCTCCACCGCCCCCCTGGTGGTGGAAGGCTGCATCATGATGCGCAAGTGCCACCTGAATACCTGCCCGGTTGGGGTGGCCACCCAGGATCCCGTGCTGCGCAAGCGCTTCACCGGCCAGCCTGAGCACGTGGTGAACTACTTCTTCTTCGTCGCCGAGGAAGTGCGCGAACTCATGGCCGAAATGGGCATCCGCAAGTTCGACGACCTCATCGGCCGTTCCGACCTGCTCGATATGCGCCACGGCGTGGACCACTGGAAGGCCAAGGGCCTGGACTTCTCCCGTATCTTCCACATGCCGCCGGTACCCGCCGACGTGGCCCGCTGCCACCGGGAAACCCAGGACCACGGCCTCGACAAGGCCCTGGACCACAGCCTCATCGCCCGGGCCAGGCCAGCCCTGGAACGGGGCGAGAGGGTGGTCATCGACAGCCCCATCAGCAACGTCAACCGCACCGCCGGCACCATGCTGTCCCATGAGGTGGCCAAGCGCTACGGCCATGCCGGCCTGCCCGACGACAGCATCCACGTGAACCTGACCGGCACCGCCGGCCAGAGCTTCGGCGCTTTCCTGGCCAGGGGCATCACCCTGGAACTCACCGGCGAAGGCAACGACTACGTCGGCAAGGGCCTGTCCGGCGGCCGCATCGTCGTCAAGCCGCCCAAGGCCTTCAAGGGCGTGCCCCAGGACAACATCATCGTTGGCAACACCGTGCTCTACGGCGCCATAGCCGGCGAGGTGTTCTTCCACGGCGTCGGCGGCGAACGCTTCTGCGTGCGCAACTCCGGCGCCGTCGCCGTGGTGGAAGGCACCGGCGACCACGGCTGCGAATACATGACCGGCGGCACCGTGGTGGTGCTGGGCCAGACCGGGCGCAACTTCGCGGCCGGCATGTCCGGCGGCATCGCCTACGTGCTGGACGCGGACGGCATGTTCGACAAGCGCTGCAACCTCTCCATGGTCACCCTGGAGAAGGTGCTGCCCGCCGAGCAGCAGCCTGACGACGGCACCCGCCACAAGCACACGGCCGACGAGACCCTGCTCAAGGACCTGATCCGGAAGCATCTGGACGCCACCGGCAGCGAAGTGGCGCGCGGCATCCTGGAAAACTGGACCGACACCCGGGAACGCTTCGTCAAGGTGTTCCCCAATGAATACCGCCGCGCGCTCAAGGAAATCGCCGCCGGCCAACTGAAAGAGGCCGCCTGAAATGGGAAAAATGACTGGTTTCCTGGAGTTTGAACGCCAGCCCGAGGTGTACGAACCCGTCGACAAGCGCCTGGGCGATTACAAGGAGTTCGTCCACACCCTCGGCGACGAGGCCGCCAAGATCCAGGGCGCCCGCTGCATGGACTGCGGCATCCCGTTCTGCAGCAACGGTTGCCCGGTGAACAACATCATCCCGGACTGGAACGACCTCACCTACCGGGGCAACTGGCGGCAGGCCCTGGAGGTGCTGCACTCCACCAACAATTTCCCCGAGTTCACCGGCCGCATCTGCCCCGCCCCCTGCGAGGCCGCCTGCACCCTGGGCATCAACGCCGAGCCGGTGGGCATCAAGTCCATCGAGCACTTCCTCATCGACAAGGGCTGGGAAATGGGCTGGGTGACGCCCCAGCCGCCCAGGGCCAAGACCGGCAAGCAGGTCGCCGTGGTCGGTTCCGGCCCCGCCGGCCTGGCCGCCGCCCAGCAACTGGCGCGGGTCGGCCACGACGTCACGGTGTTCGAGAAGGCCAGCCGCATCGGCGGCCTGCTGCGCTACGGCATCCCCGACTTCAAGATGGACAAGCGCCTCATCGACCGGCGCATGGCCCAGATGGAAGCCGAGGGTGTCACCTTCCGCACCGGCTGCCTGGTCGCCGCCGAAAATACGCCGGTGGGCATCGTCAACGACGCCAGCGAGATCATTCCCGCCGCCAGGCTCATGGCCGAGTTCGACGCCGTGGTCCTGGCCGGCGGTTCGGAAGTGCCGCGCGATCTGCCGGTGCCCGGCCGCGAGCTGGCCGGCGTCCACTTCGCCCTGGAATTCCTCATTCCTCAGAACAAGCAGGTGGCGGGCGACGGCCCCAACCCCATCTCCGCCCAGGGCAAGCATGTCCTGGTCATCGGCGGTGGCGACACCGGCTCCGACTGCGTCGGCACCTCCAACCGCCACGGCGCCGCGGCCATCACCCAGATCGAACTGATGCCGAGGCCGCCCGAGCAGGAGAACAAGCCCCTGGTGTGGCCCTACTGGCCGACCAGGATGCGTACCTCCTCCTCCCACGAGGAAGGCTGCCAGCGCGACTGGGCCGTCGTCACCAAGGCCTTCGTCGACGACGGCCAGGGTCGGGTCAGGGCGGTCAAGGCGGCGCGCCTGGAGTGGAAGGACGGCAGGATGGCCGAGATCCCCGGCAGCGAGTTCGAGATCAAGGCCGATCTGGTGCTGCTGGCCATGGGCTTCACCAACCCCCTCGCACCGGTGCTGGATGCCTTCGGCGTGGACAAGGACGCGCGCGGCAATGCCAGGGCATCCACCGACGGCGAAGGCTGCTACGCCACCAGCGTGGCCAAGGTCTACACAGCCGGCGACATGCGCCGGGGCCAGTCCCTGGTGGTCTGGGCCATCCGTGAGGGCCGCCAGTGCGCGCGCGAGGTGGATGCCTTCCTCATGGGCGGATCCGAACTGCCACGCTGACCCGAGCGCGCTCTGAAAACAGCCGGCCACCCGCCGGCTGTTTCATTTCACCGATACAGACCTCTGCGATTGCTTGGCATCCAATCGCGCGGGTCATTCGCCCAAAGGCCCACTCTCATAGGAAAACTTGATGGGGCTCAAAGCGTTCGCCGGAGGGGTTTGGTACACAGGTTGCCTTATCCATAAAGCGTGAGGGGACAACGATGGAACGCCGAGACTTTCTGTTCATGACCGCCGCCGCCTTGCTCGCCGGGTGCGCCAGCCAGGGCTCGACGACACAAGGCACGGACTCGTCCGGCATGAGGTTCAGCGAAAGCGAGCGCAAGACCATCGAAGCCTTCTATGGCAAGGCGGATGGTCCCCTTCCCCCGCAGCGGGCCAAACCCGGCGACGTGCTGGATTCCGGTCTGCGACCCGCCAAGCTGCCCAGCGACCTTGTCGCCAAGTTGCCCCACCTGCCCGCGCCCTACACACGTTATACCCTGGGGGCCGATGTCCTGTTGGTGAACCGGGATACCCACGCCATCCTGGACGTGATTCCACAGATCGCGCGTTGACCGCACGCCTGGGTTGCCCAGGCGGGAATGCACAACCCCGGTGTTCGACCATCGACTTGAAGGTGGGAGCAACCGGGGTTTTTCATGGGGATTCGGCCGGGCGTCGAGTTCAGGCCGCCCGCTTCATCTTCCTTGCCGCGCCCCAGAGCTCTTCCAGGTTGTAATGCAGTCGCACCGCCGGGTGCATGACGTGGACCACCAGGCCGCCGGCGTCCACCAGGACCCATTCCCCCACCTGCTCGCCCTCGATGCCGATGATCGAGGCGCCGGCCTCCTTGAGCTTCTTCTGGACGTTGTCGGCCAGGGAGCGAACCTGCCGGTTGGAGTCGCCGCTGGCGATGATCATGGTCTCGAACAGGGAGGAGAGATGGCCGACTTCCAGGACGGTGATGTCCTTGGCCTTGATGTCTTCCAGGGCGGCGACGGCGATACGGGTCAGTTGTTCGGTGGAGAGTTGCTGGGCGATGTGTGGTTCAGACATAGAGGCGATTCTCGTGGATGTAGTCGATGAGGGCATCAGGCAGCAGGTAGCGCAGGCTTTTGCCGCGCAGGCAACGGTCGCGGATCTGGCTGGCGGAGATGTCGAGCTGGGTGATGGCGTGCGGGAAAACACGGCCGGCGGGGGCTTCGACCAGTTCGCCGGGCTGTTCGCTCAGGCGCTTGGCCAGTTGCCGGCGCAGCTCGTCGGGCAGGGCGTCTTCCCACAGGGTGGGTGAGAAGCCGGGCCGGTGGGCGATGGCGATATGGGCCAGGTCGAACAATCCGCGCCATTCTCGCCAGGTGGTGAGGCCCAGGAAGGCGTCGCTGCCCATGAACAGCACCAGGGGCGTGCCGGCGGGCAGTTCGGCGCGCAGTTCCGCCAGGGTGTCCACGCTGTAGCTGGGGCGGTCCCTGGCGATTTCCCGGTCATCCGGCACGAAGCGGGGATTGCCGACCACCGCCCGGCGCGCCATCTCCAGCCGATGCCGTGCTTCGGCCCTGGGCTGGCCGCGATGGGGCGGGTTGCCGGCCGGGATGAGGCGGACCTGATCGATGTCCAGGGCTTCCGCCAGTTCCTCGGCCATGCGCAGGTGGCCGAAGTGGATCGGGTCGAAGGTGCCGCCGAGGATGCCGACAGGTCGGGGTGGCGCGGCTTGGACGCGGGTTTTGGCGTTACTCCTCACCCCTTACTCCTCACCCCTCACCGGCTCACCCCCGTACATGTCCGTCGCCCAGCACCACCCACTTCTGGCTGGTGAGGCCTTCCAGGCCCACCGGCCCGCGGGCGTGGATCTTGTCGGTGGAAATGCCGATCTCGGCGCCCAGGCCGTACTCGAAGCCGTCGGCGAAGCGGGTGGAGGCGTTGACCATGACCGAGCTGGAGTCCACCTCGCGCAGGAAGCGCATGGCATTGGCATGATTGGTGGTGAGGATGGCGTCGGTGTGGTGCGAACTGTAGTGGTTGATATGGGCGATGGCCTCGTCGACGCTGCCCACCAGCTTCACGCTGATGATGGGGGCCAGGTATTCGGTGGACCAGTCTTCCTCCGTGGCGTCCAGGACCCTGGCGCCGGGCACGGCGGCGAGGATGGCCTTGGAGGCCGCGTCGCACCGCATCTCCACGCCCTTGGCGGCGAACAGGGCGCCGATGCGGGGCAGGAAGGAAGCGGCGGCTTTTTCGTGCACGAGCAGGGATTCCGTGGCGTTGCAGGGGCTGTATTTCTGGGTCTTGGCGTTGTCGGTGACCACCAGGGCCTTCTCCAGGTCGAATTCGGCGTCCACGTAGGTGTGGCAGTTGCCGTCCAGGTGCTTGATCACGGGCACCTTGGCCTCGTTGCTGATGCGCTCGATGAGCCCCTTGCCGCCGCGCGGGATGATGACGTCCACGTAGGCGGGCAGGGTGATGAGTTCGCCCACGGCGGCGCGGTCGGTGGTTTCGACCAGTTGCACGGCCTCGACGGGCAGGCCGGCGCTTGCCAGGGCCTGGCGCACCAGTTGCCACAGGGCCAGGTTGGACTGGATGGCCTCCGAGCCGCCACGCAGGATGCAGGCGTTGCCGCTCTTGATGGCCAGGGACGCAGCCTCGATGGTGACGTTGGGGCGGCTCTCGTAAATCATGCCGAACACGCCCAGGGGGACGCGCATCTGGCCCACGCTGATGCCGGTGGGACGGCGCTTGATGCCGGTCATCTCGCCGACGGGATCGGGCATGGCGGCCAGTTGTTCGCAGCCCTCGGCCATGGTGTCGATGACTTTCCCGGTCAGGCGCAACCGGTCCACCATGGGCGCGGCCAGTCCCGCCGCCTCGGCGGCGGCGATGTCGCGGGCGTTGGCTTCCGCCAGCGGGGCGCCAGCCTCGCGCAGCAGGCGGGCAAGCTCCGACAGGGCGTCATTTTTGGCCCGGGTGGGGGCGCGGGCCATGGCGGCCGAGGCCGCGCGGGCCTGTTGGCCCAGGGTCCGCATGTAGGTCTTGATGTCCATCTTCATCTCCGAAAGGCGGGAAACGGGAAACGGGAAACGGGAAACGGGAAACGGGAAACATGCCGGTTGTTACGTTTCGCATTTCCCTTTTCTCGTTTCCTCTTTCCCCCCGGTCATATCACTGCAAACGCCGGGGCCTTGCCCTTGCCCATCAGCGCCAGTCCCAACTGCTTCAATTCGTCCCAGGCGTCTTCCTTCAGCAGGCCCTTGGCCGCCCGGTCGAGCCGGGACAGGCCGCCCATGGCCCGGGCCAGGCGTTCCGGTCCGGCCCGCTTGAGGGCGCGTTCCACCAGGCTTTGGCGGCTGTCCCAGACCCGGAGTTCCTGCATCAGGTTCGCCAGGCGCTGGCCCCGGGACAGGCCGGCGGCCAGGCGGTAGAGGGTGCGGATCTCGTTGCCCACCACCGCCAGCACCAGGGGCAGGCCCTCGCCTTCCGCCTTGAGACCGTCCAGTATGCGGCAGAACCGGGCGGCATCGGCCTTGAGGAAGGCTTCGGACAGGTCGCCCACGTCATAGCGCGCCACATCCACCACGGCCGACCGGGCGGTGGCCATGTCCAGCGTGCCCGGGGGCAACAGCAGGGCGAGTTTCTCGATCTCCTGGTGGGCCGCCAGCAGATTGCCTTCGACCCGCGTTGCCAGCCAGACCAGGGTGTCCCGATCCGCTTTCAGCCCATGCCGGGAGAGCCGTTCGCCGATCCAGTCCGGCAGCTTGTCCATGGCTGGGGGCGCGGTTTGCAGGAAAGTCCCCCCCTTTTCCAGGGCCGTGGCCCATTTGCTGGACTGGGACGCCTTGTCCAGCCGGGGGGTGGTCACCAGCAGCAGGGTGTCGTCGGGGGGATGGGATGCCCAGGCCTCCAGGGTCTTGCCACCCTCCACGCCGGGCTTGCCGGTGGGCAGGCGCAATTCCACCACGCGGCGACTGGCGAACAGGGACAGGGAGTCGAAGCCGGCCAGCCAGCCGCGCCAGTCGAAACCCGTCTCGGCCTGGAAGGATTGGCGTTCGTCGAAGCCCCGGGCACGGGCGGCCTGCCGGATGCGCGCGACGGCCTCGTCCACCAGCAGGGGTTCGTCGCCCGCGATCAGCCAGATCGGGGCCAGGGCCTTGTTCAGGGCGCCTTCGAGTTGCTCGCCGCGCAGTTTCATCAACGCCTGATATAGGAAAGGCGACGCAACACCTGGCGCAAGGCGTCCTGTTCCATGGCCCGGTACAGGCTGGTTTCCTCCGCCTGCTTGGCCAGGATCGCCGTGTCGCTGTAGGAATAGTCCCGGGTCAGCAGGATTTCCGCGGGTGCGCTGAGGTCCTTGCCGCCAGGATCCTGCGCCGTCATCACTACCCGGTAGGTCAGGCGGTATTCCCGCACCTTGCCGCCGCCGGACAGGGCGAGGATGTTCTTCGCGCGGGATTCCTCGGCAAGCCGGATGCGAACAGCCGCGCCTTCCAACCGGGGGGCCAGCTTGTCCTGGCTGGACAGGGCGTCGCGCAGGGCGGGCGCCAGGATCGAGCCCGGGGCCGCCTCCACGTGGGCGCTTTCGAAGGGCAGCTGGGCCTGGCCGCGCAACTGGAACCCGCAACCCGCGACCCCGGCCAGCAGGCCAAGCCCGACCAGGAGGGTCAATGCCAAGCGTTTCACTCCACTCTCCTTATCCATCAAACCACTACGTTCACCAGACGGCCCGGCACCACCACCACCTTCCTGGCCGGCTTGCCTTCCATGAAGCGCAGCACCTCGGGGCTGGCCAGGGCGGCCTGCTCGATGGCGTCCTGGGTCGCGTCGACGGCCACGCGCAGCTTGCCGCGCAGTTTTCCATTCACCTGGAGCATGAGCTCGATCTCGTCGCGCGTTAGCGCGGCTTCGTCCGCCACGGGCCAGGGCGAACCCACCAGGCAGGCCCCCGGCTTCAGGGCCTTGATCAGGCTGCGGCAGATGTGGGGCACGATGGGTGCCAGCATGAGCACCACGGCTTCCAGGGCCTCCTGCTTGACGGCGCGCGTGGCCGGGTCGGCCGCGTCCAGCTTCGCCATGGCGTTCATGAGCTCCATGATGGCGGCGATGGCGGTGTTGAACTGTTTGCGCCGTTCGATATCGTCGCTGACCTTGGCGATGGTCTGGTGCAGTTGGCGGCGGAAGTCCCGGGTGGGGGCGGGAAGTTCTCCGCTGGTGTAGGCCGCGCACGCCCCGGCTTCCACATGCTCGTACACCGCCTTCCACAGTCGGCGCAGGAAGCGGTTGGCGCCCTCGACCCCGGCATCGGACCATTCCAGGGACTGTTCCGGCGGCGCCGCGAACATCATGAACAGGCGCGCGGTGTCGGCGCCGTACTGGTCGATGAGGGCCTGGGGATCGACGCCGTTGTTCTTGGACTTGGACATCTTCTCGGTACCGCCCACCTGGACAGGCTTGCCGTCGGCCTTGAGCACGGAAACACCATCGACGACTTCCACGTCGGCGGGGTTGATCCATTGTTTCTTGCCCGAATTTTGGTCGCCTCCGGCATCGCGGTAATAGGTGTCGGCGATGACCATGCCCTGGGTCAGCAGGTTGGCGAAGGGTTCGTTGCTGGAAACGAGACCCACGTCCCGCATCAGCTTGTGGAAGAACCGCGCATAGAGCAGATGCAGGATGGCGTGCTCGATGCCGCCGATGTACTGGTCCACCGGCAGCCAGTAGTTCGCGCGCTCGTCCAGCATGGCGCCGGCGTTGTCCGGGCAGGCGTAGCGGGCGTAGTACCAGGACGACTCCACGAAGGTGTCCATGGTGTCGGTCTCACGCTCCGCCTTGCCGCCGCATTTCGGGCAGGTGGTCTCGTAGAACGACGGCATCTTCTTGATGGGGGAGCCGATGTCGATCTTCACGTCCTCGGGCAGCACCACGGGCAACTGCTCGTCCGGCACCGGCACGTCGCCGCAGGCGGGGCAGTGGATGATGGGAATGGGGCAGCCCCAGTAACGCTGGCGGGAGATGCCCCAGTCGCGCAGGCGCCAGGTGGTGCGCCTGTCGCCCAGACCCAGGTTCTTTAGCACCAGGGCGATTTTTTCGATGGCGTCCTGGGAGGTGCGGCCGGAGAAGTCGCCGGAGTCGAACAGAGTTCCAACATCTGCGTACCAATGCCTCCATTCTCCCGAATCAAAGGTCTTGTCTTTCAAAGCTTGGCAGTGTTCAGACCTTGGTTTCAGGATTCGCCTTTGTCAAGTTTCGTCTGAATCTTATCGCCTATAGCCCATCAACGGAACGATAACCCGGCTTGATTGGGAGACCATATTTCTTCGCAAAGGCAAAATCCCGCTCATCATGGGCCGGCACCGCCATCACCGCGCCTTCGCCGTAGCCCATGAGCACGTAGTTGGCGACGAATATGGGCACGGCTTCGTTGGTGAAGGGGTGGTAGGCCTTGAGGCCCGTATCCATGCCCTTCTTTTCCATGGTCGCCATGTCGGCCTCGGCCACGCTGCCCTGCTTGCATTCGGCGATGAAGGCGGCCAGTTCCGGGTTGCCTTCGGCGGCCTTCTGGGCCAGGGGATGCTCGGCGGCGACGGCCACGTAGGTGACGCCGAACAGGGTGTCGGCGCGGGTGGTGAACACCTTGAGGACATCCTGGTCGTCCTGGTGGCGTTCGTTCAGGGGGAAATGGATCTCGACGCCGAAGCTCTTGCCGATCCAGTTGCGCTGCATGGTCTTCACCCGCTCGGGCCAGCCGGGCAGGTTGTCGAGTTCGGACAGGAGCTCTTCCGCGTAGGCGGTGATGCGGAAGAAGTACATGGGAATGTCGCGCTTCTCCACCAGAGCACCGGAGCGCCAGCCGCGGCCGTCGATGACCTGTTCGTTGGCCAGCACGGTGTGGTCCACCGGATCCCAGTTCACCGTGGCCATCTTCTTGTAGATCAGGCCCTTCTCGAACAGGCGCGTGAACAGCCATTGTTCCCAGCGGTAATAGTCGGGCTTGCAGGTGGCCAGTTCCCGGCTCCAGTCGATGGCCAGGCCCAGGCGCTTCAGCTGGCCGCGCATGTAGTCGATGTTGGCGTAGGTCCAGCCGGCCGGCGCCACGTTGTTGGCGATGGCGGCGTTTTCCGCCGGCAGGCCGAAGGCGTCCCAGCCCATGGGTTGCAGGACGTTGTAGCCCTTCATGCGGTGGTAGCGCGCCAGCACGTCGCCGATGGTGTAGTTGCGCACGTGGCCCATGTGTAGCTTGCCCGACGGGTAGGGGAACATGGACAGGCAGTAGTACTTGGGTTTGGTGGTGTCTTCCGAGGCGCGGAAGATCTGCTTTTCGTCCCAGTGTTGTTGTGCTTCCGGTTCGATGATCTCCGGGCGGTAAAGTGCGTCCATGTCGTGCTCTGACTTCTCGGATGTGCTTGAAAGAAGGGCGGATTATACCCGCCGCTCGGGTGACAGGCCGGGGGGCGGCGTTTATACTCAATGACCGTTTCGCCGAAGTGAAACGTGAGCTGTGAGGTGTGCCCACTTTGGCGCCCCGCTTTGCTGCGACCGCACATTTCACGTTTCGCTTTTCTTGTTTCAGTGGTTTTTTCTAGGGGGAATTTTCATGTCCAAGAAGCATCCCGTCGTGGTCGTCACCGGCTCGTCCGGCGCCGGCACCACCACCGTCAAGCGCGCGTTCGAGCACATCTTCACCCGCGAGAAACTGTCCGCCGCCGTCATCGAGGGCGACAGCATGCACAGCCTGGGCCGTGTCGAGTTCAAGGAGGCCATGAAGAAGGCCGAGGTCGCCGGCAACCACTCCTTCAGTCACTTCGGCCCCGAGGCCAACGACTTCGAAGGCCTGGCCAACATGTTCAAGACCTACGGCGAGACCGGTGCCGGCAAGAAGCGCTACTACATCCACAGCGATGAAGAGGCCGCCGCGCTCAACGCCCGCCTCGGCACCACCCTGAAGCCGGGCGAGTTCACCCCGTGGGAGGACATGCCCGCCAACACCGACATCCTGTTCTACGAGGGACTGCATGGCCTGGTGGTGACCGACAAGGTGGACATGGCCAAGCATGTGGACCTGGCCGTGGGCGTGGTGCCCGTCGTGAATCTGGAGTGGATCCAGAAGATCCACCGCGACGCCGCCGAGCGGGGCTACTCCGCCGAGGCCATCGTCGACACCATCCTGCGCCGCATGCCGGATTACGTGAACTACGTGACGCCCCAGTTCTCCCGCACCGACATCAACTTCCAGCGCGTGCCCCTGGTGGACACCTCCAACCCCTTCATCGCCCGCGACATCCCGACCCCGGACGAGTCCCTGGTGGTGGTGCGTTTCCGCAATCCCAAGGGCGTGGATTTCCCCTACTTCCTGTCCATGATTCCCGGCGCCTTCATGTCCCGGCCCAACAACCTGGTGGTGCCCGGCGGCAAGATGGGCTTCGCCATGGAAGTCATCCTGGGCCCCATCATCGAGCGCATGGTGGAGGACAGCCGCAAGGCCTGATCCACCGCGCATCGCGGCCAAGCCGGGAGCGTCGAGCCCCGGCTTTTTCATTTCACGAGCCGAGGCGCTTCCCCCTCATGGACATTTTCAACCGTTTCTCCATCGAAGCCGCCCGCCGTCTGCCCAGGCTGCCCGATGGGCACCCCTGTTCCCGCCTGCATGGCCATTCCTTCCAGGTGGAGGTCCATGTTTCCGGTCCCCTCGATCCGGACCTGGGATGGGTGGTGGATTTCGCGGATATCCAGCGGGCCTGGCAACCTGTCCACGCCGCCCTGGACCACCGCTGCCTCAACGACATCGCCGGGCTCGAGAATCCCACCAGCGAGCATCTGGCGCGGTGGCTCTGGGCAAGGCTCAAGGCGGACTTGCCCGGCCTGAGCAAGATCGTGGTGATGGAAACGGCGGTGTCCGGCTGTGTCTATCATGGCGAGTGAACGCGTCCCTGGCGGGAAGACGGGCCAAGAGGGAATTCCTGGCGGGGCGGGGCGCATGACACGGCTCAAGAAAACGGCGAAAGCGCCGTTGATGGTCGGGAATTCGTGCAAAATGCGGCCGCGCCGGATGCATGGTAGATAACTACCAAGGCTGTAATACCGCTGTCATTGATTACCTGTAATTTGCCATCCCCGGCTCGAACCGGGGTGGTCCGATAACGAGATGGATGGAGACAAGATGCAAACCCCCGTCATGGAACGCGCGCCCCAGGCGCGTCTGGAGCGTCGCCGCAACCAGTTGTTGCGGGAACGGTTCGACGCCGCGGAAACCCTGCTCAAGCCCTTGCTGGGATCGCCGGAGTCCCACAATGGGGCGGCCTTCTTCCGGGCCATGAACCGACTGCACGCCGTATACCCGGATCTCTCGCCCAGCGAGATCGAAGCCCTGGTGGCGGCCGTGGTCCGCAGCTTCCAGAGCCGGACGGTCGGGCGCTGATTCTTCCCTCGGGCGGGCCTGCCTCGGCCCGCTTGCCGCCGACACCGGTCGAGCCCGCGGGGCCCCGGCGGGCCGACTTAAAGATCCAGCCCCTCCTGCCAGATCAGGGCATTGATGTGGGCGATATTGACTTCCTCCGGAGCGAGTTCCAGTTCGGCGGCCCACCGCCCGATGGCTTGATGATCGTAGCGTTCGCAGGCCATCGCCAATCCCAGATAGGGGCCATAGGCGCCCTCGCCCCGCAGCAGGGCGTCGACGATGGGTTGCGACAGGTTGAGGCTGGCGATGGCCTTTTCCATGGGCAGGTTCAGCAGCGCATCCAGCATGGACAGGATGCCCACGATGAACAGACCGCCGCGCAATTCCGGCGCCAGCCGCGCCTCCCCCAGTAGCTCGACGAAACGGGCGCGGACCAGGGCATGTCGCAGCAAGGCCTGGCTGCGTCCATCGGATTCCTTGTGGCTGAACAGGAGCAGGGTCAGCCAGCGATAGAGCTGGTCGTGACCAAGCATGAGCAGGACATGGTTGATGGAGCGGATCGGATAGCGCAGCCCCACGGCGGGGGAATTGATGTAGCGCAACAGCTTGTAGCTCAGGCCGGCGTCCAGCTTGAACTGGGCTTCGAGGACCGCATACTCGGCATGCCGCAGCACCAGGTTGAGCAGCTTCATGATCAGCAGGCGGCTGCTGTCGATGTCTTTCCCCGGAGACGTTCCGGGTTGGGCCAGGAAGTCGCCCTGGTACAGGTCGAAAGCCAACTTGCGGCATGCGGCGAAGGCTTCTTCCGATCCCACATTGCGGGCAATGAGCCGGGGGCCCTTGATGCCCTGGATGCGCGCCAACCGGTCGCACAGCCCCATCAGGTCGTTATCGCCCACGTCCAGGCGGAGGTAGCCGCACTGTCTCGCCAGTGGCGTCAGGCCGGGCGACAGGGCGGATTCGTCCAGCGCCAGGGTGAAGCCCAGTCGCGCCAGAACCTGGCAGCGGGCCAGCAGTTCGGGGCAGGGGGCCTGGGGCGGAATGGCCAGGATCACGTTTTCGGACGGCAGTTGCTCCACCAGGGGGCTGTCCAGGGAAGCCAGCTCGAGCAGCGTGAGCTTGCGGCTCAGGGCGGCCCGGTATTGATCGTCGATAACGCTCACCAGCAGGTTCTCATCCCTGATCTGGTCCAGGGTGGTGGCGCCCGGCAGGACCGGGAGCGGCGTCCGCTCATTGATCTTCAATTCGTAGCCCACGACCCGGTAGTCCCCGTCCAGCAGAGGGTGACGGGTCAGGAAGCGCGCGGCGGGAAAGGCGGCGGCCTCCGCCTCGTGGGCCTGGATCCGGGGATGGCGCGCGGGCGCGTTTTCGGCGGGTGCGTTTTCGTTATGGCGGGGGAGCATGATGCGGAGTCCTTTATGCGGTTTTCCGGCTCAATGATGGGAGATCGAGGGTGGGGGCGGCGGATTCCGGCGGCCTGATCACCCGGGCCTTGCCTGTTAGCAGGTGCCCGGCCAACTCCGCCGCGTTGAGGGACAAGGCGCGTTTTCCCTGCCGGTTCATCAGCAGGTAAAGCTTGCCGCCGGCGCTGATCCAGGACACCTTCAACGCCACCCTGGCGCCGTCCGCTTCATCGAACTCGATCCAGGTGCCGGTCACCAGCCTGTCCAGCGCCCCATCGGAGCGATCGGGAGGGGCGGCGGGGTCCGGCGGGAGACTCTCCGGCGCTTGCGGGGTCGGGGCATCCCCGGGATCGGGCCGGGGTTGGGCATCGCCCTCCGCCGCGCCGGGCAGGGTCAGCAGCTTGATGTGATACCTGGAGAGACTGGCGAAGAACGCGCCGCGGGCATCGTACGGCGTCCCCAGCCTGTCCAATCCCTCCCCCAGGCACTTCACCAGGTCGGGCAATACCCGCACCAGCCTGGCGCGTTCCTCGCGCGCGGTTCTGGCGGACAAACTCCAGACCAGATCGTCCATGGTCTTGACCGCGTCCCGCCAGTCGGCGCTCTCCGGCCCCCGCGTGCCATGAATCATCGCCAGCAGTCGTTGCCAGGGGCCGGCGAGAAATTCCAGGATGACCTTCGGCAAGCGCCGGACGGCGGTGGCCCGCGCCACCTCCGCCGCCAGCGGCGGCCGCGGCACGGGCGCCATTCGGGAGGTTCCTGACCGGCTGCGCCGCCTCGGCCGGCATCGGAAGCGGCGCCGGGGAAGCGACAGCGCCGCGCTCCCGGGGCGCCGTCTCCAGACTGGCGTAAGCCGACATCTCCCGGGGGGCGGCCGGTTGTCGCGGAGAATCCAGATGGGCGCCCAGGTCCCGATACAACAGGTCGATGGGGTCGGGCAAATACCGGCACAGGGCGCGGGCCACCCGTTGTTTGGTCTCGACGCGGGAGAACTGGCCGTTGAGCGCATCGGCAAGGGCGCGGGCGATCGTTTGCGGGCCGACGGGAATGTCATTCGGATTCAGGTCGCCGGCATCCAGCAGGTCTCGGAAGGGCCTGGCCAGTTCGTGCAGGGATCCGGCGCAGCGATTCCTGATGGCTTCCACGACCATGGTCGGGTCCATCGTCTCTTCCAGGGGTTCGTGCGCCACGATCCGCAACTGATTGACATCGAAATCCAGGGTGTAACTGGTCAACAGCGCCGACTTGGGCCGGCAGGCGCGCGCATAGCGCCGTTCGAAGTGCTTGCGAAAGTCTTCCACCAGGCCGCGCTGGCGCGTCCGGGCGAAATTGGCGGCATCCAGCAAGGCCGCTTGTTCCAGGGCCGCCGCCGCCTGGGAACCCTGGGTGTGCAACTGTGTCGCGGCTTGCGTCATGGCGTCGGACAAGGCCGCGCAGAGCCGCGGGCAGGCGATCTCCCCAGCCTCCAGAAGGGGGCCGGTCAAGGCGGCCCACTCTTGTTGGGGGCCGGAGCCGCGGCTGTTGTCTGGGCGGTTGCCCGGGAATCCCATGATCCTTTCCTTGCTGCCATGCCCGGCGAAGGCGGCGTCCGGCGGACTGGCCGGACGGAAGCCGCTCCCGTCGAGGGACCCGCGGGCGACGCATCAGGATGAAGACGCAAGGAAAATGCGAAACCGGAACGGTCCCGCGTCTGCCTGGAAATCCCGCCGTCATGGGGTCGTGACTCTACAGTGACCCTTTAGACCGGTGATTTTGCGTCCCCATCTTTCGATGGGTTTGCCCTTTTCAGGTCGTGTTACGAAAAAACACTGTGCGTGCTTATCGGCGGCCCGGAAAAAAACTTTAGCGGGACGTTGATTCGCCGCAGGGGACCGGGAGAGCCGCCTGGGCATCCTCACCACAAGCCCCCCATGAGGGGGCCGGGCGTCGCCACGGACTCCCCGTTCCGGGGATACAAGCCGACTCAGGTGCCGCAGAAGGTGCGGAACCGGGCCATGAACTCCCCCGGCGCCGGTTCGGCATGGCGGGCCAGGGCCGGGTCCTCGTCGAAGGGGCGTTGCAAGGCGTTCAGCAATGACTCGAAGGGCCTCAGGTCGCCAGAATCCGAGGCGGCGTCCAGGGCTTCCTCCACGCGGTGGTTGCGGGGGATCAGCCAGGGATTGACCCGGCGCATGGCCTCGGCGCGGAGCGCGGCGCGATCGGCGCCGGCATCCTCGGCGGCGCAGCGCTCCCGCCAGCGTTGCAGCCAGCGGTCCAGGCCCGGCTGGCCGGGGAACAGGGCCCGCAGGGGCGCATCAAAGCCCTCCGCCGCATCCCCCAGCCGGCGCCAGGCCAGGGTGAAGTCCACCCCCTGGGCGTGCAGCAGGTCCAGCCAGCTTTCCCCCAGGGCGGTGTCCGCGGCGTCGCCGCTGGCCACCTGTCCGGAGAGCCCCAGCTTGGCGCGCAGGCCGGCCAGCCAGTGATGCTGGTAACGCTCGGGAAAGGCATCGATGACCTCGGTGGCCAGCGTGATCGCATGGCCCTCGTTGGCGTCGATCAGGGGCAGCAGGGTCTCCGCCAGGCGGGCCAGGTTCCAGCGGGCGATGCCCGGCTGCTCGGCGTAGGCATAACGGCCCATCTCGTCGATGGAACTGAATACCGCGCGCGGATCGTAGGCCTCCATGAAGGCGCAGGGCCCGAAGTCGATGCTCTCGCCGGGAATGCCCATGTTGTCCGTGTTCATCACCCCGTGGATGAAGCCCACGTGCATCCACCGGGCGATCAGCGCCGCCTGGCGCTCGGCCACGGCGGACAGGAAGGCCAGGTAGGGCCTGTCGGCCTGCCGCGCTTCCGGGTAGTGGCGGGCGATGGCGTAGTCGGCGAGCCGGCGCACCTGCTCCGGGGAGCCGTGGGCCGCGAAATACTGGAAAGTGCCCACCCGCAGGTGGCTGGCGGCCACGCGGGTGAGGATGGCGCCGGGCAAAGTCCGTTCACGGAACACCGGCTCGCCGGTGGCCACCACCGCCAGGGCCCGGGTGGTGGGAATGCCCAGTGCCTGCATGGCCTCGCCGATCAGCACCTCCCGCAGCATGGGCCCCACCGCCGCCTTGCCGTCGCCCCGGCGGGAGAAGGGCGTGCGCCCGGAACCCTTGAAGGCGATGTCCCGGCGCTGGCCGTGGCGGTCGATGACTTCCCCGATCAGCAGCGCCCGGCCGTCCCCCAACTGGGGGTTGAACTGTCCGAACTGGTGCCCGGCGTAGGCCTGGGCGATGGGTTGGGCCCCCTCGGGCAAGGTGTTCCCCGCAAAGAGGTTGGCCAGCGCCGTGTCATCCTGGCGCTCCAGACCCAGCCGCAATTCCTCCGCCAGGCCCCGGTTGAAGAACAGCAGCACCGGCTGTCGCACGCGTCGCGGGCTGCCAGGGCTCGTAGAAACCGGGCAGGTCGCGGGCATAGGTGTTGTCGAAGGGGAGGGCAATGGTCGGCATTGGCTAGGCCATATTTGAGGCATGGGTGAGAGCTGGGGTGATGGGACGAACTTGGGGCCAGCCGCGAGGAAATTCCACCCCTACGTGATCAGGGAAATTCCACCCGCTTGGTCAAGCCCAATCCGGAGGCGGGTGTTCGGTTGAAAGGGCATGTGAACGGACATGCGCCAATAGAGCCAGGGACTGTTTTGAGGCGCGGCGGATTCTCCCCCGGCTGATCTTGATGGCGGTTCCTAAGTGCCCATCGGGACATACCCCGATAAGCGCGCTCACCTGAGCATTCAGGCGTCTTTGGCGACTTGTTCCATCGCGGTCAACCACCGACCCAGCAGCCCGGCGTGGTCCGCCAGGCGACTGTGGATGGCGACGGCCAGGTCTTGGTTGTAGGCGTGACTGGTGAGATTGCGGTCATCGATCATGGCCATGGCGGCGTGAGCGTCGTCTTCCGTCAGTAGCCCGTTCTGGGCGCAGGCGCGTATCACCGGCTTGGGGCTTGCGACGGCGATGCCGAATTGGGTATCGAGCACGGCCTGGGCGGCCTTCCAGCAGGACTCCACGGTGTATTCGAAGCGCTGTATGGCGGCGTCCCGCTCGACCTGACTGGGCTTGGGCAGGCCACTGAGTTCCAGGAGCGTGTCCAGGGCCTGGCGCGCCAGGGAAAGGCGCCGGATCAGGCGTTCCACGGCTTGCCTTCCCGCTCGATGGCCGCCCGCAGGGCGGGACCGGCATCGTCCAGATTGACCAGGTCCACGTTGAGCAGGAGGTTGCTTTCTTCCAGGGCGGCGCGGGTTTCCGCCAGCAGACCTGTGGGCAGGGGGCGGAGGGGCCGGATACCCACGTCGATGTCGGACCAGCGGCGGGCATCACCCCGGGCCCGGGAGCCGAACAGGATGAGATCGGCCGCACCGATCGGAATATGGGCGCGAATGATGGCGTGGGCCAGGGTCAGGTCGGATGGCATGGTCGAAGCTTGAGTCAGACCTTGAGTCAGACCTTATGGTAGACCTCCGCCCCCTGCTGCACGAACTCCACCGACTTCACCTCCATGCCCTTCTCCAGGGCTTCCTGCTCGGAGATGCCCTGCTTCGCCGCGAAATCCCGCACGTCCTGGGTGATCTTCATGGAGCAGAAATGCGGCCCGCACATGGAGCAGAAGTGGGCCACCTTGGCGCTTTCCTTGGGCAGGGTCTCGTCGTGGAAGGACTTGGCCTTGTCCGGGTCCAGGCCCAGGTTGAACTGGTCGTCCCAGCGGAACTCGAAGCGGGCCTTGCTCAGGGCGTTGTCGCGGATCTGGGCGCCGGGATGGCCCTTGGCCAGGTCGGCGGCGTGGGCGGCGAGCTTGTAGGTGATGATGCCTTCCTTGACGTCGTCCTTGTCCGGCAGGCCCAGGTGTTCCTTGGGCGTCACGTAGCAGAGCATGGCGGTGCCGTACCAGCCGATCTGGGCGGCGCCGATGGCGCTGGTGATGTGGTCGTAGCCGGGGGCGATGTCGGTGGTGAGGGGGCCCAGGGTGTAGAAGGGCGCCTCGTCGCACCAGTCCAGCTGCAGATCCATGTTCTCCTTGATCAGGTGCATGGGCACGTGGCCGGGGCCTTCGATCATCACCTGCACGTCGTGCTTCCAGGCCACCTGGGTCAGTTCGCCCAGGGTCTTGAGTTCGCCCAGTTGCGCCTCGTCGTTGGCGTCGTAGATGGAGCCGGGGCGCAGGCCGTCGCCCAGGGAGAAGGCCACGTCGTAGGCCTTCATGATTTCGCAGATTTCCTCGAAATTCGTATAGAGGAAGCTTTCCTTGTGGTGGGCCAGGCACCACTTGGCCAGGATGGAGCCGCCCCGGCTGACGATGCCGGTCATGCGGTTGGCGGTCATGGGCACGTAACGCAACAGCACGCCGGCGTGGATGGTGAAGTAGTCCACGCCCTGCTCGGCCTGCTCGATGAGGGTGTCGCGGAACATCTCCCAGGTGAGTTCCTCGGCCCGCCCGTCCACCTTTTCCAGGGCCTGGTAGATGGGCACGGTGCCGATGGGCACCGGGCTGTTGCGGATGATCCACTCCCGGGTTTCATGGATGTTCTTGCCGGTGGACAGGTCCATGACCGTGTCGCCGCCCCAGCGGATGGACCAGGTCATCTTGTCCACTTCCTCGTTGATGGAGGAGCCCAGGGCGGAGTTGCCGATGTTGGCGTTGATCTTCACCAGGAAATTGCGGCCGATGATCATGGGCTCGGTTTCCGGGTGGTTGATGTTGCAGGGGATGATGGCCCGGCCCCGGGCGATCTCGGAGCGCACGAACTCGGGGGTGATCTCCTCCGGGATGGAGGCGCCGAAGTTCTGGCCGGGATGCTGGCGGCCCATGAGCTTGGCCAGTTTTTCGCCCTGGGGGCCGGAGGCGCGCAGGGCGGCCAGGTATTCCTGGCGGCGCAGGTTCTCGCGGATGGCAACGTATTCCATTTCCGGGGTGACGATGCCCTGTCTCGCATAGTGCATTTGCGAGACATTCATCCCCGCTTTGGCCCGGCGCGGCTGGCGGTGCAGGCCGGGAAAGCGCAGGCGTGCCAGGTCTGCGATGTCGGCGCGCTGGCGGCCGTATTCCGAGGACAGGCCGGGCAGCACCTCGGTGTCGCCGCGCTCCTCGATCCACTTCTGGCGCAGGGCGGGCAGGCCCTGGCGGATGTCGATCCTGGCAGCCGGGTCGGTGTAGGGGCCGGAACAGTCGTAGACGTAGATGGGCGGGTTCTTCTCCCCCCCCATGCCGGTGGGTGTGTCGGCCTGGCTGATTTCCCGCATGGGCACCTGGATGTCGGGGCGGGAGCCCTGGACGTAGACCTTGCGCGAATTGGGCAGGGGCTGGATGGCGGCCTCGTCCACATGAGCGGTGGCGGCTAGGAATTGACCCAAATGCTGGGGATTGGCGTTCATGGTGCGCTCCAGGTGTTCGGAAAAATCATAGGGAGCGCGCTTGCGGGGAGGACGCTTCCCTACGCCGGAATGATCCGGATCAGGTTCCAAGGGTGTGATCTCAGCCGTCCAAGATGGTTGTCACGGCACCCCTAACGTGGGCGGGAAACTAGCCCAAACAAGGGCTTATTACAAGCGCGTGGCCAACAGGGGCATCGGGGAGGCGGAAACACCCTGTAACACCTCATTACCCCCCGGAAACCCTCCTGGAACCCTTGCCGAATAAGCTGGGATCGTCGTCAACCCAAGGAGTGAATCATGAAAGCCAAATTCATCGCCCCCGCCCTGCTGATCTCCAGCCTGGCCCTGTTCGGCAACGCCGCCACGGCTTCCGACGAATTGGCGGGCGCGGTCATCGGCGCCGGTGCCGGCGCCCTCGTCGGCCATTCCATCGACCGTTATGACGGTGCCGCGGTGGGCGGCATATTGGGCGCCGTGCTGGGCGTGGTCATCGCCGACGACGATGACGACCGGACCCGTGTCGTCCATCACTACCATCCGCGTCCGGTCTACGGTCCTCCCGTGGTGGTCTATCAGAAGCCCCATGTGCGCCACCTGCCGCCGCCGGTATACGTGGACTACCGCCGCCCCATCCCCAATGGCAGCATCGGATGAATGAGCGCGATGACTGGCGGGACGATCGCCGCAACGATCGCCGCGACCCCGGCTTCGGACGGGACGATCGCCGGGATCCTGGCCCGGATCGGGGACATGATCGCGGTGGCCAGGGGCGTGACGATCGCGGCGGCCGCCGGGGCTGATACGCCGAAAACCTCCGGGGTGGTCCGGAGAACACCCGTCGGCCAGGGGCTCGGCGGGTGACGTGAGGCAAATCGGCCGGGGCCGTCACGAGGGCCCCGCCGCCAATTCGGACAAAGCCATCTAACATCCAGGGCAAGGGGTCGAGTTCGGCCCGGAGAGCCAGGATGCCCGCAATGGTGAAAAAACCGCCCAGTCTCCTCTACGGCGTGGAGGAGAAGCCGCCGTCGTGGGTGGTTTGGCTGCTGGGTGTGCAGCACATCGGCATCATCGCCATCGGCCTCATCTTTCCGGTGGTGGTGGTTCAGGAAATGGGCGGCGGCGTGGCCGACGCGGCGCGCATGGTGAGCGTGTCGATGATCGCGGCAGGCATCGGCGTGATGGCCCAGGCCTGGGGCCGGGGGCCCGGTGGGCTCGGGTTATCTCTGCCCCCAGCTGTGCGGCCCTTCCTTCCTCGGCGCCTCCATCCTGGCGGCCAAGACCGGCGGCCTGTCCCTGGTGTTCGGCATGACGGCGCTGGTGGGCCTGTTCGAGATGGCGTTCTCGCGCCTGGTGCGTCGGCTGCGGGTGCTGTTCCCGGCGGAGGTGACGGGCCTGATCGTGATGATGGTGGGCATCAGCGTCACCGGCCTGGCCATGCGTATGTTCTTCGGCGCCAGGGCGGCGAGTCCCGAACTGCGCGAGGCGGAAATCCTGGTGGCGGTGGCCACCCTGGCGGCCGGGGCCGCCTGCGGCTGTTCTGCATCCTCATCGGCATGGGCCTGGGTTATGGCCTGTCCTTCCTCGCCGGCGTGCTGACGCCGGCCCATCTGGAGCGGGTGCTGGACGGCGCCTGGCTGGCCTCTCCCCTGGCGGGTCATCCGGGCTGGTCGTTCCAGGGCGCCCTGGCGGCGCCCTTCCTCATCGCCATCCTGTGTTCCACCCTCAAGAGCGTGGGCGACCTGACCACCTGCCAGAAGATCAACGATGCCGACTGGAAGCGCCCCGACCTGAAACGGATCGGCAACGGCATCATGGCCAATTCCTTCGGCGTCATCAGCGCCGGCCTGCTGGGGGGCATGGGGCAATCCGCCTCCTCGGCGAACGTGGGCCTGAGCGTGGCCACCGGCGCCACCAGCCGGGTCATCGCCTACGCCATCGGCGGGCTGCTGTTCGTGCTGGCGTTCTGTCCCAAGCTGGCCACGGTGTTCGCCATCATGCCGGCGCCGGTCATGGGCGCCACCCTGATCTTCGCCCTGAGCTTCATGGTGGTGGCCGGGATCCAGATCATCATGAGCCGCATGCTCGACGCGCGTAAGACCTTCGTGGTGGGCATCGCCATGATCGTCGGCATCGGCGTGGATGTGGCGCCCGAGATTTTCCACACCTTTCCCCACTGGCTGCGGCCGGTATTCCATTCCTCCCTGTCCGCCGCGACGCTCCTGGCCATCCTGCTCAACCTGGTGTTCCGCCTCGGCATCGCCAGCAAGGCCGGCGTCGAACTGGCGCCCGGCCCGGACACGTCGGAACATGTGTTTGCCTTCATGCAGCGCCAGGGCGGCCTGTGGGGCGCGCGCAAGGAGGTGATCGACAAGGCGGCGCGGCGGCGGATGAATTCATGGAGGCGGTGCGCGAACATGAATTGACCGTGCGCCGGTGCATCTGGAAGCGCGCTTCGACGAATACCGGCTGGAACTGGAGTTCAGCTATCGCGGCCGCGCCATGGCGTTTCCCGAATCCCGTCCCGATCCGGGCGAACTGCTGCAAGACCCCCAGGCCATGGACCGCATGGCCGGCTATCTGGTGCGCCGCTACGCCGACAAGATCAGCGCCGTCGAGAACGGCGAGGCCTGCCGCGTAAAACTGTCCTTCGAGCACTGATCGCTCGAGGACTGAGCGCTCAAGGCGTGTGCCTTACCGCCAGCAGGATTTCGTCCTGCTTGAGTCGGTAGCCGTCGCCGTGCCGGTGACGACGGGCGAAATAGTCGCGGATCTCGTCGGCCCGCGCGCGGAACTTGCGGTCGATGAGCAGGAACAGGCCGATTTCCGCCATGTCGTCCAGGCTGTCGGTCCAGATCTCGTTGACGAAGTAGCGCGCCTCCACCGCCCGGTCGCCGAAGCGGTGGATCAGTTCCCGCCACAGCCCCAGGATGTCCACGTCGAAGTGGGCGAAGTGGTTGTAGAAATCCGCCAGTTCGCCGATGGGCGATTGCAGCACGATGGCCAGGCGGCCGTCCGGTTCCAGGTGGGCGCGCATCTTGTCGATGGCCGGCATCCAGTCCGCCTCGTCCAGGTAGTACAGGACATGGGAACACAGGATGAAATCGAAGCGGTCGTCGCCCAGGTCCGCGTTGGCCCAGGTCGTGTTGTGCAGCTTGAATTGGGGGTAGCGGCGGCGCAGGAACTCGATCTGGGGCGTGTTGGGTTCCACCACGGTGGTCTCGTGGAAGGTCTGGGCCAGCGGGATGGTCAGGTCGCCGCCGCCGGCGCCCACGTCCAGGAAGCGTCGGCGATGGTGAAGATCGGCGATGACCTCGCCGATCTTCACCAGTTCGATGCGCTTGTCGGTGGAAGAGCGGATGAACAGCTCCAGTTGTTTCTGGAAAACCGCCTCGTCTTCCATCTCGGGGGGCGGCGCCCGGCCAGGGGCCGCCGCGTCCGGCTTCAGCATCGAAGTCAGCCTTCCAGGCTGTCGCTGATGGCCATGATGTTGCCGAAGCCGGAGATGTCGAGGACTTCCCGCACGGCTTCGGTGGGACCGACCAGGCGGAATTCGCCGCCGCCGAGTTGCCTCAGGGTGGCCAGGAAGACGCGCAGGCCGGCGCTGCTCAGATACTGCACGCCGGAGAGATCGGCGGCGATGCGGGTCTCGCCGGCGTCGATGGTGCCGCGCAGCGACGCCTCCAGTTGCGGCGCGGTGGTGCCGTCTATGCGGCCGGAAATGGCGCAGACCAGCCACCCGGCCTGCTTGCGTGTGTCGATGCGCATGACATTCCTCCTGTCAATCGTCGCCCCGCGCGGCGCCGGGGGTGGGGCGACTCGCCCCCTTCTCGATCTCCTTGTCCATTTTGATTATAAGGCGATTGTTTCCCCCCGCTGTTTCGTAACGCCCCTCGCGCGCGAGTCGCCGGACAAGGTGGAGGCCGAGTCCCCCCGGCCGGCGCCGGGACAGGTCGGGACCCAGGTAGGGGGCGGGCCTGTCCGCCAGGGGGTCGAAGGGGCGGGCGTCGTCGCGAATCTCCAGTTCGATGCCGTCGTCCAGGACCGCCACCCGCACCCGGAGCGCATGCTCGCCGTCGTCCGGGTAGCCGTAGGCGAGGGTGTTGGTGATGATCTCTTCCAGCACCAGGTTGAGCCGATGGGTGCTGAGGGATGACAGGCCGGCGCGCGCCCCGAGTGCTTCCACCGCCGCCGCGAGCCGGGAAATCTCCTCGCGGGCATTGCGCAGGGTCAGTTCCAGTTCCGGGGTGGGGGCGGCGCTCAAGGTCAGGTTCGCCTCCGCAGGATGAGCAGGGTGATGTCGTCGAAGGGCGTGCCCGCCTGGTAAGCGTCCAGGGTCGCGACGATGCGGCGCCCCATCGCCGCCACCGGCAGCGCCGCGGTATCGGCCAGCAAGCCTTCCAGACGGGCGGTGCCGAAAGCCTCGCCCCCGGGCGACATGGCCTCGGTCACGCCGTCGGTATACATGAACAGGGTGTCGCCGGCCTGGAGCTCGACATGGCCGCCGCGGAAGACGTGATCGGGCCGCGCGCCGAGCATGGGGTCGCCGAGGCGCCCGAAGCTTTCCCGGCCGCCCCGGGCGCGCAGCAGCCAGGGCTCCGGGTGGCCGCCGTTGGCAAACTCCAGGCGGCCGCTGGCGATATCGTAGAACGCCAGGAACACGGTGACGAACATGCAGGCCTCGTTCTCCCGGCACAGGGCCCGGTTGGCCTGGGCCAGGGCCTGGGCGGGATTTTCGGCGCGCAGGCAGGCGTCCTTCAGCAGGGTGCGGCTGACCGCCATGAACAGGGCCGCCGGGATGCCCTTGCCGGAGACATCGGCGATCACCAGGGCGAGGCGGTCGCCGGCAAGGGGGAAGAAATCGTAGAAATCGCCGCCCACCTCCCGGGCTTCCCGGTTGGCGCCGTGCAGTTCGTATTCGGGACGCGCCAGGCAGGGCGAGGCGGCGCCGGGCAACATGGCTTCCTGGATGCGGCGGGCGATGCGGATCTCGCTTTCCAGCGCCTCCCGGGCGGCGGCTTCCCCGGCCAGGCGGGCGGTATGTTCCGCCAGTTCGCCGCCCAGGCGGTTGAAGGCCTGGGCCAGATCGCGCACCTCCGCGCTGCCCTTTTCCGGGACTTCCACGCTGAAATCGCCCCGCCCCAGGCGGATGACGCCAGCGCGCAGCCGGTCGAGGGGGCGCGCCACGTGGCGCGCCAGCCAGAAGGCCAGCAACACCGCCGCCACCATGGCGAAGGCGCCGGCGGCGAACACCCAGGATGCCATCCGCTTGCGTTCGGCGTCCGCGCCGGCGGCCACGCGCGCGGTCATGGCGGCGCGGGCCTGTTGGCCGCCCGAGCCGATCTCCCGCTGCACCGGCAGGAAGAAGTCCTCGATATTGACCACCGCCGCGACGATGAACGGGGTGCCCGGCACCTGGCGCAGCACCATGTACTTGCGCCGGCCGCGGTTGTCACGATCCAGGAAGCTGTAGTAGCCCCGGACCTCCGCTTCCCGGAAGGAGCGCTCCACCAGCATCCACATCTCGGGATAGCGGTCCTTCCACTCGCGGAAATTGCGCCCCTCCACCTCCGGGTTGGGATGCCAGACCGACACCCCGGCGCGGTCCAGGACGTCGGTATAACCCGCCACCCGGTCCAGGGCGTGGATGTCCCGGTTGGCGGCGGCCCGGAGCCGGGCGTCGGCGCGCAGGGCGGCATAGTCCCGGGTGGAACGATGGCCCAGCAGCAGGGAAAGCTCGTTCGCGGCGGACCGGGCGAGTTCGGTGACGAAACGTTCGCCGTTGCGCGTCAGGATGTCCTCGGCCAGGCGGTGATTGGCCTGGGTGATCTCCGCCAGGGCGTGATCGGCCCCCGCCAGGTTGCGCCGGTTCAGGTTGTCGAGGGCGAAGCTGGCGATCAGCAGCAATGCCGATACCACGCCGGCCACCAGGGTGGAGTAGGCGAGGACGAGTTTCGTGCGCAGTAACAAGGGGTTCCTTCGGGATTTTTCCTCGGATCATAGGCCCGCCGCCCTGAAAACGGCAGGCAGCCGGCTATGAGCCTATTTCAGGGGCTCAGCCCGCGGTGGATGCGGCAGGCGGGGCGCGGTTTGGTCGTTCAAGCTGCCCGAGGCATGCGCCCGGGCGGGGCGTCCGGGACGCCGGACTGCGCCCGACCGTTCCTGGTCTACCGGCATGATCCCTACTGAAATAGGCTCTATGCTGGTAACTGCGGCCGGCCGCCATACCCACTTACCCATCGGTGACGGTCGCCGCGACCCTTCAGGAGGAATCATCGTGAAATCCGTTCGTTTTTCCCGCCTCGCCTCGGGCCTGCTGCTGGCGGGTGTTGTCGCCCTCGCCGCGCCCGCCCGGGGCGAGGGCATCGCCCCGGTGCGCCTGGCGCCCGAGGAGATTCGGCTCAGCGCCGATACCAGCCGGCCCGGCAGCATGGACATGGCCACCCTGGCGGGAGACATGGGCAAGCCGGGCCTCTATGCCGCCCGCATCCGCATTCCCGGACAGCTTCGCATTCCGCCCCATGTCCACCCGGAGGACCGCCTGGTGGTCGTGCTTTCCGGCACCCTGCACATCGGTTTCGGCGATCGCTTCGATCCGGCCCTGATGAAGGCGTTGCCGCCCGGCAGCTTCTTCGTCGAGCCGGCCGGAAAACCCCATTTCGCCTGGGTTCAGGGCGACGACGTGATCGTGCAGGTGAGCGGCATCGGCCCCTCCGGCACGGTCTATCTGGGTACCGGCGAGGCCGGCCACTGACGCGGCGGAGTCGCCGCCATGCGCGCACCCCCGGCAGGATTCGACCACCGCGCCATCGGCCCCTTCGACGCCTACTGCGACGGCTACGGCCGGCCGGGCGCCCGGGGGCTGGGCTACGTATGCGTGCTCAAGGTGGCCACCGCCACGGTGGAGAAGACGGACGATGCCCTGCTGGACCGCATCGTCGCCCTGGATCGGGCCGAGGCCGCCCAGGCCTACCTGGGCCAGATCAACATGGAGACCGCGTCCTCCTTCTGCGGCATCGCCGGCCAGGTCTGGGGCCACGACCTGGCGGTGGCCGAGGCCATCGCCGACGGCAGCCAGGCGCCCCTGTTCAGCGTCGCCCAGCACGATGGCACGGCGCTGCCCGTCTATGACGGACAACCCCTGCTGGACGCGGGCAAGGCCCTGTTCGGCACGGCGCAACGGCGGCGCTTCCCCCCGGCGCCGGGCGCCCACGTGATCTGCGCCAACAAGAGCGTGACGGCATATCGCCCCAGGAAGGGGCCCCCCGATGCGGAACACGGCCAGGCCCATGGCGTGTGGTGCTACCTGGCCCTGTCCATCGCCCGCGATCGCCGGGTCGCGGCCGATCTGTTCATGGAGGATGCGGGCCTGTGGCTGGAGGGCGACGACGAGGCCGCATTCGGCCGCTGGCTGGACCGGCACCGGCGGCGGGTGGCGGAGAGCATCGTGGCCTGCGGTCGCGGCCAGGGACTGTTGTTCGAGCGGACCTATCTGTGCGGTGCCCACACCCTGATCCCGCCCGGGCACCTGGGTATCGCCCTCGCCGTGGCGCCCTATCTGGTGCTGGCGCGCAAGGCCCTGCCGGGCGGGGATTTCGCCCGCCTGTCGGGGCTTACCTTGGCGGAATGGGAGAAGTGGGTGGTGTCGGAACAGGCGGGATGAGCCGACCGTACCTGGCGTGCAGATTCGCCTCGTGGCAGGCCGCGCTTTCCCCGGTCGGCGGAGCAGTTGGCCAGGGCGACTTCCCAGGAGCCGTAGGACGGATTGGGCAGCAGGAACCACTGGACGCCGAAGCGCGATGGCCAGGTCGGGAGTGCGCCATCCATCCCGCTCACCGGCCGGTCCGGCGGGCGTTGTTGCCGTAGCGCTCCGACCTGGGCCCGGGGCAGGAAATCGCCCAGATCGTCGCCGAGCAGCATCACCACCTTGTGGGAAGCGGCCAGGAAGCGGCGGCGGGGGCTCTTGTCGCCGCTCTCCCAGCCGTCCTGGTCGTTGCGCAGCAGAAAGGCGCGGGGATCCTCGGCCCCGGGCAGTCCCAGGCGTCGCGCCTGGGTCAACGTGGCGTCGCGCTGGGGGCAGGCGGGATGGGGATAGGTGGCGGGGCGGCCCGCGTCCGGGCAGGCCCGGTTGGTGACGTAGAAGATGCGGTAGCCCCGGTCGCGGGCGGCGCCCAGGAATTCCAGGGCGCCGGCGAGCGGCTCGGCCTGGGCGTGTTCCACCCATTCCGCCCAGGCGCTTTCCGAGTGCCGGCGACCGGCGGCGATGAGTCCGGCGGCGTAGCGGGAGGTGGCCAACACCGTCTCGTCCAGGTCCAGGACGACGGCGGGTGGCGCGTCCGGTCCCGGGGGCGGCGCCTCCCCGTCCACCAGGGCGGAGGGCAGGGATCCGGCCTCGGCCAGGCCCCGGGTGGCCATGCCGAAGACCTGTGCCGTGGAAAAGGCGTATTCATGGGCGGTCTGCATCCAGAGCACGGCGTTGAGGTGCTCGCGGCCGTCGACGGGGAGGGGGTCGGCGCCGGCGGCCGGCAGGGCGTGGCCCAGGATGACGGCCATCAAACAGCTGGTGAATCGGTTCATGCCGTGACCCCGGTGAAACGGAAAGCGCGCCCGTCGAACAGGCCCCGGTCGCTCAGCTTGAGTTCCGGGATCACCAGCAGGGCCATGAAGGACAGGGTCATGAACGGCGACCCCAGCGGCGAGCCGAGGGACCTGGCCATCCGGTTCAGGACGGCGTAGCGGGCCGCCACCACATCGCCGTCCTCCGCGCTCATGAGTCCGGCCACCGGCAGGGGCAGGCATTCCACCCCGCCCTCGGTGGCGACGGCGATGCCGCCGCACTGGTCGACCAGGGCGTTGACCGCCCGGCACAGGGCTTCGGCATCCGCGCCCACCGCCACGATGTTGTGGGAATCGTGGGCCACGCTGGAGGCCAGCGCCCCGGCGCGCAGCCCGAAACCCCGCGCGAAGGCCACGGCCGGCGGCGTCTCCCGGTAGCGGTTGAGCACCATGAGCAGGAGCACATCCCGTTCCGGGTCCGGCAGGATGTGGCCGGCCTCCACCCGGGGCGCCAGCAGGGCCTCGCGGGTGAGCAACTGGCCGTCCTGAACATCGATCACCCGCAGCCGGGCGCCGCCGGCGGGCACGTCCAGGTCCGCGGGCGCGATCTTCCGGGCGTGGAAACGGTTGACGGGCCGGACCGGCACCCGGTCGATCCGGCTGCGCCCGGCTTCCGCCACCAGGCGGCCGCCGATCCAGGTGCGCAGGGGGCGGAAATCCCGCAGATCCGCCACCTCCGCCGCGTCCATGGGGTCGCCCGGACGCAGCAGTCCCAGCGGCAGGCGGTAGTGCAGCACGGGATTCAGGCAGGCGCAGCGCAGCACGTCCATGGGGTCATGCCCAGCCGCCACCGCCCGGGCCGCCAGCCGATCGACGTGGCCCCGCGCCAGGTCGTCCGGGTGCTTGTCGTCGCTGCAGAACATGACCTGGTCGGGATGGCTGGCGATGAGGGGGTGAAGCGCGTCGAAATTGCGCGCCGCCGAGCCTTCCCGGATCAGGATGTGCATGCCGGCGGCGAGTTTGTCCCGGGCCTCCTCCAGGCTGGCGCACTCGTGGTCGGTGCTGATGCCCGCCTCGGCGTAACGCCGCGCCTGTTCCCCCGTCAGGCCGGGGGCGTGGCCGTCCACCGGCAGGCCCAGGCTCCGGGCCAGGGCGATCTTGGCCATGACGGCGGGATCACGCGCCAGCACGGCCGGGAAATTCATCATTTCGGAAAGGTAGAGGAGACCGTCGTCGCGCAGGAGGCTCCCCAGTTCCTCCAGGCCCAGCTCGGCCCCGGCCGTCTCGAAGGGCGTGGCCGGCACGCACGAGGGGGCGCCGAAGAACATCCTGAAGGGTACCCGCCGGACGTTCTCCAGCATGAAGCGAACCCCCTCCAGGCCCAGCACGTTGGCGATCTCGTGGGGGTCGGAGACGCTGGCCACCGTGCCGTGGCGGCAGGCCAGGCGGGCGAATTCCGAAGGCACCAGCATGGAACTTTCCACATGCACGTGGGCGTCCACGAAACCCGGTATCAGGTAACTCAAGCCGGGATCTTCCGGCCCGCTCGCCTCGATTCGCGCGATGACGCCATCCTTCCAGACCACTCGGCCGGCGGCGATGCGGCGTTCCGGGATATGGACGATGTTGGCGGGGCGGGATCCGGAAAGCTGGTTCATTGTCATGCGTTACGCTGGAAACGGCCGGGATCGGCCCGGGTGTTTTCATGGTAGTCCGGGCTGGCGGATATGACAGCGGGGCGCCAGGAACGGTGATCCACCTCGTGCGATATCCGTCGTGAATCGAGCGGGAGGTGGACGATCGGCCATTTCAGACATATAAGTAACTAACCGGTCAGTCATTAATTTGCCCATGCCCACTACCATCATCCACCTGGAGCCCCGCTGGCAACGCCGCGCCGAGGCGCGTCCCCAGGAACTGCTTGAAGCGGCCCTGGCCGAATTCGTGGCGCGGGGCTATGCCGCCACCCGCCTGGACGAGGTGGCTCGGCGCGCCGGTGTGTCCAAGGGCACGCTCTATCTCTATTACGAGAACAAGGCGGAACTGTTCAAGGCGGTGGTGCGCCAGTCCCTGGTCGCCAACCTGGACGCGGCGGAAGCGGCCATGTCCGCGTACCG
Source organism: Hydrogenophilales bacterium (assembly GCA_016719465.1). Classification (GTDB taxonomy): domain Bacteria; phylum Pseudomonadota; class Gammaproteobacteria; order Burkholderiales; family Thiobacillaceae; genus PFJX01. The sequence continues at coordinate 41,729 of JADJYY010000008.1, forward strand.
GGGCGGCAGCCGGGAACTCCTGGCCTACTTCCTCGCTGAATTCACCGGCGCGTCGGCAATTCGTCCCTCTCCGGCATTCCCAAGCTGATCCTGGCCGAGGCGGGTAATTTCCCGGAAATTGCCCGTTTCTATCATGAGGAAGTGGTCCTGCGCGGCCGTGGCCTGGTGCGGAACATCCTGGCCCGGGGCATGGACAGCGGCGAATTCCGGCGCGTGGACCCGGACTACGCCTGGCGCGTGGTAATCGCGCCCCTGGTCCTGGGCATGCTCTGGAAACACTCCTTCCTGGCTTTCGAGCCGGATGGGCTGGATTTCGAGCGCCACCTGCAAAGCCACCTGGATCTGCTGTTCAACGGCCTGGCCGCCGAACATGACACCGCGAAAGACGTGACATGAAAGCGAAAATCCTCCTGATCGTTCCCTTCGTCATCGCCGCCGTGGCCGGCGGAATCTGGTGGAACAAGCACAAGGCCCAGGCGCCCCTGACCGAACTCACCCTGCACGGCAACGTGGACATCCGCCAGGTGGAACTGGCCTTCAACGCCAGCGGGCGCATCGCCGATATCCTGGCGCGGGAAGGCGACCGGGTGAAACAAGGCCAGTTGCTGGCAAGCCTGGATACCGAACGCCTGCGCCTGTCCCTGAACCAGGCCGAGGCCCAGACCGGCGTCCAGCGCCAGGTGGTGGCCCGCTACCTGGCCGGTTCCCGCCCCGAGGAAATCCGCCAGGCCAGGGCCCAGCGGGATGCCGCGCGGGTGGCGGTGGCGGATGCGGAAGCGGTGTACCGGCGCCAGCTCGATCTGGTGGCCCAGAACTTCGTATCCAAGCAGCAGGCGGACAGCGCCAGGTTCGCGCTGGACAAGGCCAGGGAGCAGTTGAAGGCGGCGGAGGAAAGCCTGCGCCTGGCCGAACTGGGTCCGCGCAAGGAGGATATCGCCGCGGCCCAGGCCTCCCTGGCCGTCAACGAAGCGGCGGCGGCCCTGGTCCGCCGGGACATCCAGGAAGGCGAGCTGCGCGCCCCCTCCGACGGCGTCATCGAAAACCGCATCCTGGAGCCGGGCGACATGGCCTCCGCCGCCAAGCCGGTGTTCACCCTGGCCCTCACCGAACCGGTCTGGGTGCGGGTCTACCTGCCGGAAACCCGGTTGGGCCGGGTGCCCGTGGGCGCCCGGGCGACGGTGGGCACGGACAGCCATCCGGGCAAGCGCTTGCGGGCCTGGGTCGGCTACGTCTCGCCCAGCGCCGAGTTCACGCCCAAGTCGGTGGAGACCACGGAGATTCGCGCAAGCCTGGTCTACCAGGCCCGGGTGTTCGTGTGCGAAGGTAAGGAGGCGCTGCGCCTGGGTATGCCCGCCACGGTGACGATCAAGCTGGACCAGCCTGCGCCCGCGGCGGGGGCGGATCCGTGCCAGTGAGCGAGTGCGCCTTGCTCCCCCCTTTCTTAAAGGGGGGCTGGGGGGGATTTGACCCCCGCGATTGTTGTGGGAAGGCGCTGGAATCCCCCCTGCCCCCCCTTTTTCAAAGGGGGGAAGTGGTGGTCGAGGCAACGTGCCATGGCTAGCCAGGCCCCCATACTCGTCGCCACCGACCTGGCCAAGGCATTCACCGCCGGCGGTCGCCACACCCAGGCCCTGGACGGGGTGAGCTTCGCCATCCGTCCCGGCGTGGTGACCGGCCTGATCGGCCCGGACGGCGCCGGCAAGACCACCCTCATGCGCCTGGCCGCCGGGCTGTTGATTCCCGATGCCGGCGCCATCCGGGTCCTGGGCCTGGACGCCACCCAGGATTCCCTGGCGGTGCAGGCCGCCCTGGGCTACATGCCCCAGCGTTTCGGCCTCTACGAAGACCTCACGGTCCAGGAGAACCTGGACCTCTACGCCGATCTCCAGGGCGTCCCCAAGGCGGCGCGGGCGGAACGCTACGGCGAACTCATGCACATGACCGGCCTGGCCCCCTTCACCCGCCGCCTGGCCGGACGCCTGTCCGGCGGCATGAAACAGAAGCTGGGCCTGGCCTGCACCCTGGTTCGCGCGCCGCGCCTCTTGTTGCTGGACGAGCCCACCGTGGGCGTGGACCCGGTGTCGCGCCGGGAGTTGTGGGCCATCGTCGACCGCCTGGTGAAGGGCGAGGGCATGAGCGTGTTGCTGTCCACCGCTTATCTGGACGAGGCGGAACGCTGCAATGAAGTGGTCCTGCTGCATGAAGGCAAGGTGCTTGACCAGGGCCCGCCCTCCGCCATGAGCGGGCGCATGGCGGGCCGTACCTGGGCGGTAACCGTTCCCGGCCGCCGTCACCGGGACGTGCAGGCGGAGCTGGAAGGCCAGAGCGGCGTGGTGGATGCCCTGGTCCAGGGCGATCACGTGCGACTGGTGACCGGGTCGGTGGCTATGTCCGAAGAACTGACAGGGATGCCTGGCCTGGAAGGCGCCCGGATTGAATCCGTGCCCCCTCGTTTCGAGGATGTTTTCATCGATATGCTGCGGTCGTCCTCCGGGGGCACGGAACCGCGTGACGGCAAGTATCTCCCCACCCCAGCCCTCCCCGTAAACGGGGAGGGAGAGAACCCCTCCCCCGAGGGCGGGGGGCGTAGGCGGGAATTCTGCGAGCATGTCCCGCCGCCGCCGAAGCCGGCATGCTGTGCAAAGATGGCTGTGGACGGTTGGGAGGGGGAGAACAGCGGTATTTCCGCATCAATACCTCCATCCCCGGTATGTGGCGAACCCGTCATTCAGGTAGACAACCTGCGTCGTCGCTTCGGCAATTTCTGGGCCGTGGATGGCGTCAGCTTCCAGGTCAATCGGGGTGAAATCTTCGGCCTGCTGGGGGCCAACGGCGCCGGCAAGTCCACCACCTTCCGCATGCTGTGCGGTCTGCTGCCCGCCAGTTCCGGCAGCCTTCGCGTCGCGGGGCTGGACCTGCGCCACGCGGCGGCGGCGGCGCGGGCGCGCATCGGCTACATGTCCCAGAAGTTTTCCCTCTACGGCAACCTGAGCGTGGCCCAGAACCTGGATTTCTTCGCCAGCGCCTACGGGCTGTCCAACATGCCGCGCCGGGAGCGGCAGGCCTGGGCCCTGGCGGAATTCGAGTTGGAAAAGTACGCCGACCAACTGTCCGGCGACCTGTCCCTGGGCTACAAGCAGCGCCTGGCCATGGCCTGCGCCCTCATGCACCGGCCGGAAATCCTGTTCCTGGACGAGCCCACTTCCGGCGTCGATCCCCTGGCCCGGCGCGAGTTCTGGCGCCGCATCAACGCCCTGGCCCGGGGCGGGGTGACGGTGCTGGTGACCACCCATTTCATGGAGGAGGCGGAGTATTGCGACCGCCTCGCCATCATGGCCGCCGGCCGCATCCTGGCCATGGACGAGCCCGCCGCCGTCAAGGCCGGCGCCCGCGCGGAAGGGAATCCCTCGCCGAGCATGGAGGATGCCTTCATCCGGCTGGTGGAGGCGGGTGAAGCAAAGGAGTTGGCGGCATGAAAGAGCGGCTTCGCTGGATGTCCCGCGGGGATGTTGGCGTTGGAGAAATCCCCCCCGGCCCCCCTTTGCAAAAGGGGGGAGAGGGTCAGCTTGGGCGATGCCGTCCTTCAGCCCGTCCACCGTTCTTCCCCCCTTTCTTAAAGGGGGGCAGGGGGGATTTGGCGACGGCTGGCTTACCCAATCGGCTTTCGCATGATGATTGCCGTGGCCTAAACCCGGCATTGCCGCTGGGCTGACCGTGAACCCGTCAACTCCCAATTCACAACCACGCGGCGGCTCGCTCATGCGCCTCAAGGGCCTGGTGCGCAAGGAGTTCCTGCAGATCGTGCGCGACCCCAGCAGCATCGCCATCGCCTTCGTCATGCCCATCTTTCTGCTGGTGCTGTTCGGTTACGGCGTGTCCCTGGACGCCGACCGCTTGCCGGTGGCCCTGGTGGCGGAGGAACCCTCGCCGGACACGGCGGATTTCTTCGCCAGCCTGGAAGGCAGCCATTACTTCTCCACCACCCACGCCTTGACCCAGGCCGAGGCGGAACAGGCCCTGCGCCGGGGCGAGGTGAACGCCATCGCGCACCTGCGCGCCGATTTCGCCGAGCGCCTGCGCGGGCCCGACGGCGCCCCCATCCAGGTCATCCTCAACGGCGTCGACGCCAACACCGCCCGCTTGACCCAGGGCTACGTGGAGGGCGCCTGGGGCAACTGGCTGGCCCGCCGCGCAGCGAGCCGGGGCCAGGAACTGGCCACGCCGGTGAAGCTGGAGCAGCGCATCTGGTTCAATCCCGAGGTGAAGAGCCGCAACTTCCTGGTGCCGGGGCTGGTGGCCATCATCATGACCCTCATCGGCACCCTGCTCACCGCCCTGGTCATGGCGCGGGAATGGGAACGCGGCACCATGGAGGCCCTGCTGGTGACACCGGCCAGCATGACCGAGGTGCTGCTGGGCAAGCTGATCGCCTATTTCACCCTGGGCACCGGCGGCATGCTGCTGACGGTGGGGATGGCGGTGTTCCTGTTCGAGGTGCCCCTGCGCGGTTCCTTCTGGGTGCTGTGGGTGTGCGCTTCCCTGTTCCTGCTCGCCGCCCTGGGCATGGGGCTCACCATCTCCACACTGGCGCGCAGCCAGTTCGTCGCCGGCCAGATCGCCATCATCGGCACCTTCCTGCCCGCCTTCCTGCTGTCCGGCTTCCTGTTCGACATCGACAGCATGCCGGCCATGGTGCAGAACATCACCCACATCATCGTCGCCCGCTATTTCGTCTCCATCGTGCAGACCCTGTTCCTGGCTGGCGACGTCTGGGCCGTGGTGCTGCCGAACGCGGCCGCCCTGGCGCTGATGGCCGCCATCTTCCTGGCCATCACCTGGCGCAAGTCGAGAAAGCGGCTGGAATGAGGCCAGAAATTAGCGCCACCCTGACCCGCCTGCTCGCCCTGGTGCGCAAGGAATTCCTGGCCCTGCTGAAGGACAGGCGCAGCCGCATGGTGCTCATCGTGCCGCCCATGATCCAGCTCCTGGTGTTCGGCTACGCCGCCACCTTCGACCTGAAGGAGATTCCCTACGCCCTCTACAACGAGGACCGGGGCATCGCTTCCCGCGACCTGGTGGCGGCCTTCGACGGCGCCTCCGCCTTCCATCGGGTGGCGACCCTGCGCGCGGAAAACGAGATCGCGCCGCTGGTGGATACCCGGGAAGTGCTGGTGGTGCTCCACATCGGCCCGCGCTTCAGCGCCGAACTGTTGTCGGGTGGCTCGGCGCCGCTGCAAGTCATCGTCGACGGACGCAATTCCAACACCGCCATGATCGCCCTGGGCTACGTGCGCAACCTGGTGGACCGCTACAACCGGGCATGGATCGCGGAAAGAGGCCTGCAAGCCCCGCCCGCCCGCCTGGAAACCCGCGCCTGGTTCAATCCCAACCTGGAAAGCCGCTGGTTCTTCGTCCCCGGCATCATCGGCATGCTGACCCTGGTCACCACCATGCTGGTCACCGCCCTGACCGTGGCCCGGGAGCGGGAACAGGGCACCTTCGACCAGTTGCTGGTCACTCCCCTGCGGCCCTGGGAAATCCTGCTCGGCAAGGCCCTGCCCGGCTTCCTCATCGGCATGGTCCAGGGCACGGTGATCCTGCTCATCACCACGCTATGGTTCCAGGTGCCTTTGCTGGGCAGCCTGCCCGCCCTCTACGCCGGTCTCGCCCTGTTCCTGCTCTCGGGTGTCGGCGCCGGCCTGCTCATCTCATCCCTGGCCGTGACCCAACACCAGGGCCTGCTGGGCGCCTTCCTGTTCATGGTGCCGGCGGTAATCCTGTCCGGCTTCGCCACCCCCATCGCCAACATGCCCGAGGCGGTGCAGCTCATCACCCTCATCGATCCGCTGCGTTACTTCCTGATCATCCTGCGCAAGGTGTTCCTGGAAGGCGCCGGCTTCGACGTGCTAAGCGACCAGTATTGGCCCATGGCCATCATCGGCGCGGTAAGCCTGGCCCTGGCGAGTTGGCTGTTCCGGCATCGGATGTATTGAGGCGGGAGAAGCATTCGGTCGAGCCGAAACCACACAGACCATCGGGGGAGGTCTGGACATGCACGACGCTCGGGCAGATGACCCGAATCGTGAGTTGAACATTAATTTTCCACCGTCCAAGCGGATCAACAAAATAAGCGGATCAACAAAAAAGCCTGAGCGACCTTGCCGCTGGATGTCCGGAGAGCTTGATCGGCGATGGCCATTGATCTCAATAGCGCGGTTATCGTCCACGCATCGAATGATGCGGGCTGTGCAAAGCTACGATGAAGTATCAGGTTGTGCGCTGGGGGCATTACCGAATGTCGGAACTGCCGTTTTCTTCAGGTCGATCCATCCCGGAAGAACTTTAAGTGTGCTCGCATATTTGCTGCCAGCGAGGGTTTGCGGAGGTGAAGATCATGCATCGCTCATTGCCCCGGTTGCTGTTCTGCGTCCTGTTGGCCGGATGCGCCGACCTGCCCGCGCCGCCCGCGGAACTGGATCGGGCGGGATGGGGGAGGGTGGCAATAGTGCCGGTCAATCATCCCCCACAGTCCAACTTCCGTGTTTTTGCCGCCGCCCAGGAAAGTAACGCCGGGACGGGTGCGGCAACCGGTGTTGCCTTGGGTGTTGCCGGAACGGGCGTCTTTGCCGCCACCACTCCCTTGGCCACCGTGATAGCGCCCTATCTGGCGGCAATCGCCATTCCGGTGGGGGCGGCCTTCGGGGCTCACAGCAGCAGCCCTCCCGCGATTTCGGCTCAGGATGCCGCCGCCCTCGAGTCGCATATCCAACAAAATCTCGCCAGCTTGCAAGCCCCCGCCACATTGGCCCGGGCAATCGCCCATGTGGTGGAACAGGATACCGGCCGGCGACTTGACATGCTGGCCGACGCCGGCCCGGCGGGGCCAGGGAGCATTTCGGACTATCGGCTGCTGGCGCGAAAGGGCATTGAGGATGTCCTTGAGGTCGTCGTGTCCGATATCGGCTTCCTCGGTGGCAAGGAGATGAGCTTCTACCTGGTTGCGAACATCCGCATGGTTCGAACCGCTGACGGAAGGCTGTCGCATCAACGGCAGTTTGTTTATCAGAGTGATGATTACGACGGTCGCCTCTGGGCCAGGAACCAGGCCGCCCTGTTCCAGGCCGAGTTGCAGCGAGCTTATTCAAGTCTCGCCGACAGCGTGGTGGAACACGTCTTTCTCCTGACGACATTGCCGCTGGAGAGCCAGGGCCAGGCGAGCGGGGACGCCGTTCTGAAAGACCTGCTGGGTGGGAGGGAGGCTTGCGGCCTGGGCTGGGTCAGCCCGGAGCGCGACTACCGTCCGGGCATTCTCGACGCGCGACATCGCGACTGGAACCGCTTCCCCGTCGTTGCCAGCGGCCAGCCGGCCCTGGCTTGGGAAGAGTTCCCGAGGAAACGGGACAAGGCCGGGATCAATTTCGGCCGCATCAGCAACATACGCTATGACCTGCGGATATGGGAGGCAACGGCCGATGCGCCTCCCCGGCTGATCCACGAGCTGCGCGATTTGCTTCAAGCAGCCCACTTGCTCGAGCAGCCCTTGCCGCCAGGAGGTCGCTATTTCTGGAGCCCTCGGGCACGTTTCGATCTGGACGGCAGGACGCACGCCACAAGATGGGGTTGCTTCCGCACACCGTATTACGAAACCAGCAGCAAGGTTAAGGCAGAGTCCTCGCCCGGGGCGATTCTCGGGGTGCTGATAGCGGGTGGGGCGCCACGTGACGTCTGTACCCTGGACTTCATACCTCTCAACAACTACTACCGTTTCCGGACGCCTTGAAGTCCGAGCGGGACATGCTGCGCCGGGTACGGCTGGAGATCCTGCGGGAGCCCGCCTGTCTGGAGTTGATGCGCAGCTTCATCGCCGACCATCCGGCGCTGTGGAACAAGGACATCGGCGCAATCTGAATTCGTGCCGGCTGGAAAAGCAGCCACCCGGGTCCACGGCACTTGCCAGCGATTGCTAGTGGTCTGCTTCCGAAATATCGGAACATAAAACGGCGTCTTTTCCCGCATGGCGGCATTGCTCGTTGTTGCCATAGTCTCGGCTATGGCGCCTCCTCGCGCCTTGCCCCGCGGAAAAATCCATCCGTTTATTTGTCCCTCTATTTCGGAAGCAGACCACTAGCTGGCGATCCCGGGGTAAGAAGTCAGGGGGGTGTGCCGGAACTGGATTTGGTGCCCCGAGCCAGACTCGAACTGGCACGCCTTGCGGCGCGGGATTTTGAATCCCGTGCGTCTACCGATTCCGCCATCGGGGCATTTGAGGACGGCTTGACTCCGCCGGGCGGCGGAGGGCGCGCATTATCGCCGAAGGGCGGATTCGTGGGCAACGTATAATCCGCGCCCTCCATGAAGACCAGCGACTTCGACTACCACCTGCCGGACGAACTCATCGCCCGTTATCCGCTTGCGGAAAGGGGCGGCAGCCGGCTGCTGCGGGTGGACGGGGATGCCGGGACGATCGCGGACCGGCGCTTCGCCGAGTTGCCGGATTTCTTCCGCGCCGGCGATCTGCTGGTGTTCAACGACACCCGGGTCATCAAGGCGCGCTTGCGCGGCTTGAAGGACTCCGGCGGCAAGATCGAGGCCCTGGTGGAGCGGGTGCTCAACGAGCGCGAGGCCCTGGTGTTCATTCGCGCCAGCAAGGCGCCCAAGCCGGGGGTGGTGCTGACATTCGCGGAGGCGGTGCGGACCCTGGTGCTGGAGCGGGTGGGCGACATGTTCCGGCTGGGCTTCGATCCGGCCCGCACGGTGCTGGAGTGGCTGGAGGAATATGGCGAGGTGCCGCTGCCGCCTTACCTGTCCCGGGGCGCGGAAACCTCCGACGACGCCCGCTACCAGACCGTCTACGCCCGGGATCCGGGCGCGGTGGCGGCGCCCACGGCGGGCCTGCACTTCGACGCGGCCATGCTGGAGCGACTGCGGGACGCGGGCGTGGCATCCGCCTTCGTCACCCTGCACGTGGGGGCGGGCACCTTCCAGCCGGTGCGGGTGGAAGACCTGCTGGAACACAGGATGCATGCCGAGCGCTACGCCATTCCCCGGGCCACCCTGGAGGCCGTGGCGCGGACCCGGGAAAGCGGCGGCCGGGTGTGCGCGGTGGGCACCACCAGCCTGCGCGCCCTGGAGTCCGCCGCCCGCGGCGGTGAGTTACTGGCGGGCGAGGGCGAGACCGACCTGTTCATCACGCCCGGGTACCAATTCAAGGTGGTGGAACGGCTGCTCACCAACTTCCATCTGCCCCGTTCCACCCTGCTCATGCTGGTTTCGGCCTTCGGCGGCGCCGAACTCATGCGCCGCGCCTATGCCCATGCCGTGGCCTCGGGCTACCGCTTTTTCAGCTACGGCGACGCCATGCTCATCGAGCCCGCCCCGGACGCGCTGGATAGGACAAAATAATCAAACACTTATTTACAGGCTTCGCGTACAATGCGCGCCAGTTGTGCAACGCAGTAGTCGGCTCTTCGGTCTCCTGACCGATTTCAATAGCCCACGGGACTGTTTTCACAGCCCCATCGTCCCCGACCTCACCTGATTCCCTCACGGAACCCGCTTCCGTCGATTCGGCATCGCGGCATTCGGTTGGCGCCGATGTTTCGCGAGAATCGACGCGACCGAGGATCTTTCCCGATCCCGTCGGCGCGAGCGTTTCTTTATTTGCGCCCCCCTTGAACGGGGGCGGTGGCCTTTTTGTCTGGCGAAAATGTGCCGGACGGGGCCGGTATTGAAAAGGATCACCATGAGCTTCGCCGAACTGGGTCTGAACCCCATCGTTTTGAAATGTCTTGAAACCACCGGCTATACCGAGCCGACCGGGGTACAGAGCCAGGCCATTCCCGCCGCCCTCGAAGGCAAGGATCTGCTGGTTTCCAGCCACACCGGCAGCGGCAAGACCGCCGCCTTCCTGCTGCCCAGCCTGCACAAGCTGGCCGAGCCTTCCCAGATCCCCGGCGCCGACAAGGTCCAGGGCCCGCGCCTGCTGGTGCTGTGCCCCACCCGCGAACTGGCCCTGCAGGTGCAGAAGCAGGCCGGCATCTACGGCGCCGGCATCAAGAAGCTGCGCACCGTCTGCCTGGTGGGCGGCGCCCCCTTCGGCCCCCAGTTCCAGGCCATGCGCTACAACCCGGAAGTCATGATCGCCACCCCGGGCCGCCTGATCGACCACATGGAGCGTGGCCGCATCGACTTCTCCCGCCTGGAAGTGCTGGTGCTGGACGAAGCCGACCGCATGCTGGACATGGGCTTCGTCGAGGACATCGAGCACATCGTCTCGCGCACCCCGAGCAGCCGCCAGACCCTGTTGTTCTCCGCCACCCTGGACGGCATGGTGGGCAAGATCGCCGCCCAGATGACCCAGTCGCCCAAGCGCATCGAAGTGGTGACCAAGGAAGAGCACAAGGCCAACATCGACCAGCGCCTGTTCTTCACCGACGACGTGGGCCACAAGCATCGCCTGCTGGATGTATTGCTGCGCGACGTGGACCTGACCCAGGCCCTGGTGTTCACCGCCACCAAGAGCAGCGCCGAGGCGCTGTCCGAAACCCTGCTGGAGAATGGCTTCGCCGCCGCCGCCCTGCATGGCGACATGCCCCAGCACAAACGCAACCGCACCCTGCAGCGCCTGCGCGACGGCCAGACCCGCATCCTGGTGGCCACCGACGTGGCCGCCCGCGGCATCGACGTGGCCGGCATCAGCCACGTCATCAACTTCGACGCGCCGCGCCAGGCCGAGGACTACGTGCACCGCATCGGCCGCACCGGCCGCGCCGGACGTACCGGTAGCGCCGTGACCTTTGTGCACGGTCGCGAGCGGGGCCTGATCCGCGACATCGAGCGCTACACCGGCCAGACCGTGCGCGTCGACGTCATCGCCGGCATGGAGCCCACCGCCCGGCCCGAGCGCGGCTTCGGCAAGCCCGGCGGCAAGAAATTCGGCCAGAAGCCCGGCGGCGGCAAGACCTGGGGCGACAAGAAGCCCTGGGGCGAGAAGAAGTGGGAAGACAAGCCCCGTGGCGCGTATCAGGGCCAGGGATATGGCCAAAACAGTCATGGCCAAAACAGCGATCGTCCCCGCGCCGACGACAGCCGGGGCAACGCTTACGCCGGCAATGGCGGCTCCTGGCAGGCCAAGCCGGAAGGTCGTCCCGCCTGGAAAGATGGCAAGCCCGAATCCCGCCCGGCGCGCGCCGGCGGCTCCTGGGACCGTCCGGAGAAGAACGGCAACACCTGGGCCAAGCCGGAAACCCGCCGCGCCGACGTCAACGGCAACAGCGTCAATTACAAGCCGGACACCCGGTCCGCCAATCCCCAAGGCCGTACCTGGGGCGAGGATGCCCGTCCCCACGGCGGCGCCAAGCCGCGTGGCCGCCAGAGCTGGTAAGGCTTCAACCGGCGGTCATCGTCGCGGCGCGCAAAGCCAGTCGACCCGGTCGCCGGGTTGGCCGGTGAAGCGCCCCGCGCCCACTTCCAGGACGTAGGTCGCGGGCGCTGGCGGCGCGTGGCTCGGGCAGAGGTGGGGCCAATCGCCCCGCTCGCAGGGCGTCAGGCGCTTCATCCCCAACACGCGCAGGTCCGGCCCGATCCAGACCAGGTCGATGGGAAAGCGCATGTCCTTCATCCAGAAGCCATGCAGGCCCGGCGTGGGCATCACGAACCACATGCCGGCGTCCGCCGGCAGGCTGGCTCGACCGGACAGGCCACGTTCCCGGGCGACCTCGTCGGCCGCCACTTCCACGCGAAAGCGCTGTTTGCCCACTTGCACGTGGGTGGCCTCCAGGACCGGGCATGGCGTCTCGGCCAGGGCGCCCATGGGCTGGAACAGGACGGCGAGCAGCAGTCCCGGCGGTAAACTCGCCCACTTTGTCATCTTTTGCCTGATTCTCGATTCCATGCGCTTCCAAGTGACACATACCCAAGGCCATGCCCGACGCGGCGTGCTGGAAACCGCCCACGGCACCATCCAGACGCCGGTGTTCATGCCGGTGGGCACCGTCGGCACGGTCAAGGGCGTCACGCCCCACGAACTCGTCGACCTGGGCGCCCAGGTCGTCCTGGGCAACACCTTCCATCTCTGGCTGCGGCCCGGCCTGGACGTGATCGCCGCCCATGGCGGCCTGCACGGCTTCATGGCCTGGCAAGGGCCGATTCTCACCGATTCCGGCGGCTTCCAGGTGTGGAGCCTGACCCATTTACGCAAGATCACGGAAATGGGCGTCAAGTTCGCCTCGCCCCTGGATGGCCAGCGCCTGCTGCTTTCCCCGGAAAAAAGCATGCAGATCCAGAAGGTGCTGAACTCGGACATCGTCATGATCTTCGACGAATGCACACCCTATCCGGCGGATCGGGAGACCGCCAGGCAGTCCATGGAACTGTCCCTGCGCTGGGCGGAGCGGTCGAAGATGGCCCATGAAGGCAACCCCAACGCCTTGTTCGCCATCGTCCAGGGCGGCATGTACGAGGACCTGCGCGAACGTTCCCTGGAGCGATTGGTGGAGATCGGCTTCGACGGCTACGCCCTGGGCGGGCTGTCGGTGGGGGAGCCGAAGGAAGACATGGCGCGCATCCTTGGCCACATGGGCCACCGCCTGCCGGAGGGCAAGCCGCGCTACCTGATGGGCGTGGGCACGCCGGAGGACATCGTGTTCGCGGTGTCGCGCGGCATCGACATGTTCGATTGCGTCATGCCCACCCGCAACGCCCGCCACGGCCTGCTGTTCACCTGGTCCGGCGACATGCGCATCAAGAATGCCCGCTTCAAGGCCGACACCGGCCCCATCGACCCGCAATGCGGCTGCTACACCTGCCGTCATTACAGCCGCGCCTACCTGCATCATCTGCAACGTTCCGGCGAGATGCTGGGGGCGCGGCTCAATTCCATCCACAACCTGCACTTCTACCAGGACTTCACCGCCCGCCTGCGGGAAGCCCTGGAAGCCGGCCGATTCGAGGCCTGGTCGGCGGAGTTTCACGAGGCGCGGGGAACCTCGCCCCATGCCGGATCGTCATCCCCGGCGGAATGAAACATGCCCGGTGGTAGAATTCACCGGTTTTTTCACAGGACCGCTTTCATCATGCTGATTTCCCCCGCCTACGCCGCCGATCCCGCGCAACCCGACCCGATCATGAGCTTCCTGCCCCTGATCGTCCTGTTCGCCCTGTTCTACTTCCTGATCATCCGGCCCCAGATGAAGCGGGCCAAGGACCAGAAGAAGATGCAGGAATCCATCCAGAAGGGCGACGAAGTCATCACCGCCGGCGGCCAGCTGGGCAAGGTGGTGAAGATCACCGACCAGTACATCACCCTGGACATCGGCGGCGGCACGGAAAGCATCTTCCAGCGCGCCACCATCCAGACCGTCCTGCCCAAGGGAACGATCAAGGATCTGTAAAGCGTGAAGGGGGAAGGGTAAAGGGTGAAGGGTAAAACCCCGCCACCTGACACCCTTCCCCCTTCGCCCTTCCCCCTTCACGAGTTTCAAAATGAACCGCTACCCTCTCTGGAAATACCTCCTTATCGGCGTGGCCATCGTCATCGCCTTCCTCTACACCCTGCCCAATTTCTTCGGCGAGGTGCCGGCGGTGCAGGTGATGCCGGTGCGCACCACCGAGAAGGTGGACGCGGCCCTGATGCAACGGGTGGAGGCGGCGGTCAAGGCGGCCGGCATTTCCCCCCTGGGGGTGAGCATGGATCCGCGCGGCGTCAAGGCGCGCTTTGCCGATACCGATACCCAGATCAAGGCCAAGGACGTGCTCCAGCGGAGCCTGGGCGCGAGCTACACGGTGGCCCTGAACCTCCTGCCCGCCTCGCCGGAATGGCTGACTTCCATTGGCGCCCTGCCCATGTACCTGGGTCTGGACCTGCGCGGCGGGGTCCATTTCCTGTTGCAGGTGGACATGCCCAAGGCCCTGGACAAGGCGGCGGAACGCTACCAGGGCGACATCCGCACCCTGCTGCGGGAGAAGAAGGTGCGCTATACCGGCATCGGCCGCGAGGGCCAGATGGTCTACATCCACTTCCGGGACGCGGCCCAGCGGGACGAGGCGCGCAAGGCCATCGAGACCGCCTATCCGGACCTGCAACTGGGTGACAGCCAGAGCGGCGAGGAATTCTCCCTGACCGGCACCCTGAAGAAACAGGCCCAGGTGAAGACCCAGGAAGACGCCCTGAAGCAGAACCTGACCACCCTGCGCAACCGGGTCAACGAACTTGGCGTCGCCGAGCCGGTGATCCAGCAGCAGGGCATCGACCGGGTGGTGGTGCAGTTGCCCGGCGTCCAGGACACCGCCAAGGCCAAGGAAATCCTGGGCCGCACCGCCACCCTGGAAATCCGCATGGTGGACGAGGAGAAGATGCAGGACGCGGCCACCGTCCAGGCCGCCCTGGCCGGCCAGGCGCCCTTCGGCACCGAGGTCTATCTGGAGCGCAACGGCGTGCCGGTGCTGGTGAAGAAGAACGTGGTGCTCACCGGCGACTACATCACCGACGCCCAGCCCGGTTTCGACAACCAGTCCAACCAGGCCGCCGTGCACATCAACCTGGACGGCCGCGGCGCGCGCATCTTCAGGAATGTGACGCGGGAGAACGTGGGCAAGCGCATGGCCATCCTGCTCATCGAGAAAGGCAAGACCGAGGTGGTCACCGCCCCCGTGATCCGCGAGGAGATCGGCGGCGGCCGGGTGCAGATCACCGGCATGGATTCGCCCCAGGAAGCTTCCGACGTGGCCCTGCTGCTGCGCGCCGGCGCCCTGGCGGCGCCCATGGAGATCGTCGAGGAACGCACCGTGGGCCCCAGCCTGGGCGCGGACAACATCGAGAAGGGCTTCAACTCGACGCTCTACGGTTTCGCCGCCATCGCCGTGTTCATGGCCATCTACTACCAGTTGTTCGGCATCGTCTCGGTGCTGGCCCTGGCCACCAACATGTTCCTGCTGGTGGCCCTGCTGTCCATGATGCAGGCCACCCTGACCCTGCCCGGCATCGCCGGTATCGCCCTGACCCTGGGCATGGCCATCGACGCCAACGTCATCATCGCCGAGCGCATCCGCGAGGAACTGCGCAACGGCATGACACCCCAGGCCGCCATCGCCGCCGGTTACGAGCATGCCTGGGACACCATCCTGGACTCCAACATCACCACCCTCATCGCCGGCATCGCCCTGTTCTGGCTGGGCTCCGGGCCGGTACGGGGCTTCGCCGTGGTGCTTTGCCTGGGCATCCTGACTTCCATGTTCAGCGCGGTGCTGGTGTCGCGGGCCATGGTCAATCTCAGCTATGGCCGGGTCAAGCGCCTGACCAAGCTCTCCATCTGACGGCCTTGGCTTTGTTCTCACGATGACAGACTTGAAAGCCAAGGCCGTTTCCCTCCCCACGCTTGCGAGCTCGCAAGCGGCGGAAGGCCGAACCGCTGACGCGGCTTCCCAGATAAGGCGGTCTCATGCTCGAACTCTTCCACGTCAAGAAGGACATCCCGTTCATGCGCTGGGCGCGCAGCACCATCTTCGTGTCCATCGCCTTCATCCTCGCCTCCATCGTCCTGCTGGCCACCAAGGGATTGAACCTGGGCGTGGACTTCACCGGCGGCACGGTCATGGAGGTGGGCTACCCGGCGGCGGCCAACATCCCGGCGGTGCGCGAGCATCTGGCCAGGAACGGTTACGGCGATGCCCAGGTGCAGAATTTCGGCACCTCCACCGAGGTGCTGGTGCGTCTGCCGGTCAAGGCGGGGGTTACCTCCGCCCAGTTGTCGGAAAAGGTGCTGGTGGTCCTGAAGCAGGCCGATCCCGACGTGCAGTTGCGCCGGGTCGAGTTCGTCGGCCCGCAGGTGGGCAAGGAGTTGCTGGAGGATGGTTCCCTGGCCCTGGTGGTGGTGTCCATCGGCATCGTCATCTACCTGGCGCTGCGCTTTGAATGGCGCATGGCGGCCGGCGCCATCTTCGCCACCGCCCACGACATCTTCATCGTGCTGGGCGTCTGGTCCCTGTTCCAGTGGGAGTTCTCCCTCACGGTGCTGGCCGCCGTCCTGGCCATTCTGGGCTACTCGGTGAACGACACCGTGGTGGTGTTCGACCGGATCCGGGAGAACTTCAAGAAAACCCGCATCGCCGACGTCGCGGCGCTCATGGACAACGCCAAGACCGCCACCCTGTCCCGCACCATCATCACCAGCGGCACCACCCAGTTGATGGTGCTGGCCATGCTGCTGTTGGGCGGCGAGGTGCTGTACGGCTTCGCCCTGTGCCTGACCATCGGCATCGTCGTCGGCACCTATTCCTCGGTGCTGGTGGCCAGCCCCATCACCATGTGGCTGGGCGTGTCCCGGGAAGACTTCATGAAGCCGACCAAGCCCGAATCCGGGGCGATGGTTTGATTCAGGGGCAAGGGGCAAGATCGGCGCTTTGCGCCTGCAAGGTTCAAGGAAAACCTTAGACTTTCCTTGCCCCTTGCCCCTTGCCCCTTGCCCCTTGCCCCTTGCCCCTTGCCCCTGTTAAAGGAGTCAACATGCGAGCGAAACACCTGATTCCCTTGCTGGCCCTGGCCTTCGGTTCCGCCCAGGCCGCCAGCGTCAGCGTCGACAGGACCATCGCGGGTTTCTCCTCTCCGGAGAGCGTGGTGGTGGCGGGCGACGATGTCTTCGTCTCCAACCTGGGCGCCAAGCTGGAGCCCATGGAAAAGGACGGCGACGGCTTCATCTCCAGGCTGGATCGGCAAGGAAACATCAAAACCCTGAAATGGGCCGAGAAACTCGACGGGCCGAAGGGCATGGTCGCGGTGGATGGCGTCCTCTACGTGGCGGATATCGACCGGGTGGTGGGGTTCAATCTGCGGGACGGCAAGCAGGTGTACGAGCTGGATCTGTCGTCCGCCGGCACCAAATACCTCAACGCCTTCGCCCGTTACGACAACCGGCGTTTGCTGCTGTCGGCGACGGACATCGGCAAGGTCTTCATCATCGACATCAAGGCGCGCAAGTTCGACGAAATGGCCTTCGATACGCCGCCCAGGGGCCCCAACGGCATGAAGAAGGCCGGCAATCGCCTGATCGTGGTGGAGTGGGGCGTGGACGGCCAGGCCAATGGTGGCGTCAAGACCTACCAGCTGGCGGGCATGAGCGCGAAGCTGGACAAGCAGTACAGCCCCAGCCCGGCCGGCTACTTCGACGGCGTGGTGGATATCGGCGCCAACCGCTGGCTGATCTCCAACTGGGTCAAGTTCGAACCCGCCGGCCTGTTGCAGGTGCTGGATGCCCGCACCGGCCAGGTCAGTGTGGCCAACGAGAAAATCCCGTTGGCCGGCCCCGCCGACATCTTCCTGGATGACCAGGGCAAACTGTGGGTGCCGGGGATGATGGAGGGCAAGGTTTACCGGATGACGATTCGGCGCTGATCGGCATGGAACTGCTTACCCAGTTCATCGACATCGTCCTGCATCTGGACAAGCATCTGGCCCTGCTGGTGCAGAGCTATGGCGTCTGGGTCTACGCCATCCTGTTCGCCATCGTGTTCATGGAGACCGGGTTCGTCGTCACACCCTTCCTGCCCGGCGACTCCCTGCTGTTCGTGGCGGGCGCGGTGGCGGCGGCGGGTGGCATGGACCCGGTGATCCTGGCGGGCACCCTGATCGTGGCCGCCCTGTGCGGCGACAACGTCAATTACTGGATCGGCCGCTTCCTGGGGCCCAGGGTGTTCCGGCTCGAGGGCAGCCGCTTCCTGAAGCGGGAAAACCTGGATCGTACCCATGCCTTCATGGAAAAACATGGGCCCAAGGCCATCATCATCGCCCGCTTCGTGCCCGTGGTGCGGACCTTCGTGCCCTTCGTCTGCGGCATCGGCCGGCTGACCTACGGCCGCTTCCTCGGCTTCAGCGTCATTGGCGCCCTGCTCTGGGTGGGGCTTCTGGTGCCGGCGGGCTACTTCTTCGGCAACCTGCCCATCGTGAAGAACAACCTCACGGCGGTGATCCTGCTGATCGTCTTCATCTCGATCCTGCCGGGCATCCTTGAATACCTGAAACACAGGCGGGCCGAGGCGGCTCCCTCGGCCAGGGGCTGACCGGCTCCCCGCGCGGCGGATCAGGCGCGCGCCGGCTGTTCCCCGCCCGGCGCGAACCGTTCCAGCACATGGTTCGTCATGCCCTTGGCGAGTTCCTCCTCGCCGAAGAACACCCGGGCGATCTCCTCCCGCGCCAGCATCCTCGCCTCCTCCTCGCTGTGGGTGCGCAGCACCACCTCGATGGCGGGATTGAGCGCCCGCGCCGTTTCCAGCATCTGCCGGGTGTTCACCGGGTCCGGCGCGGCGATCACCAGCATGGCGGCGTTGGCGATATGGGCCTGGACCAGCACCTCGGGCTCGGCGGCATCACCCGAGACGGCGGCGATCCCCTGTTTGCGCAACAGTTCGACCTGTTCCCGGTTCTGTTCCGCCACCACGAAGGGAATTCCGCGCGCGCCCAGGGCGGCGGCGATGCGTCGCCCCACCCGCCCATAACCGACCAGCACGACCTGTCCCTCCAGGTATCGGCGCTCGGTGGACATGGGCAAGGCCGCCATGGGGTCTTCGCGGCTTTCCAGGCGGCGCGCGAGATCGGAGCGCCGCAACACCCAGGCGCGCGCCGGTTCCACCGCCGCGAACACCAGGGGATTCAGGGCGATGGAAATCAGCGCGCCGGCCACGATGAGACTTTGTCCTTCCTCGGGCAGCAGGCCGAGGGACA
Organism: Hydrogenophilales bacterium; assembly: GCA_016719465.1. Classification (GTDB taxonomy): domain Bacteria; phylum Pseudomonadota; class Gammaproteobacteria; order Burkholderiales; family Thiobacillaceae; genus PFJX01. Next base: position 60,441 of record JADJYY010000008.1, read on the forward strand.
TGCCGAGCCCGACCAGGATGAAGGAGAACTCGCCGATCTGGGCCAGGCTGGCGGCAACCGTGAACGCGGTATTGAGCGGGTAGCGGAAGGCGATCACCAGCAGGGCCGCCGCGATGGATTTGCCGAGGATGATCACCGCCACCACGCCGAGCACATGCAGGGGCTTTTCCATGAGCACGGCGGGATCGAACAGCATGCCTATGGAGACGAAGAACAGCACCGCGAAGGCGTCGCGCAGGGGCAGGGACTCCTGGGCCGCGCGATGGCTGAACTCCGATTCGCGCATCACCATGCCGGCGAAAAAGGCGCCCAGCGCGAAGGAAACCCCGAACAGGCTGGCCGCCCCGAAGGCGATGCCGATGGCGGCGGTCACCACCGCGAGGGTGAACAGTTCGCGCGAGCCGGTGCGCGTGACCTGCCATAACAGCCAGGGAAGGGCCCGGCGGCCGACGATCAGCATCAGCGCCACGAAGGCCGAGACCTGAAGCAGGGTCAGCGACACGGTCCACCACAGCGGTTCGTCGCCGCTCGTCGTCGCGCCCGGGCCGCCGAGCACGCCGGCGAGGGGCGGCAGCAACACGAGCAGCAACACCGTCGCCAGGTCTTCCACCACCAGCCAGCCCACCGCGATGCGCCCGTTCATCGAATCGAGCAGGCCCCGGGTTTCCAGCGCCTTGAGCAGCACCACCGTGCTGGCGCAGGATAGCGACAGGCCGAATACCAGGCCGGCGCCCATGTCCCAGCCCCAGGACCAGGCCATCGCCATGCCCAGCAGGGTGGCCACGCCCATCTGCACCACGGCGCCGGGCAGGGCGATGCGCCGGACCGCCAGCAGGTCGTCGAGGGAGAAATGCAGCCCCACGCCGAACATGAGCAACATGACCCCGATCTCGGACAGTTGCGCCGCGATCTGGACGTTCGCCACGAAGCCCGGCGTCGCCGGACCGATGACGATGCCGGCGAGCAGATAACCGACCAGGGCCGGCAGCCTGAGGCGCTCGGCGGCCAGGCCGAATACCAGCGCCAGACCGAAACCGGCGGCCAGGGTGGTGATCAGGGATATGTCATGGGGCATGGGTGGAAATCCGTTTTCGATCCAGGTCGATTCGTCATACCCCGAAGCGGGATGCGTCAGGCTGTCCGCCACTGGGAATGCGGTCCAGTTTAGCAAGGGGTGGCGCGCATCCCGGGCAGTTTTCGTAGCGCGGCCCGAGCGCCGTTCGATGGGATCAAAGTTGACATCATTGGTCGGCAAAGCTTAAATTTCATTTACAGTTTAGAGTAATTCTAATAAAACCCGTTTTCCCGGCACGGGTATCTGCCGGGCAGATCGATACGAGGAGTACAACATGCAACTCAAAGGCTCGAAAACCGAGGACAACCTGAAGGCCGCGTTCGCCGGCGAATCCCAGGCCAACCGCCGCTATCTCTATTTCGCCGCCAAGGCCGACGTGGAGGGTTACAACGACGTGGCCGCCCTGTTCCGCTCCACCGCCGAAGGTGAAACCGGCCACGCCCATGGCCACCTGGAATATCTGGAAACCTGTGGCGACCCGGCCACCGGCATGCCCTTCGGGCCCACCGCCGACAACCTGAAGACCGCCGTCGCCGGCGAGACCCACGAGTACACCGACATGTACCCGGGCATGGCCAAGACCGCTCGGGATGAAGGCTTCGAGGAAATCGCCGACTGGTTCGAAACCCTGGCCAAGGCCGAGCGTTCCCACGCCAACCGCTACCAGAAGGCCCTGAACGAATTGGGTTCCTGATGATGGGCTCCTGACGTTCCGCGCTCTCCCCTCGAAGGGGAGGGCGCGGGAGAGGGCGGCCCCGCCGTCCTCTCCATTCCGAACACACCGAGGTTCAGGCCATGGCCACCCCCACCCGCGAAGGCAATCTCGAAGCTCCCACCCGCCATCCCCTGGATTGGCGCAACCCCGACTTCTTCGACGAGGCATCCCTGTTCAAGGAGATGGAGCGGGTGTTCGACATCTGTCACGGTTGCCGCCGCTGCGTGTCCCTGTGCCAGTCCTTCCCCACCCTGTTCGACCTGGTGGACGAATCCGAGTCCATGGAAGTGGACGGGGTGAAGAAGTCCGATTACTGGAAGGTCGTGGACCACTGCTATCTCTGCGACCTGTGCTACATGACCAAGTGTCCCTACGTGCCGCCCCACGAGTGGAACCTGGATTTTCCCCACCTCATGCTGCGGGCCAAGGCGGTGCATTTCCGCAAGGGTGAGACAAAGCTGCGTGACCGGGTGCTCACCAGCACCGATGCCGTGGGCCGTCTGGCCGGCATCCCGGTGGTGGCTCAGGTGGTCAACGCGGTGAACAAGCTCGGTCCCGCGCGCAAGGCCCTGGAATCCGTGGCGGGCATCCACGCCGGCGCCTGGCTGCCCGAGTTCAGCAGCCGTCCCCTGCGCCGCCGTCTGGACAAGCTCCCCGCGAGCACGCCCGGCGAGCCCGCCGGCCGCACCCGGGGCAAGGTGGCCCTGTTCGCCACCTGCTACATGAACCGCAACGAACCCGGCCCCGGCGAGGACCTGGCGGCGGTGTTCGAGCACAACGGCATCCCGGTGACCCTCGCCGAGAAGGAGCGCTGCTGCGGCATGCCCAAGCTGGAACTGGGTGACCTGGACGCGGTGGCGGCGGCCAAGGAGGCGAACATTCCCGTGCTGGCGAAACTGGTGGACGAGGGCTGGGACCTCACCGCCCTCATCCCCTCCTGTGTGCTCATGTTCAAGCAGGAACTGCCCCTCATGTACCCGGACGACCCGGATGTGCTGAAGGTGAAGAACGCCTTCTTCGACCCTTTCGAATACCTGATGCTGCGCCACAGGGAAGGCAGGCTGAAAACCGACTTCAGGCAGGGCCTGGGCAAGGTGGCCTACCACGCCGCCTGCCACCAGCGGGTGCAGAACATCGGCCCCAAGACCCGGGAAGTCCTGTCCCTGGTGCCCGATACCGAGGTGGACATCATCGAGCGCTGCTCCGGCCACGACGGCACCTATGCGGTGAAGAAGGAGTGCCACGCGTTCGCCATGAAGATCGTCAAGCCGGTGGTGACCCGGGTCAACCAGGCCAGGCCGGACCACTACGGCAGCGATTGCGCCATGGCCGGCCACCACATCGCCCACGCCCGCGGCGATGGCTCCGCCCCGGAACATCCCATCACCCTGCTGCGCAAGGCCTACGGACTATGAGACTTCACAAGGAACCCGCCATGGCCAAACTGACCCGCCAGGACCTCTTCAGCCTGGAAAAATACGCCGAGATCCGCGCCGACTTCCGCGCCCGGGTCATCGCGCACAAGAAGAACCGCCGCGTCCCCCTGGGCGACCATGCCGCCCTCTATTTCGAGGACGCCCTGACCATGCAGTACCAGATCCAGGAAATGCTGCGCATCGAGAAGATCTTCGAGGCGGCGGGTATCCAGGACGAACTGGACGTCTACAACCCGCTGATCCCCGACGGCCGCAACTGGAAGGCCACCTTCATGGTGGAATACGCCGACGAGGACGAGCGCCGGGCCGCCCTGGCCCGGCTGGTCGGCATCGAGAAGGACATCTGGATGCGGGTGGAAGGCTTCGATCCCGTCTTCCCCATCGCCAACGAGGACCTGGAGCGCGGCAGGGAGGACAAGACCGCCTCGGTGCATTTCATGCGCTTCGAACTCACGCCGGAGATGGTGGCCGCCGTGAAGAACGGGGGCGAGATTTCCGCCGGTGTCTCCCACCGGAATTACCAGGCCACCCTGTCCCCATTGCCCAGGGCCATCCGGGATTCCCTGGCCGCCGATCTGGCTTGAACCCGGGGCGAGGGGTGGCGCGGTATCATGCCAACCTCGTTCCGGAGTCCGCCATGCGCCGCCCCATCGCCCTTTTCGCCATTTTCGTCCCGCTCGCAGCTTTCGCCCTGTTCCTCTCCGTCCCGATCATCCCCGCCCACGCGGCGGGCGGTTCCGAGGTCAGCATCTGGGGGGACAGCTACGGCCTCGCGGATTTCGAGCGGGACTTCGACGACGACACCAAGGTCTGGAAGGAAGTCCAGGCCAGCATCCCGCCCTATCCCAAGGCGGAGAACCTGATCCCTTTCGAGGTCAGTTCCGCGACCCGCAACAAGCACTTCGTTGATTTGCCCTCGGTTTCCATCGGCGCCGACGGCGTGGCGCGTTACACCGTGGTGGTGAAGAGCCCGGCCGGCGCCGAGACGGTCAGTTTCGAGGGCATGCGCTGCGAGAGCGGCGAGCGCAAGCTCTACGCCTTCGGCCGCGCCGACGGCCAGGGCGGCGGCGAATGGTCGCGCAATCGCTACGCCCGCTGGGATGCCATCAAGGGCCGCCAGCAGACCAGCTACCACAGGGAACTATATTTTCACTATTTCTGCACCATCGAAGGCACGGGAAACCTGAAAACCATCCACCACCTGCTCAAGACCGGCGGTCTGTATGACCGCAGGTCGGGCGGTCTCTTCAGCCCCTGAGCGCTCACGGTCCAGCCGCCCCACCGAGGGTGGCAAGTAGACTCGGGGAGACCCCGGGTTGTCATGAGAGGCAGGCCGGATTACCTCCAAATTGCCGTAGCCATCCGGACTTTGACATCCTAAAATCCACCCCGCTTCAGGTGCCTGTCGCGAGACGGGTGAAACGGGAAACAGGTGCGGATCGACCCAGGTCGATGCCAATGCCTGTGCTGCCCCCGCAACGGTAAGCGCTCAACGGTCGTTCACCAGGCCACTGTCCTCGGGATGGGAAGGCGAACGACCCGGGTCGAAAGACCCTAGGCGCGAGCCCGGAGACCGGCCTGAAGAGGATGCGGGCCGCGGGTGGCGGTTTGAGCGAACTCGGTTTCAGACAACCTTTTTCGGCCCGCCAGTCGTGGTTTTTTCCCAGCGGGGACGCCGGGAACGAAAAAGGACGTTTTCCATGCAATACAACACCCTGGTCGCCGGCCTGGTTCTCGCCGGCGCGCTCGTCGCGCCCGCCCGGGCGCAAGACATTCCCACCCTGGATGAAATCGTCGTAACCGCCACGCGCATTCCGCAAAGCCGCGGCGAGGTCCTGGCGGACGTGCGCGTGCTGGATCGCGAGGCCATCGCTTCAGCCGGGCAAGCCTCCCTGGCGGAACTGCTGCAAAGCCAGCCGGGCATCGAAATCATCAGCAATGGCGGTCCGGGCCAGCCCGGCAGCCTCATGCTGGGCGGCTATTCCGGCAGCCATACCCTGGTGCTGCTGGACGGTTTCCGCATCGGCTCCGCCACCCTGGGCCTCACGCCGCTGGAACAGCTTGTCCCCGCAGGCTTCGAGCGGGTCGAGGTCATGCGCGGCGCCGGCAGCCATCTCTATGGCTCCGACGCCATGGGGGGGGTCTTGCAGCTGTTTTCACCGCGCGGGGAGGGCGCGCCCCGCCTGCATGCCGCGGCGGGATTGGGCGATTTCGGCACCAAGCGTTTCGACGCGGGCATGGGCGGCGGCGAGGAAAGGCTGTCCTTTTCCCTCGATGCCGGCCGGCTTCTGAGCGACGGCTATGACGCCACCAACGCCAAGGTGCCCTTCGGCGCCCACAATCCGGACAAGGACGGCTTTCGCAACGACCACGTCCTGCTGCGCGCGGGCATCGCCCTCGCGGCCGACCACCAGCTGGACCTGGTGGGCTATCACACCCGGGGCTGGTCCGACTATGACGACAGCGCGGGGCCCCACGATACCCGCAGCGACACCACCGAGGAGGTGCTGGGCCTCACCTTGCGCAGCCGCCTGTCCGATACCTGGGACAGCCTGCTGCGCGCGGGCCGCACCACGGATGATGCGAGCTTCTATACCAGCTTCGGCAACACCGACTACCACACGGATCAATACCAATATGCCTGGCAGAACGACTGGCGCCTGGGCGCCAGCCGCATCCAGGCCAGCCTGGAACGGCTGGAACAATCCGTATCCGGCAGCGTGGCCTACACCACCCGGGACCGGGACAATACCGGCCTGGTCCTGTCCGGGCAGACGCGCCAGGGTGACCACGCCCTGGAACTGACCTGGCGCCATGATCACAACAGCCAGTTCGATGACCGGGACACCGGCGCCCTGGGCTACGCCTGGCTGGGCCTGCCCGGCTGGCGCGTCAGCGCGCGGATCGCCAGCGCCTTCAAGGCGCCGTCGTTCAACGACCTGTATTACCCCAACGATGGTTTTGCCCAGGGCAATCCGAACCTGGACCCGGAACAGGCCTTCAGCCGGGAGGTCGCCCTGGACGGGGCCCTGGGCGGTGGCGCATTGCGCGTGGCCTGCCATGATGACCGGGTCACGGACCTGATCCTCTGGCAATTCGATGCCGGCCTGGCCCTGTTTACCCCCGGCAATGTAAACGATGCCCGCCTGACCGGCTGCGGCATCAGCTATGCCAGAGCGGTGGCGGGCTGGAAGGGCCGGGCCGGATTCGATTGGCAGCGCGCCCGGGACGACGCCACCGGCAATGATCTGCCCTGGCGCGCACCCCGCCGCCTGACCCTGGCCATGAACCGTGACTTCGGCGACTGGGAACTGGGGGGCGAAGTGACCGCGGTCGATGCGCGTTACAACGATGCCGCCAACACCGAGCGCCTGTCCGGCTACACGCTGGTGACCCTCGGCGCGGCCTATCAGCTGGCGCCGGAGTGGCGCATCGAAGGCCGTCTCGCCAATGCCCTGGACCAGGATTACGAGCAGGTCCGGGGCTACAACACCCCCGAGCGCAACCTGTTCGTCGGCATCCGCTATCAAACCAGGTGATCGGGAGCGCGGCGCCGTTTCCGGCTAAACTCCCGACCACGTTCATCCAAGGCGCGTCCAATTAGGAGATTGACATGTCTAACCGCCAACCCCGCTGCCAACCCCGTACCCAGGCCCTCCTCGGCTTCTCCCTGATGGCCTTCATGCTGGCCACCCGCTTCCACCACTTCGGCGATGCCCTGCACCTGCCCGACGCCTCCTGGGCCCTGTTCTTCCTGGCCGGCTTCTATCTGTCGCCGGCCTGGCTGCTGGGACTCATGCTGGAAGCCGTGGCCATCGACGTCGCCGCCGTGGGCTGGATGGGGGTTTCCGGCTATTGCCTGACGCCGGCCTACGCCGGCCTGCAGCTTGCCCATCTCGCCCTGTGGACCGGCGGCCGGCTGTCCAGCCGCCAGATCGGCGCGGACGCGGCGGCCGTGGCCCGCATGGCCGGTCTGGCGCTGGGCGCCACGGTCCTGGCATTCGTCATCTCCAACGCCAGCTTCTACTGGTTTGGCGGACGGGTGGCGGATACCAGCCTGGCCCAGTTCGCCCGGACCTTCGTCGATTACGGCCCCCGCTTCCTGTCCAGCACCCTGATCTATCTGCTGGTCGCCGCCCTGGCCCACGGTCTCGCCGTGAACCTGGCGGGCGGGCGCGGCGCGGGTCTTCCCGGCACGCGCTGAACGACGCCATTCCCCGTCGCGGGCGGGCTCCACCCGCCCGCGCCCATTCGCCATGCCAACCCTGATCCTGGGGGGTGCCCGCTCCGGCAAGAGCGGCCACGCCCAACGCCTGGCCGAGGCCTCCGGCCTGGCCGTCACCCTGATCGCCACCGCCCGGGCGGGCGACGAGGAAATGCGCGCCCGCATCGCCCGCCATCGGTCCGAGCGCCCGCCCCACTGGAACACGGTGGAAGAACCCCTGGCCCTGGCGGAGGCGCTGGCCGCGGGCGCCGAAACCGGGCGTTTCCTGGTGGTGGATTGCCTCACCCTGTGGCTGCTCAACGTCCTGGAAGCCGGGGAGGACGTTTTCCGGCGCGAGCGCGCCGCCCTGCTGGCCATCCTGCCCGAGCTGCCCGGACGGCTGGCCCTGGTCGCCAACGAAGTGGGGCTGGGGGTGATTCCCCTGGGCGAGCTGTCCCGGCGTTTCGTCGACGAGGCGGGGCGGCTCAACCAGGACCTGGCTCGCGTGGCCAACGAGGTGGTGTTCGTCGCGGCGGGATTGCCCATGACCCTGAAAGGCCGGATGGCATGAACGATTGGTGGCGGGAGCCCGCCCGGCCCCTCGATGCCGACGCCCGCGACGCGGCGCTCGCCCGCCAGGGCCAGCTGACCAAGCCGGCCGGCAGCCTGGGCCGGCTGGAGGAACTCGCGGTCCGCCTGGCGGCCATGCGGGGGAACTCCAGGCCGGCCCTGGAACACCCCTGGGTCGCGGTGTTCGCCGGCGACCATGGCGTGGTGGAGGAGGGGGTGGCGGCGTTTCCCCAGGATGTGACACGGCAGATGCTGCTCAATTTCGTCGCCGGTGGCGCCGCCGTCGCGGTCATGGCCAGGGAAGTCGGCGCCCGCCTGGAAGTGGTGGACGTCGGTACCCTGGCGCCCGAGCCCTTGCCCGGCGTGGTCTGGGACAAGTCCGCGCGGAGCACGGCCAATCTCGCCCGGGACGCCGCCATGTCGCCGGAGCAGCTCGACCATGCCCTGGCCGCGGGCCGGCGCGCGGCGGAGCGGGCGCTCACCTCCGGGGCGGATATCTTCATCGGCGGCGAGATGGGCATCGGTAACACCACGGTGGCGGCGGCCCTGGGCTGCGCCCTGCTGGGCTTGCCCGGCTCGGCCCTGGCCGGGCCGGGGACGGGCCTGGACGGGGCCGGGGTGACGCGGAAGGCGGCGGTGATCGACCGGGCACTGGCTTTGCACGGATTCGTTTCATCGCTTGCGCAAGACGACGCCACCCCCCCCTTTCTTGAAGGGGTGCGGGGGGGGATTTCCACCCCCGCAAGCCCGATCGACACCGGCGAAATCCCCCCTACCCCCCCTTTGATAAAGGGGGGAACGGAGTTTGAGCACGCTCTCGACGCCCTGCGCCGCGTATCCGGCTTCGAGATCGCCGCGTTGGCGGGCGCTTACATCGCCTGCGCCCGGGCCGGTCTGCCGGTGTTGGTGGATGGCTTCATCACCACGGCGGCGGCCCTGGCCGCCTGCCGCCTGAACCCGGGCGCGCGGGACTGGCTGTTGTTCGCCCATCGCTCCGCCGAGCCGGGCCACGCCCGCCTGCTGGATGCCCTGGGGGCCCGGCCCCTGCTGCAACTCGACATGCGCCTGGGCGAGGGCAGCGGCGCCGTGGCGGCCCTGCCCCTGCTGCGCCTGGCCTGCGCCGTGCATGGCGGCATGGCGACCTTCGCCGAGGCCGGGGTCAGTGAAGGTGGCGAATGAGCGGGATCCAGCCGACCCTGGTCACCGTCCTGCGCCACGGCGAGGTGCGCGGGCGCGCCCATGTGTATCGGGGCGCCCTTGACGACCCCATGACCGAGCGGGGGAGCGATCGCGTGAGGGCCATCGCCCAACGCCTCGCCGTCCCGGCCTTCGACCGCATCGCCAGTTCGCCCCTGGCGCGTTGCCTGGACTTTGCCGAGGCCTACGCCAAGGCATGCGAACTGCCGCTGGAAACGCTGGAATCCATGCGGGAAATGCATTTCGGCGCCTGGGAGGGGCTGACGCCGGAAGAGGCCGCCGAGCTGGATCCGACCCATCACGAACTGTTTCGCGGCACGGCCGGCAAGGTCGGCGCCCCCGAGGGCGAATCCGTCACGGACCTGCGCCGGCGCGTGGGCCAGGGTTGGGCGGCGTGGCTGGCGGATGCGCGCGGCGGCCACCGCCTGCTGGTGACCCATGCCGGGGTGATGCGCGTCCTGCTGATGGAACTGGTCGGGCTGGACCCCGCCCACGCCTACCGCATCGCCCTGCCGGAAGCCGCCCATTTCCAGGTCTCCCATCTGCCCGGCGAGGCGCCGGTGCTGCTCAATCTCAATTCATGCGCGGGCTGATTCTCGCCATCCAGTTTCTCACCCGCCTGCCGACGCCCCGCGTCGTGGATTTCCGGCCGGAGGAACTGGCCGGCGGCGTGGTCTGGTTTCCCCTGGTCGGTGGGCTGGTGGGCGGCCTGGTGGCCGCCGCGGTCTGGCTGGGGGGGCTGCTCGACCCCTGGCTGGGCGCCCTGCTCGGCCTCGCCGTCTGGGTCGCGGTGACCGGCGCCCTGCATCTGGACGGCCTGGCCGATCTGGCCGATGCCCTGGGAGCGTCCCATCGGCCCGACGACCCCCAGGCCCGGAAAGCGCGCCTGCTGGCGGTACTGAGTGATCCCCACCTGGGCGTGTTCGGCGGCGTGGCCCTGGTCATGCAGTTGCTGGCCAAGTTGGTCCTGCTGATGCTGGCGGTGAAGGCGGAGGCGTACCTCGCCCTGGTCCTGGTGCCGGCCTGGGCGCGCTGGGGCGTGCTGATCTGGTCCCGTCTGCCGTCCATCAAGCCCGGCCTGGGGGAGCGTTTCGCCTGGCGGGTGGGGGCGGGGCCGATCTGGCTGTGGGGCGGCATCCTGGTGGTGGCCGGCCTGACGGTCCCCGCCCTGCTGGCCGCTCCGCTATGGGCGGCAGCCTGGCGGGCCTTCCTGCTGCGCCGTGTCGGCGGCATGACCGGCGACGCCCTGGGCGCCGGCGTGGAATGGCTGGAGACGGGGCTTTTGCTTTGCGTCGTGATCCTCGCGAAAATCGCTCACTGAGCCCCTCGGGAAAATCGCCATGTCCGCCTTTTACGCCGTCGTCCCCGCCCGTTATGCCTCCACCCGCCTGCCCGGCAAGCCCCTGGCCGACATCGCCGGCAAGCCCATGGTGGTGAGGGTGCTGGAGCAGGCCGTGGCCAGCGGCGCGGCGGGCGTCTGGGCGGCGACGGACCATGCGGAGGTGTTCGCGGCGGTTCGCGCCGCTGGCTTCCAGGCGGTGATGACCTCCCCCGACTGCGCCTCCGGCACCGACCGGCTGGCGGAGGTGGCGACCCGGCTGGGCTGGGCCGACGACGTCGTGGTGGTGAATGTCCAGGGCGACGAGCCCCTGATCGACCCGGAACTGATCCGGGCCACCGCCCAGGCGCTGTTCGACCATCCGGCCGCCAGCATGGCCACCGTCTGTCATCCCCTGCGCGATGTCGCCGAGATGTTCAATCCCAATGTGGTCAAGGTGGTGACGGACAAGGACGGCTACGCCCTGTATTTCTCCCGGGCGCCGATCCCCTGGGCCCGGGACGCCTGGGCTTCCGGTCCCTCCGCCGCGCCGCCGGAAGGCCTGCCCATTGCCCGCCACATTGGCCTGTATGCCTACCGGGCCGGATTCCTCAAGGCCTATCCCGGACTGGAGCGCCCGGCCCTGGAACAGTTCGAATCCCTGGAGCAGTTGCGGGCCCTCTGGCATGGCCACCGCATCGCGGTGGTGGAGAGCCGGGTGCCCAGCCCGCCGGGCGTCGACACCCCGGAGGACCTGGAGAAGGTACGCGCCCGGTTCAGGGTATGACCCTCGGGGGGTTTCCGGTTTGACCGGGGCGGGTATGCCGCCGCATATTGGCTTGCGTGGGCAAGCGTGGCTTCACGCCCGCTCCCAACCACGAGGAGACGGTCATGAAATCAAACAGCTTGATCGGATTGCTGGCCCTGGCCGGTTTTTCCGCCGGTTTTTCCCTTTCCCCCGCCTGGGCGCAACACGAGGGGCACCAGCACGGCCAGAGTGAGGCGACACCCGCGTCCCGGGAAGCCGGCGAGGCCAGCGGCAAGGCCGCCGACAAGCCCACCCCGAACGACCTGAAAGCCGGCGGCAAGACCTGCAAGAAATGCGGGAAGAGCATGGGGGGCGGAGGCGGAGGCCATGATCATGGCGCCGCCAGGACGGACGACGACCACGCCGCCACCGGCGCCGAGGTCGAAGCCTTGCGGGCCCGCGTACACCAGTTGGAGAAGCGCCTCGACCTGATGCAAACCCTGGTGGAGATGCTGTCCGATCGCGCGCGCAAGGGTGGTCAGGCCAGCCATCACTGAGTTGTCGGGACGTTAGCGTCAAAGCCGCGTCAGCGGCCCGCGACGCGCCTCTCTCCCGCAAGCGGGAGAGGGATTGGGGGTGAGGGAAAGGTTCATGGCCGGCAAGCGTGCTTTCATGGGCGGGGGCGGCCATCCGGCCATGAATGGTTTGGTGGAAAGCGGCCTGGTGTATTAATTATTTCAAAGATGCTGATAATCTGGGCTTATATCCGAATACAAAAAATTGACTGTCCTTGGACAGGCGCCTTGACTACCCTGTAGCCCGTTTAAAATCCCTGTTTCCCTATTGGTTTTTCCATCCATTGGCCCGTTCAGGGCCTTGTTTTTGCGAGGTTTTCCATGCGTTTGATTCTTCTCGGCGGCCCCGGCGCGGGCAAAGGTACCCAGGCCAACTACATCAAGGAACGCTACGGCATTCCCCAGATCTCCACCGGCGACATGCTGCGCGCCCATGTGAAGGCTGGCACCGAACTGGGCATCGCCGCCAAGAAGATCATGGACGCGGGTGGTCTGGTGTCCGACGACATCATCATTGGCATGGTGAAAGAGCGCCTGACCCAGGACGACTGCAAGAACGGCTACCTGTTCGACGGTTTCCCGCGCACCATTCCCCAGGCCGAGGCCATGAAGGCCGCCGGCGTGCCCCTGGACGCCGTGGTCGAGATCGACGTGCCCGATGCCGAGATCATCAAGCGCATGTCCGGCCGCCGCGTGCACGTGGCTTCCGGCCGCACCTACCACGTGGTGTTCAACCCGCCCAAGGTCGAGATGAAGGATGACGTCACCGGCGAGGATCTGATCCAGCGCGACGACGACAAGGAAGAAACCGTGAAGAAGCGCCTGGACATCTACCACGCCCAGACCGAACCCCTGGTCCAGTACTACGGCGACTGGGGCAAGAGCGGCCAGGCCGGCGCCCCCAGGTACTTCAAGATCGCCGGAGTCGGCTCCGTCGACGGCATCCGCGACAACTGCTTCGCCGCCCTGGATTCGATCAAGAAGTAATTCTTCATGAGCATTCCCGGTTATTCGGCTTCCGACCTCGCCCTGGCGCGCGCCTGCCTGAAGGAACGCTTCGGCCGCGACGTGGAGGTGCAGGAGGTGGAGACGGAAGTTCGCCTCAATCCCGGCGACCGGGAACTCGCCCTGTGCCCGGCCCTGTACTGGAAAGAGGACGGCTGCGCCTTCGTGGTGGCGAAGTCCGGTCCGGCGGGGTATCGGGCCATGTTCTTCTATTCCGTCAAGGACCGTTTCGGCACCGGCGCGGAGGAGTACGACAACCTGGGCGACTGCATCATCACCTTGCTGAAGGTGCAGGAGAAGGAACACGAGCGGCGCCACCAGGAAACCGGCATCCGGTAAGCGATTCACGTGAAGGCGCGCGGCCCTCCGCGCGCCGCATCAAGGAGAGACAAGACATGGCCAAGAAAAAGAACGCGTTCTACGCCCAGTCCGGCGGCGTCACCGCCGTCATCAACGCTTCCGCCTGCGGCGTCATCGAAACCGCGCGCAAGCATTCCGACGTGATCGGCAAGGTCTACGCCGGCCGCAACGGCATCATCGGCGCCCTGACCGAGGACCTCATCGACACCAGCAAGGAAAGCGACGCGGCCATCGCCGCCCTGCGCTCCACCCCCTCCGGCGCCTTCGGTTCCTGCCGCTTCAAGCTGAAATCCCTGGAAGCCAACAAGCGCGAATACGAGCGCCTGATCGAGGTGTTCAAGGCCCACAACATCGGCTACTTCTTCTACAACGGCGGCGGCGACTCGGCCGACACCTGCTACAAGGTGTCCCAGTTGTCCGAGGCCATGGGCTATCCCATCCAGGCCATCCACGTGCCCAAGACCGTGGACAACGACCTGCCCATCACCGACTGCTGCCCCGGCTTCGGCTCGGTGGCCAAGTACATCGCCGTGTCCACCCTGGAAGCGTCCTTCGATGTGCGCTCCATGGCCAAGACCTCCACCAAGATCTTCGTGGTCGAGGTGATGGGCCGTCACGCCGGCTGGATCGCCGCCGCCGGCGGCCTGGTGGCCGACCAGGGTATCCCCGTGGTGATCCTGTTCCCGGAAATCGAGTTCGACCAGAAGAAGTTCCTCGCCACCGTCGACAAGAAGGTCAAGGAACACGGCTTCTGCACCATCGTGGTGTCGGAAGGCTGCCACTACCCGGACGGCAAGTTCCTGGCCGAGCAGGGCACCCGCGACGCCTTCGGCCACGCCCAGCTGGGCGGCGCCGCGCCCGTGGTGGCCAACATGATCAAGGACGCCCTGGGCTACAAGTTCCACTGGGCCGTGGCCGACTACCTGCAGCGGGCCGCCCGCCACATCGCCTCCAGGACCGACGTCAAGCAGGCCTACGAGCTGGGCAAGGCCGCCGTCGATCTGGCCGTCAAGGGCAAGAACTCGGTCATGCCCACCGTGGTGCGCCTGTCCGACGAGCCCTACAAGTACAAGATCGGCTACGCCGAACTGAAGGATGTGGCCAACGTGGAGAAGTTCATGCCGCGCGACTTCATCAGCAAGGACGGCTACGGAATTACCGAAAAGTGCCGCAAGTACCTGTCCGGCCTGATCCAGGGCGAGGACTACCCGAAGTACGCCAACGGCCTGCCGGTCTACGTCACCATGAAGAACGTGGCGGTGGCCAAGAAGCTGGCCGAGTTCAAGCTTTAAGAAAGGTCGGCAGTTGAGAGTCGTCAGTCGGCAGCGGGATATGTTGCTGCCGACTGCAAACTGGCTGCTGCCAACTTGAAACGATGACCCTCGACCGCGCCCGCCAGTTGCTGAAAATCCAGGCGGATTTCGGGGGGTTCTACAACGCCAATTCGGCCAAGCTGATTCTGTCCGAGGTGCAGAAGGAGCATGGCCAGGTGGCGGTGGACGGATTGATCCGCGAGTTGCGGCTGGACGAGATTTTCGGCTTCGAGCCGGGCACGCGCTTCGAAGGCGGCCTGGCCCTGGGGCGCCAGATCTAGGATTTATTAATCGACCCGACCCAAGTCGGGCGTAAACGGAAGGCCCACAGTCGGGGGAGTCTGTGCGGTGCAACGTTTGTCGGATTCGTAAGCTGTAAAAGCGGCAGCGATTCCGCTGTTCATGCATGTTCTAGGAGATGAAGCGATGAATGAAGGTTTGATGTTCGCCCTCGTGGCGGCGGCACTGGCCCTGGTGTACGGGGCCATGTCGATCAAGTGGATCAACGGTCTGCCGACCGGCAACGACCGCATGCGGGAAATCGCCGCCGCCGTGCAGGAAGGCGCTCAGGCCTACCTGAACCGGCAGTACACCACCATCGGCATCGTCGGCGCGATCCTGCTGGTCGCCATCTTCGCCGCCCTGGGCTGGCAGACCGCCGTTGGCTTCGCGCTGGGCGCCTTCCTGTCCGGCCTCACCGGCTTCATCGGCATGAACGTCTCGGTGCGCGCCAACGTGCGTACCGCCGAGGCCGCCAAGCAAGGCCTCAACGCCGCGCTGAACGTCGCCTTCAAGGGCGGCGCCATCACCGGCCTGCTGGTCGTCGGCCTTGGCCTGCTGGGCGTGGCCGGCTACTACGCCGTGCTTACCCTGATGCTGGGCGAAACCACCGCTCAAGCCACCCACGCCCTGGTCGGCCTGGCCTTCGGCGGTTCGCTGATCTCCATCTTCGCCCGACTCGGCGGCGGCATCTTCACCAAGGGCGCCGACGTCGGCGCCGACCTGGTGGGCAAGGTCGAAGCCGGCATCCCCGAGGACGACCCGCGCAACCCCGCCGTGATCGCCGACAACGTGGGCGACAACGTGGGCGACTGCGCCGGCATGGCCGCCGACCTGTTCGAGACCTACGCCGTGACCATCATCGCCACCATGCTGCTGGGCGGCCTGCTGATCACCGGCTCCCCGGAAGCGGTGATCTACCCGCTGGTGCTGGGCGGCTTCGCCATCGTCGCCTCCATCCTCGGCACCTTCTTCGTCAAGGCGCGCGAGGGCGGCAAGATCATGAACGCCCTGTATCGCGGCCTGATCGTCTCCGGTGGCCTGGCCGCCGTCGCCTTCTACCCCATCACCACCTGGATGATGGGCGAAGGCGTGATGATCGACGGTGAACTGGTGACCTCGCTGAACCTGTATTACGCCACCCTGATCGGCCTGGGCCTGACCGCCGCCATGGTGTGGATCACCGAGTACTACACCGCCACCGAGTTCAGCCCGGTGCGCCACATCGCGCAAGCCTCCACCACCGGCCACGGCACCAACGTCATCGCCGGCCTGGGCGTGTCGATGAAGTCCACCGCCGCGCCCGTCCTCGCCGTGTGCGCCGCCATCTGGGGCGCCTACGAACTGGCCGGCCTGTACGGCATCGCCATCGCCGCCACGTCCATGCTGTCCATGGCCGGCATCATCGTCGCCCTGGACGCCTACGGCCCCATCACCGACAACGCCGGCGGCATCGCCGAGATGGCCGGTCTGGACGATAGCATCCGCAACATCACCGACCCCCTGGACGCCGTGGGCAACACCACCAAGGCCGTCACCAAGGGCTACGCCATCGGTTCCGCCGGCCTCGCCGCCCTGGTGCTGTTCGCCGACTACACCCACGCCCTGACCGCCGGCGGCCAGACCCTGAGCTTCGATCTTTCCAACCACATGGTCATCATCGGCCTGTTCATCGGCGGCATGGTGCCCTACCTGTTCGGCGCCATGGGCATGGAGGCCGTCGGCCGCGCCGCCGGTTCCGTGGTGGTGGAAGTGCGTCGCCAGTTCAAGAGCATCCCCGGCATCATGGAAGGCACCGGCAAGCCGGAATACGGCACCTGCGTCGACATGCTGACCAAGGCCGCCATCAAGGAAATGATCGTTCCCTCCCTGCTGCCGGTCGCGGTTCCCGTGATCGTCGGCCTCACCCTGGGCGCGCAGGCCCTGGGCGGCGTGCTGGTGGGCACCATCATCACCGGCATCTTCGTGGCCATCTCCATGACCACCGGCGGCGGCGCCTGGGACAACGCCAAGAAGTACATCGAGGAAGGCAACTTCGGCGGCAAGGGCTCCGAAGCCCACAAGGCCGCCGTAACCGGCGACACCGTCGGCGATCCCTACAAGGACACCGCCGGTCCCGCCGTGAACCCCTTGATCAAGATCATCAACATCGTGGCCCTGCTGATCGTGCCCCTGATCGTCTGATGAATCGATGACGTCGTGGAACGGGCCGGGTTTTCCCCGGCCCGTTTCGTTTCTGGCGCGGGTTTGCGCAACAGGGGCCGCCCGGAATATTCCGCGTTGCGGCATCGAGGTTTACCCGTCAACCTGCCCACGACTAGAATTCCAGAGTTTTCTGATATTGCCGTTTACCGGATTTCCATCGAAAGGGATCGTCATGAAATTGAAGCTTGTTACCCTGGCTCTGGCCTTCGCCGCCGTGCCCGCCCACGCCGCCATGGGCACCACCGATATCCCGACCTTCGCCGGCCAGGCCGCCGCCCAGGCCGCCGCCAAGACCGCCACCCCCAAGACCCCGGAAGAGTGGCTGGCGCGCATGACCGATTTCTCCCGCAACGCCTCCGCTTTCAAGGACCCCAAGGTGTTCGTGCCCTGGGCCAACGCCGTCACCGAACCCGGCTTCTACATCGCCATGATGAACGGCATGATGGACCCGGGCGGCTGGCTCAACATGATGAACAGCATGGCCCATCCGGATGCCGTGCGTAACCTGGTGCAGTTCACCGATCCCGCCATCCTCCTGAGGTGGAGCGCGGCCGGCCTGGATCCCAATTTCTACACCGCCCTGCTGACCCAGCTTTCCGATCCGGGCAAGCTGATGCGCTGGGCCATGGTGCCGGTGGATCCCAAGCTGTGGAACATGATGCTCAACACCCTCAACCCCAACACCTACATCCGCTGGGGCATGTCGCCCATGGACCCGCGCGCCTGGAACCTGGCCGGCACCGTGGCCAACCCGGCGCTCTACACCGGCATGGCCGGCGCCATCGTCAACCCCAACTCCTACGGCCAGGGCACCAACAGCTGGTTGACCTGGACCCCCGCCGCCCCCGTGCAGGGCGCCGGCAGCTTCGCCATGTGGGATCCGGTGGCCATGCTGGGCAATCTGTCCGGCTTCATTCCCGGCATGCAGAGCATCAGCCTGCCCCAGTTGCCGCAGATCGGCCTGCCCACCTTCACGGCGCCCATCCTGCCGACGCCCGCGCCCGCCGCTCAGGCGCCGGTCGCCAAGCCGTCTGAACCCGCCCCGGCCCCCGTCGCCAAGGCGGCCGAGCCCAAGGCTGAAGTGAAGCCTGCCGCCGCGACGCCCGTTGCCGCCGCTCCCGCGCCTGCCGCCGCCAAGGTAGCCGAGGCGCCCAAGGCCGAGGCGAAGCCCGCCGCGCCCGCGCAGGCCGCCGCGCCTGTCGCGGCTCCCGTTGCCGCGCCCGCCGCCAACAAGGTGATCCTGGCCGGCGACGCCTTGTTCCAGTCCGGCAAGTCCGGCATCAAGGATCTGTCCAAGGAAGGCAAGGCCAAGCTGGACGAGGTGGTGGCCAAGCTGAAGGGCATGGGCGACATCGAGCAGATCAAGGTGGTGGGCCACGCCGACCCGACCGGCAAGGCGGCCGCCAACCTGAAGCTGTCCGAAGCCCGCGCCCGTTCCATCAAGTCCTATCTGGTGGCCAAGGGCGTCAAGCCCAGCGTCATCATGAGCAACGGCATGGGCGACACCCAGACCGTGGTCCAGTGCGACAAGGCGCTGCCCAAGGCCCAGTTGAAGGAATGCCACGCGCCCAACCGCCGGGTGGAAATCGAGATCGTCGCCAAGAGCAAGTAAGCGCCGATTCCCCCTCCCGCAAGCCGCCTTCGGGCTAGGCGTTCGGAAAAGGTGTTGAAACGAAAGGGGCGCTGGCCACAGCGCCCCTTTCCATTTGATCGTCATACCGGCGCAGGCCGGTATCCAGAAAACGCCTGAGTAACCGTACAGACAACCCTGGACCCCGGCCTTCGCCGGGGTGACGGCCTATGCGGATTGGAGATCAACACCCTTGCCGAACGGCTTGGCCTTCGGGCGGCTTTTTTGCATCCGCGCCAACCCGCGCAAGAACGTCACATTGCCCGGGTTAGAATCCCGCCATGCATGCCCGGCTGCTCGGTTTCTTCCTCCTGGTCGTTGCCCTGTTGTCGGGGCAGATGGCTGGCTTGCGCCATGGCGCAAACCACCATGAATCGGATCAGGACGTGCCCCATGCGGCCTGCCAGTGGTGCGGGGCCTATGGCGCCCTCGACCTGGGCCTGGCCGTCGTCCCTCCGGTCTTGCCGGCAATGGCGCGGGAAAATCCGACACCGATCCCCGGTCACGTCTCCCGCGTCTGCCGTTTCCTTCCGCCGTTCCGCTCCCGCGCGCCACCCGCTTTCGCGTGATTGCCGATATGCGTGTCGGGCCCCGTGCCTGGCATGTCCATCCACATTCACCGCGAGAACATCATGCCCAAGCATTCTCTCCTGGCCGGCGCCTTGCTGTGCCTGTGGGCCGGCGCCAGCCAGGCCGACGCCTCCCTCGACGCCTTGCGCGCGGAAATCCGCCAGATGCGCGAATCCTACGAAACCCGCCTGGCGGAAATGGAAAACCGGCTGCGCCTGGCGGAGACCCGTGCCGCTTCATTTGCCACTACTCCGGCCCCCACCCCGGCCACCGCTCCGGCCACCCCGGCCCCGCTCCCCGCCCACGCGACCGCCGCCAACAGCCTGAACCCGGAAGTCTCCCTGGTCCTGCAGGGCAGTTATGCCGAGCGCAAATCGGGCGAACGCGCCATCACCGGATTCCTGACCGGCGGGCACGATCACGGCGACGAACGGGGTTTCAAGGCGGACCATACCGAACTGACCCTGGCCGCCAACATCGATCCGAACCTGCGCGGCTACGCCAACATCGCCTTCGCCGACGACGAGGTCGAAGTGGAGGAAGCCTGGTTCCAGACCCTGGGCCTGGGCAACGGCTTCAGCGTCAAGGGCGGCCGATTCCTGTCAGGCATCGGCTACGCCAACGAGCAGCATCCCCATGTCTGGGACTTCGCCGACAACAACCTCATGTACAGCGTCCTGTTCGGCGAACACTTCGGCCAGGATGGCCTGCAATTCAAATGGCTGGCGCCCACCGACACCTTCCTGGAGCTGGGCGTGGAACTGGGCCGGGGCGGCAACTTTCCCGGCTCCGAGGACGGCGGCAACAAGAACGGCGCCGGCGCCTGGGCGGCCTTCGCCCACGTCGGCGACGACGTGGGCGTGTCCCATTCCTGGCGCGCCGGGTTGTCCTACCTCGAGGCGAAGCCCAGGGACCGGGAAAGCCATGTGGAGGACCTGAACGACGTGGAAGCCGAAACCCTGTTCAGCGGCAAATCGAAGACCTGGGTGGCCGACCTGGTCTGGAAGTGGGCGCCGGACGGCAATCCCAAGGCGCGCAACTTCAAGTTCCAGGCCGAGTATTTCCATCGCGAGGAGGACGGCGATTTCACCTGCGTCGACAACGGGCCGGCGGGTCTGTGCAACGGCACCACCGACGACTACGACAGCCGCCAGTCCGGCTGGTACGCCCAGGCCGTCTACCAGTTCATGCCGCGCTGGCGGGCGGGCATCCGCTACGATCGTCTGGATAGCGGAGACGTGGATATCGGCCTCAACAGCGCCTTCCTGCCGGTGGCCGATTACCGCCCCGACAAGTGGAGCCTCATGGCCGACTATTCGCCCAGCGAGTATTCCCGCTTCCGCCTGCAACTGGCCCGGGATCATTCCATGGACGGCAGCCCGGACAACCATCAGCTGACCTTGCAGTACATCCACAACCTCGGGCCCCACGGCGCCCACAGGTTCTGAGCCACGCCCCCCCTCGGGGGGCTCATTCTGGAGCCGACATCATGTTGAGCCGACTGATTTTCCTGTCCCTGCTTCTGGCGCTCCAGTGCATCCCCGCCGCCCGCGCGGCCGTCAACGTCCTGGCCTGCGAGCCGGAGTGGGCCGCCCTGACCCTGGAACTCGGGGGCGAGCGGGTGCGCGCCACCAGCGCCACCACGGCGCGCCAGGATCCCCACCACATCGAGGCGCGCCCCTCCCTGATCGCCCGGGCCCGCAACGCCGACCTCGTGGTCTGCACCGGCGCGGATCTGGAAATCGGCTGGCTGCCCCTGTTGCTGCGGGAATCGGGTAATCCCCGCATCCAGCCCGGGCAGCCGGGCTATTTCGAGGCGGCGGATTTCGTCCGGCTCCTGGACAAGCCCGCCAGCCTCGACCGCGGCCAGGGGGATGTGCATGCCGCCGGCAACCCCCACCTGCACGCCGATCCGCGCAATCTGCTCAAGGTGGCGGATGCCCTCGCCCAGCGCCTGGCCCGGATCGACTCGGCCCAGGCCGCCCACTATGGTGCGCGCAACCGGGATTTCCAGGCCCGCATGAGCGCCGCCATTGCCCGCTGGGAGAGCGAGGCCGCCAGCCTGCGCGGCATGCCGGTGGTAGCGCACCACAAAAGCTGGACCTACCTGGCGGATTGGCTGGGCCTGCGGGTGGTGGCCGACCTGGAGCCCAAACCGGGCATCGAACCCTCGGTGGCCAGCCTCTCGGCGCTGCTCGAACGCCTGAAGTCCCAGCCGGCGCGGCTGATCCTGCGCACCGCCTATCAGGCCGCCAAGCCCAGCGAATGGCTGGCCCAGCGCGCAGGAATTCCGGCGCTGGAGTTGCCCTATACGGTGGGCGGGTCGCCGGCGGCCACGGATCTGTTCGGGCTCTTCGACGACACCATCGGCAAGCTCAAGGCGGCGAGCCGATGAACCCGGCCAGCCTGGAACCCGGCATCCTGTTGCCGGCCTTCGCCGCCGGCCTGCTAGTGCTGGCCAGCCACGTCCCCCTGGGCCAGGCGGTGCTGCGCCGGGGCATCGTCTTCCTCGATCTCGCCATTGCCCAGATCGCCGGTCTGGGCGTGGTGCTGGCCCACAGCCTGGGTGGCGAGGACGACGTCTGGCTGACCCAGGCCGGCGCGGTCGCCGCCGCGCTGCTGGGAGCCCTGCTGCTGCGGTATACGGAAAGGATCGCCGGCGCCAGGCAGGAGGCGATCATCGGCGTGGCCTTCGTCGGCGCCGCCAGCGGCATGCTCATCCTGATCAGCCAGGACCCCCACGGCGCCGAACATTTGCAGGATTTGCTGGTGGGACAGATTCTCTGGACCACCTGGGACGGCCTGCTGCCCCTGGCCGGGGTGACCGCCCTGATGCTGGTCGCCTGGTTCGCCCTGAACCTGAGGGCGTCCCCCCTGGGCTTCTACCTGCTGTTCGCCCTGACCATCACGGCTTCGGTGCAGGTGGTGGGCATCTATCTGGTATTCGCCAGCCTGATCGTGCCCGCCCTGGCCTGGAGCGAGGGGCTGGCCCGCGGCTACGGGCTGGGCGCGCTCGGCTACGCCCTGGGGCTGGCGATTTCCGGCCTGTTCGACCTGCCGGCGGGGGCGGCCATCGTGCTGGCCCTGATCGGCGTCGCCGTGCTGCTTAAGGGCGTCGCTCAGCTTTCCTCTTCCGGCCAGTCCTCCTCGAAATAACCGACCCGGTGCCAGCTGTTTTCGTTGAGGGCCACCTCGTAGCGGGCCCAGCGGCGGAACTCGTCGAGGCTGCAGGTGCCGCGCTTGCGCCGGCAGGTGCCGGCGATGCCGCGAAAGGTCACGCGCTCCTCGCCGCTGTCCGCATCCCGGGAAAATTCCAGCACCTGGCGCACGCCCCAGGAACGGCCGTAGGAGCCGTTGCTGTAATAGTTGCCGGGAAGGATTTCGAAGGGTAGCTGGGCGGGCATGGAGCGTGGCGAGAGACTGGATGACAGGAGTTTATGGGGTCGCCAGGCCGTGTTCCATGCCCCGGCCCGCTGATCGCCCTCCGCCACGGCCAGATGTGGAGTGTTGGCGACAGGCTCAAATTCAGTATGGGGGTACGCTGAAGCTGATCGCATCCATCGGAGGCGCGAATGGCGACGTGGGCGTTGTGATAGGTCATATCGATTGGCTCGGCCGCGTTAACGAGTGATGGGTGGAGTTGGCCAAAAAGTAGGATTCCCCCCTTTGTAAAGGGGGGAGAGGGGGGATTTCTACAAGGCTGGCACGGACTGAACCCGGGTCAAATCCCCCTCAATCCCCCTTTACGAAAGGGGGAAGACAACCGCCACTTTCGTTTGCGCGACATCCATACTCAACGCGCACAGAGCCTTTGGCAAAGCCCCCTCCGGGGATAAAGGGGAAGGGGGGATTTCTCCGAGGCTGGCATTCCGCCTGCGACTCAACTGGTCAGCCGCCGGTAGATATCCGACACCTTGAAGGGCAGGTCCTTCACGTCGTCCAGGATGATGTAGCGGGCGGCGCCGTACATGTGGGGCAGGTAGTCCCGGGCTTCCCGGTCGATGGTGATGCAGAACGGGTGCACGCCGGCCCGGCGCGCCTCGATCAGCGCCATGCGCGTGTCCTCGATGCCGTACTGGCCGCGATAGACGTCGAAGTAGTCGTCCGGGCGGCCGTCGGACAGGGTGATCAGCACCTTGGTGCGCGCCTCCACGCCCTTCAGCAGGTCGGTGAGGTGGCGGATGGCGAAGCCCATGCGCGTGTATTCCTGGGCGCGGATGCCGGAGATGCGCGCCTTCACCTCGTCGTTGTAGGGCTCGTCGAAGGTCTTGACACGGAACAGTTCGCAGCGCTTGCGGGTGATGCCTGAGAACCCGTAGATGGCATAGCGGTCGCCCAGGTGTTCCAGGGCCTCGCACAGCAGCACCAGGGCTTCCCGCTCGGCCTCGTTGATCCAGCCCTTGGTGGAGCCGCTCATGTCCACCATGAAGGCCACGGCGATGTTGCGCTCGGCCCGGTGCTGGCGCACGAACAGGCGGTCGGACATCTCGCTGCCGTCGCGGGCATCGGCGATGGCCTCCACCAGGGCATCGATATCCACGTCGTCGCCCCAGGACTGGCGCTTGAGCAGGCGGTTCTCGTCGCGCATGGCCTCGAAGGCCTTGCGCAGGTGCTTCACCAGGCCCGCGTGCTTGTCCAGGGTCTGCCGATGGAAGTTGTCGAACACGGGGACCACGTCCTTCTCCCGCATCACGCACCAGTTCTTGCGGTAGTGCTCGCGCCCCATGTCCCACTCGGAATAGAACCTGGCGCCCTCCTCGTGGTAGGTGCCCTGCCACACCGCGTCCGGGTCGGCATGCTGGTCGCCCAGCAGGCTGGCGTCGTACTCGCCGTCGCCGGCGGGCACCAGGTATTCCGGCGGGATGTCGCCGAAATCCAGGTAGATGGAGGCCATGAGCTGCCTCACGTCCTCGGGCGGGGCGATGGGCAGGCCGTCCAGGGTGAGTTCCATGTCCAGGCGGCCTTCCTCGTCGTTGACCTCGGCCTCGAAGGTCTTTTCGGCCGGTCCCTCCGCATCCGCGGCGGTCGGCTTGCGGTGCCGGGTGTGCTCATCCAGCAGTTCCCCCAGCTTCACGCGCAGGCGGGCCTTTTCCTTGTCCCGGCGGGCGGCGAAGGCGGCGGCCACGGCCTCGGGCTTGAGTTCGCCCTGGTAGCACCAGGGGGCGAAGTCGGGCAGCTGGTAGGCGTCGCCCAGCAGGGTCAGGCTGTCCTCGATGTCGGCCTCGGGCTGGCCCAGGCGTTCGGCGAAACGGGCCCAGCCGGGGGGCAGTTCCTCGCCCAGTTCCTTTTTCAGATGTTCCATGTCCCGATGCAGGCCGGGCAGTTCCCGGGCGATGCAGGCGGTCAGGCGCAGGGTTTCCAGGGCATGGAGTTGCTTCAGCGCCCGCTCCGAATCGGGAAAGCCGGCACAGGCCGCGGTCAGGTCGGCGCGGAAGGTGCCGAAGCGGGTCTGGGCCCAGAGCAGGGCCACCATGGCCTTGGCCAGCTTGAAGTTGTCCTCCACGCTGGGGAAGCGGGCCAGCACGCCGGGCAGGAAGATCTTCTCCGTGTCGGTGTGCACGGCCTTGGCCTGCTCCATGGCCAGCTTGCGGCCGGACAGGCCGCGCACGAAGTTGCCCAGCACCCCGGCCACGTCCTCGAACAGCACGCCGGCGGTCATCTCCAGTTGCCGCTCGGCGAAGTGGTCGGCCTCTTCCATGACCGTGAGGGCGTGGCGCAGGCCCAGGCGGTCGTAGACGTCGCAGGCGCCCAGCACCCAGGCCTCCATCAGGCGGCGGTCCATGCCGCCGATCAGGGCCGGTGCCCGGCGCGCGAATTGCCAGGCCACCTCCAGGTTGGAACTGGCCACGCGCTTGACCCAGTCCAGGATGAAGTCCTGGTCGGCGGCGGGCAGGGCCGCGATCTTCTCCGCCGTGGGCCCCACCTTGCGGAAGGAGAAATCCGCCTCCAGCCAGCCTTCCAGCAACTCGGTGATCTCGGCGGCGGAGCGAAGCGCGGCGGCCACGGCTACCAGCGGGTGAGCACCGGATACTGGGTAATCAGCGGGTCCGGCGTGAGGATGAGCATCTGGTTGGCGATGGCCTGGCAGATGAGCATGCGGTCGAAGGGGTCGTGGTGCAGCAAGGGCAGCTTGTCGAGAACCAGGGTGTCCGACTCGCCGAGGGGCAGGCTGGCGATGCCATGCTTGCTCCGTTCGGAAGGCACATAGCGGACCGGGACATCACCCAGGGGCAGCTTGCCGAGACGGTGCTTGACGGCGATTTCCCAGGCCGAGACGGAGGATAGATAAACCTCGTTCTCCGGATTCCGGAACATCGCCACGGCGGTTGAGCTGGCTTGGGGGCGGTCCCGGATGATCCAGAGAAAGGCGCAGGTATCGAGCAGCAGTTTCACTTGCCGTACCGTTTGGCGGGCGGTTCGGCCGCCTTGGCGAAATCGACGTCCTCGTTGACGCTATCCAGCAGGGGATCGGGCAATTCGCCGTTGAACGCCTTGAGTAGTTCATCGGGCAACGGCTCGAAAAAGCTCTCGGGGATCTCGTAGTTGGCGTCACAGGCCAGGCCCACGGGCCGGGGTTCCTTGCGCGCCCGGGGCAAAGGCACGATCTGGGCCACCGGCACGTTGCGCCGGCAAATCTGCACGGTCTCTCGCCCGCCTCGACGGCGGCCAGGTATTCCGAGAGTTTGGCCTTGGCTTCGTGAATGTTGATGTTCAGCATGACAAGCTCCTGTCCATGAACATGACCAACTATAGGCCCATGTCCGAGCCTTGGTCAAAAGATGGAGGAGGACAGTTCCTGGATGGCCGCAAGCATGTCGGCGTCGTCGGTCACCGCCTGGGCCACGGCCCCGCGGCAGGCCGCCACCGGATCGATGCCGCCGGCGATGAGCTTGCCGGCGTGCACCAGCAGGCGGGTGGAGGCGCCTTCCTCCAGGCCGCTGCCCTTAAGGTTGCGGGTCATGCGCGCGAACTTCACCAGCTTGTCTGCCAGGTCCGGGGCCACGCCGGATTCGCTGGCGACGATCTTGCGTTCCAGTTCCGCCGACGGGTAGTCGAACTCCAGGGCGACGAAGCGTTGGCGCGTGGACTGCTTCAGATCCTTCAGCACGCTCTGGTAGCCCGGGTTGTAGGAGATGGCCAGGCAGAAATCATCGCTGGCCTCCAGCAACTGGCCCAGCTTCTCCATGGGCAGGGTGCGGCGGTCGTCGGCCAGGGGGTGGATGACCACCATGGTGTCCTTGCGCGCCTCCACGATCTCGTCCAGGTAGCAGATGCCGCCCACCCGCACCGCCCGCGTCAGCGGCCCGTCCACCCAAACCGTCTCGCCGCCCTTGACCAGGTAGCGTCCCACCAGGTCCGAGGCGGTCAGGTCGTCATGGCAGGACACGGTGATCAGCGGCCGCTTCAGGCGCCAGGCCATGTACTCCATGAAACGGGTCTTGCCGCAGCCGGTGGGCCCCTTCAGCAGGATTGGCAGCTTGTTCCTGTAGGCTGCCTCGAAGATGGCGATCTCGTTGCCGACGGCTTCGTAATAGGGTTCTTTCCGGATGAAATGCTCTTCGGGAGCGAGGGCGTGGGCGTCCAAGGCGGGTCTCGGTGTCAGGAATGAATGGGGTGGGAGGATTCTCGCCGGATGGGGAATCGATGCAACCCTGGATGGAGAAGGGGAAGCCGGGAAAGTTCGCCAGCGGCGGCTATGCCATGCCCGCGTCCATCCACGCTGACAGGCCGAACCAGGGCAACACCTCCCCCTGACCGCGTGTCTGGCCCAGCGTTCCGCCATGGACCAGGGCGCGCCGCCCCATGCGCTCCGGCACCAGGGCGGCCAGCTTGACCAGGGGCTTGAAGAAATCGGCTGACAGTGTTTCGCCCGATTTCACCTCAACCGCGTCCAGGCGATTGCCCCGGTCCAGCAGCACATCCACTTCCAGGCCGCCGCTGTCCCGGTAGTAATACAGGTCGGGAGGCAGGCCGTGGTTGAGGCGCTGTTTCAATGCCTCGCCCACCATCAGGGTCTCGAACAGGGCACCGCGCAGGGGGTGGCTGGCCAACTGCTCGGCGGCGCGGATGCCCATGAGGAAACAGGCCAGGCCGGTATCGCAGAAATACAGCTTCGGCGATTTGATCAGGCGCTTGCCGATGTTGGCGAACCAGGGCGGCAGCAGAAATACGATGTAGGACGCCTCCAGCATGGACAGCCAGGACCGCGCGGTATGGCCGCTCACCCCGGTGTCGGCCGCCAGGCTGTTGAGATTCAGGATTTGCCCGCTGCGCCCCGCGGCCAGGCGCACGAATTTCTCGAACAGGCGCAAATCCCTGATCTGGAGGAGTTCCCGCAAATCGCGCTGGATGTAGGTCTGGAAGTAATCCCCATAGGCCCGTACTGGCTCCAGTCCCTCGGCCACCACGCGCGGATAGCCGCCCTGGAACAGCCAGGCGTCGTAGTCGGCCGGCGTTTCCAGGGCCAGACGTTCGGCGACGGACAGGGGCAACAGGCGCAACAGCGCGGTACGGCCGGCCAGGGACTGGCTGATATGCCGGTCCAGCTCGAACTGATGGCTGCCGGTCAGCAGGAACTGGCCGGGCCGCCCGGCATCATCCACCCGGACCTGGAGATAGGACAGCAATTCCGGCACATGCTGAACCTCGTCCAGGATGGCGCCGTCCGGAAAGCGCCCGAGAAAACCGCGCGGATCGTCTCGCGCGAAGGCGCGCTCGTCGGGCGCCTCCAGGTTGACGTAGGGCTTGTCCGGAAAACTGCCCCGGCACAGGGTGGTTTTCCCGCTCTGGCGCGGCCCGGTCACGGTGACGACCGGGTACTGTCCGAACAGGGCGGTGAGGGATGGGGTCAGGGCGCGAGGGTACATATCATGCAATTAGGAAGTAGAAGTTCATTATTGCATGATATTTGTAATGTCAGGATTCACCATGCGCGATTCGCTTTATGGCGATCAGGTCAGCGTTGTCACAGGCATGGGAGGGTGTGTATCGGGATATTCGGCTAGGCCGAGCTCTGTCACCCTCCCTGTCAAATTCGAGCCTGGCCCTTTATCGCTGCTGATCGGCGAGCCTGGCATGCATCGCGAGCGGAGTGCTCAGTGCAGATCGTCGCAGCGGCGGTAGCAATCCTTGCCGCCGCGGTTGTAGCAACTGTCCATCTCGATGCGGCAGGCCTTGTAGGCCAGATCACCCGCCTCTGCGTTTGCCTGTCGGGTGGCAGAGTTGACCGCCTCCACCCGCCGGATTTGCAGCATCTGGTCATTGGCCTTCACTGCCCACGCGCTGCTCGAAAAACGCTCGATGAGCCGCTCATAGACTTGCTGAGCCTTGTCGGCCGCGCCTTCGCGTTCATATTTTCCGGCGGCCAAATACATGATCTGCGGATCCTTGCCATTGAGCGCCGCATTCAAGGCGCGCTCTTCCGCCTGTTGCCGCTTGGCCGCTTCCGCTTCGGCGACCCGGCGCTGCTCGGCTTCCCGGGCCTCGCGGATGTCACGTTCACGCTTCTGCTGGGCGAGCTTTTTGTCGCGCTGCTGTTCCAGGCTGGCGATGCCGGCCTTGATGTCGGCAGGCCAGTTATCGCTTGATTTCAGGACATTTTGGGGAAATAGGGATTCAACCGTTCCCTGGTAGCAATTGTCCTGCGCACACAAAAACTCGACCGCCGGCAAGACGCCCGCATAGGGCTTCAAATCGCTGTCGGTGGTGAAGCTGAAATACCGGTTGATGATCCTGCCCTTGATGAAATCGCCGGAAAAATCGGTCTGAATCTCGGAAAACGCGGACTTGCCGTATTTCTTGCGGTTTGTGTAGGAACCGACGTAATCAGACTTCAGGTAAACCCGCTTGCAGTCCTCGCTCGCGACAATGGCCAGACCGCGGAGTTTGGTGTTGCCCTTGTTATCCGTGACCGTGAAAGCGTTGTAGTCCAGGTTGGGCGATTGGTTGAGCTGCGCGATGTGGCTGGCGCTGGTGTAGGCCGGCATCTCGGACATCCAGCCCGTCAGGTCTTCGCTGAATCGGATGGGCATGGTTTCGTGGTTGGCCATCAGCTTGGCGATGGTCTTGTAGATGCCCTGGCTGCACGCGCCTTCCGGCAAGGGTTGTGTCTTGAAATACAAACGCCGCAGCAAGCCGATATCCGGGTGGTTGCCATTCAGTTTCGCGAAATAGGCCGGTACACCGCCGGCGGCCTCCAACTGTTGAGTGCTTCGATCCAGACTCTCTTTTCGTTGCTTGTCCTGGATTTGGAACATCTCGCTGAGCACCTCAAAGCTCTGGCTGTGCTTGGAACGGCTGGTGCGTCGAAAAGCCTCGTAGGTGCGTACGCCGGGGGCGTTGAATACCGATTGAGCGGCGTCCGCCTCGCTCGCGCCTTTGCGGTCGTAAACCAGATAGTGCTGTCCTTCTCCGGCCCACCCCAGCGGCTTGCCGTCCTGGTTGAAGGCGGCGACGAAACGGTGTGTGCCGGCCGGTGTCTCCAGCGTCGACGCATCCGCCATGAAACTGACGTTGCAATTACCCTTGGCATTGGGTCGCGTGAAGTTGATCACGTAGACGATATGTTTCGGGGTCAGAAGCAGGGCATTTCTGACCGCCTGGCAACTTTCGGCGCCGAATTCAGTTTGCGGCGCCTTCACCGTGTCGGGCTGGCCATCCAGTATTTGCTGCAAGGTCTGGGGCTGTTGCGCGTGCGACATTTGCACGAAAAACAGGGCAATCAAAATTGCCAGGGTCGGCTGTTTCATCAGGTATTTTCCATGGGTAAAGTCAAAATCGAACGCAAACAAGTCACGGGCATCCGTGCATCGGTTTGCTTCTCACAAACAATGGGGTCGGACGCGAATGGCACTGAAACGCCGGATTCAGTGCGCGGGGATAGGTAAATTGCATCAAATGAAATTGCGTCAAATGGGTCAGGCTCAATTGTCCAGCGAACCTTCATTCACCGTGGTTCTTGCCGTCGTTTCCTTTTCCCGCTGTGAGAGAGAACCCGGCTCGGGGGAGGGTGGCGCGCTTTCTTCTTGGCTTTGCTCGCATTGACTATCGATGTCGGTCTGACGTCGGCCGTGGCTGTCTTCCCCCTTTGCAAAAGGGGGGGCGAGGGGGATTTGAACCGGATTCAGTTCGCGTCGGCGTTGGGGAAATCCCCTCTATCCCCTCTTTTGCGAAGTGGGGAACTCCATTATCTCGGCCAACTCCGCTCATCAACCGTTACCGCGAGCAGAGCCTACTTCTTCTGCCCGGCCATCTTCTCGTACAACTGGCCCAGGCTGAGCTGGGCCTTGGCGTAGCCCTGGTCGGCGGATTTCTGGAACCAGGCCAGGGCTTCGGCGTCGTTCTTCTCGACGCCCGAGCCATCGCGGTACATCACGCCCAGGTTGTGCTGGGCCACCTTGTCGCCGGCTTCGGCGGCTTTCCTGTACCACTTGGCGGCGATGGCCATGTCCCTGGCCACGCCCTTGCCCTGCTCGTGGATGACGCCCAGGTTGTTCTGGGCGGCGATGTCGCCGGTTTCGGCGGCCTTGGTGAGCCAGGCGACGGCTTCGTCGGCCTTGCCGGCCTTGTGCAGGAGCCAGCCCAGGCGGCTCTGGGCGGCGGCAAGGTTCTGGTCGGCGGCCTTGCGGAACCAGTCCAGGGCCTCGGCCTCGTTCTTGTCCATGCCCTGGCCCTGCTCGGCCATGAGGCCCAGGTTGTACCAGGCCAGGGGTTCGTTCTGGGCGGCGGCCTTGAGGAACCATTCCCGCGCCTTGACGAAGTCCTGGGCGACGCCCTGGCCTTCCCGGTACAGCCGGCCCAGGTTGTTCTGGGCGGCGGCGTCGCCGGCCTGGGCGGCCCGCTCGTACAGGGCCAGGGCGCCGGGCAGGTCGGCGGGGCCGGCGGCGCCGGTTTCCAGCAGCCAGCCCAGGTGGGTGGCGGAGGCCGGGTCGCCGGCGTCGGCGGCCTGTTTGAACCAGCGCGCGGCTTCGGTCATGTTTTTCGGCACGCCCTGGCCCTTCTCGAACAGCCAGCCCAGGCGGTTCATGGAGGGCACGTGGCCCTGGCTGCCGGCCAGGGCCATCCAGTTGGCGGCGGCCATCAGGTCCTGGGGCACGCCGCCCATGCCGTCCCGGTAGATCAGGCCCAGGTTGCCCTGGGCTTCCGAGTTGCCGGCCTCGGCGGCCTTGGTGAACCAGACCACGGCTTCCTTGAAGTCCAGGGGCACGCCGTTGCCGGTGGCGTACTTGATGCCCAGGTTGTTCTGGGCCGGCACGTCGCCCAGCTCGGCGGCCTTCTTCAGCCAGTGGGCGGCCAGGGCCGGATCCCGGGGCACGCCCAGGCCCTGCTCGTGCAGGGTGGCGAGCTGGGACTGGGCGGCGGCCAGGTTGAGCTCGGCGGCGCCGGTCATGAGCTTGGCGGCCTGGTCCATGTCCTGGGTGACGCCCTGGCCGCGCATGAACAGGAGACCCAGGTTGAACAGGCCCACGGGCTCCTTCTGCTCGGCGGCGCGGCCGTACCACTCGGCGGCCTTGGTCATGTCCTTGGTCACGCCCAGGCCGTTCTCGAACATCCAGCCCATCTTGGTCTGGGCTTCCGGGTCCCCCGCCTGGGCGGCCATCTGGTAGTAGCGCATGGCCATCTGCATGGCCTGCATGGGATCGGGGATGGGCAGGGGCATCTGCGCCGCCGAGGGCAGGCTGGCGCAGGAGAGGGCGAGGAGGAGGGGCAGCGCGCGAAGTTTCATGGCGGTTCCTTTCAAAAAATGGGGTTCCCTGGGTTCATTTCTTGGCGTCCTGCAAGCGGTACACCACCGGCACGTCGATCCAGGCGGCCACGGGCTGGCCGTTCTTGCGCGCCGGGTTGAAGCGCCAGAAGGTCAACTGGGACTGGGCGTCCCGGTCCAGCATGCCATTGCCGCTGGATTGCTTGAGCCACATGCGGCCCGGCTTGCCGTCGGCCAGCACTTCCACGCGCACGATGGGGTTGCCCTGGACGTTGGCGAGCAGGGCCTGGAGCGGAAAGATGAAGCTGGGGTTGTCCTGGGCATAGGTGGGCACGCTGTTGTCGGCGCCGTCGGGTTTGGGTGGACGGTTGACGGGGAAGGTATGGCCGGGCAAGGGCAGGGGACAGAACGTGGACGGGGCCAGCACGTCCAGGGGCTTGGCCTGGGTGTCCTGGCGGATCACCCGGGACTCGGCCACCTTGACCGCTTGCAGGCGGCCGGGCTCCCCGGCCGGGTTGCCGCCGGCGCCGCCGCCAGCCTGGGCCGGGGCTCCGCCGGCGAGGGTGCCGTGGCCGCCCTGGAGGGCGCGCATGCCCGAAGGTGCCACCGGCGCGCCTTGCTGGCCACTGGCCAGGGCCAGGCCCGAGGGGGCGCCGCTCATCGCTTCACCACTGCCGGAACGGGCCAGGGCGACACCCGGGTAGGCGCCGCCCGTGCCGGTGGAGACGCTGGCCAGGCCCTTGCCGCCGCCGCTCCCCCCCTTGTCGCCGCCCCGGCCCACGCCGGGCCTGGCCACCAGAGGCCGCATGGCCACGGCCAGCCTGGGCGAGCTGCCCGGTTCCCCCGGCGCCAGGGCCAGGCTGACGCCGGACTGGGAGGTGCCGGGGCCGGTGCCCGGCGACTTGATACGGGTCTGGCCCGCGCCGGCCGTGGCCACCCCGAGCCGGCCGTCGCCGGTCGCCAGGGCCGCGCCCGCGCCGGCGGTGTCGCCCCGGCTGGTCGGGCGCTCCGACAGGTTGCCGCCGGTTTTCGCGTTCCTGGCAAGCGCCTTGTCCGGGCTGACGGATTGATTCCCCTGGCCGCCGCCGGCCAGCCTGGCCGGGGCTTCCCTGGAGGTTCCCGCCTTGCTGGCGGAGCGTTCCGTCAGGGCGCCGCCGCCACCGCCGCCCGCGCGCTTGCCCGGGATGGACAGGGGGTTGGCCGAGGCGCCGCCGGCCCTGGCGCTGGCCAGGGAAGCGCCGCTGCCCTGGGCATGGCTGGGGGCGGCCCGGCCGGATTCGACGGACTCGGGGCCCGCCGCCAGGCCGCCGCCGCCGGCGGGCAGATTGGCCCGCGCCGACAGCACGCCGGCGGCGGTCAGGCGGATGCCATGGGCTTCACCGCCGGCCAGGGCGGCGGCCTCCAGGCTGGAACGGCTCTGGGCGCCGTCGCCGGCCGCGACGTTCAAGCCGGCGCCGGAACCCTGGCTGGAAGCCAGGCTGCCCGGGCCCTGGCCGGCGCTCGCGGCCTGGCCGTGGGCGGTCAGGCCGGCCATGGCCTCCGCGCCCTGGGCGCCGGGGGTGTTGCCGATGGCGGCCGCCCCACGCGCCAGGCTGGGGCTGGCGGCCAGGACGATGCCCGCTTCGCCGCCGGGGCCGGCTTGGCCTGCCATTCCCGCGGTGGATTGGCCTGGTTCCGACAGGCCGGGCTCGGATGGCGTGGATTCGCCTTTGCCGGTCTGGACCTGTTCCGCCATGGGTTGGATTTCAGGCTGGGACGAGGTTTTGGCAACCCGCGTGGCGGCGAGCTTGCCGGGCCTGGTCGCCACCTCCACGGGAGCCTCGATGCCCAGGTCCCGCGCATCCGGCAGGTCGAGTTTGGGGGCGTCCTTGGGCGGCCTGGTTTCGCCGCGCCAGCGGGCTTCCAGGGTGTAAGGCTCACGCTTGGCCTGTTTTACCTTGGCGGGTTTCTTCGCCAGCTTTTTCTTCGCCTTGGCCTTGGCGTCCGTCAGGCGGGTTTTGGTCCAGGCCCGGGCCCTGGCCCGGGCCTGGGGCTCGGGCTTGGGGGCTTCCAGGGCGATTTCGAAGCTCACCGGCTCGGGTAGCGGCGGCGGCGCCTGGCGCAAGCCGAGCAGGACCGCCAGGTGCAGGGCCAGGCTGGCGCCCAGGCCGACCCAATGGCGGCGCTCCACGTGCGCCAGCAGGACGGAAAGACGCGCCGGCAAACTCACCGCTTACCCTGGGGGGCGCCGGCCTTGCCGGGAGCGTGAGCGGTGATGAAGGTCAGCTTGGCCACGCCCGCCCGGCTGACCGAAGCCATGACTTCGGTGATGCGGCCGTAGGGCACGCCGGCATCGGCGCGCAACTGCACGGTGAGTTCCGGCGCCTTGGCCAGTTCGGCCTTCAGGCGCGCCTCCAGGGCCGGCAGTTCGATGGGCTTCTGGCCCAGGAAGGCCTTGCCGTCCGGCTGCACGCTCACCACCATGGCCTGGGCCGGCTTGAGGGCCGCCACCGGCGAGGTTTCGGGCAGCTTCACCTTCACCGACTGGAGCAGGAAGGGGGCCGTGATCATGAAGATGGTGAGCAGCACCAGCATCACGTCCACCAGGGGCGTGACGTTGATCTCGCTCATGGTCTTGAAGTCGGTTTCGCTGGAAACCAGGGGGGAGTTGGCACGCAACGCCATGTCAGTCCCGTTTGTCTTCGGCGCGGCAGGCCAGGTTCATGAAATCGTGGGCGAAGCGTTCCATCTCCGCCACGGACAGGCGGGTGACGCGCACGCCGTAGTTGTAGGCCAGCACGGCGGGAATGGCGGCGGCGATGCCGATGGCGGTGGCCAGCAGGGCTTCGCCCACCGGTCCGGCCACCACTTCCAGCCCGGAGGAACCCGAGCGGGCGATGTTGTCCATGGCGTTCATGATGCCCCAGACCGTGCCGAACAGGCCGACGAAGGGGGCGGTGCTGCCGATGCTGGCCAGGAGCATGAGGCCGGATTCCAGCTTGTGCTGCTCCTTGCGCACCTGCTGGGACAGGCTGCGTTCCATGACCACCTGGCGGTCGCCGGCCCCGGCCAGGGTCTTGCGCTCGCCCATCTGGCGCAGGGTGTCGAAGCCCTGCTTGGCCAGGCGCGCCAGGGCACCCCCGGCCTGGCCGGCGATCTGCTCGGCGGCGGGCAGGTCGGCGGCCTGCCAGAAGCGCTGGGTGAAGGCGGTGTTCTCCTGGCGGATGCGCCATTGCAGCCAGCCCTTGGCGAAGATCAGGGTCCAGGTGATGAGGGAAAACAGGACGAGGAGCGTGAGCGCCAGGTTGACGGCGGTGGAAGCGGAGTAATGGATCATGACGAGCCCGGGAATGAAAAAGCCCGCGCATTATAAGGGGTCGCTAATGAACCGGGTTCCCGGGATGCGTCGATGCATGCCAGCCCTTGTCCCGGGCGTCGCGTTCCCCGGCGGAACGCCCCGCCATGAGGCTCGCCGCACCGCCGTGGTGCGGGCCTTGCCATCTTTCGGCTATGCATCGCCGCCGCCGCTCCCGCCGCAATCGCGCGGCAGCCCGCTCCAGGGTATCAGTCGGGGGTAAGGCGGCATCTGGCATCCGTCTTGCTCATGTTGAGCCGTGGCCGCATCGCTCCCCTCATAACGACAACTTGCATACTCCTCCCTTTCCTCCACGCCCCTCGGGGCGTTTTCTTTGGGTTTTTCTCGCGAATGCTGATGAAACGCTTGAGTCGCGGGTTCCCCCCTTTGGAAAAGGGGGGGCAGGGGGGATTTTGAGTTGGCCAGCACTCGGCGTGGCCGGTGAAATCCCCCTCAGTCCCCTTTATCCCCGAATGGGGGCTTTGAGAAAGGGGGATGGCACGTCGGCAAGCGGCGGCGGTACAAATCGTTCGCCAATGCGAACAGGGCCCTTGTTTTCGCGCTTTCACGCCGCGGTTTCACCCCTGCGCGCGTCCCGCGACATCGACGGCTACACTGGGACCAGAATCCCCGCACCGAATCGCCCACGATGCTTCCCGCCATGCTTCCCGCCATGCCCTCCCGCTTCGGCCGTCTTTTCGCCAAGCCCGCCTCGCGAGACGACGCCAGGGGCAGGCGTTTCGTCGTCGTGATCGAATGCCTGCTCAACCAGAACGCCCGCGACCGGGGGGCGGCGGCCTATCCCGCCGTCAATGACGCGGTGGTGGCGCTGTGTGCCCTCCATGGCGTGGGCCTGCTGCAACTGCCCTGCCCGGAGATCCGTTTCCTCGGTCCGGATCGGGCGCGTCCCCCGGGTATCCGCATCCGGGACCGCCTGGATACGCCGGCGGGGCGGCAATGCTGCCGGGAGATCAGCGACGAGATGGTGGGTCGGGTGCGCGGCTACCTTGCACAGGACGTGGAACTGCTCGCCATCCTCGGCGGCAACCCGGAAAGCCCCGGTTGCGCCGTCCACCCCGTGGGGAGCGACGCGGAAGCACCGGATGCCCGTTCCGGCATCCTCATGCAAACCCTGGCGGAAGCCCTGGAAGCGGCGTCCATCCGGGTGCCCTTCCGGGGCATCAGGGACTGTCGCCCGGAATGGCTGGAAGAGGATCTGCGTTGGCTGGAAGAACGATTCCGGCCGTGAATGTCACTTGCCGAGGAGACTGCCCGATGAATGCCAAAACGGATACCAATACGGATACCAATACCCGCCCAATCTGCTTCTTGCTGCTCGCCATGCTGACCGGCTGCGGCGCCGAAACCGTGGGCACCGCCGCCGTCGGCGCCCAGACCCAGGTCGACGCGGCCCGGGAGGCGGAGGCGGCCAAGGCCAATGTCCAGACCCAACTGGACGCCGCCGCCCAACTGGAAAAGCAGCGGTTGGAACAGGCCGAGGCCGCCACCCGGCCCTGACGGGCGAGCCGGCCCACTGTCGTGATCAACGCCCCCAGCGGTTGCGCTCGATCTGGCGTTGCAACTCGCTTTCCTCTTCCTCCCAACTGGCTTCCACATCGCTGGGGTGGCAATCCTCGGCCCGCTCTTCGCGCCGGGGCGTGGGCGGGGTGGGCGGCTGGGCTCCGGTGCCATTCCAGGCAAACGGGTTCTTGAACTGGGGCGGGTCCGGCAGGCAGTCGTACTTGTAGGACGGCGGCCAGCCCGTCTCGTAGGGCAGGAAGGAGATGGTCTGCTCGAACACCAGGGGCTGGCCGTTGGGGGTGGGGGGCAGGCGCGGCATGGCCTGGATGGCCTTGCGGGCCAGCTCCGTGGCCTTGGCCGAGGTGGACCACAGTTCTTCCGCCTGGGCCAGGGTGCCGTCCGGGTTGATGGTGATGCGGAAGCGGACCTGCCCCTGGTCCGGGCCTTCCACAGCGGTGCCCATCTGGCTGCGCACCTGCTGGCCCCAGGCGTTGCGATAGCGCTTGCTGTTCTTGAGGGTGTAGGTGGAGGCCAGTTGCCATTCCTCGGCGCTGGGGGCGGGCGGGGCCGCCAGGGACGCGGGCGTCTTGGGCGCCTCGGCCGGCGGCGGCTCGGGCTGGGCCTCGTCCCGGGGCGGCGGGGGCTGGCGCCGGGGTTTCTCGATCGCTTTCGGTGGCGGGGGCGGCGGCTCGATCAGCTGGGCTTCGAGAGGCGGGATTTCGGCCGGCTGTTGCTCCGCTCCCGGCATGAACGACGCCCCGGCCCAGAGGCCCAGCAGGCCGACCAGGAGCGCGCCGGGCAGGGTGAGGGGCAGGCGTCGCCAGGGACTGTCCAGACGCCAGTCGTAGGCGGCCGCGTGGGCCTTACCGGCCATGCTGGACGGCGATGAGGAAATGCTTCGCGCCCGCGTCGCGGGCCTTGATCATGGCCTGGACGATGACGCCGTTGGTGGCCGCGTTGTCGGCGGCGATGACCAGGCTGGGGTCGGCGGGGTTCAGCAGCGTCTTCAGGGTGGGGGCCAGGCTGTCCAGGGTGACCGGCGTCTTGTCCAGGAAGAGCTTGCCGTCCGGCGTCACCGTCAGGGTCACCGGCGTTTTTTTCTCCAT
The DNA here is from genome assembly GCA_016719465.1 of Hydrogenophilales bacterium. Lineage (GTDB taxonomy): Bacteria > Pseudomonadota > Gammaproteobacteria > Burkholderiales > Thiobacillaceae > PFJX01. Next base: position 98,305 of record JADJYY010000008.1, read on the forward strand.
CGGCGCCGCCGCCCCCTGGGGCAGGTCGACCTTGACCGAGTTCAGTTGCCGCATCGTCAAGGAAGCCAGCATGAAGGTGGCCAGCAGGAAGAACATCACGTCGATCATGGGGATGATCTCGATGCGGCCTCGCTTGGGCTGGCGGCTTCTACGGAGTTTCATTACGCAACCCCGTGGCCGGCTCCGGCTTCCTGGGCATCCAATCGAATATGGTCCAACAGCCGGGTGCCCAGGCGCTCCATTTCGTCCAGGGTCTGGGCCTGCAAACGGGTCAGGTAGTTGAAGCCGAACAGGGCGACGAGGGCGATGAGCAGACCCACCGCCGTGGCGATCAGGGCCTCCGCCACGCCGGCGGTCACGCCCCCGGGGTTCACCAGGCCGTCGGGGCCGATGAGCTGGAAGGAGCGCATCATGCCGAAGATGGTGCCCAGCAGGCCCAGCAGGGGGGCGGCGGTGATCACCGTGTCCAGCACCCACATGCCCCGTCCCAGGGCCTTCTCGATCTGCTGGGCCTCGTCCCCGGCCCGGGATTCCACCCACCAGGCGGGCTTGGCGCGGTTGTCCATGATGACCCGGAAGAAGCGGCTGAAATAGTTGCGCGGCCCCAGGTCGGCGAGCTGGCGGTCCAGATCGTCCCAGTTGAAGCCGTAGGTTTCCACCAGCTGGCGCAGGGCCTCCGGCAGCCGGGCGTGGCGGCGGTAAACCAGGGCCTTGTCCAGCATCACCACCAGGGCGGCCAGGGCCAGGGCCAGCAGCGGGTAGATGATGACGCCGCCGTGCTTGAGGGTATCGATGGCGGCCTGCAAGTCTTGCATCGCGGTTCTCCGTGTGGAAATGCGGGCGATGGCCCTGTCAGTGTCCCGCCGGCTTGTTGGCCAATTCGCTGGCCAGTTCGTTGGCCTTGAAACCACCCTTCTTCTTCCAGCCCTCGATGCCGTCCTGCAACACCTTGACGTTGTCCCAGCCCAGCAGGCGCAGGGCGTACACGGCCTGGGCGGAGAGGGAGCCGGTGTTGCAGTAGTAGACCACCATGCGGTCCCTGGGAATCTCGCCGCGCCGGGCGATGGCCTGGCGCCACTCGATGTTCACCGCGCCGGGGATGTGTTCCTTGGCGAACTGGGCGGCATCCCGGGCGTCGATCACGAACACATTCTTCCAGTCCTCGGCGGGGATCTGTTCCGGCCAGATGATGCTGGAACCGTATTCGGTGAAGTCCATGTATTCCTCCATGGCCTTCACCACGGCGGGGTTCTCGGCGGCGGGAGCGGCCAGGGGCAGGGCCAGGCCGAGAGCCAGTATCAGGGTGCGCGGTTTCATGTCTTTGCTCTCCAGGCGTGGGATGAATCCAGGGCGGGTCTGCAAACATGGCGGAGTGTCCCCGGTGCGGCGTCCCGTCGCCAGATTCAAAGCTACCATCGGCCCCCCCATCTGGCCCACGGGGCCCGTGGCCGCTACCATCGTCACGAAACCCGGAACCGCCATGCTCGACACCCTGTCCCTACTCACCCCCACCGATTTTCCGGCGCTGAAGCGAAGCCGGCTGACCACCCTGCAGGTCAACCTGGGCTACCGCTGCAACCAGAGCTGCCTGCACTGCCACGTCAACGCCGGCCCGAATCGTACCGAAATGATGGACGAGGCCAATATCGAACTAATCCCACGTGTGCTGGCCGCCCGCGGCCTGTCCACCCTGGACCTGACCGGCGGAGCGCCGGAACTGCATCCGCGTTTTCGCTGGCTGGTGGACGCCGCCCGCGCCCTGGGGGTCAAGGTCATCGATCGCTGCAACCTGACCATCCTGTCGGAGCCGGGCCAGGACGGACTGGCCGATTTCCTCGCGGTTAACGGCGTGGAAGTGGTGGCCTCGCTGCCCTGTTACCTCGAAGAGAACGTGGACGCCCAGCGTGGCAAAGGCGTGTATGACCGCAGCATCGCCGGGCTGAAGCGGCTCAATGCCCTGGGCTACGGCCAACCCGGCGGCGGTCTCTCAAGTCGTTCGCCGGGCAGCCCCAGGAACGACTTGGCCCCCTCGGGGGGCGGCTCGGGCGATTTTCCCGAGCCGGGGGCGCGGCTAACCCTCAATCTGGTCTACAACCCCGGCGGCGATCATCTGCCGCCAGCCCAGGCGGGGCTGGAAGCGGCCTACAAGAAAGAACTCCTGGACCGCCACGGCATCGTCTTCAACCGGCTTCTGACCATCGCCAACATGCCCATCCTGCGCTTCGGCAGCACGCTGCTTTCCAGGGGCCGCTTCCACGACTACCTGGCTTTGCTCAAGATCAGCCACAACCCCGACAACCTGGCCGGCGTCATGTGCCGGGAACTGGTGAGCGTGGACTGGCGCGGCCGGCTTTACGACTGCGACTTCAACCAGATGCTGGGGCCTGCCCGTGCAGGGTCCGGCAACTCTGGCTGACATGCTGAACGCTGATTTGACCGACCTGCCCATCCGCGTGGCCGAGCACTGCTACGGCTGCACCGCCGGCCAGGGCAGCGGCTGCGGCGGGGCGCTGGACGCGCGGGGGGGCGGGGGGGGGGGGGCCGGCGCCCCGGCCCCCCCCGGGGGGGGGGGGCCGGGGGCGGCCCGGCCGGCGGGCCCCCCCCCGGAGGGCGCGCAGCGCACCCGAGAGACTGGGACAACTGGCGGAAACCCGGCCGCTTCGACCGCAACCTCATCGTCATCGGCGCCGGCGCCGGCGGCCTGGTGACGGCCTACATCGCCGCCGCCGTGAAGGCGAAGGTGACCCTGGTCGAAGGCCACCGCATGGGCGGCGACTGCCTCAACACCGGCTGCGTGCCCTCCAAGGCCCTGATCCGCGCCGCCCGCCTGCTGGCGGACCTGCGCCGGGCCGGGGAATTCGGCATCGTCAGCGAGCCGCCCCGGGTGGATTTCGCCGCCGTCATGGACCGGGTACGCTCGGTGATCCGCCAGGTGGAGCCCCACGATTCGGTGGAGCGCTACACCGCCCTGGGGGTGGAGGTGATCCGGGGCCACGCCCGGCTGACCTCCCCCTGGACCGTGGCGATCAATACCGACGAAGGCCCGCGCAGCCTCTCCGCACGGGCCATCGTCCTGGCCACCGGCGCAGCGCCGGTCATTCCCGACATTCCCGGCATCGAAAACGTGCGCCACGTCACCTCGGACACGGTCTGGTCCCTGGACACCCTGCCCGGGCGCCTGGCGGTGCTGGGTGGCGGCCCCATCGGCTGCGAGCTGGCCCAGGCCTTCGCCGGGCTGGGCAGCCGGGTCACCCTGGTGGCCCGCTCCGGCCTGCTGGGCAAGGAAGACCCGGACGCCGTCGCGCGGGTGGAACAGGGCCTGGCCGCCGACGGCGTCCGCCTGCTCAAGGGGAGCGACCCCTTGCGCTGCGAGGTGGTGGATGGGGAGCAGCGTCTGATCGTGGGCGGCAAGGAGGGCAAAGAGGGCGAGGAGGCGATCCCCTTCGACGTCCTGCTCTGCGCCACCGGCCGCAAGGCCCGGGTGGAAGGCTTCGGCCTGGAGGAACTGGGCATTCCCCTGACCAAGGCCGGCACCATCGAGGTGAATGAATTCCTGCAAACCCGCCACCCCAGCCTCTACGCCTGTGGCGACGCCGCCGGGCCGTTCCAGTTCACCCACGCCGCCGCCCATCAGGCCTGGTACGCGGCGGTCAACGCCCTGTTCTCCGGAATACTCGGCCCCATCGGGTGCTTCAAGGCGGACTACCGGGTCATGCCCCGGGTCACCTTCACCCGTCCCGAGGTGGCGCGGGTGGGCCTCAACGAAACCGAGGCCAAGGCCCGGGGCATTGCCCATGAAATCACCCGCTACGACCTGGCCGACCTGGACCGGGCCATCACCGACGGCGCCGCCCACGGCTTCGTCCAGGTAATCACCCCCCCCGGCAAGGACCGCATCCTGGGCGTCACCATCGTCGGCGAGCACGCCGGCGAACTGCTGGCGGAATTCACCCTGGCCATGAAGCACGGTCTGGGACTCAACAAGATTCTGGGCACCCTCCACCCCTACCCCACCTGGAGCGAGGCGGCCAAGTACGCCGCCGGGGAATGGAAGCGCGCCCACGCCCCCCGGGGCTTGCTGGCCTGGCTGGAACGTTTCCACGCCTGGCGGCGGGGATAACTTTAGGAGCGACCATGCGATTCATCGACGACATCCCCCTGCCCCTGCTGATCGCCGTGGCGCTGCTCATGCTGGGCGCCCCCTTCGCGCCCGAGCCCCACCTGGTGGAAAAGGCCCGCATGCTGGCCGAAGGCACCCTTACCCGCCCCATCGACATCTTCGATGTGTTCTGGCACCTGCTGCCGGCGGGGCTGCTGGCGGTAAAGATCGCCAGAATGAACCGCCGCAACTCGGAGAAGTGAGGGTGGCGGCGAGCATGGCCTAGTCATGCTTGCGGGTGATAGGGTTTTGCCGCGACTATTTGAAGGACTACATGCGTAACCCAGGAGGTGGCAAATGACGGCCAAGGTGGATGAAAAACCAAGTGCCAAGAGCATCCTGCGCGAGGTGATCGAGGCACAGCCCGATGACGCCAGCTACGAGGAGATCATGCGCGAGCTGGCCTTCGAGCGCATGGTCGAGCGCGGTCTGGCCGACGCGCGCGCCGGGCGCAGCGTGGACCACGAAGAGGCGCTGCGGAGAATCCGTGCATGGCGCAACTGAGGTGGACGGTGGAAGCGCTGGATTGGCTGGAGGATATCTACCGCTATATCGCTACGGACAATCCCGGTGCGGCCGCGAAGGTCATCGACGGCATTGTCGCGAAGGCGGGGTTGCTGATGCGCTTTCCCGATATCGGCAGCCGTTTGCGCACCGTTCCAGAGGGCGATGTGCGCATGGTCCTGTACGGTCATTACCGCCTCGTCTATCTGCATCGCGGCGATGAAGAGATCGTCGAGGTTCTCGGGGTATTCCACGGCGCGCTGGACATCGACAGGTACCTGCCATGAAAGCCCACCCGTTCTACAGGACTACGACGACCCTCCACCCCCGCGCCGCAGCCGCCAGGCCACCAGGGCCAGGGCGAGGTAGTTGAGCGCCAGGAACCAGGGCGTGTTCCAGGCCAGGCCGTCGAAACCCTCCCGGGTGATGGGGTACAGCACCGGTGCCGGGTAGAACTCGGCGGAGTGGGTGAACACGTCGATGACGATGTGCAGCCACCAGCCCGCCAGGACCAGGCCGACGCGCCGGCGCCAGGGCCACAGCAGCAGGGTGACGGCGCCGGCGATGAGGGCGCTGTGCAGGATGCAGTGCAGATGGTGGGCCACCTCCCCCACCCAGAAGGGCATGGCCGGCTCTCCGCCCGGCTGGGCGATGGCGTAGTCCAGCAGGGCCTGGGCGGAGCCGCCGCCGAAAGCCGCCCAGGCCAGCACCGGCGCCAGGTGGGCCACGTCCGGCAGTACCGACAGACTCACCGCGGCGACCGCCTGAGGGCGGGTCACCGGGTGACGTCGGGCCAGCCAGCGAATACCGAGGCCGGCCCAGAGACCGTGGGCGAGGATGTCCATACCTGCATTGTTGGACGCCGGCGGGAAAAATCCACCTTTCCGCCCGCATTTTTCGCCATCATCCGCCTTGCCCCATCGCTCACCCCGCCATGCGCCTGTCCATCATCCTGCCCACCCTGAACGAGTCGGACGGCATCGCCGACGCCCTGGCGACCCTGCAAGCCTTGCGCCGGGCGGGCCACGAGGTGATCGTGGCCGACGGCGGCAGCGCCGACGGCACGCCTTCCCTGGCCACGCCCCTGGCGGACCGGGTGATCGCCGCGCCCCGGGGCCGGGCTCGGCAGATGAACGCGGGGGCGGCGGCGGCGAGCGGCGACGCTCTCCTCTTCCTGCATGCCGACACCCGCTTGCCCGAGGGCGCGGCGGAGCGCGTCGCCGGGGCCCTGGTGGACCATGCCTGGGGCCGCTTCGACGTGGCCATCCAGGGTCGGCCGGCCCTGCTGGGCGTGGTGGCGGCCATGATGAACCTGCGCTCCCGTCTCACCGGCATCGCCACCGGCGACCAGGCGATCTTCGTCACCCGCGCCGCCTTCGACGCCGTGGGCGGCTACCCGGACCAGCCCCTGATGGAGGACATCGAGCTGTCGAAGCGCCTGAAACACCTGGGTCCGCCGGCCTGCCTCGCGGACAAGGCGATCACCTCCGGCCGGCGCTGGGAACGCCACGGCGTCGGGCGCATCATTCTGCTCATGTGGCGGTTGCGCTTCGACTACTGGCGCGGCGTGCCGGCGGAACGGCTGGCGCGGCGCTACGACCCGGACGTGAGCCGCGAACGATGAAACCCGTGCGCATCCTGGTGTTCGCCAAGGCCCCCCTGCCCGGCCGGGTGAAGACCCGGCTGATCCCGGCCCTGGGGGCGGAGGGGGCCGCAAGGCTGGCCCGCCGCCTTCTTGATTTGGCCCTGGCGCGGGCGCGGGCGGCGGCCGTGGGCCCGGTGGAGCTGTGCATGAGTCCCGGGCCGGGCTACCCCGACTGGGCGGGCATCCCCCTGCCGCCCGACATCGATACCCGCGACCAGGGCGACGGCGACCTGGGCGAACGCATGGCCCGGGCCGCGAAACGCCACATCGACAATGGCGAGTCGGTGCTGTTGACCGGTACCGACTGCCCCGGCCTGGACGCCGTCCGCCTGCGCGCCGCCGTCGCCCGGCTGGCGGACCACGACGCCGTCCTCCATCCCGCCGAGGACGGCGGCTACCCTCTGCTGGGCCTCAACGTCTTCCATCCTAGCCTGTTCGCCGACATGCCCTGGAGTACCCCGGCCGTGGCCCGTCTGACGCTGGAACGCATGGCGGCCCTGGGCTGGCGGGTAGGGGTGGGGGAGACGCTGCGCGACATCGACACCCCGGAGGATCTGGTCCAGGCTGGCTCGATACCGGGATTTGCGCTTGAATGATGACCGTGATGCACGCCCGCGCCATGCCCGATTCCCCCACCCTGGTCCTGTTCAATTACGACTGGGACCGCGCCGGATTTGCTCGCTGGCGGGAGCATTTCCCCGTGGACGGCGCCGGCTTCGACCTGTTCAGCTTTCCCAGCAACCTGCGCCTGGCGGGCTTCGACCTGGAGCGCTTCGTCGATCGCCTGGCGCGCCGGGCCCGGCGCCGGGGCTGGCGGGGCGTGACGTCCAACCACGAGCAATTCGGCGCCCTGGCGGCGGCCCTGCTGGCGGAGCGCATGGGCTGGCCGGGCACGCCCGTGGCGGCGGTGCTGGCCTGCCAGCACAAGCTCCATGCTCGCCGCGTGCTGGAAGAGGTGGCGCCGGAAGCGAACGTGCCCTTCCAGCCCTTGCCCACCCGCTACGGCGAGCCCATTCCGGAGGGCCTGGCCTATCCCCGCTTCGCCAAGCCGGTGAAGGCCGCTTTCTCGGTGCTGGCGCGGGTGGTGCGCGGCCGGGAGGACCTGGCCGCCCTGACCCGTTTCTCCTTCTGGGAGTTGTGGGTGATCCGCCACCTGGTGGAACCCTTCGAGCGGGTGGCGCGCCAGCGCCTGCCCCAGGCGGGCAGCGCCCACCGCATGCTGCTGGAACAACCTGCCGGCGGCCGCCAGTACAACCTGGATGGCTACGTGTTCAAGGGCGAGTTGCGGCCCCTGGGGGTGGTGGAATCGGTGATGTATCCGGGCACCCAGGCCTTCATGCGCTTCGTCTATCCCTGCGCCCTGCCGGATGCCGCCCGGGACCGGGCCATCGACGTGGCGCGCCGTTTCCTGGCCGCCGTGGGCTTCGACCATGGTCTGTTCAACATGGAGTTCTTCCACGACCCGGCCAGCGACCGGCTCACGGTGATCGAATTCAACCCGCGCATGGCGGCCCAGTTTTCCGACCTCTACCTGCGGGTGGACGGCCTGGACCTGCACCGGGTGGCCCTGGAACTGGCCCACGGCCGGGACCCCGCCGTCCTGCCCCGGGCCGTGCCCGGCGCCGGGGTGGCGGCCAGCTTCGTCTATCGCAGCTTCGACCCGGCGACCCGTCCGCCCATGCCCGGCCTGGCCCGGCGCCACGCCCTGGCGCGGGCCTTCCCGGACGCCCTGCTGTTTTCCTTCCCCAAGACGCCGGGCCAGATCGCCCGGGATTTCAAATGGCTGGGCAGCTACCGCTACGGCATCCTGCACCTGGGCGGGCGCGATGCCGGCGATCTGGCGGCCCGCTGCCTCGCCGCCAGCGAGTTGCTGGGCTGGGCGCCCACTTGCGGAACGCCGGACGGGGTGGCCGCGACCAAGCCTGTCCCCGCCTGATTCCTGGAGTCCCGCCATGACCCGACCCATGTCCGCACCACGCATCCTGCTTCTGGCCGCCATCGCCTTCCTGCTGGCCGGCTGCGGCCCCATGTCCGCCCAGAACCCCGGCGGCGCCTACAGCCCGGTGAATGCGGTGGCCGAGGAGGGCGAGGCCCACCTGCTGCTCGGCGGCGCGGATGTGGTGGCCTATTTCACCGAGGGGGCCTATCGCCCGGGCCGCCCCGAGTTCAGCAGCCGGCATGAAGGCGTCACCCTGCGTTTCGCCAGCGCCGAGCACCAGGTCCTGTTCGACCAGGTGCCGGCGAAATACCTGCCCCGGTTCGGCGGCTACTGCACGAACGGCATCGCCTACGGCATCCCCTGGGGCGGCGACGCCGGCACCTGGAAGATCATCGACGGCAAGCTCTACATCTTCGGCGGCCAGGCCTCGAAGGACGCCTTCGAGCTGGACGAGGCCGGTAACCTGGCCCTGGCCGAGCGCTACTGGCGCGAGGAGGTGGCCGGCGGCAACAGCTTCCTGCAACGGGCGAAGCGCCTGGTGCTGCGGGTGCCTCACTACAAGAGCGGCGAAGAGTTGGCCCAAGCTGCGGCCAAGGCCCGGCCGGCAGGCGGGGGGCTCGTGAACGCGCCGCGCCTGATCCAGGTCAGCGCCGAGGATCCGGCAGCGATCCGGGCCGAGCTCATCGCCGGCCTGCAAGCCCCCCGCCCCGCCCTGTCTCCCAAGTTCCTCTACGACGCCCTCGGTTCCCGCCTGTTCGCGGCCATCACCGAGCTGCCGGAGTACTACCCCACCCGCACCGAGGCGGCCATCTTCGACGCCCACCTGGACGCCATGGCCGCCGTCCTGGGCCCGGCGCCCATATTGGTGGAACTGGGCGCCGGCAACTGCGAGAAGGCCGCGCGCCTGTTCGGCGCCCTGGCGGTGCGGCGCTACGTGGCGGTGGACATCTCCGCCGACTACCTGCTGGCCGCCCTGGACCGGCTGCAATACGAGCACCCGGCCATGGACATGCTGGGAGTGGGCCTGGATTTTTCCGATGCCCTCGATTTGCCCGCCGAGGTGGGCCCCGGCCCCCGCCTGCTGTTCTATCCCGGCTCCAGCATCGGCAACTTTTCCCCGGACCAGGCCCTGGCCTTCCTGCGACGCATGCATGCCGCCTGCGCCGGCGGCCGGCTGCTCATCGGCGTGGACCTGGTGAAGCCCAGCGAGGTGCTGGAACCCGCCTACGACGACGCCCTGGGGGTGACGGCGGCCTTCAATCGCAACCTGCTGCCGCACCTGAACCGCCTCATCGGCGCCGACTTTGCCCTGGCGGACTGGCGCCACGTGGCCTTCTTCAACGCCCGGGAATCCCGCATCGAGATGCACCTGGAGGCGGCACGGGATGCCACGGTGCGCTGGCCCGGCGGCGAGCGCCGCTTCGCCGCCGGCGAGCGCATCCACACCGAGAACTCCTACAAGTGGCGCCTGGAGGATTTCGCCGACCTGCTGACGGCGGCGGGCTTCCGCAACCCCCGTTCCTGGCGCGACGGGCGGGACTGGTTCGCGGTGTTCGCGGCGGAGGCGTGAATGGGGCTGGCGATCCTCTTGCCCCTAAAGCGCGCAGCTGCGAAACCCCGCATAGATGTCGTTGCGCTCCGGCGTGAAGTAGTTGCGGTAGCGGGGGTGGGCCATGCGCGGCGCGGTGGCGAGGCTGGCGCCGCGCAGCGCGAAGCGGTCGCCGAACCAGGGCGCGGAGTAGTCCCGGTAGGGGTGGGGCGCGAAGCCGGGGTAGGGCTGGAAGCGGCTGGAGGTCCATTCCCATACCTGGCCCCACCGGAAATCCGGCCGGGTGACGGCGGCCAGCTCCCATTCCGCCTCCGTGGGCAGGCGCCGGCCCGCCCAGCGGCACCAGGCCTCGGCCTCCCGCCAGGTCAGATGGGCGGCGGCGGTGTCCGGGTCCAGGGCCTGCCAGACGCCGAAGCGGCGGGCTTCCCAGGTCTTTCCGGCCCGGCGCAGGTAGCGCGGCGGCGCGGCCTCGGTGGCCTCCACATAGGCCAGGTAGCGCCGCCAGCTCACCGGCTGGCTGTCGATCTCGAAGGCGTCCACCGTCACCGGGTGGGCGGCCAGTTCGTTGTCGAAGGCGAAGCCCGGTCCGCTCCAGCCCAGGTTCCAGTCCTGGCCGGGCAGGGCCAGCGTGGCAGCCTCAGGCAGGCGGGCAGGCTCCCGGCGCGGCAGGTCCGGCAGGGGAATGTCCAGGGCCTGGGCCATGTACACGCCCGCCTCGCCGTGCATGTCCTCGTGGAACAGGGCCAGGCGGTAGAAGTACAGGCCGGCGTCGGTTTCCGGTGCCGCCGCCAGCAGGGCCAGGGTCTCCTCCAGGCCGGCGGCCAGGTAGGCGCGGGTGGCGGCGAGATCGGGCAGGGGCAGGTGCCAGCGGCGGGGGTGGGCCACCTGGCTGGAGTCGTACAGGGCATCGGCACCCGCCAGGCGCCCTTGCGGCCGGGCATGGTCCGGTTCGCAGTCCAGGCCCCGGTCCCGCTGGCGGTTGCGGGCGATCCACCAGTCCTGGAACCAGCCCACGTGGCCCGCTTCCCACAGGGGCGGGTTGAGCTGAGGCGAGTAGGGCACGGGCAGGGTTTCGCCCAGGGCGGCGACCTGGGCCTCCAGCAGGGCCAGGGTGCGGGCGCGACTGTCCGCCAGGTCAGCGGCGAGGACATCGCGGCCGCCGCATCGAGCGGCCTGGGCGGCATCGGGGGACATGGCACGCAACCGGAAAACGAAAACCCTGCCAGTATGCCCCAAGCGCCCCGGGCCCCGGGACGCGCAAACGAGACGTTTCAAGGAGACTGAATGCGGACACCGGCATCCCCCGTGCTGCGGGACATCGTCCTCATCGGCGGCGGCCACAGCCACGCGGTGGCGCTGCGCATGTGGGCCATGCAGCCCGTGCCCGGCGCCCGCCTCACCCTGATCTGCACCGACACCGAAACGCCCTATTCCGGCATGCTGCCCGGCTTCATCGCCGGCCACTACAGCTGCGAGGACATCCACATCGACGTGCGCCGCCTGGCCGAGTTCACCGGCGCCCGCTACTACCGGGACGAGGTGGTGGGCCTCGACCGGGCGGAACGCCGGGTGATCTGCCGCCACCGCCCGCCGGTGGCCTACGACCTGCTCTCCATCAACATCGGCTCCACGCCGCGCCTAGGACGCGTGGCCGGGGCCGATGCCCACGCGGTGCCGGTGAAGCCCATCCGCCAGTTCGGCGAGCGCTGGCGCGCCCTGCTGGAACGGGTCCGCCACCACGCGGGCCGCACCACCGTGGCCGTGGTGGGGGCCGGCGCCGGCGGCGTGGAACTGGCCCTGGCCATGCACTACCGCCTGGGCCGGGAGCTCCAGGCCCAGGGGCGCGCCCCGGACGAGGTGGCCGTGCACCTGTTCAGCGCCGGCGCCGACATCCTGCCCACCCACAACCGGGCCGTGCGCCACGCCTTCGAAGGCGTGCTGGCCGAGCGCGGCATCGCCGTGCACCGGGACGCGGAAGTGGTGGAAGTGGCCCCGGGCCAGATCAAGACCCGGCGTGGCGAGACCCTGGCGGCGGACGAGGTGGTCTGGGTCACCCAGGCCGGCGGCGCCGCCTGGCTGGCGGCCACGGGCCTGGCCCTGGACGAGGCGGGCTTCATCCGCGTGGCCGACACCCTGCAAACCGAGACCGACCCGCGCATCTTCGCCGCCGGCGACTGCGCGGCCATGATCAGCCGCCCCCTGGAAAAGGCCGGCGTGTTCGCCGTGCGCATGGGGCCGGTGCTGGCGGAAAACCTGCGCCGGTCACTGCTGAACCAGCCCCTGAAGGCGTACCGGCCCCAGCGCCGCTGGCTGGCCCTCATCAGCACCGGCGACCGCCATGCCATCGCCTCCCGGGGCGCCCTGTTCGCCCGGGGCGACTGGGTCTGGCGCTGGAAGGACCGCATCGACCGGCGCTTCATGGAGCGCTTCAGCGACCTGCCGGCCATGGAGGAAATGCAGGCCAAGGCCAAACCCGTCGCGGGCGCGATCCCCCTGGAGGCCGCCGAGCAAACCCAGGCCATCTCCGCCCTGGCCATGCGCTGCGGCGGCTGCGGCGCCAAGGTGGGCGCCAGCGTGCTGTCCCGGGCCCTGGCCCGGGTGACGCCCATCCAGCGCGACGACGTGCTCATCGGCCTGGCCGATCCGGACGACGCCGCCGTGCTGCGGGTGCCGCCGGGCAAGGCGGTGGTGCAGACGGTGGACTTCTTCCGCGCCTTCATCGACGACCCCTGGGTGTTCGGCCGCGTCGCCGCCAACCATGCATTGGGCGACGTGTTCGCCATGGGCGCCGAGGCCCAGTCCGCCACCGCCATCGTCACTGTGCCGCCGGGCCTGGAGGCCAAGGTGGAAGACACCCTGTTCCAGATGATGTCCGGCGCCGTCTCGGTGCTCAACGAAGCCAGCTGCGCCCTGGTGGGCGGCCACACCGGCGAGGGCCGGGAGCTGGCCCTGGGCTTCGCCGTCAACGGCCTGATGGACGAAACCCTGGCCGGGGTGATGACCAAGGGGGGGCTACGCCCCGGCGACGCGCTCATCCTCACCAAACCCATGGGCACCGGCACCCTGCTCGCCGCCCACGCCCGCCTGGCCGCCAAGGGCCGCTGGATCGACGCCGCCCTGGATTCCATGCAGGTTTCCAACCGGGCCGCCGCCGCCTGCCTCATGGCCCACGGCGCCCGGGCCTGCACCGACCTCACCGGCTTCGGCCTGCTGGGCCACCTGGTGGAAATGACCAAGCCCTCCGGCGTGGACGCGGAACTGGAACTGGACGCCCTGCCCCTGCTGGACGGCGCCCGGGAAACCGCCGCCGCCGGCATCCTGAGCTCCCTGCAGCCCGCCAACGTGCGCCTGCGCCGCGCCCTGCGCAACCAGGAAGCGGCCCTGGAGCACCCCGCCTACCCCCTGCTGTTCGACCCCCAGACCGCCGGCGGCCTGCTGGCCGGCGTGCCGGCGGACCAGGCCGAGGCCTGCCTGGCCGAACTGCGCCGCCTGGGCTACCCCCACGCCGCCGCCATCGGCCGGGTGCTGCCCCAGGGGGAGGCGGTGGAGCCGATCTTCCTGGTGCTTTGACCGGAACGGGGCCAGGCTGACATCCGGACGCGGTTATGTCGATAAGGCCCCGCCCTCCCACCTTACTCGGGTATCACCACCTTTGGCGCCAGATTCATCCGCTTGGCCCGCCGGGCGAATTTGCGGTCGTCGAACGACGCCAGGGCCGAACAGTCTCGGTAGCTGGCCAGATGCAGCGCGTCCGCGAAATCCAGGCCGGCGGCGGCATGGGACAGGGCCTGTTCCACCGCTCCCCGATCTTCAACCGCGACCTGCGCGAGCCCGAGCAGATGCCGCATGGCCGTGTCGATTTCGGACATGGCGAAACCGTAGTAGCCACGCATCACCCATTCCAGTTCCAGCAACACCGACTTGCTCACCATCAGCGGTTCGCCGGATTCGATCAGACGCCGGGCCGCATCGTGCTGGCGCTGGGCTTCGGCATCGCTTTCATCCTGGACGTAATAGCGGACCAGGACATTGGTGTCGAGGCCGATCATGGCTTCAGCAGGCTGGCGGGGTCGAAGTCGGCGGGCATGGCGGCGCGTTTGCTCTTGAGCAGGCCGTAGCCACTCTCGGGTGCCTCATGGGAGGGGTGCCGCACACGCAATTCGGCGTGATCGCCCACCAGGTTGAACTCGATCTTGCTGCCTTGCCGGATACCCAGCTTCTTTCTCAGTTCCAGGGGAATGGTGACCTGGCCCTTGCTGGTGACGGTGGTGGTTTCCATGCTGGCATCCTCATGAGTAATACCAGGTAAGAATCGTAGTGGCGGGTTGCCGGTGACGCAATATCCGGGCTGGTGATGTGTCAGTCATGGCTATCCACCCTACGGCTCCGCTACTCAGCAGCAGGCACCTCCCGACTCCGCCTTGCCCTCATCGAACGGTAGCCCCCCGCCGCAACCAGCAAATAGGCCGTAGTGCCTTGAGAAGTCGCCGATGAACTCGAAATACGGCGCGAAGCGGGTGTCGGCGAGCATGCGCCAGGTGTTGCCGCACACCGGGAAGACGCGGCCCGCCTCGATGGCGTGGTGCTTGTCCAGGAGGAAAAGGGCTTCCTGGGTGGGGATGCCGCCCCGGTAGATCACCGCCTGGCCGTAGTCCTCGCACTCGGGTTCCAGGCCGTCCAGCTTGAACAGGCGCCAGGTGGCGGAGAAGAAACGGGTGTTGCCCACCCGCGCCGCCATGGCCGGGTCGGTGATGGCGATGGGGCGGTCTTCCACCAGGCGCGGGTCGGTAAAGCCGCAACGGCGGGCCAGGTACTGGAAGTCGTTCCAGTACAGGGCGCCGCCCAGGCATTCGCCGTACAGCACTGGGTCGTTGCGCAGTTCGGGCGGCACGCGGCGGTCGGCGTAGATGTCGGAGAAGTAGAACTCGCCGCCGGTCTTCAGCAGGCGGTGCACCTGGCGCAGCACGGCTTCCTTGTCCGGGGAGAGGTTGACCACGCAGTTGGAGACCACCACGTCGAAGCTGGCATCACGCAGGCCCAGTTGGTCCAGACGTTCGATGTAGCCCAGCTTGAATTCCACGTTGTCGCGGGAAAAGCCGAAGGCCAGTCTGTGGTGTTCCCGGTAGGTCTCGGCGACGGCCAGTTGTTCCTCGGTCATGTCCACGCCCACCACGTTGCCGGTTTCGCCCACCAGTTGCGCCAGGGCATAGACGTCGCGGCCCGAGCCGCAGCCCAGATCGAGCACGTTCAGGCCGTCGAGCAGGGTCGGGCAGACCAGGCCGCAGCCGTAGTAGCGCGACATGACTTCGGGGTGGATGCGGGCCAGCAAGGGTTTCATCCATTCCGGCATCAGGCTTGCGTCGCAGCAGGCGGAGGTGCGCAGGTCGGCGGTGCTTTTCAACTGGTTGCCGTAGTAGTCCTTGACGAGTTCGTGCATGGGTTTCCTCAGGGTTTTATCGCTGCGCGCATCAGGTCGTCCCAGGCGCCCTTGATGCGCAGCAGGTCGCCGTCCAGGGCCGGGTGGCCGTGCCACCACTGGTGGTCCGGCGACTGGTGGCCGACGCCCATGCGGATGTTGCGCAGGTGTGTTTGCAGGTGGCGGTAGTGGTCTTCCATGGCCTGGAGGCGGTCCGCCGGGAACCGGCGGCGCGCCTGGGTGAGCAGGGCCAGGGCCTCGCGCTGCTTCATCTCGCCCACCGCCACCATGCGCTGGCCGTTGGCGGCCAGGGTGTCCAGGTAGCGCGGCGAGTGGCACTTGCCGCAGACCTCCCGCATGGCCTCGGGATTGGCCGAACGGTGCGCCTCGGCGCCGTGGCAATCGACGCAGCCGGGGGCGCGGCCGGGGCTGCTGATCCTGACCAGCACGCCATGCTTGGACAGGCGCCAGCCCTGCACCTCGGGGCTGTCCGGGCCGTGGCAGGCGATGCACTCGGTGTCCTTGAAGCGGCCGGCGGGAGCCTTGGCGGGGTTCGTCTGGGCGGCCTGGGCGGCGGCGATACCCAGGAGCAAGAGCAGCCAACGCATCAGTTGTGCTCCCGGTTGTGCTTGGTGTACTCGCCCTCCAGCCACCAGCGGCCGGCGGCGGGCGGTTTGCCCTGTTGCTCCAGAGCCTTCGCGCGCGCCTCGATGTCTTGCTTCGCCTTATCCATCCCGGCATGGCCCTGGCCCACGTGCCCCGGCGAGCCGTGGGCGGCGCCCTTGTAGGCGCCCAGGTTGGCGAAGTACCACATCTCGAAGTAGTCCCGCTCGATGGGTGAGACGTTGTAGAAGGCCGAGGCCTGGCCGTCGTAGTAGCCGATGCGCTCCCGCGCCAGCCAGGCGCCGGGGTTGTCCAGGGGATAGGGCGGGCGTTCCTTGACGTTGGGATGCAGCAGGCCGTCGCCGCGCAGGCCGCGCAGGGTGGCTTCGGTGGCGTTGAGCTTGGCCCAGGCGCGCTTGCGTTCCGCGTCCATCTCGGCCAGGCGCTGGCGCGACCAGTCCGCCGGGTGGCAATCACCGCACACCGCCACCCACTGCTTGCGCTTCACCTCGTTGTTGGAGGTGAGCGGGTTCACCTGCAACAGGCCGAACTTCCAGATGGCCTTGTCCGCCACCTGGTGTTTGCCGCCCGCCATGTGGCAGTAGGCGCAGGTGGGCGTCTGGTAGTTGCCTTTCTTGAGCGGCTTGCTCCAGTCGGTCTTGTCCGCGTCGGCCAGATAGCGCTTGCCGTGGGCGGAGGCGAAATAGGTGTCGTCGTCCGGATGCGGCGGGCCGGAATGGCAGGTCATGCAGGCCTCGGGCCGGCGCGCCTCGGCGGCGCTGAAGCGGTGGCGGGTATGGCAGGAGTCGCACTTCTCCGCCACCGAGTGGCATTGCAGGCAGGCGGTGACCTCGGCCTTGGGCTTGTCGGCGAAGTGGGGCGCGTCCACCGCCCGCTCCATGGCAAGGGCGTGGCTGGGAAAGCCGAAGCGGCGCTCGTCCAGGAATTCGTCGTGCTGGCGCGCGTGGCAGCCGGCGCACACGGTGCGGTCGGGCATCCGGATCTTGGCGTGGTCGTTGCCGTGGCAGGCCTCGCAGGTCACCGGCGCGCGGCCCTTGGGCGCGGCGTGGCGGCTTTCGCGCCAGTCGGCGACGATGCCGGGCGTCAGGGCCTCGTGGCAGGCGATGCATTCCTCGCCCTTGAATTGGCCGCTCATCTGGCCGTCGTATTGGTAGAAGCGGACCGGATGCCAGTAGCCGAAGGCCGGGTCCGGCTGCCACAGGCGGGAATTGAGGCCGTCGCCGGGGCCGCCCTTGTTCCAGGACACCCAGCCGTAGCCGGCGGCGATGGCCAGCACGGTGAAGACGATGACGCCCCAGGCGTAGCGGGCCATGATCAGTTGTCATTCCGGCGCAAGCCGGAATCCAGGACATGCTCTGGACCCCGGCCTTCGCCGGGGTGACGGCCGGAGTTGCGCCGCCAGCGCCAGACCCCCAGCGCGGCCAGGCCGAAGAAGGCGGCCAGACTGATCAGCCTTCCCGCCGGGTCTTCCCTGGATGCGGCGGCGGAGGGCAGGGGCAGGGTGGCGCCCTGGTGGCCGGAGCCGGACACCGTGGGCCGGCCCCAGGCGGCGGCGAGGTAGTCCTCCACCGCCGCCTTCTGGGCGCCGGTGAGGGGCTGGCGGGCCATGACGCCGCGCCGCGCCTCCATGCGCGCCAGCAGGGCCGGCCAGGCGGTTTCGGGGTAGGCACGCGGGTCGGGTGCCGCGTGGCAGTCGCCGCAGATGGCGCGCCAGGCGCGTTCGGCGCCCACGGTTGGCGTGCCCGACGCGGGCGGCGGCAGGGCCTTCAGGGCGTGGCGGTCCAGGTAGTCGCGCAGTGCGGCCTTCTCCGCGTCATCCGGCATGGCCACCCGCCCAAGCAGGCCGCGGTAGAAATGGGAGATGCCCATCAGGGCGTCCATGCGCCGCAGCACGTCGGTCCATTCCTCGCGGGTATGGCGGCCCGGCCCGGTGAGGTAGTGGCATTGGGTGCAGTAGCGTTGCAGGACCAGGGCGCCCCGGGACTCGGATTCCGGCAACTGGCTGGGGTGCATATCTGGCGGCATGATGTCCTTGCGCGTCTCGCAGATGTCCACCCCCCCCCACTGGTGGCTGGCCAGGGCCGGGGCGGCGGCGAGCAGGAGGAGAAGAACCAACGCGGGGTTCATAAGAATCCCTGACATAAACCGGCGCGGCGGTCTATCGAGCCGTCATTCCGGCGCAGGCCGGAATCCAGATGGTTCATCTGATTGGGTTTCAAGGCAGACAGTCCTACGAACTGGATTCCGGCCTGCGCCGGAATGACGATAAGTTCGGGCGCCGACATGGTTTAGCCCTCTCAGGCAGCCTTGGCGCGCATGGGCATGGCGGGCAGCAGCCGGCGGGACTGTTCCTTGATCCGCCCACCCAGACTGAACGCTTCCAGCATACCTTCGGCGGCCAGTCGTCCGGCGGCCATGGCGGTGACCACCAGGTCGGGGCCCCGGGTGTTGTCGCCGCCGGCGTAGAGCCTGGCGTGGCCGGTGCGGCCCCGGGCATCGACGACGATGCGCCCGGCCTCGTCCAGCTTCACGCCGTGGGCGACGAGCCAGGGCGGCGGCGCGGGGACCTGGCCCAGGGCCAGGATGACCCGGTCCACCGCCAGTTCGACGGGTTTCCCGCCCGACTCCAGGCGGGCGCCGGACACCGAGCCGTCGCCAGTCAACGCTTGGGGAGCATGGTTTTCCAGCAAGGTCACGCCTTCCTCGCGGGCGGCTTCCAGCTCCTTGGGCGAGGCGCGGAAGGCGCCGCGCGTCGCCGCCGTGACCTGGGCGCCCAGGCGGCGGGCGGCGCGGGCGCAGTCCATGGCGCTGTCGCCGCCGCCCAGCACCAGCACCCGCTCGCCGTCCAGGCGGGGAGCGGCGCCGGCATTCACCAAGGCGAGGAACGCCAGGGCATCGCCGACCCGGTCCAACTCGCGCCCCGGCAGGGAGACGGGCCGGGAGCGTTGGGCGCCGGTGCCGAGGAAGACGGCGTCGTGGTTGTCGAGCAGGCTGGCGAAGCGCTCGGCGTCCACCTCCACGCCCTGTTCGAAGCGCACCCCCAGGCTTTCCAGGCGGGCGATCCGGCGAGCAAGCTGTGTCTTGTCCAATTTGAAGGCGGGCACGCCGGTGGCGAGCAGGCCGCCGGCCACGCGGTTGCGGTCGAACACCGTCACCGCCGCGCCGGCGCGGATCAGGCGGTCGGCGCAGGCCAGGCCCGCCGGCCCGGCGCCGATCACCGCCACCGACTTGCCCAGGGGCGTGGCGGGAGCGGGCAGGGGCAGGTCCAGGCCGGCGGCGCCCACCCACTTTTCCAGGGCGCCGATGGTGACGGCGCCGTTTTTCAAACCCATCCCCCCTCCAACTCCCCCCTCGAAGGGGGGAGAGAGGGAAAGTGCGCGCGTGCAGCCGCCCTCGCACAGCCGGTGCTGCGGACACAGGGCGCCGCATACCTCGGGCAGGGGCGTGGTTTCGGCCAGGATCGCGGCGGCGCCGGCGCGATCACCCTTCGCGACCGCCTGAAGCCAGTCCGGAATGCGGTTGGCCAGGGGGCAGGCGTTGCGGCAGCCAGGCACGCCGCAATCCAGGCAGCGGGCGGCCTGGGCGCGGGCCAGTTCGGGATCGAAGGCCGTGGCGCCTTCCTCCCAGCCGGCGACCCGCGCGGCGGCGGGCAGCGGCGCCGGCAGTTCGCGCGGGGCCGAGGCGGGCAGAGGTTTGCCCAGCAGGTGGGAAGCGGTCTGCTTGAGTTGCGGCTTGAACCAGTTGCGCACATCGCGGATTTCCAGGGCCTCCGACGGGCAAGAGACGACGCAGCGGGCGCAGCCCATGCAGTCCTCGATGCCGGTGACCCGGCCGCTTTCCTTGCCCTGGCGCCAGACCGGGATGCCCATGTCGCACACCTGCTCGCAGCGTTGGCAGTCCACGCATTTTTCCTTGTCCATGCGGATGCCGTAGAAGCCAGCGTGGTTGAGCAGGCCGAAGGTGGAGCCGTAGGGACACAGGTAGCGGCAGTAGGCGCGGTTGCCGATGAGGGGGGCGGCGAAGAAGGTGCCGAAATAGGTGATGGCCACCAGCAGGTAGAACAGGCCGACGAAGCTCACCGTCCAGGCGTTGGGCGGGTAGAGGGTGACGACGATGACGCCGGCGTAGAAGATGAAGAAGAACCACTTCATGTGGCGCAGCGCCCAGGCCCACTTGCCGCGCACGGTGCGGTCGCGGAAGGCGAAGCCCACCGTCTCGCGGATGCCGACGCAGGGGCAGTTCCAGCCGCAGATCACGCGCCGGCCGAACAGGAACACGGCGGCCAGGATGACAAAGAAGGTGATGGTGCCCGGTACGTGCAAGGCCGGGAACACCGGCTGCCCCCATTGATAGCCGATGTAGGGCTCGAACATGGGCACCAGCCAGGGCACCAGCCACCACAGCCCGGTGACCGCGCCCACCAGCACGATCAGGCGCTTGCGGGTATAGGGGTTTTCCTCGGAAACAATCCGCCAAACGCCAAAGGCGAAGATGATGGCGTACTCGGTGTAGCGGTTGAGCCAGATGGGGTTGTCGAACCAGAACAGCCAGGTTTCGTTGAGCCAGCCGACGAAGGCCAGGGTGAAGGCGGCCATGGACAGGGCCTGCACCCAGAGCGGGTAGCGGCGCGGCAGGGAGCCCTGGGTGGCGGGGCTGGCGGCGCGGGGCTGGTGGGTGATCAAGGATGTGCTCATGGTTGCCCCATGCGATCAAGTTTTTGCGCCTGCCCATGGCATCGTCATTCCGGCGCAGGCCGGAATCCAGTTCGTAAGTCTGGATGCTCTGGAAATCAATCAGATACACGGGCTGGATTCCGGCCTGCGCCGGAATGACGAGTAACTTGACGCCATGCATTTTTCGAAGCCTTTCAATCCACGCTCAACGGCAGGCCATCGTTCTTCCACCGCTGCATGCCTTCCTTCACCAGCAGCGGCTCCTTGAAGCCTTGCTCGCCCAACATTTGCACCGCCTGGGCGGAGCGCTTGTCGGTGCGACAGACCACGGCGACCGGACGGTCGCGCCAATCCTCCAGTTCGGCCAGGCGGTTCTTCAGTTCCGGCAGGGGGATGTTGCGCGCCCCGGTGATGTGGCCGGCGGCGAAGTCGGCGGCGTCGCGCACGTCCAGCACCACCACGTCCTCCACCCCCATATCGCCGCCCAGGCGGGCGCTCAGGCCGGGGATGTCCAGGGTGGCGGACGGCTTCGCCCGCAGGCGTTTCACCAGGCGCGGGATGAAGCCCACGGCGGCCAGCAGGGCCAGGGCGATGAGGATGTTGCGGATCATGCCCTCGCCGCCGGCCAGGGCTTCGCGTCCGGCGTAGCCCAGCCAGGTGTAGGCGAAGGCGCCGGGCAGCATGAACAGCCAGGAGGCCAGCACATAGGGGACGAACGGGATGCGGGTCAGGCCGAGGGCGTAGTTCAGCAGGTTGAAGGGGAACAGGGGCACCAGCCGCACGAAGGCGACGAAGCGCCAGCCTTCCGCGCTCACCCCCTCGTTGAGGCTTTGTAGCCTCGGGCCGGCGCGGCGCGCCACCCAGTCCGCGCCCAGGTAGCGGGCGATGAGGAAAGCCAGCGAGGCGCCGATCGTCGCCCCCGTCAGGTTCCAGAGCGTGCCCCAGACCGGCCCGAACAGGGCGCCGCCGGCCAGGGTGATGACCGAGCCGGGCAGGAACAGCACCGTGGCCAGGGCATAGAGGGCCATGAACAACAGCGGTCCCGCCGCGCCGGCGGAGCTGACCCAGGTTTCCAGGGCGGCGGCGTCGAAGCGGTCGCGCAGGACGACGGCCGCGGAGACGGCGGCCAGCAGGGTCAGGCCGAGCAGCCAGCGCAAGACGGTCTTGTTCATGGTTTGGCCCCGGTGGAATAGTTGCGCCGGTTGATGGCGTAATCCGTGATCTCGCCCTTGAACGGCAGCAGCAGCATGCCGTCCAGGCGGTCCACCTCGCGGGGATTGTCATAACCGCGGATGCCGATAGTCATGCCTTCGTGGCCGGCGCGCGGCTGGTCGCGGTAGGTGCCGAACAGCCGGTCCCACCAGGGCAGGTTGAAGCCGAAGTTGGAATTGGTCTCGTCGTCTTCCACCGAGTGGTGCACCCGGTGCATGTCCGGGGTGACCACAAACCAGCGCAGCGCCCGGTCCAGCCCCGCCGGCAGGCGGATGTTGCCGTGGTTGAACATGGCGGTGGCGTTGAGCAACACCTCGAAGATCACCACCGCCACCACCGGCGGGCCCAGCACGACGATGGTGGCGAACTTGATGAGCATGGACAGGATGATTTCCAGGGGATGGAAGCGGGCGCCGGTGGTCACGTCGTAGTCCAGGTCGGCGTGGTGCACCCGGTGCAGCCGCCAAAGGGCCGGCACGGCGTGGACCATGACATGCTGCAGCCAGATGACGAAGTCCATGGCGATCACGGCCAGGGGCACGGCGAGCACGAACGGCACCCGGAAGTGGTTGATGAGACCCCAGCCGTTTTGTACGCAGAAGGCGGCCACGCCCACCGCCGCCAGCGGGAAGAGCAGCCGCAGCATGACGGTGTTGAGCGCCACCAGGCCCAGGTTGCTGGCCCAGCGCAGGGTCTTGGAGACGGTCAGCGCTCGGCGGGGGGCGGCCACCTCCCACAGGGCGACAACGGCGAAGACGCCCAGGAAGAAGCCGAGCCGGATGGCCGGTTCGTGGCTCAGGACGAGGTGTTCCAAACTCACGTGGCTCTCCCGGGCGCGGGCCGTGGCATTACTTGCCGCCGCTCTTGATCATGCCGCGCAGGTCCTCGTACTCCTTGCGCACCTTCTCGTTGAACAGCAGGCCGGGCTTGGCCTGTTTGGGCACGCTGTCCATTTCCAGCACGTCGGCCACCAGCTGGAAGCTGGACAGGCCGTTATGGTCCTTGCCGTCCGCCGCGATCATCTGGGTGCCGTAGAACACGCTGGGCGCGGGCAGGTTGGGCACCAGGCTGGTGGGCAGCAGCTGGATGGGCAGGCGGTAGACGTTGGCGATCTCCGAGGCCACCTGGAGATTGTTGTTGCAGCGCTGTCCGGGCGGGTCCTTGTTGACGAAGGTCAGTACCTTGCGGCCGGCGGCGTCCACCGCGCCGGGTACGTTGAAGGATTGCTGGGCCGAAACCTGAATCGCGAGGATGGCCAGGATCAGGGCGAGCAGGAATGAGAACGTGGTTTTCATGGCAATTTCCTTTCTGACGGGGTCTATCGGCCGGTATGGGCGGGATGGGTTATGGAAATCAGGAATTTCAAGGTGGAACCTTTCAGGTGGCTTCGCTCACCACCGGCAGGCCGTGGGCGCGCCACTCGGCCACGCCGTCCTCGAAGCGGATGGCCCGGAAGCCCTGCTGGCGCAGGAACGCCGCCGCCTCCACCGCCATCAGGCAGAATGGCCCCCGGCAATAGGCCACCACCGGTTTGTCCCGGGGCAGTTCCGCCAGCCGTTGCTGCAATTCCTCCAGCGGCAGGGAACGGGCGAAGGGCAGATGGCCGGCAGCAAATTCATTGCCCGGCCGCACGTCCAGCACCACCACCTCGCCCTGCTCGGCCTGGGCCAGCAGCTCCTCGCGCTCCATGGGCATCAGCTCGTGGGCGTGCTCGGCCAGCTTGGCCAGGGCCGCGCGCAGTTCCAGCAGGCGATCCTCGGCGAGGGCGCGCATGGCTACCCAGAAATCCGCCACGGATTCGCCGGTGAGCCGGTAAAAAATGTTCTTGCCCTCGCGCCGGGTCTCCACCAGGTGGGCCTGGCGCAATTCCTTGAGGTGGGCGCTGGCCAGCTTCATGGAGATTTCCGCCTCCGCCGCCAACCGCTCCACGGGCTTCTCGCCCTGGCACAGGAGTTCGATCAGTTCCAGCCGCTTGGGGCTGCACATGGCCTTGCCGATGCGGGTGACCTGGGCATAGAGCGCATCCTTGACTTGCCTTCCGGTGTTTTTCATCCAATACTCCAATCTTCTTTAGAATGTTAGTCATTAACCGGGTCCGCCTCAACCCATATTTTCGGAGGAAGCGCCATGGACCCATTCGCGCTTGATGCCGGCCCGCCACGACAAGGAGATAGTGATGCGGGCGAACATGAACCTGGCCTTCCGAGTCTGTTACCGCCGCGCGGGGACGGGTGCCCGGTAAGGCACGGCGGTAGGATGCGGCCTAGCACCCCTGCGCGGAATCAAGCGCCAGCTTCCGTTTCGAATGAGGATTCGCAATGAACGACAAGTCCGCCCTCCCGGCCCGTTGTGTCCAAGCCTGCGCCCCCCGCGCCCGGCGCGGCATCTCCGGTGCCATGCCGCGCCTGTCGGCGGGCCTGGAGGACGCGGATGACTTGATCGCCGACCTGGAACCGGCCCTGGGCTGAAGCCATGTGCGAACTGTTCGGTCTTTCCGCCAGCCGGCCGATCCATGCACGGGAAACCCCGCTCGGCCGGTTTCCCCCGCGGGGCGGCCGGCTGGCGGACAACCCGGATGGCTGGGGCCTGGCCTGGCGCGAGGCGGGCGCATTCCGCATCGCCAAGGAAGCGCTGCCGGGCTGCGACAGCGTCCTGTTCGCGAGCCTGGCCGAGACCCTGGTCTCGGACCTGGTCATCGCCCATGTGCGCAAGGCCCGGTTTCCGCCGGTCAACACCCTCGGCAACACCCATCCCTTCCGGCGCGCGTGTTGCGGCAGGACCTGGGTGTTCGCCCACAACGGCCTGGTGCCGGAAATCGTCGAGATGGAGGAAGCCAGGCCGGAACGGTTCTGCCTGCCCGAGGGGGAAACCGATTCGGAATTCGCCTTTTGCCACCTGCTCGGCCACCTGCATGAACACCTCGGCCGGCACGTTCACGATCCGGCCGCCGACTGGCTGGCCGAGGTGGCGAGGATCAGCGAACTGATCGCCCTGGGCGGCAAGTTCAATTTCCTGCTGTCGGACGGCGCCTGCCTGATCGCCTACGGCCACGACCGGCTGCATTACCTGGAAACGGCCGGCGGCGCCCCCGATGTCGCCCTGGTGGCCACCGAGCCCCTGTCCGGCCATGGCGGCTGGACGCCGTTCGCGCCGGGCGAGCTGCGCATCTACCGATCCGGCGCGCTGGTGGAGCGGCTGCAAACCCACCCGCCGGAGCCCGAAATCAAGCCGAAGGCCGCACCATGACCGAACCGCTCTACCTGGACTACAACGCCACCACGCCGGTGGACCCCCGCGTGCTGGAGGCCATGCTGCCCTGGCTGCGCGAGGGTTTCGGCAACCCGTCCTCCGACCATGTTTATGGCCGGCGCGCCAAGGCGGCGGTGGATGCCGCCCGCGCCCGGGTGGCCGAACTGATCGGCGCCCGGCCGGAGGAAATCGTGTTCACCGGCTGCGCCACCGAGGCCAACAACCTGGCCATCCAGGGCGCGGCCAGGGCGGCCGGCGCAAGCGGGCGCCGCCGCCTGGCCACCTCCGCCATCGAGCATCCTTCGGTGGCCCGGCCCCTGGCCGAGCTGGCCCGGAACGGCTGGGCGGTGGACGAACTGCCTGTGGATGCCGAGGCCCGGGTGCGCCTGGCGAGCGTCACCGACGCGGTCGGGGCCGATACCCTGCTGGTCTCGGTGATGCTGGCCAACAACGAGGTGGGCACGATCCAGCCCATCCGCGCCATCGCCGACCGGGCCCATGCCGTCGGCGCGCTGATGCATGTGGACGCGGCCCAGGCGGCGGGCAAGATCCCCGTCGACGTGGATGACTTGGGCGCCGACCTGCTCACCCTGGCCGGCCACAAGTTCTACGCGCCCAAGGGCGTGGGGGCGCTCTACGTCCGGGAAGGCACCCCCCTGGCGGCCATCACGCATGGGGCGGGCCACGAACGCGGGCTACGCCCGGGCACCGAGAACGTGCCTCACATCGTCGGGCTGGGCGAGGCCGCGCGCCTGGCGCGGGAGGCGCTGGCCGGTGAAGCCGAACGGATTGGTGTTCTGCGCGACGACTTGCACCGGCGGCTGGCGGCGGCCATTCCCGGGCTGCTGCTGAACGGCCATCCCCAGGCGCGCCTGCCCAATACCCTCAATCTCTCCTTCCCGGGAGTGACCGGCTGGGACCTGCTGGCGGCGGCCGGTTCCCTCGCCGCCTCCACCGGGTCGGCCTGCCATGCCGGGCAACATGCCGCCAGCGGCGTGCTGGGGGCCATGGGCCGAGACGGGGTTCTGGCGGCGGGGGCCGTGCGCCTGTCCCTGGGCCGCTTTACCACGGCGGCGGAAACCGGGGCCGCCGCCGAGGCGCTGATCGCCGCCTGGAAAAGTCTGGGCGTGAGGAGGGGACCATGAGGTGGGGACCATGACGCCGGCGGACTACGACGCCTGGTACGACAGCCCGCGCGGGCGCTGGGTCGGCGAAACGGAGTTCAGACTCATCCGCCGCCGGCTTGGCCTCCTTCCGAGTGAAACCCTGCTCGACGTGGGTTGCGGCAGCGGCTGGTTCACCCGCCGCTTCGCCGCCGAAAACGGCTGGAACGTCACCGGCCTGGATAGGGATCCCGCCATGCTGGACTTCGCGCGGGCCCATGGCCGCAACGAACGCTATCTGGAAGGCGACGCCCGGGCGCTGCCCTTCGCCGACGCCAGCTTCGACCGGGTGATTGCCATCGCCTCCCTGTGTTTCGTGGCCGACGAACGCCGGGCATTGGCCGAGATCGTCCGGGTAGCCCGTCGCGGATTCGCCGTCGGCTGGCTGAACCGCCACAGCCTCTGGCACCGGCGCCATGCCGGCCGGCCCGCCTACCAGGGCGCGGCCTGGCATACGTCGCGGGAAGTGCGTGCCCTGTTCGCCGGACTTCCCGTGGCCAGGTTGCGGCTGAGCAGCGCCGTCTTCCTTCCGGGCGGCGGGCCCCTCGCGCGCCTGGCGGAGCACCTGACGCCCGCGCGGCTTCCCTTCGGGGCGCTGCTGCTGGCGACGGGCGAACTCGCGCGCTGATTCCGGGACGGCGCCGGCAAGGGGTGGGAGAAGGGGAGGAGGGGGGGAAGCCGATTCCCCGGCCGCCGTCGGCACGGCGCGCTGACATATTGCGCACTGACATATGGCTGTAAAACGCGTGACTTATAACTCGGGGCCGACCACAAACCTCCCGAGGCACAAGAATGCAAACCCGTCCCCTGATCCAGGCCCTGCTGCTGGCCGCCGCCCTGGTACCCGGCATGGAAGCCGCCGCCGGTCCCATCGTCTCCGTCGACAAGGTCTGGAGCACAAACCACGGGCAAACCGGCCTGAATACGGGGGTGACCTCCGAGATCGCCGCCTTCGACGCCGCCACCAACACCATCTGGGTGGCGGGGGTGGTGGGCGTGGACGTGCTCAACGCCGGCACCGGCGCCCTGGTGCAGCACATCGACACCAGCGGCTTCGGCAGCGTGAACAGCGTGGCCATCAAGAACGGGGTCGCCGCCTTCGCCATCGAGAACAAAACAGACCGCACCCAGAACGGTACGGTCCAGTTCTACAACACCGCCACACGCGCCAATACGGGCAGCGTCGGCGTGGGCGCCCTGCCCGACATGCTGACCTTCACGCCCGATGGCGGCAAGCTGCTGGTAGCCAACGAGGCGACTCCGACCACCTACGGCGGCTTCGATCCCGCGGGCAGCGTCAGCATCATCGACATGAACACCCGCGCCGTGATCGCCACCCCGGGCTTCGCTGGCGTAAGCCAGCAAGGCGGCCATATCCGCACCAACACCGGCATGGACTTCGAGCCTGAATACATTGCCGTGAGCGCGGATGGCAAAAAGGCCTTCGTCGGCCTGCAGGAGGCCAACGCCATGGCGGTGCTGGACCTGGCCAGCAATACCTTCGAGAAGGTGGTCGGCCTGGGCGTCAAGGATTTCAGCGCCGGCGGCAATGAAATCGACCCTAACCACAAGGACAACACCATCTCCCTGCGTTCCGCCGCCGTGAAGGGCCTGTATCAGCCCGACGGCATGGCCACCTACCAGGCGGGCGGCAAGACCTACGTGGTCATGGCCAATGAAGGCGACACCCGCGAGGACGACGGTGACAAGGGGCGGGTGAAGGATTCAGGCCTGGGCGGTTATCCGGACGATCTCAAGCAGCTGAACATCTCCCTTACCGACTCCACCTCCGGCGCCGACCTGGTGACTTTCGGCGCCCGTTCCTTCTCCATCAGGGACGAGAACGGCAAGCTCGTCTATGACAGCGGCAACATCCTGGACGCCGAGGCCATCGCCCGCTTGATCTACGACGACGGCCGCAGCGACGACAAGGGCGTTGAGCCGGAAGGCGTGGCCCTGATCGAGATCGGCGGCCGCACCCTGGCCTTCATCGGACTGGAGCGCACCAAGGAAAGCGCGGTTGCGCTGTTCGATGTCACGGATCCCTACAACGTCAGCTACCTGGACATGATCGTCGGCGGCGGTGACGTTTCCCCCGAAGGACTGCTGGCTTATAGCTTCGGTGGCGATCATTACCTGGCGGTGGCCCACGAGGTGTCCAACACCACCACCCTGTACCGCCTTGCCGCCGTGCCCGAGCCGGCCTCCCTGGCCCTGTTCGGCCTGGGTCTCGCGGGGCTGGGTTTCGCGCGCCGACGGAAAAACATCCAGGACTGAGACGCCGCTTTCCAGCGCGGTGGGCGGGGGCTTCGGCCCCCGTTGTCATTCGCCCGGCGGATCAGCCGCCGCCGACGAAGCCGAAGGGGCTGCCCTTGCCCAGAAACTCGTCGTAACGCATGTAGTGGGAGCCGTCGCAGGAAAACGTCAGGCTGACCATGCCGTTGAAGAGGTTGATGGAGGACATGCGCAGGTAGATGTTCTCGTCGGCCATGCGCAGGGTGCTCAGGTGCTCCAGGATGCGGGCAATGTCTTCGGGCGGGATCACGGCGTCGCCCGGGTAGGCCTGGGGCGGGTAGGCCAGGCAGATATCCGGGTCGCTCAGGGCTTCCTGGTCCAGGATGCGATAGCGATAGGGATCGTCAACCGTCCAGATGGTGGCCTGGCTGCTGGAGAAATGGATCTGGCACTGGAACACGCCGCGATGGGTGAGCAGTTCCTCCAGGATGGACAGGGCCTTCTCCAGGTTCTGGTCCATGAGACTGTCCACCCGGCATTGCTGGAACACCGCGCCGCGGATGGCCGGGTCACCCTTGATCTGCCGCCAGTTGCCGGGCTCCTCGTAGAGTTGCGAGGTGGCGGGCAGGTCGCGCAGGTCGAAATCGGCGCCGAGATAACCCACCACGCGCCCATCCCGGCGCACGATCTGCAGGGCGGTGAGCGAGGGGCGCTGATTCAGCAGACTGATATAGGCGTCGGAAAGCAGGAATCCCCAGGCCGGCACGGCCTCCTGCATGTAGGGGCGCTGGGAACGATCGCGGCCGAAGTGCCCCGGCGTCACGCCCGACTTGCCGATGTTGTCGCAGAGCTGGATGCCGTCGGCGTTCACGCCGTACAGGAAGGCGCAGTGGGGAATACCGGGAAAGCCCGCCAGCAGCACCGCGTTCATCCCTTCCCGGTCGCCCCACACCGGCGCGCATTGCTCGGCCAGCCGCGCCAGGGGCTCGTGCAGCAGCAGCGCGAGCTTCTCGCGCTGCTGGTAAATGATGTCCTTCCAGGAAAACTGCATGATTCCCCTTCCTGTCGATGACGGTTCCGATGGGCGGATTATCCTTGTCCCGGCCCGCGTTGCGTAACCCGTCGGGAAAGAGCGCGGGGGCGCGCGCCCGTGGCGCGAAGCCTTTATCGCGCCAGTCGATAGTCAAGAAATGCCGAGTGCTATCATGGATCGCACCCATACCCGTGAGCCGATCATGAAAACCCTCACACTTACCGAAGCCAAGGCCAAACTCGCCAGCGTTCTGGAACAAGCCAGCGCGGGCGAATCCATTACTGTCACCCGCCGGGGAAAACCGGTCTTCGTATTCAACACCGGTGACGTGATCGTAACCCGCCAGACTGGCGACAAGGCGGCCCTGGAAAAGGGCCTGAGCCTGGTGGAAAAGCGCAAAGCAAAGATGAAGCCGACCAACCTCAAGGCGGAACTGGACGCGGTGCGCTACCGGCATGGCTGAGGCGTTCGTCCTCGACGCCAGTGTCGCCATGGCCTGGTTCCTCGAAGGGCACAAGCAGCCGGAAATGCGCTATGCGGCCGGTGTCATGAACTACCTCAAGGAAACCGAAGGCGATTGCCTTGTGCCATTTGTCTGGCATGCCGAGGTCGCCGCCGTCCTGCTCAGGAATCATCGTGCCAGGCGGGCGGGATGCGACAAGGCATGGCTGGAAGGCGCCATGCTCACCGTCCAAGGCCTCAACATCGTCACCCATCATCAAGCTGCCGGCATGCAGGAAATCATTCGCATGGGCTTGGCCTACCATCTACAGGGATACGACGCGCTTTATTTCGACCTGGCCAAGATCAACGGTCTGCCCATCGCCACCTTCGACCGGGGCATCCTCACCGCCTGCAAGCGCTTCGGCGTTGAACGCCTGGACGTTTAGGCAGCCCCCCTACCTGCGCCTTATCCGGCGACAGCGCCAGGGTGGACCCAGCAAGTTTTACCGACTGATCCCGAACGAGCGATTGCAGGAACGCCAGATTGGCGCACCGGGTAGGGTGATCCTCGACCTTCCGCGCCGCGAGTGAATACCCGGCCGGGAGGCCGGGCGATGCGCCCGGTAATCGGATCATCAAGGAAACCACGCTTGTTTCAATCCGCGCCCGGCCGGGAGGCCGGGCGATGCCAGGCCGGAGCGGCCCCATACGTTGTCGATCTGGCCGTTTCAATCCGCGCCCGGCCGGGAGGCCGGGCGATGCCGTACATCGGCTACAGGTGCAAGTGGGGTTCGCGGTTTCAATCCGCGCCCGGCCGGGAGGCCGGGCGATGCCGACTTGG
>JADJYY010000009.1 GCA_016719465.1 Hydrogenophilales bacterium
CCCTGCCGGTGGCCGGACTCATGAGCGCGGAGGACGGCGATGTGGTGGCGGCCCGCTACGCCGTCCTGGCCGGATGGCCGGTCCCTCCGGCTCGCCGCTGGGGTCGCCGTTCATGACCCTGTCCTTCCCATGGCCCTGCTGGTGATCCCGGAACTCAAGCTGAGCGACCGGGGCCTGTTCGACGGGCGCGCTTTCCGTTCCGGGGTCACGGCATGAACAAATTCACCAACTGTTTGATGGCCCGTCATCCTGGGCCACGCCCTGCCGGCCGCCGGCGCCGACCCTCTCCCGTCGACGGCCACGAGCACCTCAACGCCGTGCTCTGGATGCAGACCGCCCCATGAATACGCCTTTCCACGGCACGGGTCTTCGGCATGGCCACCGGGGCCTGGCCGGGGCCGGATCCTGCCCTCCCCCCTGGTGGACGGGGAGGCGCCGCCGCCGGGACCGGACGCGCCACCCGCCGTCGTCCTGGACCTGGACGAGACGGTGTTGGCCACCTCCCGCTACGCCGCCGGACTCATCGCCGCCGGTCGCCGGCACTCGGAAAGCGCCTGGGCGGAATGGGTGGAACACGCCCCGGCCGAGCCGCTCGCCGGCGCCTGGAATTCCTGGGCGCCGCCCGCAGCCCCGGGGACTACCGCATCTTCTACGTCACCAACCGGGCCTGCCCGGACGCGAACCCGCCCGCCACCTATCCCCATCCCGCCTGCCCCAGCGCGACGCGACGGTGGCTCAGGCGCGACGCCTGGGACTGCCCGGGGCCGAGGATCCCCGCGCCTTTCTGCTGCGCAACGACCAGGACGGCTGGGAGAGCGGCGACAAGAGCTCCCGCCGCCGCTTCCTGGCCGCTTCCCACAAGGTGGTGATGCTGCTCGGCGACGACCTGGGCGATTTCCTGCCCCGCGCCCAGGTCGGGGCGCTACGGCAACAACGCCCGCCGGACTGGCCGGTGGGCGGGATGGATGGCGCGCTCCCGCCCTGGCGGTCGCGCTTCGGCGTCAGTGGTTCCTGCTGCCCAATCCGTCCTACGGCTCTGGGAAGTCGCCCAGGCCAACTGCCCCGCCGACCGGAAAGCGCTGCCTGCCACGGGCGAATCTGCAAGCCAGGTACGGTCGGCTCATCGCCTGTTCCGACACCACCACTTCTCCCATTCCGCCAGTGGCCCCGACAGGCGGGCGAAATCCCGCCGGCGGGACTGCGCGCCAGCACCAGATAGGGCGCCACGGCGAGGGCGATACCCAGGTGCCCGGGCGGGATCAGGGTGTGGGCACCGCACAGATAGGTCCGCTCGAACAACAGTCCCTGGCCGCGACCGCAGGCCACGATGCTCTCCGCCACCCCGCCGCCGGTGCCGGTCAGCCAGCGGCCGAATGCGGCCTCGTCGTCGCCCTCCAGCCACAGGCCCGCATCCTCCATGAACAGATCGGCCGCGACCCGGCGATCGCGGGCGATGGACAGGGCCAGGTAGCACCACACGCCATGGGCCTGGCCGTGTTCCGCGGCGGGGGGCCCCTTCCTGGGGCGATATGCCGTCACGCTCTTGTTGGCGCAGATCACGTGGGCGCCCGGCGCCGGGGGGAAGCGTCGCCGTTGCCGCCGTGCCGAACAGGGCCTTGCCCGCGTCCAGCAGGGGGTTGTCCGTCATAGACGGGCGGCGCCGTGCCATCGTGCTGGGCGACGCTGAACAGGGGCGCCTGGCTGCCGTCGGCGATGGCCTCGGCCACCGCCAGGTCGTGGCCCCAGACCTGGCCGGCGATGCCGCAGAAGGAGGACGCGGTCTCCATGTTGATCTGGCCCAGGTAGGCCTGGGCCGCCTCGGCCCGATCCAGGGCGACGATGCGGTCCAGCAGGGCATCGTCGTCTTCTCCACCGTGGCGGTAAGCCACCTTGAAAACACGCATACATAGCCCAGTCCCCGGGCGCCCGGCCGGCCGTAGCCGTCGCAGTAGGCGTCGAAGGGGCCGATAGCGCGGTAGTCGAAGATCCGGCCGGGGGGTGCGCGCATGGCGGCGACTCCGCCGCGTCGGTGGCCGGCCTCGCCGGCACCGAATAGACCGTGCCGGAGGGGCCGATGCCGCTCACCTGCACGATCACGTCGTCGCCCTGAACCCAGGCGAAATGGGGTTTTCGGCCGGCTCGACGAAGAAGCTGCCGGGCGGCAACGCCTTCATCAGGGGCCGGATCGAAGCGATCGCCGAAACCGATGTGCGGGGTGCCGGAAAGCACGACCACCAGGCGGTCCTCCGGGTGGACGTGGGGCGGGAATGCGAAGCTGTCCGGGAATGCGGATGCGGGCGGCATAGAGGCCCGGCTTGCCCATGTCTCCGCCAGGGTGGCCATGTCCATGCTGCCGGGCCGGCTGGTATCGGCGCTGAGCCGAATCTCCTCAGGCGCCAGGCGCACCGGGGCGATGCCCTCGCCCGGGCGGGCGCGGCGAAGGGCGACAACACCCGCCAGCAGCGGGCCCGAGGCGGGGCGGGAAAAACGAACGGATTTCACGATGATTCCTCCTGAAGGGTCGCGGCGACCGTCACCGATGGGTAAGTGGGTATGGCGGCCGGCCGCAGTTACCAGCATAGAGCCTATTTCAGTAGGGATCATGTCCCGCGTTGAGACCAGGAACGGATGGATGCAAGGCGCGGCGCGCAGGCCATGGTTATTCCATGTCCAAGCGTCGTAACGCCGCGGACGCCGTTCCTGGCCTCAACCCGGAGGGCCGCTGGTGTGCGGGCGCATTGCCGCGTTGCGGGCAGCTTGTTTGGAACAACCAAACCGCGCCACCCGCGCCTTGCACCGCATCCCGCACACCAGCGGCGCGGGGCATGAGCCCTACTGAAATAGGCTCATAGCCGGCTGCCTGCCGTTTTCAGGGCGGCGGGCCTATGATCCGAGGAAAAATCCCGAAGGAGCCCCGTGTTACTGCGCACGAAACTTGTCCTCGCCTACTCCGCCCTGGTGGCCGGCGTGGTATCGGCATTGCTGCTGATCGCCAGCTTCGCCCTCGACAACCTGAACCGGCGCAACCTGGCGGGGGCCGATCACGCCCGCGCGGAGATCACCCAGGCCAATCACCGCCTGGCCGAGGACATCCTGACGCGCAACGGCGAACGTTTCGTCGCGACACTCGCACGTTCCGCCGCGAACAGCTTTCCCTGCTGCTGGGCCATCGTTCGACCCGGACTATGCCGCCCTGCGCGCCGACGCCCGGCTCCGGGCCGCCGCCAACCGGGACATCCACGCCCTGGACCGGGTGGCGGGCTACACCGACGTCTGGACCGCGCCGGGGTGTCGGTCCGGCATCAATCCGGAGGTGGAGGGCGCAATTTCCGCCAATGGAAGGCCCGTTATCCCGAGATGTGGATGCTGGTGGGCCGCTCCTTCCGGGAACCGGAGGTCCGCGGCTACTAGCCTCCTGGATCGGGACAACCGCGGCCGGCGCAAGTACATGGTGCTGCGCCAGGTGCCAACACCCCGTTCATCGTCGCGGCGGTGGTCAATATCGAGGACTTCTTCCTGCCGGTGCAGCGGGAGATCGGCTCGGGCGGCCAACAGGCCCGCGCCGCCATGACCGCGCGCGTGGCCGCCGGGGCGGACGCCGAACGCAACGGATGGCATCCTGGGTGTTCGCCGCCGGCGCTTCGCCATGGTGGCGGCGGTGTTGCTGGCCTTCTGGCTGACGCGCCACGTGGCGCGCCCCCTCGACCGGCTGCGCGCTGGCGTCATCCGCCTGGGGCGGGGCGATTTCAGCGTGGAAGTCCCGGAAAAGGGCAGCGCGGAGGTGCGCGATCTGGCCCAGGCCTTCAACCGCCTGGGCGGCGAACTGGCGGAACATGCCGCCCGCCTGGCCGGGAAGCCGCCGCCCAGGAGGCGCTGGAAAGCGAGATCCGCATCGCCGCCGCATCCAGGGAAGCCATGTTGCCCGGCGCCGCCTCGCCTGCCTGGCGTCCCGAATACGAACTGCACGGCGCCAACCGGGAAGCCCGGGAGGTGGGCGGCGATTTCTACGATTTCTTCCCCCTTGCCGGCGACCGGCTCGCCCTGCTGATCGCCGATGTCTCCGGCAAGGGCATTCCGGCGGCCCTGTTCATGGCGGTCAGCCGCACCCTGCTGAAGGACGCCTGCCTGCGCGCCGAAAATCCCGCAGGCCCTGGTCCAGGCCAACCGGGCCCTGTGCCGGGAGAACGAGGCCTGCATGTTCGTCACCGTGTTCCTGGCGTTCTACGACATCGCCAGCGGCCGCCCGGGGTTGCCAACGGCGGCCACCCGGGCCCTGGCTGCTGCGCGCCCGGGGCGGCCGGGAAAACTTCGGGCGCCTCGGCGACCCCATGCTCAACGCGCGGCCCGATCACGTCTTCCGCGGCGGCCATGTCGAGCTCTCAGGCCGGCGACACCCTGTTCATGTATACCGACGGCGTGACCGAGGCCATGTCACCCGGGGGCGAGGCTTTCGGCACCGCCCGTCTGGAAGGCTTGCTGGCCGATACCGCGGCGCTGCCGGCGGAGGCGATGGGGCGACGCATCGTCGCGACCCTGGACGATTACCAGGCGGGCACGCCCTTCGACGTTTATCACCCTGCTCATCCTGAGAAGCGAACCTGACCCAGGCGCCCCCTCCGGAACTGGAACTGACCCTGCGCAATGCCCGCGAGGAGATTTCCCGGCTCGCGGCGGCGGTGGAAGGACTCGGGGTGCGCGCCGGCCTGTCACC
Organism: Hydrogenophilales bacterium; assembly: GCA_016719465.1. GTDB lineage: Bacteria > Pseudomonadota > Gammaproteobacteria > Burkholderiales > Thiobacillaceae > PFJX01. Next base: position 4,712 of record JADJYY010000009.1, read on the forward strand.
CCTCAGCGCCCATCGGCTCAACCTGGTGCTGGAAGAAATCATCGCCAACACCCTCGCCCGGCTACCCGGACGACGGCGAGCATACGCTCCCGGGTGCGGGTGGCGGTCCTGGACGACAGCATCGAACTGGAGATTCGCGACGACGCCCGCCCCTTCGACCCCTGGCGGACAGGCCCGCCCCTACCTGGGTCCCGACCTGTCCCGGCGCCGGCCAGGGGACTCGGCCTCCACCTTGTCCGGCGACTCGTGCGCGAGGGCGTTGCAAAACAGCGGAAACAATCGCCTTATAATCAAAATGGACAAGGAGATCGAGAAGAGGACAGGTCCTCACCCCCGGCGCCGCGCGGGGCGACGATTGACAGGAGGAAAATGTCATGCGCATCGACACACGCAAGCAGGCCAGGTGGCTGGTCTGCGCCATTTCCGGCCGCATCGACGGCACCACCGCGCCGCAACTGGGGCGTCGCTGCGCGGCACCATCGACGCCGGGCGAGACCCGCATCGCCGCCGATCTCTCCGGCGTGCAGTATCTGAGCAGCGCCGGCCTGCGCGTCTTCTGGCCACCCTGAGGCAACTCAGCGGCGGCGAATTCCGCCTGGTCGGTCCCACCGAAGCCGTGCGGGAAGTTCTCGACATCTCGGGTTTCGCCAACATCATGGCCATCAGCGACAGCCTGGAAGGCTGACTTCGATGCTGAAGCCGGACGCGGCGGCCCCTGGCCGGGCGCCGCCCCCCGAGATGGAAGACGAGGCGGTTTTCCAGAAACAGCTGGAACTGTTCATCCGCTCTTCCACCGACAAGCGCATCGAACTGGTGAAGATCGGCGAGGTCATCGCCGATCTTCACCATCGCCGACGCTTCCTGGACGTGGGCGCCGGCGGCGGCGACCTGACCATCCCGCTGGCCCAGACCTTCCACGAAACCACCGTGGTGGAACCCAACACGCCCCAGATCGAGTTCCTGCGCCGCCGCTACCCCCAATTCAAGCTGCACAACACGACCTGGGCCAACGCGGACCTGGGCGACGACCGCTTCGATTTCATCCTGTGTTCCCATGTCCTGACTACCTGGACGAGGCGGACTGGATGCCGGCCATCGACAAGATGCGCCCACCGGAACCGGACGGCCGCCTGGCCATCGTGCTGCAATCGCCCATCGGCGAACTGGCGGATTTCTACAACCACTTCGCCCACTTCGACGTGGACATCCTGGGGCTGTGGCGGGAACTGATCCACCGCTTCGGCGACCGGGCGGTGGAGGCGCGCTACTTCGTCAACGAGATCTGGACCGACAGCCTGGACGACATGGTGGAAATCGGCCTGTTCCTGCTCATCGACCGCAAGTTCCGCGCGCGGGCCGGCGAGATCCGCGACTACTTCGCCCGTCGCCACCGGCGCGGCGACGGCTACCGACTCAAGCAGGACGAAATCCTGCTGGCGGTAAGGCACACGCCTTGAGCGATCAGTCCTCGAGCGATCAGTGCTCGAAGGACAGTTTCACGCGGCAGGCCTCGCCGTTCTCGACGGCGCTGATCTTGTCGGCGTAGCGGCGCACCAGATAGCCGGCCATGCGGTCCATGGCCTGGGGGTCTTGCAGCAGTTCGCCCGGATCGGGACGGGATTCGGGAAACGCCATGGCGCGGCCGCGATAGCTGAACTCCAGTTCCAGCCGGTATTCGTCGAAGCGCGCTTCCAGATGCACCGGCGCACGGGTCAATTCATGTTCGCGCACCGCCTCCATGAATTCATCCGCCGCCGCGGCCGCCTTGTCGATCACCTCCTTGCGCGCGCCCCACAGGCCGCCCTGGCGCTGCATGAAGGCGAACACATGTTCCGACGCGTCCGGCCGGGCGCCAGTTCGACGCCGGCCTTGCTGGCGATGCCGACGCGGAACACCAGGTTGAGGAGGATGGCCAGGAGCGTCGCGGCGGACAGGGAGGAATGGAATACCGGCTGCAGCCAGTGGGGAAAGGTGTGGAAAATCTCGGGCGCCACATCCACGCCGATGCCGACGATCATGGCGATGCCCACCACGAAGGTCTTACGCGCGTCGAGCATGCGGCTCATGATGATCTGGATGCCGGCCACCACCATGAAGCTCAGCGCGAAGATCAGGGTGGCGCCCATGACCGGCGCCGGCATGATGGCGAACACCGTGGCCAGCTTGGGACAGAAGGCCAGCACGAACAGCAGCCCGCCGATGGCGTAGGCGATGACCCGGCTGGTGGCGCCGGTGGCCACGCTCAGGCCCACGTTCGCCGAGGAGGCGGATTGCCCCATGCCCCCCAGCAGGCCGGCGCTGATAACGCCGAAGGAATTGGCCATGATGCCGTCGCCGATCCGTTTCAGGTCGGGGCGCTTCCAGTCGGGATCGTTGATCTTCTGGCAGGTGGTCAGGTCGCCCACGCTCTTGAGGGTGGAACACAGGATGGCGATGAGGAAGGGCGCCGCCAGGGCGCCCTCGAACGACCAGCCCGGATGGCCCGCCAGGGGAGAGGCCAGCCAGGCGCCGTCCAGCACCCGCTCCAGATGGGCCGGCGTCAGCACGCCGGCGAGGAAGGACAGGCCATAACCCAGGCCCATGCCGATGAGGATGCAGAACAGCCGCAGGCGGCCCCGGCTCCAGACGTTCATGCCGATCATGGCCGCCAGGGTGGCCACCGCCACCAGGATTTCCGCCTCGCGCAGTTCGGGACTCGCCGCCCTGGCGCCGAAGAACATACGCATGGCCAGGCCGGTGACGCTGATGCCCACCATCATCACGATCAGGCCCGTCACCTCCGCCGGGAACAGCACCCGCAGCCGACGCACCAGGCGCGAGAACGCCATCTCGAACAGGCCCACCAGCGCCGTCATGCCGAACACCAGGGACAGGCCGCCGGTCTTGGCCGCCAGGATGGAGGCACCGAGGAAGGAAGGGCCGCACAGCTGGGGGCAGAGATAACCCGAGCCCACCGGCCCCCGGCCCCAGGCCTGGGCCATCACGCCGATGCCCGCCGCGATCATCGACACGCTCACCATGCGCGCCGCGTCGGCCACGCCGCCGCCCATTTCCTGAACCACCACCACCGGAAAGATGAGACCGATGGCGATGATGCCGATGTGCTGCACGCCCAGCAGCCAAACCACCCACGACGGCGGCTTCTCCTCCACGCCGTAGAGGAGATTGGGCGGTTTCACCATTGCGGGCATCCTGGCTCTCCGGGCCGAACTCGACCCCTTGCCCTGGATGTTAGATGGCTTTGTCCGAATTGGCGGCGGGGCCGTCGTGACGGCCCCGCCGATTTGCCTCACGTCACCCGCCGAGCCCCTGGCCGACGGGTGTTCTCCGGAGCACTCCGGAGGTTTCCGGCGTGTCAGCCCCGGCGGCCGCCGCGATCGTCACGCCCCTGGCCACCGCGATCGTGTCCCCGATCCGGGCCAGGATCCCGGCGATCGTCCCGTCCGAAGCCGGGGTCGCGGCGATCGTTGCGGCGATCGTCCCGCCAGTCATCGCGCTCATTCATCCGATGCTGCCATTGGGGATGGGGGCGGCGGTAGTCCACGTACACCGGCGGCGGCAGGTGGCGCACATGGGGCTTCTGATAGACCACCACGGGAGGACCGTAGACCGGACGCGGATGGTAGTGATGGACGACACGGGGCCGGTCGTCATCGTCGTCGGCGATGACCACGCCCAGCACGGCGCCCAATATGCCGCCCACCACGGCACCGTCATAACGGTCGATGGAATGGCCGACGAGGGCGCCGGCACCGGCGCCGATGACCGCGCCCGCCAATTCGTCGGAAGCCGTGGCGGCGTTGCCGAACAGAGCCAGGCTGGAGATCAGCAGGGCGGGGGCGATGAATTTGGCTTTCATGATTCACTCCTTGGGTTGACGACGATCCCAGCTTATTCGGCAAGGGTTCCAGGAGGGTTTCCGGGGGGTAATGAGGTGTTACAGGGTGTTTCCGCCTCCCCGATGCCCCCTGTTGGCCGCGCGCGCTTGTAATAAGCCCTTGTTTGGGCTAGTTTCCCGCCCACGTTAGGGTGCCGTGACAACCATCTTGGACGGCTGAGATCACACCCTTGGAACCTGATCCGGATCATTCCGGCGTAGGGAAGCGTCCTCCCCGCAAGCGCGCTCCCTATGATTTTTCCGAACACCTGGAGCGCACCATGAACGCCAATCCCCAGCATTTGGGTCAATTCCTAGCCGCCACCGCCCACGTGGACGAGGCCGCCATCCAGCCCCTGCCGAATTCGCGCAAGGTCTACATCCAGGGCAGCCGGCCCGACATCCAGGTGCCCATGCGGGAAATCAGCCAGGCCGACACGCCCACCGGCATGGGGGGGGAGAAGAACCCGCCCGTCTACGTCTACGACTGTTCCGGCCCCTACACCGACCCGGCGGCCAAGATCGACATCCGCCAGGGCCTGCCCGCCCTGCGCCAGAAGTGGATCGAGGAGCGCGGCGACACCGAGGTGCTGCCCGGCCTGTCCTCGGAATACGGCCGCCAGCGCGCCGACATCGCGGACCTGGCACGCCTGCGCTTTCCCGGCCTGCACCGCCAGCCGCGCCGGGCCAAAGCCGGCATGAATGTCTCGCAAATGCACTACGCGAGACAGGGCATCGTCACCCCGGAAATGGAATACGTCGCCATCCGCGAGAACCTGCGCCGCCAGGAATACCTGGCCGCCCTGCGCGCCTCCGGTCCCCAGGGCGAGAAACTGGCCAAGCTCATGGGCCGCCAGCATCCCGGCCAGAACTTCGGCGCCTCCATTCCCGAGGAGATCACTCCCGAATTCGTGCGTTCCGAGATCGCCCGGGGCCGGGCCATCATCCCCTGCAACATCAACCACCCGGAAACCGAGCCCATGATCATCGGCCGCAATTTCCTGGTGAAGATCAACGCCAACATCGGCAACTCGGCCCTGGGCTCCTCCATCAACGAGGAAGTGGACAAGATGACCTGGTCCATCCGCTGGGGCGGCGACACGGTCATGGACCTGTCCACCGGCAAGAACATCCATGAAACCCGGGAGTGGATCATCCGCAACAGCCCGGTGCCCATCGGCACCGTGCCCATCTACCAGGCCCTGGAGAAGGTGGACGGCCGCGCCGAGGAACTCACCTGGGAGATGTTCCGCGACACCCTCATCGAGCAGGCGGAACAGGGCGTGGACTACTTCACCATCCACGCCGGCGTGCTGCTGCGCTACGTGCCCATGACCGCCAACCGCATGACCGGCATCGTCAGCCGGGGCGGCTCCATCCTGGCCAAGTGGTGCCTGGCCCACCACAAGGAAAGCTTCCTCTATACGAACTTCGAGGAAATCTGCGAAATCATGAAGGCCTACGACGTGGCCTTCTCCCTGGGCGACGGCCTGCGCCCCGGCTCCATCTACGACGCCAACGACGAGGCCCAACTGGGCGAACTCAAGACCCTGGGCGAACTGACCCAGGTGGCCTGGAAGCACGACGTGCAGGTGATGATCGAAGGCCCCGGCCATGTGCCCATGCATCTCATCAAGGAGAACATGGACCTGCAACTGGACTGGTGCGACGAAGCCCCCTTCTACACCCTGGGCCCCCTCACCACCGACATCGCCCCCGGTTACGACCACATCACCAGCGCCATCAGCGCCGCCTAGATCGGCTGGTACGGCACCGCCATGCTCTGCTACGTGACGCCCAAGGAACACCTGGGCCTGCCGGACAAGGACGACGTCAAGGAAGGCATCATCACCTACAAGCTCGCCGCCACGCCGCCGACCTGGCCAAGGGCCACCCGGGCGCCCAGATCCGGGACAACGCTTTGTCAAAAGCCCGCTTTGAATTCCGCTGGGACGACCAGTTCAACCTGGGCCTGGACCCGGACAAGGCCAAGTCCTTCCACGACGAGACCCTGCCCAAGGAATCCGCCAAGGTGGCCCACTTCTGCTCCATGTGCGGCCCCACTTCTGCTCCATGAAGATCACCCAGGATGTGCGGGACTTCGCGGCGAAGCAGGGCATCAGCGAGAGCGAGGCTCTGGAGAAGGGCATGGAAGAAATCCATCGAGTTCGTGAAGCGGGGGCGGAGGTTTATCGCCGTCTGAGGGCGAAGCGCCCGTCGGACCTGGATTGACCACGGGATCGGCCTGGGAAACCCTCGCTCCAGCACTCACCACGTTTTCCAGGCCCTTCCCCGCCGAAGCCATCGCCCTCGCCGAAGCGAACTGGGAGGAAGTGGCGCCTCGCCTGCTTGACGCCCTGGACGCCGTCGCGGCAACCCCGGAACAGGCGAGGGACGGCAGTTACATGCTGCATCTCTATGCCATGTTCCTGTTGGCTGAACACCGTGATCGCCGCGCCTTCGCGCCTCTGATGCGCATCGCCGAATTGCCGGAAGACGTCCTGGAGGACTTGCTGGGTGACGTGGTGAGCGATGGACTGGGACGTTGCCTGGCCTCCACCCTGGGGAGCGATGCCGACCTGAAAGCGCTGAGCCATCCCGGATGACCGCCTGTACCTCTACGCTCGTGGGGCGGCCCTGAATGCGCTGATGACCCGGGTCATGGAAGGCGACCTGGAACCTGACGCCCACCGGGAATGGCTGGCGTACTGTGGCGAAGCCGAGGCGGGGCGGCTGCGATCCGGAAACGCTGACGACCCGACCTTCCTGTCCATGGTGGTGGCCGACCTGGCCGACCTGGGTGCCGCGCCCGCGCTGGACACCATACGTCGCTGGTACGCCGACGGCCTCGTGGACCCATCTTATGTCAGCCTCCGGGAAGTGGAAGCCGATGCCCGCCTCGATTTCGCCCAACTCCGTCTCCAGGCCCGGAACGAACACTATGCCCGCTCCGTGACCGAGGAGATGGGCGGGTGGCACTGCTTCAAACCGGAGAGCGAGGAAAACCCGGACGGGATGGAAGACGACCTCCTTCCAGGAACCCTACCGCCGCGAGGAACCCAAAGTCGGCCGCAACGAACCCTGCCCGTGCGGCAGCGGCAAGAAGTACAAGAAATGCTGCGGGGCCGGCTGAATGCCTGCCAATTCTTCGAGCCCGGCCCCTTAATTGCTCCAACCTGGAATCAAGCGTCAAGCCAGGCGGCGGCATTCACCGCAGGAACCTCGAATAACCAGTCACACTGGCGAATGCTGCTTTGACCCTGTAGACAAACAATGACAGACTAGATAAATGACTGGTTGCGAGGAGCTACCATGCATACATGGCCGGTTCAGGATGCCACGAAAGCACGGTTTTGGGTTTCTGGATGCCTGCCTGGTAGAGGGGCCACAGATGGTGACCAGGCGAGGCGCTGAAGCCGCCGTGCTGGTGCCTGTGCAAGGAATGGCGACGTTTGCAGTCAGCGGCGCGCCCTTCCTTGAAACAACTGCTGCTATCTGACCAGGCGCGCACCGACATGATCGTGCCTGCCCGAGGGCAAGCAAAGCGCCGCAAGGTGGAATCGATGCCGTGACGGGCCTCTACCTGCTTGACACGAACGTGGTTTCCGAACTGCGCAAGCCGCGCCCGCACGGCGGTGTGGTTGCCTGGCTGGAATCGATCGACGATGCGCAACTGTTCTTGTCCGCTGTGACCCTGGGCGAGATACAGGCCGGCATTGAGTTGACGCGAGAGCAAGGCGCCGGAAAGCCGGCGAAATTGAAGCGTGGCTGGAATTGCTGTCCGGCGCCTATAACGTCTTGCCGATGGATGCGGCAACCTTCAGGGCGTGGGCACGATTGATGCACAGGAAGTCCGATACGCTCTACGAGGACGCCATGATCGCGGCAACGGCGAAAGTGAATGGGTTGACGATTGCCACACGAAATGTGGCCGACTTCAACGCGCTCGGAGTCCAGGTTTTCAATCCATTTGCGCCTGCACAGGCCTGAAATTGTCAGTTGGGTTGAAAGGATAGGCCGTCGAATGGGCATGCACGAACTTGAGATGGCTTGCCAACCTGGTTAATTCGAGCACCGCCTCGCCCGAGAAAAAAATAATGCGAGCCTATCCCCTTTAGGGCACCTCGAAAAACCTCGCCTTCACCGCCCCCGGTAAAATCCCGGCTATCCGAACCCAGCCCCCCAGACCCCGATGAAACTTCGAAGCGCCATCAAGACCGACCTGTTTGCCGCTGATGTTCGGAAAGAGAAGATTGACCGGCTGGGAGACCCGCTGACGGCGATTGAGGAACACATCGACTTTGCTGCGCTGGCGGCGGAAGTGGATCGGGTAGCGCCGCGCCCGGTGAGCCTGCAAGGCGGACGTCCGCCGTTTCCGACCGAGGTGATGGTCCGCATCCTGGTCCTCAAGCGGCTGTACACCCTGTCGGACGAGCAGATGGAATACCAACTGCTGGACCGGATGAGCTACCAGCGCTTCTGTGGCTTGACCGACTCGGCCAACATTCCCGACCGCACGACGATCTGGACCTTCGAGAACCGCATTGGCGACACCGGGGCACAAGCCCTCTTCGCTGGCGTGGAACAGCAACTGCTCAAGCAAGGCTACATTGCACGCGGCGGCCAGATCATCGACGCGACCCTGGTGCCGGCGCCGAAGCAGCACTTCACCAAGGAAGACAAAGAACAGCTCAAGCAGGACGCGATGCCGGCGGACTGGAAACCGGCCAAGCGGCGGCAGAAAGACCTGGATGCCACCTGGACCAAGAAACACGGCAAGAGCCATCACGGCTACAAGCTGTCCATCAACGTGGACAAACGCTACAAGATCATCCGCAAGCTGGAGACGGATACGGCCTCGATCCACGACAGCCAGCACTTCGACACGGTACTCGACGCGGCCAACACCAGCCGGGATGTGTATGCCGACAAGGGCTATCCGAGTGCGGAGCGGGAAGCCAAACTGAAATCCGCCGGCTACCGCAACCACATCCAGCGCAAAGGCCAGCGTAACCAGCCGCTGTCCGAGTGTCAGCAACGGCGAAACCGGCGCATCGCCAAGACTCGAGCCCGGGTGGAGCATGTCTTCGGCGCGATCGAGCAGATGGGCGGCAAGTTGATTCGCACCATTGGCCAGGCCCGTGCGAACTTCGCCATGGTCATGATGGCGGCTTGCTACAACCTGAAGCGGCTGACCTATCTCAAGCGGGCGGGAATTGAAGCCTTCTGACGCCGAAAATGGGCCGAATTGCCTGAAAAACAGGCAATTCGAAGAGAAAATGGGGCGAAACCGCCCCGCAACCCAGGCACTTGCCGGAAAAATCGAGGCTGATTCGGTCACGCGCATCGTTTCGTCACCGGATTCACCCAAAGTCTCGGGTTATTCGA
>JADJYY010000010.1 GCA_016719465.1 Hydrogenophilales bacterium
GAAACCGTGTTGGCCTATGCCAATGAGCCGGGCCTGGGTGGTGGCCATCTCTTGCTGGGCGTGGATAGCCGGGTGGATGAAAAAGGGGATACCCGGTATTGGCCTGAAGGGCTGGCCGATCCCGACAAGATTCAGAAGGACCTCGCCAGCCAGTGCGCCTCGATGCTGAATGTGGCGATTCGCCCGGAAATGGCGGTGGAGCGCCTCGATGGCAGGACTGTCATTGTCGTGTTCGTGCCGGAAGCGGATGTCAGCCAGAAGCCGGTTTATCTGAAGGCGACCGGCTTGCCCAAGGGCGCTTTCCGGCGCATCGGCTCCACCGACCAGCGTTGCACGGACGAGGACTTATGGGTGTTGCGCGGCGCCAGCCAGCCCCAGTTCGGCCCGGATATGGCGCCGGTGCCCGATGCCCGCATGGACGACCTCGATCCGCAGGCGATTGCCGAATATCGCCGTATGCGCGCGTTGGCGAATCCCCAGGCGGAAGAACTGGGATATGACAACCCCGACATGCTGGAGGCGCTGTCCGCTGTTCGTCGTGTGGACAATTTGCTGAAGCCGACCCTGGCCGGCATTGTGTTGTTCGGCAAACCGATGGCGTTGCGGCGGCTGTTCCCGGCCTTGCGCATCGACTACATCCGGGTGGTGGGTACCCAGTGGGTGGATGATCCCGAGCAGCGGTTCCAGTCGGTGGATATTCGCAAGCCGTTGATGCTGGCGCTGCCGGTGGCCGAGGCCAGCATCGTGGACGAGTTGCCCAAGGGCTTTCGTCTGCCTGAAGGTGACCTTCAAAGCCGCCAGGAGCCGGTGCTTTCGCGCAAGGTGATCCGGGAGGCGCTGGCCAACGCGGTGATGCACCGCAGCTATCAGGAGCACAGCCCGATCCAGATCATCCGTTACAGCAATCGCATCGAGATTCTCAATCCGGGCTATTCGCTGAAGGACATGGCCAGTCTGGGCACCCCTGGCTCCCGCCTGCGCAACCCGGCCATCGCGGCGGTGATGCATGAGTTGAACTGGGCGGAAACCAAGGGTTCGGGTATTCGTACCATGCGACGTTTGGCGGGCGAGGCCGGTTTGCCGCTGCCGGAATTCGCTTCCGACCGGCAGAAGAACGAATTCAAGGTCACCTTGTTTCTGCATCACTTGCTGACCGAGGAAGATTACGCCTGGCTCAAGGAACTGGCCGGCGAGGGGCTCACTGGCGACGAAGCCAAAGCGCTGATCTACGCGAGGGAAACCGGGGTGGTGGATAACACGGCCTGTCGGGATTTTTCCGGACTCGATACCTTGCAAGCGAGCAACCTGCTGCGTCGGTTGCGTGACCGGGGGCTGCTGGAGAAGCAGGGGCTGGAAGTCGCACTCACTACACCTTGGCCACGCCGCAGGACGCCCTTGACCGTTCGCCGGAGCAGGGCGAGCTGCCACTGGAAGGTGGTAACCGGGTCAGCGAAGGTGGTAAGCAGTTACCGCAAGGTGGTAAGCGGGTATTGCCGGACTTGCCACCCGAACTGGCGGCTCGCCTGCCCCAACCCGCACAACGACTGGGCGCAGCCGCCTTACGCGCGCTGATACGCGATCTCTGTAGGTGGCAAGCGTTGCGCGGCGAGGAGCTTGCCACCTTGCTGCATAAAGACCTGAAATACCTGCGCAACAAGCACCTGACCGAGATGGTGCAAACCGGCGAGCTTGCCTTCCTGTTCCCGGAGTCTCCCAACCACGCGTTGCAGGCCTACAAGCTGCCGATGCGTGATAGCCAGCCTGACCAGTAGCTACCAGAACGACAATGAAGTGACCGGTGAGGTTGAATCAGCATGAATCACTCATAAAGCACAAACCATGAAGCCCTTCTCCCGCTCGGTCATTGAACTTTTCGACGGCAAGAAACGCTACGTCATCCCCATGTTCCAGCGCCAATACGTCTGGCGTGAAGACCGCCAACTGGGGCGCATGTGGGACGACCTCAAGGCCAGGACGGAGCAACGGCTCGACAACAAGACCACCTCGCCGCATTTCCTCGGCGCCATTGTGATCTCACTACTGCCCACCTTCGGCCGCCAGGTGCAGGCATACGACGTGATCGATGGACAGCAACGATTGACCACCTTCCAGGTGTTGCTGAATGCCTTCCGCGATGTCGCTCGCGCCCTTAAATCTGAATTTGCGGACGAGTTGAACAAGTACATCGTCAACGAAGGGATCATGGAGGACAAGGCCGTTGAGCGTTACAAGGTCTGGCCGACGCAGGTTGACCGGCCACAGATGAAGGCGCTGGTGGATTGCGGCTCCCAGGAGGGCGTCGTGACCATTGAGAAGGCGGAACTGGGCAAGAAAAAAACCGGCGTGGAGCCGATCATGATCACGGCCTACCACTACTTCCATTGTCAGATTCGTGAATTCATCGCCGAGCCTTTCGACGAAACGAGCCAGGACGAGCGTATCGAGGCCCTGTTCCATGCCTTGAAGCATGATCTCGCCCTGGTTTCCATCGAACTTGAAGGTGGGGATGACCCCCAAGTGATCTTTGAAACGCTTAATGGCTTCAACGAGCCGTTATTGCCCACCGACCTGATGCGGAACTTCGTTTTCCAGCGGGCCTACCGGGAGAAGCGTGGCGAAGGCGACAAGACGCCCGATGAGCTTTACAACGAATACTGGCTGCCTTTCGACCACCATTTCTGGAAGCGCGAGGAGAAGCAAGGCCGCCTCAAGCGTCCGCGTGTCGATCTGTTTTTCCAGCATTTCCTGGCGATGAAGCAGGCGACCGACATCAATGTTGGCCGGCTCTACCACGACTACAAAATCTGGATCGAGACGGAAAAACCCTATGCCAGCGTTGAGGACGAACTCAAGGACAACGTCCACTTTGCGGGGGTGTACAAGAAGATGATCACGCCCGAGGAACCCAGCGAACTGAGCGATTTCGCGGGCATGCTCAACATCTTCGACGTAAAAACCATCTCACCTTTGATCCTGTTTCTTTGCGGAGAGGTCGGCCTGCAAGGCACGGCGTTGCAACAGGCGTTGCAAGCGCTGGAATCCTTTCTCATCCGGCGCGCTGTATGCGGACTCACGACCAAAAACTACAACCGACTGTTCCTGCAACTGGTCGAGGGGCTGCGGGGCAAGTCGGACGTGGAAAGCCAGTTGAAGACTGAACTCCTCAAGGGCGAAGGCGATGCCGTGGTGTGGCCGGACGATGCCGTATTTTCGTTGGCGTGGCTCACCCATCGGCTTTACAACGACATGCCTTCGATCCGGCTGCAATACATCCTGAAACGCATCGAGCAGGCAAAGCGCAGCGCCATGAACGAAGACATCCATATCAAGTCGTCGCTCACCCTCGAACACCTGATGCCCGTGACGTGGGAGAACCATTGGCCATTACCCGATGGCCACATGAGCAAGACCGCCTGGGTGCGTCTGCTTGAAGACACGCCCGACCTCGATGCCGACAAGCGTGACCAAGTGATCCACACCATTGGCAACCTGACCTTACTTACTCAGCCGTTGAATTCATCTCTGCAAAATGGGCCATGGATCGAGAAGCAGCCGGAGATCACCAAGCAATCCGCCTTGGCATTGAACCGCGAGTTCCTTGATTACCCGAAGTGGAACGAAGACATGATTAAAGAACGGGGTCAAAGCCTATTGGCGCACGCACTGGCTATCTGGCCACGGTGATGGCCATAGCGAACCCATAACGGCTACGACATGCCTGCTTTCGAGCGCTACATCGGCATCGACTATTCAGGTGCGGAAACTCCGGAATCCAGCCTCAAGGGTCTGCGCATCTACATGGCCGAGGGCGATGATGGCCCCGCTGTGGAGGTTCCACCCCCGCCCAGCCCGCGTAAATACTGGACACGGCGCGGCATCGCACACTGGCTGGCGGAACGCCTGGCCGAGGACATGCCCACCCTGGTTGGCATCGACCACGGTTTCTCCTTCCCGATCCGCTATTTCGAGGTGCATCACCTGCCGCCCGACTGGCCGGCCTTCCTCGATGACTTCCAGCGACATTGGCCAACCGATGCGGATCACACCTATGTCGATTTCATTCGCGACGGGGTTTGCGGCAACGGCGCAGCGCGCATGGGCAACCCGCGCTGGCGGCGGATTTGCGAAACGCGCTGCCGGGCCAAGTCGGTATTCCATTTCGATGTGCAAGGCGCGGTTGCCAAGTCCACTCATGCGGGCATTCCCTGGCTGCGGTATCTGCGCCAGCAGTTGGGGGAGCGGGTGCATTTCTGGCCCTTCGAAGGTTGGGACATCCCGGCCGGCCGTTCGGCCCTGGCGGAGGTGTACCCGGCGCTGTGGAAGCATGCCTATCCGGCTGGAAACCTCACCCCGGACCAGCATGATGCCTATGTTGTCGCCACATGGTTACGGGAAGCAGATCGAGATAGGCGGTTGCGGGCGGCGCTCAACCCGGAATTGACCTTTCATGATCGCTCGATCGCCGTGGTGGAGGGGTGGATACTGGGGGTGAGATAAAGCCAGGCTCCTCATGCGCGCATCACGCGCACGTCGCCCCGAGGAACATTCTGAAATTTTTTACCGCTGATTCTTGGCTGAAGCTGATTTCTCGACCCAGGCGGCCAACACCGACTTGTCGGCCAGCAACTCGGGGGTGAGCAGGATCAGATAGGGTGGTGTGTATTCGATCAGGTGATAGCAGGAGGTGTTTGCCTGCGGTGTTGGGATCGCGCCCGCCAAGGGCTTGGGAACGAGCGTCAGGCGTGGCTTGGCTACCGGGTCTGGGCTGGGTTGTGGCGGTTGTGGCGTAGGCATGTTCGCTTCGCATTCAGGCGGTGCGCAACTTCACCGCGAAGTCCGCGACGCCGGTCTTGAACAGGAACCGCGCGGCGGCGTCCAGTGTCTTGAATTCCCGTGTTTCGCGCTTGCCGGTTTCCAGGGTCTTGCCGTCGATCACCACCATGTAGCCGTCGGTCATGACCGCGTAATGGACCTGAACACGTTTCACGGCATTGGCGTCCAGCAGTAACTTGAGTTCGCGTTCCGTCATGTTTTTCCTCCGCCTGCTGGGTGTTCAGGTTGCTCGAATAGGTCGCCTTGATCGACCAGGACCAGCAACTCGCCGGGTTTAACCTTGAGGTATTGGCACAGCCGGGCAAGTACATCCCGGTCGAAGCTTTTCACCCGGTCGTAGTAGTAGCGGTCCAGCGTGGCGCGGGCGATACCGGTCGCCCGGCAGACATCCGCCACCTTGAGCCGTCGTTCACCGAGTAGGGTCGAAAGTTTGCAGCTAATCATGGCAATAATTGATCGAGTCAGGTCAAAATATACACCATAGGACGCTATCAGATCAGAAAAGCCTGTGGATGCAACGGTATTGGTATGAATGCCGATGATGCGTTCAGGCGGCCTCGGCCAGTTCCGACGCCACGGCTTCCCATCCCTAGCGGGTGGCTTCCAGGGTGATGCTCTGATTCGCCAGCCGGCCAACATCATTGATGCGGGCGACGACGCTTTGGGCGGCTTCGTTGCGATCGGCATGGGCGGTGTAGAGCAGGCGACTGAATACCGCATCGCTACAAAGCATGATCCGCTGATCTCTGATGGGGTGGGCTTGTTCTAACCCAGACCAGGAAACTCAACGTCGCCCACAGCGATCACACATTGGTGCCTTTCATCCACTTGATTGCCCGGCCATGAAAATCCTCGGGGGATTCGCCGGGAATACGAACCAGACAGAGGTCCTTCCCACTTAGAGCAGGGCACCATCCAAGTGCGGCGGGATGTACGTATTTGGCCACCTCTCCTCCGCCGACGAGGAGGATGATGGGGGTAGGGGCATGCGGTCTGGCACGCGACTCCAACTTCTCGACACGGGAATTCAGGTTCATGACTTTCCTTCCAGGGCGTCGATACGTTGCTCAAGTTCGATGACCTCATAGAGCTTGCGCAGCTCCCCCAGCACAAAGACCAACCGCGTGGCGTCCTGGGTGTCGATCTTTCCTGCCCATGCCTCCCGATAAACCCGTCCCATCTCATCGCGGAGATGACGCAAGGAGTCCAGCTTGATGGGTGGCGTGCGGGTGGGGGTCAAAACCACGTTTCCACTTCTTCCGTCCAGGGTTATAGGTTGTTTATTTCGCATTTTCAGGACCTCCACGTTCATCAACTTCTAGCATTCGCAGCCAGCCCTCGGGGTCTTGCCGAGCCGCGTACACAGCGAGTGCTGGCTCCTGTTTCTCTTGGTGGATGGGTTCCGCCGCAATGGCCTCGGGGTAGCGGGCCAGGATGTCGGCATGGGTGGACGGCGGGAAGCTGGCGACTTCCATGGGGTCACGGTCGGGGTAGTGAAGCAGCCACCAGCGGGAAGCAGTCGCCGTACCTCGATGTGTGTCGTTCAAAGCTTCTCGCAGCGCGTCCAGGATGCCGGACTTGTACGCCTTCAGAATCTGAAGCCATCGGTTAACGCCGGAAGCCTCGCCCTTGGCCTTGAGGGTGCCCACCGGGGACAGGGCCAGACTTACCCCGTCCGCCGTTGCCTCCCGGATGATGGTCGCCGGGTTCATACCTCCTCCTCGACCATTGCCGTGGCCTCATGCGTGCCGACACCAAATGGGGAGCCGGAGGAAACTTCCGGTCGCGAAGTCCTGAATGTCCTAATGTCCTGCTCGCATCCTCCATCGGCAGGACATTCAGGACTTGCAGGACATGGATCAGGGAAGTTTTCTCTCGTCTTGATCTTGTAGCGGACATTGCCGCCCATCCGTCCCAGGCTTCTGCACTCGATGCCCAGGTACCGCAGTGCCGGGGCGATGCGTCGTAGTGCATCTCCGAAACCTTTGGCCGACCTTGGCCATGCGTCGGTGTTGGCGGGTCTGTGAGACTCGACCGCGCGGAACAGTTCCTTCACTGGCATGTCGGTCTCCCGCCGCCCTCGTGCATCGAACCATTCGATCAAGGCGGTTGCTACCGGATTGGCGTCGATGGTGCGTGCGATGGCGTCCTGTCGGCTGGCGTTGAACTGCTTCATGAAATCCTCGCCATGCCTCCCCAAAGCCTCGGCCATTGCCATCCCTAAGCGGGCAAACTCGATCAGACGCGGTCGCTGCTCCGGGGGCAGTTGGATGCCGGGTAGCCTGGCCAGTGCATGTGCCATCGTATCCAGCAGGACACCCAGCAGGCGCCCATGCTCGGCTGCGAACAACCGCCAGAGCACGGTGACGTCCATCTTGCTGGCGCTCTCGATCACTGGCGTCTCCACCGTGATGGCGCGGTCGATCAGGTCTTGGGCCGTGACTGAGGCACCTATGCCGTTCAGAACCACGGGACGCTTGACCACGATCACCGATTCGTCGGCATCGGAGTACAGCTTGCGCTTGGCGAACCCACCACCGGTGGCCAGGACGCACAAGGCGTCCTGCATGGGCGCGGGCAGATGGCTGATGTTCTCGTAACTCACCAGCCAGTTCACGCCGGCAGTGATGAACACGTCCTCCACCGCCTTGGGCGCTGCCCTCAGGTCACAGGCATTGGGGTCTATCAGCCGCCGCAATGTGGCCTGGGCGGTACTTTTTGCGGACCCCTGTTCGCCGATCAGTTCCAGGATTGGGAATGGGGTATCCGGTCTCAGGCACTCGCCTAGCCAGGTCAGCACCAGCAGCCGTGCCTCCTCGGGGATGTTGGCGATGCGCCACAGCACCGAGATGTCGCCGCCAGCAATGGGTTCGGGGAGTGGCCGCATACTCTCAGAGCGGATGAAGCGCGTCGGCGGATCGTCCACGAGTTCCCAATGTCCGGGTTCGATCTTGACGGCACGACTCCTTCCAGGCTCGCCCAAGTCCAGGAAGTAGGCCCCGCCATGAGCGGCGACCCGGACATGCACATCAAGGCATTCCCCTTTGAATCGGCCAAGCCCCGACAGCGTGGACAGGGCCTCACGCACCGATTGATCTCGGGGCGACTTGCCGGTGGCCCGGTAGAAGCCCGCCACCAACCAGTCGCGAAACTGCCGGCCATCCAACCGTCTGGTTTCCTGCGTGGCGTGGTCTTTGGCGTACACGTCCTTGTTCTGGTCGTGGAAGAGGTCAGTGTGTTTCTCAACGAAGGCCACCAATGCAGATGCCTGGCTCTGCTTGCTGTCTTCCTCGCCTTCCGGATCGGCGCCTGCTGCGTCTTCTCGGCCTTGCCCGTGCCCTGGCATGTCCGGTGTCGCTTTCGTGCCCTGGTGGCCCTCCAATGGTCCCGGCGTCCCTATCCTGGGCAATCCGGCGATGTCTTCCGCCGTCGCATCGGGATGGGCTTCCAGCCAGTCCACCACGTCCCCCTTGGGGGGCAGGTCCAGTGCGGCCACGTCGATCATGCGCACGGTGCAACCCAGGCCCAGCAAGATGCCCGCCACGGCTTCGGCGTAGTGCTGGCCGGCTTCGTCGTTGTCGGGCCAGAGGGTGACGGTGCGCCCGGCGAGGATGGTCCAGTCAGCTTTTTCCGCAGAGTCCGCCCCGCCACTGGTGGTAGCCAGCAGTTCCAGCTTCGCCAGGGCATCGGCGCAGGTTTCGCCTTCCACCACGAACACGTCCTCAGCAGGCCGGGCGGCTAGCTCATGCAGGTGGTACAGCGGTTTGCTGTCCTGAAACTCCGGTTCCCCCAGGAAGTAACCCTGGCCGCTCAGCTTCATGGGGCGAATCCACTTCTCGCCGGTATCGGGGTGTTTCAGGCGGATACGCCAGAACAGCGGGGTGCCGTCCTGGCCGTGGTACTCGTGCAGGGCCTGGGGCTTGAAGCCGTTGCGGATGGCACTCGCAGCCAGTCTCCGCGCGGCTTGCTTGGGGGATTCATTGGCGTGGTTCATCGTCCAATCTCCCATGCGCCCAGGGCCTTGGTGGCTTCGATGAAACGCAATCCGTAGCGTTTCATGTGGAAGGCCAGCACGTCCCCGCCATGGGCACCACATACCATGCAGCGAAAGGCGCCGGTTTCGATGCGCACCCGCAGGCTGGGGTGGGTGTCCTTGTGGAAGGGGCAGACGGCATTCCGCCATGCACCCCGGCCGGTAAGTTGGAGACCCTGGGCCGCGTAGTAGTCGGCTGGAGTAGGTAGGCGGTCGCGTCGGAAACTGAAACGCCCGCGCGTCGGGGTCGCGTTCCGCATGGCTATTCTCCCAGCCCGGCCGCTTGCAGCTTGGCTTTCAGACGCTCGTTCTCGACGGTCAGCCAGTCGATTTCAAGCGAGGCGTCGCGGTTGAAAAAACAGTCCCCGCAAAGGGCGTCGCACAAGCGTCGATACAACCGATTGAAGAAGACCCCCTTGGGTGCCGCAACAGCGCCCAGTTCACGCCGGCCCGCAATGCCGGCGTTTCCTTTTCCGTAGGTCATGGTCGCCCCGCTTACGCGGCCTGTCGGTGGCTTTCAATCCAGCGGTCGAAAGCATCAAGGTCGATCAACACCTTGCGGCCGATCTGAATCCAGACGCCCGCCGCCCCAGTTCCATTGCCCTTGATTATTTCGCCGCGCGAGTTCGTGCGGTCATGGGCGCGGAATTTCAGGTCGCGGAATGCAGCACATGTAAAGGCCGGGCGGGTTTCGGCAGCCTGCTCGATGGTGGCGAAGCGGGGGGAGATAGGCCCGGAGATAGGGGTTACTGCGTGGGCGACAGTGTCGGTGGTGGTTTGCATCGTTCAATCCTTCACATGTTGACGGTTTGCAAGCCGCGCGGTGGATTGCGCTCACTTGTTGCCGCCATTGAAGGCGATGCAGGTAAGGCGGTTAAACTCGGGTCGAATCCGGGTAAATGTCGTGTACTTTCCAGGGGGTAATCAGCGGCGCGGATTCCAGGTTGTACCCAGCGGAAAATTGTCTGGCTTGTTGGTGTCGGTCAACTTACCGCGTTCCCCAGCCCATATCAGGGCGGCGAATTCGTTCCAGAAGCTGTGTTCTGGTAGGCCGGCAGCTTCGGCCAAGCCGTTCTCATCAGAATGCTGTAAGTCATTCGTGACCGTTGGCCAGTGTTCTTTATGCTTACTAATCAAAGCGGCTTTTTTGAGTCGCACGATTGGCGCAGCTTCGACAGCCACACCGTATTCCTGTAGCGCCCTTTCAAGGTCGGCCTCGTCGTCGTCATCCATCTCACCATACCCGCACCACTCAAGGAACTCCTTCAACTTATCGATGCTGCATGGGAATGGCAAAGCCGGTTCGTTCATGCGACCTGTCGGATGGCGGGTCAGTACGGCTTCATCGCCGTCAGTAAGGCAGAGGTCTACTGGTGGCTGGTCAACCCATAGCCCATCCGTCTCCACCCGGAAACCGTACCAATGCCCTGTACCGTCTCGGCCAAACACCGCAATAAATGCCGAGTAGCCGACTTCGTAGGTTTTCATGCCAGCCCCAGACGTTCGGCCAGCGCATCACCAAGCGCGGTTATCCGGCCCGGCGAAAGGTGGCTGTATCGGCTCACCATCGCCATCGTCTTGTGCCCCAGGATTTTCGAGATTTCCAGCGGAGAGACGCCTTGCATGGCGAGGTAGGACGCGGCGGTGTGCCGTAAATCGTGCCAGTGGAAATCCTCGATTGCGGCGGCTTTCAGGGCCAATGTCCAGGGGTGACGCAAGTTCAGCATGGGCGTCTTCCTGGCGCGCTCGGTGGTCGGAAACACGCGGTCATCATGCAGCTTGCGCACCTTGGCGCGGGTTTGCAGCAGGTCGAGGGCCTGACCGACAAGCGGCAGGGTGCGGGCTTCGTCGTTCTTGGTCTCGCCAGCGCGCAACGTGATGGCGCGGGCCTTGAAGTCGATTTGCCCCCAGCGCAGGCCCATGATTTCCGCCTGCCGGCCCCCGGTGGTCAGTGACAACACCACGGCGGTGTAAAGGTCGGGGTTGCTCGATTCCTTGCAGGCTTGCAGCAGCCGGGCGCGCTCATCGTCGGACAGGTAGCGCACGCGGCCCCGCGATTCCTTCGGCTTGGTGACGCGCTCAATCGGATTGCGCTCGATCCATTGCAGTTCTCGCACGGCATAGGCGAGACAGCCGGAAAGCGAAGCCAGGTAGCGCACCACGGTAGCTCCGGCGCGCGGGGTGTTCTTGTCGGTCAACCCGGCGGCCAGTTTGTCGCGTTCCAGGCCGATGCGCGCGGGGGTGATGGCATCAAGCTGGCAATCCCCGAAGGTATCCAGCCAGTAAGCCAGGTGGCGGGCGCGCTCACGCCAGCTTTTCAGGGTGGGCGCGGTCTTGTCGCTGTAGACCCGCACCAGTTCGCCGAAGGTGTGCCGCTTGCTCTCGCCGAAGTGCCGGCCAGCTTTCATATCGGCTTCCGTCTTGGCTGCCCAGGCGCGGGCATCGGTCAGGCGGTCGAACGTGGCGGTTTCGGGTGGAATGCCTTTCAGACGAATCATGACCCGGTAGCTTGTGCCGTTGCTTGTCTCGCGTTTCTGGATGGTCGCCATGATTGCCCCTTGCGTTCAATCGGTAGCCGCAGCATAGGGCAACACTCAACAAACATCAACAGCGGATAGATAATCCGCGTATGTAATTACACAACATTATGATTTATTGTTTATTACTGCTGTTATTCCACAACAATGGCACACTAACGGTACAGCTACAGAAAAAATGGGTAGGGATTGCCTGTATTTTGTGCAGATTGGAACGGGGAAATTGTGCTCTGGTGTGCCATGCCGAAAGCATGAAGGCGTTGGCGGTCGGGAGAGTGCGCCCAGTTGTGTCAGAGAGGCGAAGGTGGCCGATTGTCTTTTGGCACTGTGCCACCAGTGTGCCAGAAACGCAAAAGGCCACTCGGGGGAGCGGCCTAAATGCTTGAAATTATTGGTGGCCAGGGGCGGAATCGAACCGTCGACACGCGGATTTTCAATCCGCTGCTCTACCAACTGAGCTACCTGGCCGCAGACATTTGACCGGGTTCCCGGCCAAAAGAAGGCGCGCATTTAAGCGCGAATGGCCCCGTTGCGTCAAGGTGCGCGCGCGATCGAGTTCCCGAGCCTCGGCATGCTGTCGGGCGGCAAACATACCCGACTATTTACGTCGGACTTGTCCAGACCGCATGCGGCTGGCACACTACGGCTCCATCATTGAACGCTTATAAAGGAGCTGCCATGGGCGGCCTGACCCAGGACACACCGATCCCCACCGAGATCAAGTTGCACCAGCAATCCCGGATTCTGGAAGTCGCCTTCAACGACGGCAGCCGCTTCGAGATGCCCTGCGAGTACCTGCGGGTCTTTTCCCCGTCCGCCGAGGTGCGCGGACACGGGCCCGGCCAGGAGGTGCTGCAGGTGGGCAAGAAGCATGTGGAAATCAAGGCCATCGAGCCGGTGGGCCAGTACGCCGTGGTGCTGGTGTTCTCCGACGGCCATGATTCCGGCATCTATTCCTGGGACTATCTCTACGACCTGGGCAGGAAGCAGGACTTCTATTGGCAGGCCTACCTGCGCCGCATGGAGGAAGCCGGCGAATCCCGCGAGCCCAAGTCCCTGGTCTGAGCCCCGGGGTTTGGGCCTCCTCGCCGACATCGCCGCCGCCATCGGCCAGGCAACCGGCCGGGATTTCGCTCCAGCCACCCGGGAAGAGGTCGGCGGCGGCTGCATCAACCGGGGGTTGACGCTGACCGGCGCGGATGGCCGCCGTTTCTTCGTCAAGCTGAACCATGCCCGCCATGGACCGATGTTCGAGGCGGAAGCGGAGGGACTGGCGGAACTGGCCGCGGCGGCGGCCATCCGGGTGCCCCGGCCCATCGTCCAGGGCGTGAGCCATGACGAGGCCTTTCTCGTGCTCGAATGGCTGGACCTGGGCGGCAAGGGCAGCGGCTCGGACCTGGGCCGGTGCTTGGCGAATCTGCATCGGACCACCTGGCACCATTTCGGCTGGCACCGCGACAACACCATCGGCGGCACGCCCCAGCCCAACCCCGCGACAGCCGACTGGCCGACGTTCTACGGCGAGCATCGCCTCGGCCATCAGTTGCGCCTGGCCCGGCGCAACGGGGCGCCCGGACGGCTCGTCGACGGCGGCGAGCGCCTGGTTGCCGGACTGGCGGCCTTCTTTACCGACCATCGTCCAGTCCCCAGCCTGCTGCATGGCGATCTGTGGGGGGGCAATTACGGCTACGTGGAAGGCCAGCCGGTCCTGTTCGATCCGGCGGTGTATTACGGCGACCGGGAAGCCGACCTGGCCATGACGGAGTTGTTCGGTGGCTTCCCTCCCGACTTCCAGGCCGCCTACCGGGAGGCCTGGCCCCTGGATGCGGGTTATTCCGTTCGCAAGTCCCTCTACAACCTTTATCACGTCCTCAACCATTTCAATCTGTTCGGCGGCGGCTATGCCGGCCAGGCCCGCAACATGATCGATGCGCTGCTGGCCGAGACCCGTTGACCCGGACGAATCAATGGGTTGCCTGATCGGCGTTAATTGTGGATAATCCGCCGCTTTCCAGGTTTCCTACCCAGGTAACAGATCATGAAATCCGGCATTCATCCCGAGTACAACGAAATCAACGTGACGTGCAGCTGCGGCAACAGCTTCACCACCCGCTCCACCATGAAAAAGGCCTTGCACGTGGAAGTCTGTTCCGCCTGCCACCCGTTCTACACCGGCAAGCAGAAGATCGTGGACACCGCCGGCCGGGTCGAGAAATTCCGCCAGAAGTACGGCATCGCCAAGAAGTGATTCCATCGCATCCGCGCGCCAGGGATTAAACAAAAAGGCAGCCTCGCGCTGCCTTTTTTGTTTCATTTTTTTGTTTAATTCCTGGTCGGATTTTTCCTTCACCCTGCCCGCCCCATGAATCCCACGCCCCGCGCCAATCAGATCTGGCTGATCCTGCTGGCCATGTTCTGGGCCCTTTACGGCCTGGTCGGCCGGGATGCCTGGAAAGGCGAGGAAGCCCTGGCGCTGGCGCCCATCCTGGATTGGCTGGCCGGCTCGGCGAGCGCCTGGACCACCCCCGCCCCCCTGTACACCCTCATCGCCGGCATCTCCGCCCAGTTGAGCGCCAGCCAGCTGGATGCCCAGGATGGCGCCCGCCTGGCGAGCGGCCTGTTCACCCTCGTCTCCCTGCTGCTCACGAGCATGACCGCCCGCTCCCTGTTCGGCCCGGGCTTCGGCGCCGCCGCCGCGTTGTCGCTGATGGGCGGGATGGGCCTGATGCTGCGCATCCATGCCCTGTTGCCGGAAACCGCCATGCTGGCGGCGTGGTCCGGCCTGCTGTACGGCGTGGCGGTAAGCCGGGTGCATGCCCGGCGGGGCGCGATCGCCATCGCTCTGGCCCTGGCCACGCTGACCCTGGGCCTACGGGGCATGCCGGACCTGGTGGCTGGATTGCTGGTCGTGGGTCTGCCGCTGTTGTCGTCCAACTGGCGCAGCCGGGAGTACCGGCATGCCGCGTTGGCGGGAAGCGCCCTGGCCGGCGCGCTGATCGCGCTCTGCCTGGGGCTGCTCGGCTACCTGGGCCTATTCGGCGGCTGGCTGGATTCCCATGGCCCAAGCCATTACCTGCCCCTGCGTTTCCCTGGCGGCCCCTATTCCGAGTTGGCCTGGTTCGCCTGGCCGCTGTGGCCCCTGGCGGTTTGGGCCATCTGGCACGCGCACCGGAAACTGGCCAGGACCCCCGAACTGCACCCCGCGCTGATCGCCCTGGCTGTGCTGTTGCTGACCGTGCCGTTTCCGATCTGGTCCCGGGATGGCGCGCTGCTGCTGGTGATGCTGCCCCTCGCCCTGCTGGCCTCCTTCGCCGTGAACAATCTCGGGCGTGGCGCCGCCCAGGCGTTCTACTGGTTCGGCGTGCTGTGTTTTCTCTTTTTCGTGGCGGCATTCTGGATCTATTTTTCCGCCATCGAGTGGGGCCAGCCAGCCCGGCTGGCCGACCACGTCGCCAAGCTGACTCCGGGCTACCGCCCCGGTTCGGTGGGTTCCGGAGCGATCCTCGTGGCCGCCGTCGCCACCCTGCTCTGGCTGATCGCCATCCCCCTGTTCCCGCGGGCGAAAACCCGACCCGTGCTGGTGTGGGCCACGGGCATGGCCCTGACCTGGATACTGATCGCCACCCTGTTCCGGCCCTGGGTCGAGGCCGGCTGGGGCTATCGCCCCCTGATCGCGGACATGGCCCGGCACCTGCCCGCGAAGGCCTGCCTGAACACCCGCGTGGATCCGGCCATGGCGGTCATGCTGCGCTACCACCGACCCACCCCGGAACGGGTGGATTGCCCGTGGACCTTGCGCCTGGTGAGCCGCCGGACAACCCAGGAAAGCGCCGTGGGCACCGTGGTCTGGGAGGGCTTCCGGCCGCGCCAGAAGACCCAGGTGTACCGCCTGGAACATCGCCATGGCGAAGATTGAACCCAGGCCGGTCACCGCCATCGTCCTGGCGGGAGGGCTTGCCCGCCGCTTCAAGGGCGAGGACAAGGGGCTGCTGGAACTCGCCCACCGCCCCCTTGCCGGCTGGGTCGCCGACGGCCTGCGGGGCCACGCCGCGGAGATCGTGATCAGCGCCAATCGCAATCTGCTCGGTTACGCCCGCCTGGGCCATACGGTGGTGCCCGACCATCTTCCGGATTACCCGGGGCCGCTGGCGGGACTGTTGTCCGCCGCCCGCACCGCCCAGCAGGAATGGCTTCTCACGGTGCCCTGCGATGCGCCCTTCCTGCCCCTGGATCTGGTCATGCATCTCCATGACCATGCCCGGAACGCCTCGGTGAGGCTGGCCCGGGCCGCCGACGAGACCGGCACCCATTTCGCCATCATGCTGGTCCACCGGGACCTGATGGATGATCTGGCGGAGTATGTCCAGCGGGGAGGCCGGCGGGTCCAGGACTGGCAGAACGGGCATCCCTGCGAGACCGTTTACTTCGGCAACGATCCTTACGCGTTTCTCAACGTGAACACCCCCGAAGACCTGAAAACGGCGGAACGCGTGGCCCATCGCTATCCGCGCTGAGCACCGGCAACCGGAACGTCCCCATGAACCCGATGCAACACCTCCTGATTGGCCTCATCCGCATCTATCAGGTCGCCCTGTCGCCGTTTGTCGGCAACCAGTGCCGGTTCACGCCGACCTGCTCCCAATACGCGCGGGAGGCGGTGGAAAGGCACGGCGCCATGAGAGGTGCCTGGATGGCGATCAAGCGCGTCTCCCGCTGCCACCCGTGGCACCCGGGAGGCCATGATCCGGTACCATGAGGAATGTGAGGCGCCTCACCATCGATGGTGCGTGCTTCTGATATGCTGAAAGTCCAATATTCCGATTAGGTGAGGTAGTGTTTTCCTTCTTCCGCAAGGACAAACCCGATGATTTGATGGCCTTCCTGAAGGAAGGTCAGCCTGACGTCGGGGCGGGACCGTCCTTCAATCAGGCGAAACAGCCTGCCCTGGATCCTGGCGCCGGCATCGAGGTCCAGGAGGCGGTGGGCGGGCTGGCCCCGGAATTGGAAGAAGCCGCCGTGCTCTACGCCAACGGCAAGATCGGAGAAACGGCGGCCTTGCTGAACCGCTACCTGCTCGATCATCCGGACAGTCGCGATCCCCTGCCGTGGTACATGCTGTTCGACCTCTACGAGGCCAGCGGCCAGGCCGCGCCGTTCGAGGACGCGGCGGTGGATTTCGCGGTGAAATTCGAGCGTTCCCCCCCCACCTGGTCTCCCCGCAACCGCCCCCAGGCCGCCAGCCAGCCCGCGCCGGTGATGGCCTACGGGGAAAAATATGGCAGCCTGGAGCGGGTCAAGCAGGGGCGGTTTTTCCAGGACGCCGAGCCGGCACCCTATGTGCGGCTGGATTTTTCCAAGACCCAGTCGCCCGACGAGGAAACCGCCCTCGCCCTGCTCGGCGACATCGTGCGCCTCAACGACATGAAAAAACCGGTCGAGCTGATCGGCGGCCCGGGTTTCGCCGTCAGGCTGGATGCCGCCCGGCAAGGCGGCCGCCTGACCGAATCCGGCTGGTTCCTGCTCATGGCGGTGCTGCAACTGCTCGGCAAGCAGGAGGATTTCGAGAATATCGCGGTGGACTACGCCGTCGGCTTCGAGGTTTCCCCGCCCTCCTACACGCCGCCCCTGGAGATTCCCGTTCGGGGCGGTGGCGCGTCGGGCCCGGCCGTGGCGACGGGACCGAGTTTCCCCTTGTCCGGCGCCATCGTGCCCGGCAACGAGGGGCAGTTCCTGGCGCTGAAACGGTTCGCGGCCGACAAAAAACAGGTGGAAGTCGATCTTTCCCAGGTCAGCCGCATCGATTTCGCCGTCATCGGCCTGCTGCTGGAAACCCTGATCGAGCTTTCCCAGGCCGGCTGCAAGGTGGGGTTCAAGGAAGGCAACGAACTCGTCAACACCCTGCTGCAACTCGTCGGCGTCAACCAGTTCGCGGCGGTTCTCGGCCGCGCCCGCGCCTGAATACGGACATGGAACAATTTCACGGCACCACCATTCTCTCGGTCCGGCGGGGGGAATCCGTCGCCATGGGCGGCGATGGCCAGGTCACCCTGGGCAACATCGTCATCAAGGCCGGCGCCCGCAAGGTGCGCCGCCTGTATCAGGAGCGCATCCTGGCCGGGTTCGCGGGGGGCACGGCGGATGCCTTCACGCTGTTCGAACGTTTCGAGGCCAAGCTGGAAAAACACCAGGGCCATCTGGTCCGAAGCGCGGTGGAACTGGCCAAGGACTGGCGCACCGATCGCATGTTGCGTCGCCTGGAAGCCATGCTGGCGGTGGCGGATCGCGCCAGCACGCTGATCATCACCGGCGCCGGCGACGTGCTGGAACCGGAGCAGGGCATCGCCGCCATCGGCAGCGGCGGCGCCTATGCCCAATCCGCCGCCCGCGCCCTGCTGGAACATACCGACCTGGACCCGGAAACCATCGTGCGGGAAGCCATCGGCATCGCCGCCGACGTCTGCATCTACACCAACCGCAACATCCTGATCGAGACGATCACGCCCTGACCGGGTGCTTCGCCAGCTTGCGTTGCAGGGTGCGGCGGTGCATCTTCAGCGCCCGCGCCGTGGCCGACAGATTGCCGTCGTGCTCGGCCAGCACCTTCTGGATATGTTCCCATTCCAGCCTGTCCAGGGACATGGGCGCATCCGGCGGGCGTGCATCCGCGTCACCCTCCAGCCTGCCCAGAGCCTGGAGAATCTCATCCACGCCGGCCGGCTTGGGCAGGTAGTGCACCGCCCCCAGCTTGATCGCCTCCACCGCCGTGGCGATGCTGGCATAGCCCGTCAGGAGCAGGATGCGGATGCCGGGATGGAGCGCCTTCAGGAACGGAATCAGACGCAGGCCGGAATCGGTGCCCAGGCGCAGATCCAGGATGGCGGCATGGAAAGGCCGTGTCGAGTCCGCCAGGGCTTCCTCCCCCGTGTTCGCCACCACCACCTCGTGGCCGCGCCGACCGAGGGCGCACGCCAGGGTATCGGCGAACACCGCGTCGTCGTCCACCACCAGAATGCGCCAGGCCGCGCTCATGCCCGCTCCGCCCCGGGAGTGGCGGGAAACTCCAGCCGGGCGATGACCCCGCCACCGGGCCGGTTCGCCAGATCAAGGCGCCCACCCAGCCGATCCATGGCGGCCCTGACGATGTCCAGCCCGACCCCCCAGCCCGGCGAATTTTCCGTCCCTCCGCCCAGGCCGGGGCCCCGGTCGGCCACCTGGATGGCGACCAGCCCATCCGTCTCCGCCGCCGTCACGCGGATTTCGCCGGGTGAGAGCCGGGCCGCGTTGTTCAACAGGGTGACCAGGGCGGCCTCCAGGGCCGCGTCATCCGGGATCGCCTGGGCATGCGGCGACACCTCGAGATCGACGCGCGCGTCCGGCCACAACAGGCCCCAGTGTTCCAGGACGCGCCGCAGCCAGCCGGCCAGGGCCACTCGCGGCGCATCGTGCCGGTCGCGCCCACGCGCCACCCCGGCCAGGCGTTCCAGCACCTTCTCCAGCCTGGCCACCTGGCCGGACAACAACGCCAGGGGCTGGTCCAGTTCATCGTCCCCGGCATAGTCCCGGCGCAATTCGTCAAGCGTAATGCGTACCGAAGCCAGGGGCGTGGCCAGGTCATGGGCCGCCGAGGCGGCCTGGAGCCCCAGGGCGAACAGGTGATCATCGCGCAGGCGTTGTTCCCGGACCCGGGCCAGTTCGGCGTCCCGCCGCCGCAAGGTGGCCGCCAGGCGACCGGCGAACGTCGCCACCAGGGCGACGGTAAGCAGGAAATTGAGCCACATGCCGGTCAGATGCAGGTCCACCGCCATGGTCTGGGACACCTGAAGCTCCAGGGGCGCGTAGTAGCGCATGAGCAGGGTGTAGAGCACACCCACCCACGCGGCCATGCCCCAGGCGTGCAAGCTCGGCAGGGTGACGGCGGCAAGGATGAGGGGAACCAGCAGCAGGGAAATGAAGGGGTTGGCGTAGCCCCCGGTGAGATAGACCAGGGCGGCGATGCTGGCCGCATCCACCGCCAGTTGCAGCGACACCTCCAGGCTGTCGGTGCCGCCCGCGCGAAGTCGCAGCCAGGCGAGGGCATTGAGCACCGCATGCAGGAACAGGATCAGTCCCAGCGTGGACAGCGGCAGGCGCGCGTCGAGGACGCCCGCCAGCAGCCCTATCCCGGCGGCCTCGGCGAGGATCAGGGCGGCGCGCGTGACGACCAGGCGGCGCTGGGCGGCGGCGGGCAGGGTTTCCAGACCAGGAGCGAAATTCAGGGATAACGGCGACATGGCGTGAATTTTAACGTTCCCGGCGCCCGCCGCCCCGCGACAACATGCCACATTCACGGGCGCGGCCGGCCCGACTAGCATGCGCGGGCTTCCATACGTTCACACGTATCGATTCGGGCCCGCCTTGTCGGGCCCTTTTTTTTCACCGCCTGGGAGATGGGCGGCATGCCCCACTCCCACAGCTTGGTATTGCGGCGATTTGCCGCATACATGAACTGGCCGGCGCCTTCTAACATGCGGCGCTTTTTGACGCCGGAACCCGACAGATGAAAACCCGACTGACGCCCATCGCCGCCCTGCTGGCGCTGCATGCCGCGCCCGCCATGGCCATGGAGATTCACACCCTGGACAGCATCGTGGTCACCGCCACGAGGCCCATCACCGACCCGGCCATGCTGTTCCGCCTGGACGACGAGGACATCGCCGGGCGCCGCGCGGCCACCAGCGACAGCGCCAGCCTGCTGCGAGACATTCCCGGCGTCACCCTGTACGGCGCGGGTGGGGTCTCCAGCCTGCCGGCGATACACGGCCTGGCGGACGATCGCCTGCGCATCAAGGTGGACGGCATGGATCTGATCGCCGCGTGCCCCAACCACATGAATTCTCCGCTTTCCCACATCGACCCCAGCGCGGTGGAAAACGTGAAGGTCTATGCCGGAGTCAGCCCGGTCAGCGTCGGTGGCGACAGCATCGGCGGCGGCATCGTCGTGGAATCGGCCCCGGCGGCCTTCGCCAAGCCCGGCGAGGGCAGACTGTTGAAGGGCGAGGCGGGCACGTTCTATCGAAGCAACGGCGATGCCCGGGGCGCCAACCTGGCGGTCACCCTGGCCAGCGAGAATGTCAGCCTCGGCTACACCGGCGCCTATGCCGAGGCCGACAATTACCAGGCCGGGGACAATTTCAAGACCTATACCTTCACCGGTCGGCCCGGGCATACGCTGGCGCGCGACGAGGCGGGCTCCACGGCTTACGAATCCCTCAACCAGGCCCTGAACCTGGCCTGGAAGAACGACGACCACCTGTTCGATTTCAAATACGGTCGCCAGCATATCCCCGACGAGAACTACCCCAACCAGCGCATGGACATGACGGACAACGTCAGCGACCAGTTCAACCTGGCTTACACGGGCAAGCAGGATTGGGGCACCCTGAAGGCGCGGGCCTATTACGAGCATACGGAACACGAGATGGATTTCGGCGATGACAAGCGCTACTGGTATGGCGCGGCCTCCGGCGGCAACAACCCGCCCGGTGGCAACGCCACCCCCTGCGCGCCCATCGGCCCCAACTGCGCCGCCGGCATGCCCATGTATACCGACGGCAAGAACACCGGCCTGACCCTGGCCGCCGACATCCGCCTGGCCCGGGGCGACATCCTCCGTGTTGGCGGCGAGTACCAGGCCTATCGTCTGGACGACTGGTGGACACCCTCCGGCTCCATGATGTGGCCGGGCACGTTCTGGAATATCAACGACGGACGGCGGGACCGCTATGCCCTGTTCGGCGAGTGGGAAACTCGCAAGGACCGCTGGACCCACATCCTGGGCTTGCGTCATGAAACCGTGGATATGGATAGCGGCGACGCGCGGGGCTACAAGACGAACCTTGCCGGAGCGCCCATGCCCGGCACCGACGTGGGCAACCAGATCGCCGAGAGCACCGCCTTCAACGCACGATCCCACGACAAGACCGACCACAACTGGGATCTATCCTGGCTCGCCCGTTACGTGCCGGACACCACGCGCGGCCTGGAAATCGGCCTGGCGCAAAAGACCCGCTCGCCCAACCTGTACGAGCGTTACACCTGGTCCACCTGGCAGATGGCGGCCCTCATGAACAACTTCGTCGGCGACGGCAACGGTTACGTGGGCAACCTGAACCTGAAGCCGGAAACGGCCCGCACTCTGAGCCTATCCGCCGATTGGCACGATGCCGCCAAGGAAAAATGGGGCCTCAAGCTCACGCCCTACTACACCCATGTGAAGGACTACATCGACGCCCGTCGCGTCACCAACAATGCCAACCAGTTCAACGTGCTGCAATACGCCAACCAGTCCGCCCGACTCTACGGCATCGACCTCTCCGGACATGCCCTGGTCGCCCGCGCCACCGGCTATGGCGACTTCACCGTGAAGGGCCTGATGAGTTATACCCGCGGGAAAAACCGCGACACGGACGACAATCTCTACAACATCATGCCCCTCAACGCCAAACTGGCCCTCGCACAGCGACTCGGTGCCTGGCGCAATACCTTGGAAGGCGAGTTCGTGGCCCGCAAGGAGGATGTCTCCAGCGTGCGCAATGAAATGGAAACCCCGGGCTATGGCCTGATCCACCTGCGCAGCCGCTACGAACAGAAGACCTGGAGCGTGGACTTCGGCATCGAGAACCTGTTCGACCGCCTCTACTACCTGCCCCTGGGCGGGGCCTATGTGGGCCAGGGCACGACCATGACGAACCCGCCACTGCCCAATTACCCCCAGTGGGGCACCCCCGTACCCGGCCCCGGCCGATCCCTCTATGTCGGTTTGAATGTCAAATTCTGACCAGAGTATGCTGACGCACAATCCAATCCAGAAAGGATTCACCATGCAACACACCCTGATCCTGACCTTGATATCCCTGGCGCTGAGCGCGCCGGCAATGGCGGACAACGTCAAGATCGATGCCCCCTGGGTCCGCGCCACCGCCCCCGGCCAGAAAGTTGCGGGGGGGTTCATGACCCTCACCGCCGACGCCGACATGGTCCTGGTGGGAGGATCGAGTCCGGTCTCGAAGCACATCGAGCTGCACTACATGAAGATGGAGGACGGCGTCATGGAAATGCGCGAGATGAAGGAAATCCGCCTGCCCAAGGACCAGGCCGTGGCCCTGGAACCGGGTGGCCTGCATGTCATGTTCATCGGCCTGAAGAAGCCGATCACGGAAGGCCAGAAAGTGCCCCTGTCCCTGATCGTCAAGGCCGCGAACGGCAAGCGGAAAACCATCGCGCTGGAGGCGGAGGCGCGCAGGACCAGCGGCCACTGAGCCAATCACACCCACGACACACCCACAAAAAAAGCCGGCTTGCACCGGCTTTTTTTGTGGATTGCGCCAACAGGGCCTACTGGATTTCCCGCTCCAGTTCCTCGATGGTGGTATGCCGCACGTCCTTGCCCTTGACCATGAACACCACGTACTCGGACATGTTCTTGGCATGGTCGCCGATGCGCTCGATGGCCTTCACCACGAACAGCAGATCGATGAAGGTGGAGATGGTGCGGGGATCTTCCATCATGAAGGTGATGAGATGGCGCGTGATGAGATGGAATTCCTCGTCCACCTCCATGTCCTGGCGCGCCACGCCGGCGGCGCCGGAAACATCCAGGCGGGCGAAGGCGTCGAGGGATTCCCGCAGCATCTTGGTGGCCATGCCGGCCATGTATTTGATCTCGTTGTAACGGGGCGTGACGATGCGGTCGTTGTCATAGACCTTGATGGCGAAGCGGGCGATCTTGGCCGCCTCGTCGCCGATGCGCTCCAGGTCGGTGATGGTCTTGATGATGGTCAGGATCATGCGCAGGTCGCTGGCGGTGGGCTGGCGCAGCGCGATGATCTGGGTACAGGCCTCGTCCGCCGCCACCTCCAGGGCGTTGACCCGGTGATCCTGGTCGATCACCGTCTCGGCCAGCTTGGTGTTGCCGGTGATCAAGGCCTCCACGGCCTGGGTGACCTGCTCCTCGACCATGCCGCCCATCTCCAGCACGCGGGCGCGCACCGCCTCCATGTCGGCGTCGAATTGCTTGTAAATGTGTTCGCTGGGCATTGCCTCTCCTCAATCACGACACTTTGTCTGGCGGTAGCGGGGGATTATAAGCACGCCAACCCCGCTGATTATTACAACTCGGTGACAAATGGCACCGCCAACCGCATTCCGTCCAGATCCAGTGTCATGAGCCATTCGCGGGAACCGGTCACGCACACCGGAAGGGTGACTCGGGTCCGGAATACGCCCTCCTTATCGGCACGCAGGACGTATTGATTGAATCCCATGTCCATGCCTTCCATGGTGAAGCGGGCCTCCACCTTGCCGGCCCCCGCGGCCGCGACCCGGAGCTCGAAGGGCCGCAGGGGTCTGATGCCTCCCGTGGCGCCGATGCGGATGGCGCGACCTGCCACCTCGACGGCGCAGCCCGCCGCCAGGTCGGGGCAATTCACGCTGGCGGCGGGTTTTTCCCGGCGTTCCGCGTTCATCCAGACCACCAGGCCGATCATGGCCATCAGCACCAGGGGCAAGACCCGGTTGAGCCGATGGATCCCGGTCAAGGCGACACCCATGCCCGGCTCTTCAGCGCCACGCCATGGGCACCATGGCCCCGGGCCGTGGCCAGGTCCTCCAGGGCGAGGCCGCCCAGGGCATATACGGGCAAGGGATAATCCCGCAGGCACTCCACAAACCGCGCCCAACCCAGGGTTTCCGCCCCGGGGTGGCTGGTGGTGGGCAGCACCGGGGACAGCACCACGAAATCCAGGTCGAGCTCGGCGGCGCGGGCCAATTCCCGGGAATCGTGGCAGGAGGCGGCCACCCATTCCAGGTCGGGCCGGGATGACGCCGCCATGAGTTGGGCGCCGCTGAGATGGGCGCCCACGCCCAGTTCCGAGGCCAGGGCCAGATCGGCGTTCAGCATCAGCCGGGCGCCCCGGTCACGACAGCGCGCCGCGACGGCCCCGGCCAGGCGCCGCCAATCCGCCCCGGTCAGGTGCTTTTCCCGCAGCTGGACGAGCCTCAAGCCCTGTTCCAGGCGCGCGTCGAGGGCGGCGAGAAACGCCGCTTCCCCCAGCCTGGCCAGGTCGGAAATGGCATATTCCAGGGGCAGGGACAGGCCACGCAATATCGGTCCGTTGGCGGGCAGGATGGGGGAAACCCTCGGGCGAATCCATGCCCCTGTCCGCGCGCGTCCAGGCCAGGGCCTGGCCCTCATGGGGATGGGGTTCGCCGCGCCAGCCGGTTACCCGGAAGAATCGCAGCATCACATGGGCATGGGGATAGACAAAGGCGCGATTGAGCCAGGGCCAGGCCTCGATCACCTCGATCCCCAGTTCCTCGCGCAACTCCCGCGCCAGCGCCTGAGGGGCGGATTCGCCGGCCTCCAGCTTGCCGCCGGGAAACTCCCACCAGCCGGCGTAGGCCTTGCCCTCCGGCCGGCGGGCCATGAGGAAAGAACCATCCGGCCGCTCCAGCACGGCGGCGGCCACCTCCACGACGCGGGCGTTCATCGCGGCAGTCGAGCCAGGGCCTCTGCGGCCTGACGCGGCAGCTCGATGCCATTGCACAGGTCGGAGAACAATCCCTTGCAATGGGTATCCTTCTGTCCGGCCAGGTTGACGGCCTGCTGGTAATACTGGCGGGCCGCCGCGAGACCCAGGCCTTCCGCCGCGGCGCCCAGGTAATACCAGCTGATGTCCTGGACGTAACCGACCTCGAGCACTTCCCGCGCCAGGAATTCCCAGGCTTGTTGCTCGTGATAGGCGCGCAGCTTGTCCTGGCGGCCGGAGAAGGCCATGGCGCAGCTGTCGCAGTTCAGCACCGCCTCGCCCTGCTTGAACGCCTGCACGGTCGGGTTGATCAGGGTCAACGGTCGCAGGTTCGGCGGCGGCGGCGCGCCGGGGGTCACATCGCGGACGTTGGCGGCCAGGCGGCTGGGCGGCACGACGGGGTTGGCGGCGGCCTCGGCATGGATCGGGCGCATGTGGGGCACCAGTTCATCGAGGGCCGCCATGCGGGTCTCGGAGGCCGGGTGGGTGGAGAGCAGGTCGAAGCGCCCTTTCTCGCCGGAGGCCCCCATCATCTTCTTCCAGAGTTCCGGCGCGGCGGCGGGATCGTAGCCCGCCCGGGCGGCCAGCTCGATGCCGATGCGGTCCGCCTCGCTTTCCGCGCCGCGGCTGTTGGGCAACTGCCAGAGCAGCAGGCTGGCGATGTCGCCGGTCTGCTGGCCGGTGCGACTGCCACCCGCCACGGCGGCCACCAGGATGTCCGAGAGCAGGCCCACGGACATCTTTTCCGCGCCGTGATTGGCCAGGGCGTGGCCGATCTCGTGGCCCATGACCTGGGCGATCTCGTCGTCCGTGGCCTTGAGCTTGTCGATCATGCCGGAATAGATGGCCATCTTGCCGCCGGGCATGCAGAAGGCGTTGATGGTCTTGGGATCGTCGATGACGTTCACTTCCCAGGCCCATGCCGCCGTGTCGGGCCGGTAGCGCACGGCCTGGGCCACCAGGCGGTCGGTGATGCCGCGCACCCGGCTCACCGTGGCGGAATCACCGTTCAGCCTGTTCTTCTTCGCATAGGGAGCCAGTTCGGCCTTGTAGGCGCTGACCGACTGGGCGATCACCGTGTTCTCCGGCATGAGGGAGAACTGGCTGCGCCCGGTCATGGGATTGCTGCTGCAGGCGGCAAGAAAGATGCCCAGGAGCGCCAGGGACGCGCCGCGCCGGCGTCTCATTCCGGCTTGCCCCCTTCCAGGCGGGCGAGACGGGCTTCCAGATCCCGCAACTGGTCCCGGGTGCGGGCCAGCACCCGGGTCTGAACGTCGAATTCCTCGCGGCTGACGAGATCCAGCCTGGACAGCCAGGCGGCAAGGCCGGCCTTGAGATTCTTCTCCATGTCGCGGGCGGGGCTCATGGCCAGGACCTCGGACACCTTGGCGGCGAATTCCTCGCCGATTTTCTGCTTCAGCATGGTGTAAATCCATGAAAAAAAGGGGTGGCATCAGTTTAACAAAGCGGCCACCCGACAATCCGGTGGCCATGTCGGTGCAGGGGTCAAGATCCATGCACCGACATGGGGCATTTCCCTGTTCCAGGTCCGCACATCATCTAGCAACCAATTGTTTATTAACAATATTTACTGTTGGCACGAGAAATGCATTGCACCCGGCGTGCACCTTCGCACCAACCTATTGGAGCCTCAGATGAAAAAACTCGTTCACTCTCTCGTTCTTTCCAGTCTGGTGGCGATGCCTGCTGTCGCGATGGCTGCCGAGGAAAGCCCCCACAAACTGAGCGGCAGCCTCACCCTCGCCAGCGACTATGTCTTCCGTGGCATCTCCCAGACCGGTGGCGACATGGCCATTCAGGGTGGCCTGGAATATACCCACAGCAGCGGCTTCTACCTGGGCACCTGGGGCTCCAACGTGGGCTGGATCGAGGACTTCCAGGGCTACGATTCCGGCAACCTGGAGATCGACCTGTACGGCGGTTATCGCGGTGGCATCGGCGATACCGGCCTGACCTTCGACGTGGGCGCCATCCAGTATTTCTACCCCGGGGACAAGCCCTCCGGCGTCACCGACGCCGACACCACCGAGATCTATGCCGGCCTGGGCTGGAAGTGGTTCACGGCCAAGTACTCCTACTACCTCAGCGACGAGGTCTTCGGTTTCGGCAAGCCCGGATACGATGACGCGGACGGCACCTACTATCTGGATATTTCCGCCAGCTATCCCCTGGGCGAAACCGGCCTCACCCTGGGTGCCCACTGGGGTACCTTCCAGTTCGAGGGCAGTGCCGATGCCCAGGATTACGACGACTGGAAGCTCAGCCTGGCCTATGACATGGGCAAGCTGAGCAACACCCTGTCGGGCGTCACCGTCGGTATCGCCTACACCGACACCGATGCCAAGAAGTCCAAATGGACGGATGCGAATAACGAGTTCCTGGGCGACAGCACCACCACGGTGTGGCTGACCAAATCCTTTTAATCCGCGGAAGAACGGGAGCGGTTTCGATCCCCGCCTCCCTTTCCCCTTAGTCATCAGTTTGGAGACGACATGAAATTTGTTACCGCCATCATCAAACCCTTCAAGCTCGACGAGGTTCGTGAAGCCTTGTCCGGCCTGGGGGTGTCCGGCATCACCGTGACCGAGGTCAAGGGGTTTGGCCGCCAGAAGGGCCACACCGAGTTGTACCGCGGCGCGGAATATGTCGTGGACTTTCTGCCCAAGGTGAAGATCGAGATCGCCATCAAGGCCGATCTGCTGGATCAGGCCATCGAGGCCATTTCCAAGGCCGCCCAGACCGGCAAGATCGGCGACGGCAAGATCTTCGTGTGGGACCTGGAACAGGTCGTGCGCATTCGCACCGGCGAAGCCGGCGAATCGGCGATCTAAGGAGAACCGATCATGAAACGTCTATTCGCGACATTGATGTTGCTGGGCTCGCTGGGATTATCCGGTGTCGCCCTGGCCGAGGAACCCGCGCCGGCTCCGGCGCCCGCCGTGACCATGGAAGCCACCGCGGCTCCCGCCGCCGAGGCCGCCCTCCCCGAGGCGGCTCCGGCCGCGCCGGCGCCCGCCGAGGCGGCCGCCCCCGTGCCGGACAAGGGCGACACCACCTGGATGCTGGTCGCCACCCTGCTGGTCATCCTCATGACCATCCCCGGCCTGGCCCTGTTCTACGGCGGCCTGGTGCGCGCCAAGAACATGCTGTCGGTGCTCACCCAGGTGTTCGCCATCTTCTGCGTCATCTCGGTGTTGTGGGTGGTCTACGGCTACTCGCTGGCCTTCACCGGTGGCGGCGACCTCAACAGCTACATCGGCGGGTTTTCCAAGATGTTCCTGAAGGGGGTGGATCCCAGCGTCAACGTGGAGACCTTCTCCAAGGGCGTGGTGATTCCCGAGATGGTGTTCATGGTGTTCCAGCTCACCTTCGCGGCCATCACCGTGGCGCTGATCGTCGGCGGCTTCGCCGAACGCATCAAGTTCTCCGCCCTGCTGGTGTTCTCGGTGCTGTGGTTCACCTTCTCCTACCTGCCCATGGCGCACATGGTCTGGTTCTGGGGTGGCCCGTCCGCCTACGGCGACCCGGCCGGCTTCCTGTTCGCCAAGGGCGCGCTGGACTTCGCCGGCGGCACCGTGGTGCACATCAACGCCGGCATCGCCGCGCTGATGGGCGCCATCGTCATCGGCAAGCGGGTGGGCTACGGGCGGGATTCCATGGCGCCCCACAACCTGACCGCCACCATGATCGGCGCGTCCCTGCTGTGGGTGGGCTGGTTCGGCTTCAACGCCGGCTCCAACCTGGAGGCTACCGGCACCGCCGTCCTGGCGATGGTCAACACGGTGGTGGCGACGGCCGCGGCGGCCATGTCCTGGATGTTCGCGGAATGGATGATCAAGGGTAAGCCTTCCATGCTGGGCATCGCCTCCGGCGCGGTGGCGGGCCTGGTGGCGATCACCCCGGCGGCGGGCTTCGCCGGTCCCATGGGCGCCATCGTCCTCGGCGCGATCGCCGGCGTGGTCTGCCTCTGGGGTGTATCCGGCCTGAAGAAGGCGCTGGGCTACGACGACTCCCTGGACGTGTTCGGCATCCACGGCATCGGCGGCATCATCGGCGCCATCGGCACCGGCATCCTGGTCAACCCGGCCCTTGGCGGCACCGGCGTGTTCGACTACGCCACCAACGCCGTCGCCGAGTACAGCTCCGCCCAGGTCATCAGCCAGCTGTGGGGCGTGGGCACCGCCATCGTCTGGTCCGGCGTGGTCAGCTTCGTGCTGTTCAAGCTGATCGACATGACCATGGGCCTGCGCGTGCCGGAAGAACAGGAACGCGAAGGACTGGATACCGCCAGCCACGGCGAACGGGCCTACAACTACTGATCCGGCCCATCGAATCCATCTCACACCACGTGAGTTCAGGGCGCCGCGAGGCGCCCTTTTTTTATGCGGCTCGCTTGCCCCCCGGACAGCCCCGCCTTGTCACGAAACCTTCACGAAACCGTCATACCATGGCGTGAATCTCATCCCAACGGAGGCACGCATGTCCGCCACCATTCTGGTCGTCGAAGACGAACCGGGCATTCAGGAAGTCCTCAAGTTCAACCTGGGCCAGCACGGGCATGACGTGCGCATCGCCCCGGATGCCGAGGAAGCCATGAACCAGTTGCGCGGCAGCCTGCCCGATCTGATCCTGCTGGACTGGATGCTGCCCGGCCTGCCCGGCATCGACCTGGCCAGGCGCATCCGCGCCGACAATCGCCTGAAGGACATCCCCATCATCATGCTCACCGCCCGCTCCGAGGAGCGGGACAAGATCCAGGGCCTGGACACGGGCGCCGACGACTACATCACCAAGCCCTTCTCCCCCCGGGAACTGATGGCGCGCATCAAGGCCGTTCTCCGCCGGCGCGCGCCCCAGATGACCGAGGACGCGGTGGAAATCCAGGGCCTTCGCCTGGACCCCCTCTCCCACCGGGTCTTCGGCAACCAGCAGGCCCTGGACCTGGGACCCACCGAGTTCCGCCTGCTGCATTTCCTGATGACGCACACGGAACGGGTCTATTCCCGCTCGCAACTGCTGGACCAGGTCTGGGGCGACCACGTGTTCGTGGAGGAACGCACCGTGGACGTCCATATCCGCCGCCTGCGCTCGGCCCTGGAGCCCACCGCCCATGATCGCCTGATCCAGACCGTGCGGGGTTCCGGCTACCGGTTTTCCGCCACCCCGGCCTGAGGTGATCGGGCGGAGAGTAGAATGGCCGCGTCCTCCATGGCCTGACCCCTGACGAAATAGGCTCGCGATGCTGTCATTCTGGTGGCGCCCCCTGGGCTTCGCGCTGGGGCTGGCGTTCTTCTCGCTGCTGTTGTCCTCCGGGCGTCCCCCGGGAACCGGCTGGGCCTTGTTCTCCGCCGGCCTGCTCGTTTACCTGATCTACCATCTGCGCCAGTTGCGCAAGCTGACCGAATGGCTGGCCGCCGACGATCGCCCGGCGTTGAGCGCGGACGGCCTTTGGGGGGACGCCCTGTACCGGCTGGAAAAACTGCTCCGCTCGCGCAAGGGCGCCCAGCAGAAAGCCGCGGCTGATCTGGAACAGATGCTGGAAGCCACGCGCAACCTGCCCGACGGGGTGGTGATCCTGGACGACAACAACCGCATCCAGTGGCTCAACCAAGCCGCGGAGCGCCTGATGGGCCTGTCGCCCAACCGGGACCTGGGCCAGTTCGTGCTCTACCTGATACGCCATTCCCGCTTCGCCGACTGGCTGCTGACCGAAGACTATGCCCATCCCCTGTCCATCGATTCTCCCGTATCCCGGGAACGTGCCCTCTCCCTGCAGCAGATTCCCCTGCCCAGGGCCCAGAAGATGCTTCTGGCCCGGGACATCACCGAGATCGCCCGGGTGGAGGCCATGCGCCGCGATTTCGTCGCCAACGTCTCCCATGAATTGCGCACGCCCATCACCGTCATCGTCGGCTTCCTGGAAGCCTTCGACGACATGCCCAACCCGGATCCGGCGGAGTTCCGCAAGCACATCCCCCTGATGCGCGAGCAATCGGACCGCATCCGCCGGCTGGTGGACGACCTGCTCACCCTGGCGCGCCTCGAGAACGAACCGGACACCAAGGATGAGGCGGTGGACGTGCCGGCCATGGCCCGGCGGCTCGCCGAGGAAGCCGGCGCCATGAGCCAGGGCAAGCACCACGTCGGCCTGGAGTTGAAATGTGGCGCGCGCCTGATCGGCAACAGCCAGGAACTCTACGGCGCCCTGGCCAACCTGGTCTCCAACGCCGTGCGCTATACCCCGGCGGGAGGTCATATCGACCTGAGGTGGGCGCCCGGAGAAAACAACGGCATGGTGTTCTCGGTGACCGATACCGGCGAGGGTATCGAAGCCCAGCACATCCCGCGCCTGACCGAACGTTTCTACCGGGTGGACCGGGGCCGCTCCCGCGCCACCGGCGGCACCGGGCTGGGCCTGGCCATCGTCAAGCACATATTGCAGCGCCACCAGGCCCGCTTGCGCATCGACAGCATCGTGGGCAAGGGCAGCACCTTCTCGGCCGTGTTCCCGGCCGAACGGGTCATTCCGGATAAAACGGCGGACGTTCCCGCGGCAGCGCCATCAGTTCCGGCCTGACTGGCGGGGGTTATGCGAAAACAACGGCGACTTCGGCCGCTGTTTGCTTTTGTGGTCACTTATTAAGTGTTTATTTCATAAGTTGTGACTACAATTACATCCCTCATCCAACCCAGGAGCCCGGCATGGAAGTCTCCGTTCGTGAATTCAAAAGCCATCTCTCCAGTTATCTGGCGCGTGCTCAAACTGGCGAGGATCTGGTTGTCACCTCGCACAAACTCCCGATAGTCCGTGTGCTGGGCATAACCAGCGCCGCCAGCCGGGGACTCTCGGCCATGCTGGCATCCGGCGATGCCGAATGGCATGGCGGCAAGCCCGCGGGGGCCAGGATCAAACTTGTCCCGAGGGGCAAGTCGCTTTCCGACATGGTGATCGAGGACCGGGGGTGATTCTCTACCTGGACACCTCCACCCTGTTCAAGCTGTATGTGGACGAGGCGGGGAGCGATGCGGTTCATGCGGCGGTGGCCGATGCCGAGACGGTCGCCGTGTGCCGTATTGCCTGGGCCGAGGCCATGTCAGCCTTGGCGCGACGCGGACGTGAAGTTCCCGCCGACCAGGAAGCGCTCGATTTGGCCAGACAGGCCTTGAGCAAGGATTGGCCCGCTTTTCTCATCATGGAAGTGACCCAGGCACTGGTCGAACAGGCTGGCGATTTTGCCGACACCTTCGGTTTACGTGGTTATGACAGCGTGCAATTGGCCGCCGCGCATCTTCTCCAAAGACAAGGGCAACGGCCGGTCACCTTCGCGTGCTTCGACAAACGGTTGAGCAAGGCCGCCAAGGTGCTGGGGCTGACCGAACTGGCGGACGTGCCGGGATAGCTCGCTGTTCCCGGCCTAACGGGTCATTCCGGATAAAACGGCAGACGTTCCCGCAGCAGCGCCATCAGTCTCGGCCTGACATCGGCTTCCGGTGGCGGGCGGCACCCGGCGTCGCGTCGGGGCGGCGCCCAGATCGCATCGGGAAAATGGCGGTCGTCGGCGAAGCGGGGAATCACGTGCCAGTGCAGATGGGGCACCATGTTGCCCAGGCTGGCCAGGTTGATCTTGTCCGGGCGCAGCACCGTGCGCACCACCGCCTCCACGGCGAACACCACGTCCATCAGCCGACGCCTGTCCTGGGGCGCCAGGTCGGTCATTTCCCTGACGTGATGGCTCAGAATGATCCGGCAGAAGCCGGGGTAGTCGGGTTCGTCCACCCAGATCACCCGGCAGAAATCGTCGCGCCAGAGCTCATGTTCGTTGGTGCTCTGGCAAAGGGGGCAGTCCGGATTCTTCATGAGATATTGGGTGCAGGCCAGGCTCAATCCGCCCAGAGCCCGCCCAGGGAAAAACTGATGGCATCGAACGGTGGCAGGGAGACCGCCTCGTCGTCCTTCAGGGTGGCCAGCAGCACCCAGCGGCCGGACTGGTTCTCGTAGGCTTCCAGAGTGCGCAGGTCCGGGTCCACCAGCCAGACATGGGACACGCCCCAGCGGGCGTAGATGGGCAGTTTTTCCGCCCGGTCCACCCGCGCGGTGGAGGGCGACAGGATTTCGCACAACCAGTCCGGGGCCAGGTCGAACCAGGCCGTTTCCGGTAGCCTGGGCATGCGTTCGCGGCGCCAGCCGGCGATGTCGGGGACCAGGATGTCACCCATCAGGTGGATTTCAGGTTCATCCAGAATCCACCAGCCGCCGGGGCCTCCTCGGCCTCTGTCGAAGGGGCCTTGCAGTTCACCGCCCAATACGGAATAGGCGACCGCGTGTTTCGGGGCGGGTCTCGGATGGGTTACCAGACGCCCGTTGATGATTTCGCCGACGATGTATTCAGGCAGATCGAATAAATCCTCGTAACTTGCGGGTTTCCGTTCCGGCAATCCCATGGGTTCACCTACAGCAATACTTTTTCAATGCCGCCATTGTTGGCCTTCCCCAGGAATTCCGCCATCCAGTCCTCGCCCAGCAGCTTCCTGGCCAGTTCCACGACGATGTAGTCGGCGTCCATGCCGTTGTCGTCCGAATAGCGGGACAGGCCCTGCAGACAGGCGGGGCAGGAGGTGAGTACCTTGACTCCGTCTTTACCGCCACTCGCGCCGGCGGCGATCTGGGCGTCCCGGTTCTTGTCCAGATCCTCGGCCTTGCGGAATTTCACCTGGGTGGCGATATCCGGCCGCGAGGTGGCGAAGGTGCCGGCCTCGCCGCAGCAGCGTTCGGTCAGGCGGGCGTCGTCGCCCACCAGGCTCCTCACCGTGCTCATGGGGCTCTTCAGCTTCATGGGCGTGTGGCAGGGGTCGTGGTAGAGGTACTGGGTGCCTTTCACCCCGTCCAGTTTTACCCCTTTCTCGGCCAGGTATTCGTGGATGTCCATGATGCGGCAGCCGGGGAAGATCTTGTCGAACTGGTATTCCTGCAGTTGGTCCAGGCAGGTGCCGCAGGACACCAGCACGGTCTTGATGTCCAGGTAGTTCAGCGTGTTGGCGACCCGGTGGAACAGCACCCGGTTCTGCATGGTGATGGCGTCGCCCTTGGCCCGGTCGCCACCGGCGGTCTGGGGATAGCCGCAGCACAGGTAGGTGGGCGGCAGCACGGTCTGCGCGCCCAGCTCGTAGAGCCAGGCCAGGGTGGCCAGGCCCACCTGGGAGAACTGGCGCTCGGAACCGCAGCCGGGGAAGTAGAACACCGCGTCGGATTCGTCCGTCACCCGGGCCGCGTCGCGCACCACCGGCACCACCTTGGGATCGGTGAGGCCCAGCATCTGGCGCGGGGTCTTGGCGGGCAGCTTGTTGTTCCCCCCGGGCAGCTTGCGGTTGAAGAAGTGGATGACCTGGGCCTGGGGGCCGGGCTTGCCGACGGTGGCGGGCGGCATTTGCATGGCTTCCCGCACCACCGGGAAGGTGCGCATGACCGCCGCGCCCAGGCGCTGGCCGGCGATGCCCATGCGGATCGCGGTCAGGCGCAGGAAATGGATGGTGTCCTCGTCGGTGCTGTTGAGGAAGGCCATGGCCAGCCTGGTCGCCGGGGCCTTGTTGAGATGGCCCGCGCTACGCAGGAAATTGCGCATGGCGGTGGTGACGTCGCCGAAATCGATGTCCACCGGGCAGGGGTTCTTGCACTTGTGGCACACCGTGCAGTGGTCCGCCACGTCGTCGAACTCGGCGAAATGGGCCAGGGACACGCCGCGCCGGGTCTGCTCCTCGTAGAGGAAGGCCTCGATCAGCAGGGAGGTGGCGAGGATCTTGTTGCGCGGGCTGTAAAGCAGGTTGGCGCGGGGCACGTGGGTGTTGCACACCGGCTTGCACTTGCCGCAGCGCAGGCAGTCCTTGATGGAATCGGCGATGGCGCCGATCTCGGACTGCTCCATGATCAGGGATTCCAGTTCCAGCAGGCCGAAGGACGGGGTGTAGGCGTTGCCCAGGTCGGCGCCCTTGAGCAGCTTGCCCTTGTTGAAGCGGCCGTCCGGGTCGACCTTGTTCTTGTAGGCGGCGAATTCCGACAGGGCCTTGTCCGACAGGAATTCCAGCTTGGTGATGCCGATGCCGTGCTCGCCGGAGATGACGCCGTCCAGGGATTCCGCCAGGCGCATGATGCGCGCCACCGCCTGGTTGGCGGTCCGCAGCATGGCGTAGTCGTCGGAGTTGACCGGGATGTTGGTGTGCACGTTGCCGTCGCCGGCGTGCATGTGCAGGGCGACGAACACCCGGCCCTTGAGCACGCGCTGGTGCAGGGCGTCGCACTCGGCCAGCACCGGCTCGTATTC
Organism: Hydrogenophilales bacterium; assembly: GCA_016719465.1. Lineage (GTDB taxonomy): Bacteria > Pseudomonadota > Gammaproteobacteria > Burkholderiales > Thiobacillaceae > PFJX01. The sequence continues at coordinate 35,306 of JADJYY010000010.1, forward strand.
CCGGCCGGTGAAGATCTGGCGCAGTTCCGCCCTGACCTCCCGCTTCCATGAAACCCGCAGGCTGTGGTCCTGGAGGGCGCGGAACACGCTCTTGTTCCCGCTCTGGGGGGTGTGGTCCGAGACCTTGCACAGGCTGGGCGGCAGGGGCGCGTCCAGGTCATCCAGATAGCTTTTCCAGCGGCCGCGCACCTCGGCCAGCAGGCCTAAGGCGCGTTCCCGGCGCGCCTCGGTCAGGGCCGGATCGGCGACGCCGTCCTCGTCCTCGAACAGGGGCAGTTCGCCCTTCAGGAAGCCTTCCAAGGCATCCAGCAGGGCCAGCTTGTTCTTGATGGACAGCTCGATGTTGATGCGCTCGATGCCGTCGGAATACTCGCCCAGCCGGCCCAGGGGGATCACCACGTCCTCGTTCACCTTGAAGGCGTTGGTGTGGGCGGCGATGGCGGCGGTGCGGGAGCGGTCCAGCCAGAATTTCTTGCGCGCTTCCGGCGTGATGGCGACGAAGCCCTCGCCGCCCCGGGAACGGGCAAACTCGACGATCTTCGCGGCGGCGGCATCGGCGGCGGCCGCGTCGTCGCCGGCCAGGTCGGCCAGCAGCACCATGTTGGGCCGGCCGATGCGGTCCGCCTTGGTGGCGTAGCCCACGGCCCGGATGTAGCGGGCGTCCATGTGCTCCAGGCCGGCCAGCACCACGCCGCCTGGGCGGGTGTCCATCAGGTTCTTGACCTCGACGATGGCGGGCACGGCCTCGCCCACCGGACCGAAGAACTCCAGGCACACCGTGCGGATCTGGGGCGGCATGCGGTGCAGCACGAAGGTGGCCTGGGTGACGAGGCCGTCGCAGCCTTCCTTCTGGATACCCGGCAGGCCGGCCAGGAACTTGTCGGTGACGTCCTTGCCCAGGCCCTGCTTGCGGAACAGGCGGCCGGGGATGGCGAGGATTTCCGGGGCGCCTTTCGGCGTGCCGTCGGCATGGGCGCGGCGCAGTTCGAAGCGGACCTCGTCCACGTCGTGGATCTTGCCCAGGTTGTGGTCCAGGCGGGTGACTTCCAGCCAGTCGGCTTGCGGCGTCACCATCTTCCAGGACACCAGGTTGTCCACCGCCGTGCCCCACAGCACGGCCTTCTTGCCGCCGGCGTTCATGGACACGTTGCCGCCGATGCAGGATGCATCGGCGCTGGTGGGGTCCACCGCGAAGGCCAGGCCCTTCACCTCCGCCGCTTCCATGACCCGGCGCGTCACCACGCCGGCGCCGCAGACGATGACCGGCGTGGCCTGGCTATGGCCTGGCAGCACGCGCGGCTCGATGGCCGACATGCGATCCAGCTTTTCCGTGTTGATGACGGCGGACAGCCGGGTCAGGGGCACGGCGCCGCCGGTGTAGCCGGTGCCGCCGCCGCGCGGGATGACGGTCAGGCCCAGATCGACGCAGCCGGCCACCAGGGCGGGAATCTCGTCCTCGCTGTCCGGATGCAGCACCACGAAGGGGTATTCCACACGCCAGTCGGTGGCGTCGGTGACGTGGCTGACCCGGGCCATGCCGTCGAAGGCGATGTTGTCCTTGCGGGTGTGGGGCAGCAGGCGGCGCAGGATGTCGCGGCGCAGGCGCTCGGTTTCACCAAACCCCGCCGCAAAGCGATCCACGGCCTGGTTGGCCAGTACCAGCAGCTTGCCCACCCGCTCGTTGCCCTGGCGCCGCTTCTCGATCTCGGCGAGGCGGTGGCGCAGGGCCTGGATCAGCAGCTCCCGGCGCCGGGGATTGGAGAGCAGGTCGTCTTCCAGGTAGGGGTTGCGCGTCACCACCCAGATGTCGCCCAGCACCTCGAACAGCATGCGCGCGGAACGGCCGGTGCGCCGCTCGCCACGCAGTTCCTCCACCAGGCGCCACCCCTCTTCGCCCAGCAGGCGGATGACGATCTCCCGGTCGGAGAAGGAGGTGTAGTTGTAGGGGATTTCGCGGATGCGCTCGGCGGACATGGAATACGGCTCGGGGGGTTCGGGGGAACAGGCCGGGAATTTTACCGTTCGGGCCCGATGTGGCTCAAATTCAACCTTTTCCATCAAAGGGATATGAGAATGCTGCGAGGCAGCATTCTAGTCCCATTCCTGCGCGTAAAATGCCGGCAATTCCGTTCCCGGCCCTTTTCATGATCTCGCTGCTCATCGTCGCCCACGGCAATCTGGGCGACAGCCTCATCCAATGCGCCACCTACGTCCTGGGCAAGCGGCCCGAGGCCCTGGAAAACCTGGACCTGTCCGCCTGCGACGACCCCAACGAGATGTTCGCCCGCGCCCAGGCGCGCATCAACGAGTTCGATCAGGGCGACGGCGTGTTGATCCTGACCGACGTCTATGGCGCCAGCCCCTGCAACACCGTGTGCAAGATCCTGCGCAATCGCGAAATCGAGGCCATCGCCGGCGTGAACCTGCCCATGCTGCTCAAGGCCCTGACCTATCGCGACCAGGGCATGGCGACACTGGTGGAAAAGGCCGTGGCCGGCGGCCAGTCCGGCATCTTCAACGTCCACTCGGAGCCGGCCCGTGCCTGAACGCGAAATCGAGATCATCAACAGGCTGGGCCTGCACGCCCGCGCTTCCGCCAAGCTCACCCAGACCGCCGGCCAGTTCCAGTGCGAAGTCTGGCTGTCCCGCAATGGCCGTCGGGTCAACGGCAAGAGCATCATGGGGGTGATGATGCTGGCCGCCGCCCGGGGCACCACCATCAAGCTGGAAACCAGCGGGCCGGATGCGAACGAGGCCTTGGGCGCCCTGGTGGCGCTGATCGAGGACAAGTTCGGGGAGGGGGAATGAGGCAGAGGCAAGGGACAAGGGGCAAGGAGCAAGGAAAATCGGCGAGCCGGGGCCTTCTATTCCTTGCCCCTTGTAACTTGCCCCTTGCGCCTGCCGTTTCTTTCGGAGGGCGCCATGTCGTTTAGCCTGCACGGTATCGGCGTCTCCGGCGGCTACGCCATCGGTCGGGCCCAATTGTTCTCCCACGAGCGACTGGAGGCGCCCCACTACGTCCTGCGTCCGGAACACCTGGACGCGGAAGTGGCCCGCTTCGCCCAGGCGGTGGAGTCCATTCGGGCGGAACTGCTGGCCTTGCAGACCCACATCCCGGAGGGCGCGCCCCAGGAACTCTCGGCCTTCATCGAGGTGCATGCCCTCATCCTTTCCGACTCCATGTTGTCGGAAGTGCCCAAGCGTCTGATCCGGGCGGAACACTGCAATGCCGAATGGGCCCTGGCCCGGCAGACCGAGGCCCTCATCGCCCAGTTCGAATCCATCGACGACGACTACCTGCGGGAGCGTCGCCACGATGTGCGTCAGGTGGCCGACAAGGTGCTCAAGGCCCTCATGGGCCATCCCGGCCACGCCCCCCTGAAGGCCGCCGACGAGGGCGAAAGCATCCTGGTGGCCCATGACCTTTCCCCCAGCGACATGGTGCTGTTCAAGCGCCATACCTTCGCCGGCTTCATCACCGACCTGGGCGGTACCACCTCCCACACCGCCATCCTGGCCCGCAGCCTGAACCTGCCCTCGGTGATGGCGCTGCACAACGCCCGCGCCATGATCCGCGAGGGAGATTGGCTCATCGTCGACGGCGTGGCCGGCGTGGTCATCGTCGCCCCCGACGCGGCCATCCTGGATGAATACCGGTTGCGCCGGAACCAGTGGCTGCTGGAACAGAAGAAGCTGCGGCGCCTCAAGTCCAGCCCATCCACCACGCTGGATGGCGAGCATGTGGATCTGATGGCCAACATCGACCTGCCCTCGGATGTCGGCCAGGCCCTGGGCGAAAACGCCACCGGCATCGGCCTGTTCCGCAGCGAATTCCTGTTCCTCAATCGGGATGACCTGCCCGGCGAGGAGGAACAGTTCGAGGCCTATCGCAGTGTCGCCCGGGAAATGGGCGGACGCCCCGTGGTGATCCGCACCCTGGACGTGGGCGCCGACAAATCCGTGCGTTGGATGGAGGAAAGCAGCGTCAACCCGGCCCTGGGCCTGCGCGCCATCCGCCTGTGCCTGGCGGAACCCCAGATCTTTCTCACCCAGATCCGCGCCCTTTACCGGGCCAGCCACTACGGCAAGATCCAGATCCTGTTGCCCATGCTGGCCAGCCTGACGGAACTGGACCAGGCCCTGGCCCTGATCGGCGCGGCCCGGGGCAGCCTGAAGGTCGGCGATATTCCTTACGATCCGACCACCCCGATCGGCGGCATGATCGAGATTCCCGCCGCCGCCCTGGCCGCCGAGTGGTTCGCCAGGAAACTGGATTTCCTTTCCCTGGGCACCAACGATCTGATCCAGTACACCCTGGCCATCGATCGCACCGACGACGCCGTGGCCCACCTCTATGACCCCCTGAACCCGGCGGTGCTGAACCTCATCGACCATACCCTCAAGGTCGGCAGGAAGCAGGGCAAGCCGGTCTCGGTGTGCGGCGAGATGGCCGGCGATGCCCGCCTGACCCGGCTGTTGCTGGGCATGGGCCTGACCCACTTTTCCATGCATCCGGCCCACATCCTGTCGGTCAAGCAGCAGGTGATGCGCAGCCACAGGGGGGAACTGGCGCCCCTGGCGAAAAAGCTGCTGCGCGCGGGCCGCCCGGAGCGCATCCTGGAAATCCTGGAGCGCATCAACGCCTGATGGCGGCGGCGGCCGCTAAAGATTACCCGCCGGCCGGTCGATATTACTTTTGACATAGCCCCTCACCGAGGTCTTGATGGCAGCAATCGGGATTCAGGCGGATGAAAATCCTCACGCCGATGGGAAACGCCTCTACCTCTGCCCCGCGGGCGTGCCGGAAGTCCATGAGACGGCCCGTCAACTCAGCCATTTCGGCTATGCGACCCGCCTGTTCGACGACCTGAGCGGCCTGCTGGAGGGCGTCCGGGAAACCCCGCCGGCCGGCGTATTGATGGATTGCGGCGCCCTCCGCCGCCACCCCGAGATGGCAAACCAGGCGGTACGGGCCATGGCCGCGAGCATTCCGCTCGCCTGCATGTCGAACCACGGTGACATCGGATCGCGACTGGAAGCCGTGCGCATGGGCTGCAGGGCCTACTTCACGCGCCCCCTGGACATCGCCAGCCTGCTGGACACCCTGGATCGGCTCACCGCGCCACCCCGGGCCGAGGCGGGCAAGGTGCTGATCGTCGACGACTCCCCCTCCCTGGTGGCGTTCTACGCGGCCCACCTGAGCGACGCGGGCTTCGTCACCCAGACCGTCACCGACCCCATGAAAACCCTGGACGCCCTGGCCGACACTTCACCCGAGCTCATCCTGCTGGACATGAACATGCCCGGCGCCAGCGGCCAGGAACTGGCCCGGGTGATCCGCCAGCAGGATGCCTATCTCTCCATCCCCATCGTTTTCCTGTCGGCGGAAAGCGATGTCGGCCGCCAGCGCGAAGCCATGAGCACGGGCGGCGATGAATTCCTGCAGAAGCCCATCGAGCCCGAGCACCTGATCTCCGCGGTGCGCAGCCGCGTCATCCGTTACCGGGCCCTGCGCGCGCTGATGGTGCGGGACAGCCTCACCGGCCTGCTCAACCACACCAGCTTCAAGGAACGTCTCCGCGCCGAGGTGGCGCGGACGAAGCGCCTGAACAAGGTGCTGACGGTGGGGATGATCGATATCGACCACTTCAAGCAGGTGAACGACAGCCATGGACACCCCGCCGGCGACCGGGTGATCAGGAATCTGTCCCGCCTGCTCAAGCAGCGCCTGCGCGGCGCCGACGTGATCGGCCGTTACGGCGGCGAGGAATTCGCCATCGTCCTGGTGGACACGGCGATCGAGGCCGCGGTCGGCGTGGTCGACCACATACGCAAAAGTTTCGCGGCCCTGGAACAGCAAGCCGGAGAAAGCGTGTTCCGCTGCACCTTCTCGGCGGGGCTGGCCCAGTCCCCGCCGCGCATGGACGCGGATTCGCTCATCCAGGCCGCCGATGAGGCGCTTTACCAGGCCAAGCATGACGGGCGGAACCGGGTCCGCGCCGCGCCCTCGCGGGCCGACTGACCGTTCGGCGGACGCGCTCCGCGCCCCCCGCGGAAGGCGGCTACAGCAGGAAGCGGGCCCAGACCCGATTGCCCGTCCCGGAAAACACCAGGTCGGAACACAGGCCCCGGACCAGGGCGATGCCGCGCCCATGGGGTCGGGTGACGTTCGTCGCCAGATCCGCGTCCCGCAACAGGGCTTCATGGTCGAAACCCGGGCCGCTGTCGGTCACGTCGATGTCCAGAACGGCCCGCCCCTCATCCTCGTGCATCAGGAAGGACAGCCCGATGCGGCCGGCGGTCAGCGCGGCGAGGCCCTCGGCCCGATGCTGCATGTAGATTTCAAAGCCGCCGATCAGATTCTTGGTGGCCGAGTCCAGGCCGAGCAGGCCATGGTCCAGGGCGTTGTTGAACAACTCCGAAATGATCAGAAACAGCGTGCCCTGATGCGGCTTGAGCGCGTCCACCTGGGTCATGAAGCCCAGCACGGCGGGCACCACATCGATGTAGCGCAATTCCGGCGCGCTGAAGGCGAGATTGAGTTGCCATTCCGCCACATGCCCCTGATGGACGGGCATCGGCGCGGCGAAGCGCGGGATGCGGCGGCGCTCGATCAGCATGGTGACCAGCATGCAGGAAATATCGTCGCGCCCGGCGCGGCCGGCGAGATGCCGGTTCAGGCCGTCGCGCAGGACGGCGAAACGCCGTTGCGGATCATCGGCGCCGACCAGCAGATCCAGCGTGCCGCCCAGGCCCAGCCAGCGCCCCTCGGGGTCTTCGGCTTCCACCAGGCCATCCGAGCACAAGACCAGTTGTCCGGGTTCATGGAACACCACGGTTTCCGTCGTGCCGGAGAACAGCCCGTCGGGCAGGATGCCCAGGGGGGGATGGTTGGAAGCCCACTGCATGGACACCTTGCCGTCCAGGGTCACGAAGGCCGCGTCCGGATTGCCGCCATTCCAGACTTCCACGGTCTGGTTGCGCGCGTCCACGCTGGCCAGGCTGGCCGCCACGAAGCGGTCCGCCGGAAGCAGGGCCTTGAGCTTGCGGTTGAGCTCCTCGGCGATGGAGGACAGGGGAAAACCCTTCGCCGTCATGCTGTAGAACGCCTGGGTGAGGGGCATGGCGGAAAGGGCGGCGGACAGGCCATGGCCGGCCGCATCCGCCAGCATCACGTTGAGCACCTCGCCCGGCCCGCGGGCGGCGCACAGCAAATCGCCGCTGAAGGTGTCCGCGGGCAGGTTGAAGGACTGGATCATCGGATCCCGCAAACCTTCGGCATCGGTGAGGCGTTCCATGACGTGGGCGCCGAGCCGGGACTGTTCCTCGGCCTCCAGGCGCCAGGATTCCAGTTCCGCGATATAGCCGAGTTCCTTCTGCTGCAGCGCCAGCAGGCGCGCATAGGCGTCGAGTTTCGCCAGCAGCAGCCGGGGTGAGGCGGGTTTCACCAGGTAATCGTCGCCGCCGGCTTCCAGGCCAGCCACGATGTCCCCCATGCCATCCTGGGCGGAATGGAAAATGATGGGGGTCCACTTCTCCGTGGGCAGGGCGCGTATCCGTCGCACCGCCTCGATGCCGTCCATGCCCGGCATCATGATGTCCATGAACACCAGGTCGGGCGATTCCGCCTGGAACAGCGCCACCGCGGAGCGCCCATCGCCGGCCAGGATGGGGACGTGGCCGGCGCGCCGGATCAGGATCTCGAGTTGTTTGGCGTTGCTGGGCGAGTCATCGGCGATGAGTATTTTCAGGCTCGCGCCGGACACGGATTCAGGCTTTCACGGAAAACAGCTTGCCGAAGTTGGCGATGTCCAGCACCTGCTTCACCGTTCCCTGGAGACCGGCGAGCACCACGTTCTTGCCCGTCGCCTCGGCCTTTTCCCGCAACAGCAGCAACATGCCTAGGGCGGAACTATCCAGATAATCCACGGCGCGGAAATTGATCTCGATTTCGCGGATGCCCGACTCACCCAGGGCATTCTCGTAGGCCGCCCGGAAATCCCGGTGGGAATGGAAGTCGAAACGTCCGTTGAGACTCAGGGTGGCCTTGTTACCCTCCACCGCGCTCGCGATTTGCATGGTTTGCTCCGTGCTTGCTGTCATTGCCTCAATATCGGCGCGTTTTCCGATCTCTTTAGCGTGAACGTTTCAGGTTCAATTCTTGCGCCCCACGCGGTCGAGAATCCGCGCGGCGATGTCCGGCAAGGGCACGACTTCCATCGCCGCCCCCAGTTCGACGGCCGCCTTGGGCATGCCGTAGACCACGCAGCTGGCCTCGTCCTGGGCGATGGTATGGGCGCCGGCGTGGCGCATGGCCAGCATCCCCTGGGCGCCATCCTTGCCCATGCCGGTGAGGATCACCCCCACGCCATGGGGGCCGAGCACCCGGGCGGCGCTCTGGAACAGGACATCCACGGAGGGCCGGTGCCGGTTCACCGGCTCCGCCCTGGACAGCTCGGTGTAATAAAAGGCGCCGCTCTTCCTGACCAGCAAATGGGAATGACCCGGCGCGACATAGGCGTGGCCGGGCAGCACCCGCTCGTTGTGCTCCGCCTCCTTCACGGTCATGGCCGAAAGCCCGTCGAGGCGGGCGGCGAAGGATGCCGTGAAGGACTCGGGCATGTGCTGGGTGATGAGCATGCCCGGTGAGGAGGCGGGCATGCGCATGAGGCATTCCTTCAGGGCTTCGGTGCCGCCGGTGGACGAGCCCACGCAGATCAGTTTCTCCATGGTGTGGAGAAACTGGCCGGCCAGGGGCCTGGGCGCGCTGGGCGCCGCCTGGTTGAGCGCGTGGCGGCGAACGTGGGCGCTGGCGGCGGCGCGGATCTTGTCGCCAATTTCCAGGGAGAGTTCGTTCATGCCCTCGGGCACCCCCAGGCGGGGCTTGGTGATGAAGTCCACGGCGCCCAGTTCCAGGGCCTTGAGGGTGACCTCGTTGCCTTGCTCGGTGTGGGAAGACACCATGACCACCGGCATGGGCCGCAGGCGCATGAGCTTCTCCAGGAACTCAAGGCCGTTCATGCGGGGCATTTCCACATCCAGGGTCAACACATCCGGATTGACCTGCTTGATGAGATCCCGCGCCGCGACCGGATCCGGGGCCTGGGCCACCACCTCCATATCGGCCTGGGCGTTGATGATTTCCTTCATCACGCTCCGGATCAGCGCGGAGTCGTCGATGATCAGGACCTTGATTTTCGACATCGCGTCAAGTTTAGGTATGTCAGGGACAAACACCCTCAGGAGAACAGCTCCACATCGCCGGCGATGGGGGTCGTTCTGAGACGCTGGCCATAGTCCTTCTCCCGATCGATGATGGTGTTGTTGTGCACGGACTTGAGCTTGCGCACCATGACCCGGCCGGAGGCGGGATAGAAATAGACCTTGCGCGGATACGGGCCCTTGAGATCATCGGCCACCACGCGAATGCGCTCGGTGCGGAGATAATCCAGGACGAATTCGCTGTTCATCTCGCCGATATTCACCGTGGTGAAGCCCCGCAGCACCGCCGCGCCGCCGAACACCTTGGCTTCCAGCCGGTTCCGGTTCGCGCCCAGCTTGACCAGCTGGTTCACCAGCACTTCCATGGCGTAGCCGCCATAGCGGGCGGAACTGGACAGCATGTCGTGCTGGTCGCCGCCACCTTCCGGCAGCATGAAATGGTTCATGCCGCCGATGCCGGTCCTGGGATCGCGGATGCAGGCCGCCACGCAGGAGCCCAGCACCGTCACCAGCAGCATGTCGCGGCCGGTGACGTAATACTCCCCGGGCAGGATCTTCGCCGCCTCAGTATTGAAGTTGCGGTCGAAATAGTGATTGGGGGCGAGAACTTCCTCGAAGCCGGGACGGCTCACTTGGCCCCCCTCGCCTCGACATGCTCGTACACCGTCTGTCCCCGCAGCCGGAACAGGTCGGTGGCGTGGTACAGGGCCTCGGAATGGCCGACGAACAGCAAGCCGTCCGGCTTCAGCAGGGGCTTCATCTTTTTCAGGATGGCGTACTGGGTCGGCTTGTCGAAATAGATCATCACGTTGCGACAGAAGATGGCGTCCAGCGGCTGGCGAATCGACCAGACGCCGTCGAGCAGATTGAGGCGGAAGAACTTCACCATGGCCCGCAATTCCGGCTTCACCTTGGCCATCCCCGTCCTGTCGCCGGTTCCCTTGTGGAAAAACTGCCGCTGCTGGACCTGGGAAAGCTTGTTCAGCCGCTCCAGGGGATAGATGCCATCGGCCGCCTTCTTCAGCACGCTGGTGTCCAGGTCCGAGGCCAGCACCTCCACCGGCGCATCGAATCCGCCCAGGGCCTCCACCGCCGTCATGGCGATGGAGTAAGGCTCTTCCCCGGTACTGGAAGCGGAACTCCAGATGGTGATGGGCCGGTCGCGCCGGGTTTTCAGGAAATCCTTCAGGATATGGAAGTGGTGCGCCTCGCGGAAGAAATCCGTGAGGTTGGTGGTGAGGGAATTGACGAAAGCCTCCCACTCGTCCGCATGCCCGGTCCGGATCAGGGCCAGGTAATCCTGGAAGCTGCGCTGGCCCGTGGCCCGAAGGCGCCGGGCGAGGCGGCTGTAAACCATGTCTTCCTTGGCGTCGGACAGAGCGATCCCGGCGTGATCGTAGATCATCTTGCGGACTTCCTCGAAGTCCCTGTGGGAAAACGCGAATTCCCGCTGGAGCGCGCCCGCCTCGGCCATGTTCAGAACTCCTCCCACTCATCCTCCGATCTGGATGGGGGCGGGGAAGCAATCTTGCGCATGGCGCGCTCGGGCGCGGGCAGGGCGGCGCGCTCGGCGAACGCCCGGCGCGTCGGTGGGGTCGGGGCGGCGATGCGGCCGCCGCCGCCGTCCAGCCTGAACACCGACACCGCCTGGGCCAGGGCGCCGGCCTGGTCCTGCAGGCTCTCGGCGGCGGCCGCCGCCTCCTCCACCAGGGCGGCGTTCTGCTGGGTGGTCTCGTCCATCTGGGCGATGGCCTGGTTCACCTGTTCGATGCCCTGGCTCTGCTCGGTGCTGGCGGCGCTGATCTCGCCCATGATGTCGGTCACCCGCTTCACGGCGTTGACGATCTCGTCCATGGTGTGGCCGGCCTGTTCCACCAGCCGGTAGCCGTCGGTGACCTTGTCGGTGGAGTCGCCGATGAGGCCCTTGATCTCCTTGGCGGCGGCGGCACTCCGCTGCGCCAGGCTGCGGACTTCGCCGGCCACCACGGCGAAGCCCCGGCCCTGTTCGCCGGCCCGGGCGGCTTCGACGGCGGCGTTGAGGGCGAGGATGTTGGTCTGGAACGCTATGCCGTCAATGACGCTGATGATGTCGGCGATCTTCTTGCTGCTGTCGGCGATGGCGCCCATGGTGTGCACCACCTGGCCCACCACTTCGCCGCCCTTGACGGCGATGTCGGAGGCGCCCCGGGCGAGCTGGTTGGCTTGCCGGGCGTTGTCGGCGTTCTGTTTCACCGTGCTGGTGAACTGGTCCATGGAGCTGGCGGTTTCTTCCAGGCTGCTGGCCTGGGATTCGGTGCGGCTGGAGAGGTCGGCGTTGCCGCTGGCGATTTCCCGGGCGGCGGTGTTGATGGCGTCGGTGGCTTCGCGGATCTGGGCGACGATTTCGCTCAATTGTTCGCTGGTGGCGTTGGTGTCGTCCTTGAGCTGGCCGAACAGGCCCTGGTAGTCGCCTTCGATGCGTTGGCCCAGATCACCCTGGGACAGGGCCCGGAGCACGCCGGCGACGTCGTTCATGCCGCGTTCGCTGGTTTCCACCAGCTTGTTGATGCCTTCGGCCAGTTGCAGGAAGAAGCCATCCTTGCCATTCACGTCCAGCCGCTGGCTGAAGTCGCCGGCGGCGGCGGCGGTGACCAGGTCGGCGATTTCCTTTTCGGTGGCCGACTCCTCGGTACGGTCGCGCCACTCGCCCACCGAACCGAGTCGTTCCCCCGCCTCGTTGAAGATCGGGTTGGTCGTCAGGGCATACAACCTGTCGCCGATGACGATCTCGGAACGGGCCGTGTCGCGCAGGTTCGCCAGCCGGTCCAGGGCGGCCTGGGGGTCGGGGTAGAACACGCCGATGGAGGAGCCGATGAAACCGTCGGCGGAGAAGCCGGGAACGGTTTTCCGGATCGCCTGCTCGGTATGCCGCAGGGTCTCCAGCAGGGCCTTGTTGGCGTAGAACACCCGGCCATCGTTGTCGGCGATGCGGACATTGGTGGAAACGCTGTCCAGGGCCTGGCGGATGCGCAGGTTTCCGTCGGAGATCCGCTTCGCCTCGGCCACGTCGAAGCCCAGCCTGGTCTGCATGGATTCCAGGTTTTCCAGGACATTGCCGATTTCATCCTGGCGCTCGATCGGGATCCGGTTGTCGTAGTTGCCCTCGCTGATGCGCTGGAACACGCCGGCGGTGCGGTTCAACGGCCCCACGATGTCCCGCATCAGCAGCCAGGCGAACCAGAGGGCGAGGATGACCCCCAGGCCCATGCCCGCCAGGCCGATGGCGAGAACACCGCGAGAGCGGGCATTGGCCGCCTCGTAATCCTCCCTGGCCTGATTTTGCAGAAGCGCCCGCAGGCTTTCCATCTTGTCACGGGCATCGCCATACAAGGGGTTCACCCGCGTCAGAAGAACGTGGGTGGCGGCTTTGTAATCCGCCGCCTTCACCGCTTCCATGGCCGGCTGCAATCCTTCCTGGACAAAGCGTGCCCGTGCTTCGGCGAACGCGGCGGCCGTGGCGGCCGATTCCGCCGGCAACTGGATGGCCTGGAATTCCCGCCACAGGGCGCTGATCTGGTCGCGATTGGCGGCCATGGCGTCGAGGTGTTTGCCAACCGGATGGTCATGCTGGCTGGCGGATGGCCCGCCCGGGTCATGTTGCACGGTCAGCGCCACCTGGGTCTGGTTCTCGCTCATCAGGCGCACCACCTGGCCGACGATACGGATGGGTTCCAGGCGCGCGTGGTACAGGGCTTCCATGTCCTTGTTGGTCATCGACACGCCGCCCATGCCGACGGTCGAGCCCACCAGGATCATGACGATCACCATGCCCATGATGCCGGTCAGGCGTTGCTTGATGGTCATGCGGTTGAGGAAGGCTTTCAGGCCGGAGGGGCGCAGGGATTTGGCCTTGCCCTCGTTGAGCGCCCGGTACAGGGTCTCGGCCTGGCTGAGCCGGTCGCGGTCGGGCTTGCGGCGCACCGAGAGATACCCGGTGACCTGGCCGCCTTGCCGAATCGGCGCCACATGGGCCTCGACCCAGTAATGGTCGCCGTTCTTGCAGCGGTTCTTGACCATGCCCACCCAGGGCCGGCCAGCCTGGACGGTGTCCCACAGGTCCTTGAAGGCGGCGGCGGGCATGTCCGGATGACGCACGATGTTCTGGGGCGCCCCCAGCAACTCCTCGCGGCTGAAGCCGCTGATGGCGACGAAGGTGTCATTGACGTGGGTGATGACACCCCGGGTGTCCGTCGTGGAAACGATGGTTTCCCCTTCCCGCATCTGGCGTTCGACGCCAGTCACAGGCATGTTCACTCGCATAGCATTTCCTCAGCGTGTACACCGAAAGCCATCGATGTCCCGGCCACTTCCGCCGGACGGCGCATGGCTCGGGTGATGTCCGAGGATTAACGGCAGCGGGGGCGGCTTTAACGTGAAGTCGGCACCCCCGGGGGGGTGGGAACAGGCACGCTGGTGTCTTCTCAAAGCCATGTCCGTTAGTCAGAAACTCGGGCCACGCGGGGAGAACGACCGAAGCCGGGGTGTGCTCCCGGTCGGCGGGCAAGACGCCCGGGGCGGCGGCTCAGGCGACCAGACGGCGCAGGGCTTCCTGGTATTTTTCCGCCGTGCGGGCCACCACCTCGGGCGGCAACTCGGGCCCGGGCGATTGCTTGTTCCAGCCGGAGGCCGTCAGCCAGTCGCGCACGTATTGCTTGTCGTAGCTCGGCGGATTCTCGCCGACCCGGTACTGGTCGGCGGGCCAGAAGCGGGAAGAGTCCGGCGTCAGCACTTCGTCGATGAGGGTCAGTGTTCCGGCCTCGTCTAGACCGAATTCGAACTTGGTGTCGGCGATGATGATGCCCCGGGTGAGGGCATACGCCGCGGCCGCCTGGTAGAGCGCGATGGCCGCGTCCCGGACCCGGGCGGCGATTTCCGGGCCGAGCAGGGCCTGGCACTGGGCGAAATCGATGTTCTCGTCGTGGGCGCCCACGGCGGCCTTGGTGGAGGGCGTGAACAGGGGCTCGGGCAACTTGTCCGCCAGTCTGAGCCCGGCCGGCAGGGGGATGCCACAGACCTTGCCGGTCTTCTGGTAATCCGCCCAGCCCGACCCCACCAGATAGCCCCGCACGATAGCTTCCACCGGCAGGGCCTTGAGCCGTTTCACCACGATGGCGCGTCCGGCCACCTGGTCCCGCTCCGAAGGTTGAACCACCGACTCCGGCGCGTCGCCGGTGAGTTGGTTAGGCAGGATGTTCGACAACTTCCCGAACCAGAAATCCGCCACCGCCGTCAGCACCTTGCCCTTGTCCGGGATGGGCGTGGGCAGCACCACGTCGAAGGCGGACAGCCGGTCGGTGGTGACGATAAGCATGCGTTTGTCATCGATGGCATAGATGTCGCGCACCTTGCCCTTGTGGATCAGGGGCAGGGACTGGATGGAGGATTCGAACAGGGCGTCGGTCATGGTGTGCAGGCGGCTGGGGGATGCGGCATTTTAGCGGGTAGAGGGGTCGGGCGTGTCTTGGATGGATGCCGGGCCGCCCCAACCCTTCCGCGTATCCGATCATCGATCAGACCAGCGTGTAGCGCTTCATCGAGCCGCCGTAAGGAGAAAGCCATAAGTAATGATCGAGTTCCAGTGCATGCCGACGATGCCGTGGGTGGTCATGACTTGAGGGTCTTCAGGAAGATCTCGGCGCTGACGATGGGGCAGGCAATCTGGCCGGAGAGGCTGAGCAAATCCAGATCACCGCTGACCAGGTAGTCGGCCTGTGCGGCGACGGCGAGTTGCAAGAAGGGCTGGTCGTAAACGTCACGGCAAGCCGGCGTGGCGGGCGGCGGGCTGGGAATGCGCACGGTTTCGCACCAGGGCAGATAGTCGGCCAGCAACTCGCCCTGTTGGTCAGCGTCGAGCCTGAACTTGGGGTAAGCCAGTACGCGGATCAGTTCGGCGGTGGTGGTCCTGGACACGAGAGGAACAAAGCGGGCTCCCTGCCAGGCATGGCGCAGGATTGCGAGGCGGCCTTGGGCGAATACCAGGGCGGAGAGCACCAGGTTGGTGTCCAGCACCACGCGCGGTGGCTGGCTCATTTCTTCTGTTTGGCGTCTGGTTGGCGCGCCCAGGCAACGGCATCGGCGATGTCCTGCTCCCGCAGGTCAAGTTCGGCCAGCTTGGCGCGCACGGCATCGGCGCGCTGAATGCGGACGGGGGTGAGGATGATCTGTCCGTCCCGTGTCTGCACATCGAAGTATTCGGTGGGGCCGAGGGCGTTGGTCACGCTCTTGGGCAGGGTGAGCTGATTCTTGGCGGTCATCTTGGCGAGCATGGTGCGTCTCGACGCGGAAAGTAAGGAAACCTTACTTTAGTGTTGTTACGGACGAAGCTCAAGCCGCTGTTGGCTGCCAGAGCGCTTCGTTGAACCTAGAAACGGCAGTTGACCGCTCATTTGCCCTTGTCAAGGCGCATGGATATTGACGAAATGCCTTTCGGCTGACCTCACCCCATATGTGAGGTCGCTACGCCCCCTCTGGCACGTCCGGGCGGGCGTCTGGCTTTGTTGCACCCGCAAGGGGTACGCCGGATTCGTAAGCCGCCAAAGGCGGCAACGACTCCGCTGCTCCTTCTTGCAGGCCCCGGCATGCGGCGTCGCCGATGGCGGCCTGGCGAATGTAACCGTCGTACGAGGAGCATAAGGTGACTCGCGGTTCCGGCCGAATAGCAGCCACACCCCCGGACAAAAAAATGGCGGCCTATGGCCGCCATTTTCAGTAGGTACAGATGCTCAGTTGACCTTGGGGTCCAGCTCGCCCTTGTCGTAGCGCTTCTGCATGTCTTCCAGGCTGTAGACCTTGGTGATCTTGCTGGCCTGGCCGGCGGCGCCGAAGGCTTCGTAGCGGGCGGCGCAGATGCCGCTCATGGCCTTGGTGGCTTCCTTGAGGAACTTGCGCGGGTCGAAGTTGGCCTTGTTCTCGGCCAGGTGCTTGCGGATGGCGCCGGTGGAGGCCATGCGCAGGTCGGTGTCGATGTTCACCTTGCGCACGCCGTTCTTGATGCCTTCCACGATCTCGCTGACGGGCACGCCGTAAGTCTGGCCCATGTCGCCGCCGTAGCTGTTGATGATGGCGAGCCAGTCTTCCGGCACCGAGGAGGAACCGTGCATGACCAGGTGCACGCTGGGGATGCGCTGGTGGATTTCCTTGACGCGGTCGATGCGCAGCACCTTGCCGGTGGGCTTCTGGGTGAACTTGTAGGCGCCGTGGGAGGTGCCGATGGCGATGGCCAGGGCATCCACGTGGGTCTTGCTGACGAAGTCGGCGGCCTCGTTCGGGTCGGTCAGCAGGGCGGAATGGTCCAGCACGCCTTCGGCGCCGTGGCCGTCTTCCTCGCCGGCCTTGCCGGTTTCCAGGGAACCCAGGCAGCCCAGCTCGCCTTCCACGGAGACGCCGCAGGCATGGGCCAGTTCCGCCACGTGGCGGGTGGTGTCCACGTTGTATTCATAGGTGGAGGGGGTCTTGCCGTCGGTGCCCAGGGAGCCATCCATCATCACGGAGCTGAAGCCGGACTGGATGGAGCGGAAGCAGATGCTGGGGGAAGCGCCGTGGTCCTGGTGCATGCACACGGGGATGTGGGGGTAGGACTCGATGGCGGCCAGGATCAGGTGGCGCAGGAAGGGCTCGCCGGCATAGGAACGGGCGCCGGCGGAGCCTTGCAGGATCACCGGGCTGTTGGTCTTGTCGGCGGCCTGCATGATGGCCTGGACCTGTTCCATGTTGTTGACGTTGAAGGCCGGCAGGCCGTAGCCGTTTTCGGCGGCGTGGTCGAGCAGTTGACGCAGGGAAATCAGAGCCATCTGGAAATCTCCTTTCGAGTGATAGTGATCAGGCTTTCTTGCGTTCGCCGACGCGAACGATCTTCATGGTGTTGGTACCGCCGGGCTTGCCGATGGGCTCGCCGATGGTGAGCAGGATCAGGTCGCCGTTGCGCACCGCGCCGCGTCGCCGAAGCTCATCCTCCGCCTCCGACAGCAACTGGTCGCGTTCGTTGCTGGAAGGCTTGAAATTGACCGGATAGACGCCGCGGAACAGGGTCACCTTCCTGCGGGTTTCGACCTCCGGCGTCAGGGCGTAGATCGGCACGTGGGTGCTGATGCGGGACATCCACAGGGCCGTGGAGCCGGACTGGGTCATGGCGGCGATGGCCTTGATGTTCAGGTGCAGGGCGGTGAAGGCGGCGGACATGGCGATGGCCTCGTCCACCCGCAGGAAACCCTGGTCCATGACGCGGGCGCCGGCCATGGAGTCGTACTCCTTCTCCGCCTCCAGGCAGACCCGGTGCATGGCGGAAATGGCTTCCACCGGATATTTGCCGGCGGCGGTCTCGGCGGACAGCATGACCGCGTCGGTGCCGTCCAGCACCGCGTTGGCCACGTCGGACACCTCGGCCCGGGTGGGGATGGGGTTCTCGATCATGGACTCCATCATCTGGGTCGCGGTGATCACCACCTTGTTCTTTTCCCGCGCCAGCTTGGTCATGCGCTTCTGCAGGGCGGGCACGGCGGCGTCGCCCACTTCCACGCCCAGGTCGCCCCGGGCCACCATGATGGCGTCGGAGGCGTTGAGGATTTCATCCAGCGCCTCGATGGCTTCCGCCCGCTCGATCTTGGCCACGATCCAGGCCCGTCCCCCGGCGGCGCGCAGGATTTCCCGCGCCTGCTGGATATCGGCGGCGGAGCGGGGAAAGGACACCGCCAGGTAATCCGCCTTGATGGCGGCGGCGGTCTTGATGTCCTCGATGTCCTTCTCGGTCAGGGCCGAGGCGGAAAGCCCCCCGCCCTTGCGGTTGATACCCTTGTTGTTGGACAGCACGCCGCCCTGCACCACCTTGCAGTGGACCTCGCTGCCCTGGACTTCCTCGACCCACATCTCGATGCGTCCGTCATCCAGCAGCAGGGTGGCTCCCCGGGTCACATCCTTGACCAGGTCCTTGTAATCGAGTCCGACGCGAGCCTGGTCGCCCAGTTCGCAGGTGGCGTCGAAGATGAACTTGTCGCCCGTCTTCAGGCTGATCTTGCCATCCTTGAACTTGCCGATGCGGATCTTGGGGCCTTGCAGGTCCACCAGCACGCCCACGGCGCGGCCCCGGGTCTTGGCCAGGGAACGCACCAACTCGCAGCGCTGTTGATGTTCCTCGGCGCTGCCGTGGGAGAAATTGAGGCGGACCACGTCCACCCCGCCCTCGATCATCTTGTCCAGCACCTTGGGATCGGAACAGGCGGGACCGAGGGTGGCGACTATTTTTGTTCTGCGCAGCATGTTTGTTGCGGGAAACGAGAAACGGGAAACGGGAAACGCAACTGCGTCCGCCTCACACGTTTCCCGTTTCCCGCTTCCCTTTTCTCGCTTTTCGCTCAGTTGGCCGCCCGCTTTTCCAGGATATCCACGGCGGGCAGGACCTTGCCCTCCAGATATTCCAGGAAGGCGCCGCCGGCGGTGGAAATGTAGGACACCTTGTCGTAGATGTCGTACTTCTGGATGGCGGCGATGGTGTCGCCGCCGCCGGCCAGGGTGAAAGCCTTGGTGTTGGCGATGGCCATGGCGATGGCCTTGGTGCCTTCGCCGAACTGGTCGAATTCGAACACGCCGACCGGGCCGTTCCACACCACGGTGCCGGCCTTCATGATGATGTCGACCAGCTCCTGGGCCGACTTGGGCCCGATGTCGAAAATCATGTCGTCGTCGGCCACGGCGTCGGCGGCTTTGGCAACGGCGGGTTCGGCGGCGTCGAATTTCTTGCCACAGACCACGTCGACGGCGATGGGGATGGTGGCGCCGCGGGCGGTCATCTTGGTGATCAGGGCCTGGGCGGTGGGGATCAGGTCGGCTTCACACAGGGACTTGCCGACGTTCTTGCCGGTGGCGGCCAGGAAGGTGTTGGCGATGCCGCCGCCGACCACCAGTTGCTCGCACTTCTCGGACAGGGCTTCCAGCACGGTCAGCTTGGTGGACACCTTGGAGCCGCCGACGATGGCGACCATGGGCCGGGCCGGGTTGGCCAGGGCCTTGTCCAGGGCTTCCAGTTCCTCGCTCACCAGCTTGCCGGCGCAGGCGGTGGGAGCGTACTGGGCGATGCCGTAGGTGGAGGCCTCGGCCCGGTGTGCGGTGCCGAAGGCGTCCATGACGAAGACGTCGCACAGGGCGGCGTATTTGCGGGCGGTTTCCTCGACGTTCTTCTTCTCGCCCTTGTTGACGCGGCAGTTTTCCAGCAGGACGACCTCGCCCTCGGCGACGTCAAAGCCCCCGTTCACCCAATCCTTGATCAGGCGCACCGGCTTGCCCAGCTTGGCGGCCATCACGTCGGCCACGGGTTGCAGGGAGACCTCGGGGGTCCACTCGCCTTCGGTGGGACGGCCCAGGTGGGAGGTGACCATGACCCTGGCGCCGGCCTTGAGGGCATGCTCGATGGTGGGCATGGAGGCGGTGATGCGGGCGTCGGAGGTGACCTTGCCTTCCTTGACGGGCACGTTCAGGTCGGCGCGGATGAAGACGCGCTTGCCCTTCAGGTCCAGGTCGGTCATGCGGAGGAATTTGGCCATTGTTGTGCTCCTTGGAGAGTTAAGCGGTAAGGAATAAGGGGGCCTATGCCTTACAGCTCAGGTTGTTCGGGCGTAGGGTGGGTTAGGCCGAAGGCCGTAACCCACCATGACGCTATTGGCGGGTTACGCCGCTCGCGCGGCTAACCCACCCTACGGCCTTACTTGGCGACGTGCTCCACCAGACGCAGCATGTTGCAGGTGTAGCCATACTCGTTGTCGTACCAGGCCACGACCTTGACGAAGGTGCCGTCCAGGGCGATGCCGGCTTCGGCGTCGAAGGTGGAAGGCGCGCTGTTGCCGACGAAGTCGGTGGAGACCACCTTCTCGTCGGTGTAGCCCAGCACGCCCTTCAGGGCGCCCTGGGAGGCGGCCTTCATGGCGGCGCAGATGTCGGCGTAGGCGGCTTCCTTGTTCAGTTCCACGGTCAGGTCAACCACGGAGACGTCGGAGGTGGGGACGCGGAAGGCCATGCCGGTGAGCTTCTTGTTCAGCTCGGGCAGCACCTTGCCGACGGCCTTGGCGGCGCCGGTGGAGGACGGGATGATGTTTTCCAGGATGCCGCGGCCACCGCGCCAATCCTTCTTGGAGGGTCCGTCCACGGTCTTCTGGGTGGCGGTGGCGGCATGCACGGTGGTCATCAGGCCGCGCTTGATGCCCCAGTTGTCGTTCAGCACCTTGGCCACGGGAGCCAGGCAGTTGGTGGTGCAGGAAGCGGCGGACACGATGGTCTGGCCGGCATAGGTGGCGTGGTTCACGCCGTAGACGAACATCGGGGTGTCGTCCTTGGAAGGAGCGGACTGGACCACCTTCTTGGCGCCGGCGGCGATGTGGGCCTGGCAGGACTCGGTGGTCAGGAAGAAGCCGGTGCAGTCGATGACGATGTCGGCGCCCACTTCGTTCCACTTCAGGTTGGCGGGATCCTTCTCGGCGGTCAGGCGGATGGTCTTGCCGTTGACCTTCAGGTTGTTGCCGTCGACGGCCACGTCACCGTTGAAGCGACCGTGCACGGAGTCGTACTTCAGCATGTAGGCCAGGTAGTCGGGTTCCAGCAGGTCGTTGATGGCGACCACTTCGATGCCCGGGAAATCCTTGGCGATGGCGCGGAAAGCCATGCGACCGATACGACCGAAACCATTGATGCCAACTTTGATAGCCATGCTTAGCTCCTTTTAGAAAAGTAGGTCGGGTTAGCGCAGCGTAACCCGACATTCATTGCTGTTCGTCGGGTTACGGCCCGCGGCCCAACCCGACCTACGGACTTGAATTACAGAATGCCCTTTACCGTGCTGACCACATTTTCAACGGTGAAGCCGAACTCCTTGAACAGCTGGGGAGCCGGGGCGGATTCGCCGAAACGGTCCAGGCCGATCACGGCGCCGCGCAGGCCCACGTACTTCCACCAGCCGTCGGTGACGCCGGCTTCGATGGCGACCTTGTGCACGGTGGGCAGCAGCACGCTGTCCTTGTAGGCCTTGTCCTGCTTGTCGAACACGTTGGTGGAAGGCATGGACACCACCCGGGCGGCGATGCCCTCGGCCTTCAGGGCTTCCTGGGCCTTGAGGGCCAGTTCCACTTCCGAACCGGTGGCGATCAGCACCACCTTGGCATCGGCGGCATCGGACAGCACGTAGCCGCCCTTGCGGATGTCGGCGATCTGGGCGTCGCTGCGCTTGACGAAGGGCAGGTTCTGGCGCGACAGGATGTGGCAGCTGGGGCCGTCCTTCTTCTCGACGGAAGCCGCCCAGGCCACCAGGGTCTCGGTGGTGTCGCAGGGGCGCCAGACGGTCATGTTGGGGATCATGCGCAGGGTGGCGGTCTGTTCCACCGGCTGGTGGGTGGGGCCGTCCTCGCCCAGGCCGATGGAGTCATGGGTGAACACATAGACCACGCGCTGCTTCATCAGGGCGGACATGCGCAGGGCGTTGCGGGCGTATTCCGAGAACATCAGGAAGGTGCCGCCGAACGGGAAGATGCCGCCGTGCAGGGCCATGCCGTTCATGATGTGGCTCATGCCGAACTCGCGCACGCCGTAGGAGATGTAGTTGCCGCCCGGATTGCGGTGCAGGCTGTGGCAGCCGGGCCAGTTGGTCAGGTTGGAGCCGGTCAGGTCGGCGGAACCGCCGACGCGCTCGGGCAGGGTGGAAACCAGGCGCTCGATGGCCAGTTGGCTGGCCTTGCGGGTGGCGACGGTCTCGGCCTTCTCCAGGGTGGTGGCCAGGGCCTTGGCGACGCGATCGTTCCAGTCGGCGGGCAGGTCACCCTTCATGCGGCGGGTGAACTCGGCGGCCAGCTCGGGGAATTGGGCGGAATATTCGGCGAACTTGTTGTTCCACAGCTTCTCCAGGCCCTCGCCCTTGGTCTTGGCATCCCAGCCTTCATAGACATCCTGGGGAATGACGAAGGGCTCGTGGTTCCAGCCCAGGTGCTTGCGGGTGGCTTCGATTTCCGCGTTGCCCAGGGCGGCGCCGTGCACGTCGTGGGTGCCCTCCTTGTTGGGAGAGCCCTTGCCGATGATGGTCTTGCAGCAGATCAGGGTGGGCTTGTCGGCGGACTGCTTGGCCTTCTGCACGGCGGCTTCGATGGCGGCGGCGTCATGGCCGTCCACGTTGGCGACGACGTTCCAGCCGTAGGCTTCGAAGCGCTTGGGGGTGTCGTCGGTGAACCAGCCTTCGGTGTGGCCGTCGATGGAGATGCCGTTGTCGTCCCAGAAGGCGACCAGCTTGTTGAGCTTCCAGGTGCCGGCCAGGGCGCAGGCCTCGTGGGAGATGCCTTCCATCATGCAGCCGTCGCCCAGGAACACGTAGGTGTGGTGGTTGACGATGTCGAGGCCGGGCTTGTTGAACTCGTGGGCCATCAGTTTCTCGGCCAGGGCCATGCCCACGGCGTTGGTGATGCCCTGGCCCAGGGGACCGGTGGTGGTCTCGACGCCCGGGGTGTAGCCGTACTCGGGGTGGCCCGGGGTGCGGGAATGCAGCTGACGGAAGTTCTTGAGGTCGTCGGTGGTGACGTCGTAGCCGGTCAGGTGCAGCAGGGCATAGATCAGCATGGAGCCGTGGCCGTTGGACAGCACGAAGCGGTCCCGGTCCGGCCACTTGGGGTTGGCCGGGTTGTGGCGCAGGTGATGGTTCCACAGCACTTCGGAGATTTCGGCCATGCCCATGGGGGCGCCGGGGTGGCCAGAATTGGCTTTCTGCACGGCATCCATCGCAAGGGCGCGGATGGCATTAGCGAGGTCGGAACGTGTTGCCATGTCTTTGTTTCCTTGAAGAAAAAACCGAAATCTTGGCCCATGGGGGCGGAAAGTTTTGATTATGTCGTACCGCGCCAGTCATGGGCAAGCCGAGCGGAGACGGTCGGAACCCGCGCGGAATCATGACGAAAGGGGGAATCGCCTTGTTTTTCGGGGGCGTCAGGCGTGATTCGGGAAAAAATTAAAATATTTTTATATTGCCGGACGGTAATCTTATGGAAACCAGCATTGATGCGGCGCACAACGTCATTCAGGCTGAATTGCCGAGGGGGTTTTTCCGAAAACCGGGGAAAAGGGCGAAATCCGGACGAGAGCCCCCCGATCCGCCCATACACCTATACGCCCACCCAGGATCTCCATTGGGCCAGCAGATCCGGAGTCAGCGCGGCAAGCACCGAGCGACACCAGGGATCCCCGGAGAGGAAGGCCTCGCCGGCGAGAGAACAGGCCGCGCCGCCGGACTCGCGCAGGATCAGGCTGCCCGCGGCGTAATCCCAGAGTTTCTGGCCGCCATGAAGATAGATATGCATGCGCCCGGCCGCCACGTAGCACCAATCCAGGGTGCTGGCGCCCAGGTTGCGCTGGGAACTGAACGGATGCTCGAAGGCGAGGCGACCGGCCAGGGTGCGATCGATCCGCTTCAGCTCGATGCCCGCCATGCAGCGGCCCAACTCGGTGGGGGGCGTTTTCAGGGGCAGGCGCTCCCCGTTCATGAAGGCGCCCTGGCCCTCGACGGCATAGAACGCCTCGTCGGCGCCGGGGTCGTAAACCACGCCCAGCACGCTCTTCCGGTTCCGGATCAGGGCGACGGAAATGGCGAAGAAGGGCAGGCCATTGACGAAGTTGCTGGTGCCGTCGATGGGATCCACGCACCAGAATCCCTCGTCGCCCAGCGCCCAGACATCCCGCTGTTCGGCGTCGGTCATTTCCTCGCCCAGCATGGGATAGGGCGCGATGGCCCGCAGGCGTTTGAACAGGGCGTTCTGGGCGGCCACGTCCGCCTCGGTAAGCAGGCTGCCGTCCACCTTGCGCTCGTGGGCCACCTTGAGATAGCGCGGCATGACCTCCTCCCGGCCGACATCGCGGCAGGCGGCGATGACCTGATCAAGCAAGTCGGCAGCCGGCAGTGGGTCGTCGACAGATTTGCCGACGACTGACGACTGACGGCTGGCTACTGGCTTTTCCATTTGATGGAGCATCCCATGCTGGGAATCTGGTCGGCGGGCCCGCGCTGGGTCTCGGCCACCTGCTTCATGGCCTCGAACAGGTCTCGGCGGACGCCTTCCGGCGCGGTTTCCTTGCGGGATTCGTCCAGGCGGCCCCGGTACTGCAATTCGAGCTTCCGGTTGAAGCCGAAGAAATCGGGTGTGCACACCGCGCCATAGGCCTTGGCGATGTCCTGGCTTGCGTCCAGCACGTAGGGCATGGGGAAATCCAGGCGTCGAGCCAGCTCGGCCATGTGGTCGAAGCCGTCCTCGGGATATTCCGTCGGGTCGTTGGACATGACGGCGATGGCGCCGATGCCGTGGCCCCGCAGTTCCCGCGCATCCCGGACGATGCGCTCGATGACCGCCTGCACGTAGGGACAGTGGTTGCAGATGAACATGAGCAGCAGCCCGTTGGGGCCGGCCACGTCCTTGAGGGTATAGGTCTTGCCGTCCACGCCGGGCAGGGCGAAATCCACCGCCTTCCAGCCGAAATCGCAGACGGGGGTTTCCATGCGAACCATGCCTTGGCTCCCGTTGATGCATTCGGCCGGATAATATCACCCCACCCGAGGCCACCCGTGATGCCCCGCTTCCACTGCGACCTGCCCCTGGCGCCCGGCCGCCAGATCGAACTGCCCCTTGATGCCGCGCGTCATGCCGTGGGCGCCCTGCGCCTGCGCGACGGGGATGCGGTCACCCTGTTCAACGGCGACGGCGCGGAGTACCCCGCCATCCTGGAATTGCGCGGCAAGGCCGCGTTCGCGCGCATTACCGGCCGCGCCAACCCCGAGCGGGAGTCGCCCCTGCGCATCACCCTGGCCCAGGGCATCTCCAGCGGCGAGCGCATGGACCTGACCCTGCAGAAGGCGGTGGAACTGGGCATTTCCGCCATCCAGCCCCTCATGATGCGACGCACGGTGGTCAAGCTCGGCGGCGAGAAGGTGGACAAGCGCCTGCGCCACTGGCAAGGCGTGGTCATCGCCGCCTGCGAGCAATGCGGCCGCAACCAGGTTCCCCCGGTCCTGGCGATCCAGGACGGCCTGATGTGGCTGAAACAGCCCGAGACGCGCGACACGCCCGACCGTTTTCTGCTCGACCCGGAAGGCGATGTCGGACTGGGCGAGTTGGCGCCGCCCGCGGGCCCGGTCCTGCTGCTGGCCGGACCGGAGGGCGGCTTCGACCCCGTCGAGCGCAAGCTCGCCCTCGCCGCCGGCTTCCGCCGCGTCCGCCTGGGCCCCCGCATCCTGCGCACCGAGACCGCCGCCCTGGCGGCACTGGCCGCCCTGCAGGCGCGCTGGGGCGATTTCCGATGACCCATCCTGATCTTGCTCAAGTTTTCCGCCCCGGGGCCGTAACCCGGGCCACTCACGCACAATTTCCGGAGGGATAAGACATGGCGAAACTGGGGGAGGCGGACGCCGCATCCTTCGTGCAGTGGTTCCGCTCCGCTGCGCCCTACATCCACGCCTTTCGCGGCAAGACCTTCGTGCTGGCCTTCGGCGGCGACGCCCTGGCCGACGGCGGCTTCGCCGGGCTGAGCCACGACTTCAACCTGCTCAACAGCCTGGGCGTGCGCCTGGTGCTGGTGCACGGCGTGCGGCCCCAGGTGGAGGAGCGCCTGCGCGACCTGGGCCTGGATGCCATGTACGTGCGCGATCGCCGGGTCACCGACGCGGAAACCCTGGAACACGTCAAGGACGCGGTGGGCTCCGTGCGGGTGGACATCGAAAGCCTGCTCTCGGTGGGCCTGCCCAACACCCCCATGGCCGGCGCCGACATCCGCGTGGCCTCGGGCAACTTCGTCACCGCCCGGCCGGTGGGCGTGGTGGACGGCGTGGATCTCCTGTTCACCGGAGAAGTGCGCAAGGTGGCCGACAAGGCCATCGCCGACCGCCTGTCGGCCGGCGAGATCGTCCTGCTCTCGCCCCTGGGCTATTCCCCCACCGGCGAGGTGTTCAACCTGACCCTGGAGGAAGTGGCCACCGCCGCCGCCGTGGCCTTGGGGGCGGACAAGCTGATCTTCCTGCTCGACCACGGCGATTGCCGGGACGCCAGGGGCAAGCTCATCAACCAGCTCACCGCCGCCACCGCCCAGCGCCTGATCAAATCCCTGCCGGACGGGGACCTGAAGCTCTACCTGCCCCATGCCGTGCGCGCCTGCCGCCAGGGCGTGCGCCGCGCCCACCTGCTGCCGCGCGCCCAGGACGGCGCCCTGCTGATGGAGCTGTTCACCCACGAAGGCGTGGGCACCATGTTGACCCGGGAGGAACTGGAGAATATCCGCCCGGCCAAGATCGAGGACGTGGGCGGCATCCTGTCGGTCATCGAACCCCTGGAAAGCGATGGCGTGCTGGTGCGCCGTTCCCGGGAACGCCTGGAACAGGAAATCGAGCAGTTCTTCGTGGACGAGCTGGACGGTCGCATCGTCGGTTGCGTGGCCCTCTACCCCTTCTCCGACACCCGCGCGGGGGAGATGGCCTGCCTGGCCGTGGCCCCGGATTTCCGCCGTGGCGGCCGCGGCGACGCCCTGCTGGCCGCCGTCGAGGAAGCCGCGCGGGCACGGGGGCTCGACCAGCTCTTCGTGCTCACCACCCGCGCCGCCCACTGGTTCATCGAGCGCGGCTTCGTGCTGGCGGGCCCGGACGACCTGCCGGCGCCGCGCAAGGCCATGTACAACTGGCAGCGGCGTTCCAAGGTGCTGGTCAAGCCCTTGCCCGCCGAAACCTGACATGCAAACCGCCCGCTGGCTCTTGTGTGTCCTGCTGGCTGGCCTGTCCGGCCCGGCCCTGGCTTTCACCGTGGGGGTCTTGCCGATCCACAGTTCCCGGGTGCTGGTGGAACGCTACGAGCCCTTGCGCGCCTACCTCGAACGGACCCTGCAACAGCCGGTGCGCATCGAAAGCGCGCCGGATTTCGCCCGCTTCCATGCCCGCACTCTGCGCGGGGATTTCGACCTGACCATCACCGCCGCCCATTTCGCCCGCATCGCGCAAAAGGATCTGGGCTTCCTGCCCCTCGCCCAGTTCCAGCCGGACCACGATTCCCTGCTGATCCACAGCATGGATCGCCCCCTGTCCGGACCGGGCGACCTGAAAGGCAAGCAGCTGGCGGTCATCGACCGGCTGGCGATCACGGTCATGGCCACCATCCACTATCTCGAAGAACAGGGCCTGGAATCGGAACGCGACTACAAGGTGGCCGAGCACCGCTCCCATGCCAGCGCGGCCCATGCCCTGGCATCCGGCATGTCCGCCGCCGCCGTGACCACCAGCCAGGGCCTGTTGCAGATCCCCGAGGACATCCGCCGCAAGCTGGTGGTGCACAAGCACATCGCCGACATCCCGGCCTTCCTGTTCATCGTCAAGCCCGACCTGCCCAAGTCCCAGGCCGAGCGCATCCGCGCCCTGCTGCTGGAATTCCCGCGCGCGGCGGAAGGCATCGACTTTCTCGGCCAGACCGGCTACACCACGCTGCGCCCGGCCAGCGAAACCATCATGAAGCGGGCCGACGCCTATCTCGGGGAAACCCGCAAGGTGCTTGGCACGCCTTCCAGCGGCAAAAGGCTCGAACCTTGAATCTGGGCAGACCCCGCCTCCCCCTGTGGATCAAGCTGACCCTGTCCGGTGTCCTGGTGGAAGTCATCATGCTGTTCGTGCTGGTGACGAGCAATGCCCGGCTCGCCGAGCAGGAGCTGACCAACAAGGCCTATCAGCGCATCAGCAGCGCCGTGCCGCTGCTCAATGCCGCCCTGGCCGGCCCCCTGATGCAAGGGGACTATGGCGCCCTGCGGGAAATACTGGAGGAAGCCCGCAAGGGCGACAGTTACGCCTATCTGGTCCTGCTGGATCAGGATGAACACCGCATCGTCAGCGCCGGCCTCCCGGCCAACGCCCCCCTCCCCCCCCTCGATCCGGAAATCTCCACGGGCAACGGCGACCGGGTCTACGACACGGAAATCGCCATCAACCTGTCCGGAACGATCTACGGCACCCTGCGTTTCGGCATTTCCACCGACTTTCTGTCCGAGGCCAGGAAACGGGTCGTGCGGCAGGGGAGCGTGATCGGCCTGGCGGCGGTGGCCCTGACCCTCCTCACCCTGGCCATCATCGGCTACCTGCTCACCCGCCGCCTGAACCGGCTCACCCTGGCCAGCCATGCCATCGCCGACGAGAACTTCGATTCCCTGCTGCCGAAGCCCGGACGGGATGAAGTCGGCCAGTTGGTCATCGCCTTCCGCCAGATGTCGGAGCAACTCAAGGCGCGGCTCTCCGAACTCAAGGAAAGCGAGCAGCGCTTCTTCGCCATCGCCCATTACACCTATGACATGGAGCTGTGGATCGAGCCCGCGGGCCGGACCATCTGGGTCAACCCCTCGGTGGAGCGCATGACCGGATATACCCCCGACGAGTGCCTCGCCCTG
This sequence comes from Hydrogenophilales bacterium, assembly GCA_016719465.1. Classification (GTDB taxonomy): domain Bacteria; phylum Pseudomonadota; class Gammaproteobacteria; order Burkholderiales; family Thiobacillaceae; genus PFJX01. The sequence goes on from JADJYY010000010.1 coordinate 63,977, forward strand.
CCGGGCTTTCCCCTCTCCCTGATCGCCCCCGAAGGCCAGGGCGAAGCCGCCCGCCGCTTCCGCCAGGCGCTGGGCGGCGAATCCGGCGAGGGCTACCAGTTCCAGATGCTGCGCAAGGACGGGGCCCGCTTCTGGGCCGCCGTGAACTGGCATCCCATCTTCAATCGGGAAGGCCGGTTCCTCGGCATTCGCGCCAGCATCCGCGACATCTCCGAACTGAAGGCCTCGGAGGAACGGGCCCTGGAATACCTGGCGGGCACCGAGGCCGAGCGCGCCCGTCTCAAGGCGCTCCTGTCCGCCATGAGCCTGGGCATTCTGTTCGTCGGCGTCGATGGACGCGTGATCTATCACAATCCCGCCTTCAACCACATCTGGCGCATCCCGGAGGACAGGGATCTGATCGGCCTGGACAGCGCCGCCACCTTCGCCGCCTCCACCTGCGAACTGGCCGACGCCGAACGCTATCGGGACCACATCGAGCAGACCCTGGCCCACAGGGAAGAAGCGGACAGCCACGAGATCGTCATGCACGACGGCCGTGTCGTGACCCAACTGAGCTACGCCGTGCGCGACCGGGAAAACCGCTTCCTGGGCTATCTATGGATCTACGAGGATGTCACCAGCGAGCGCCAGACCGCCGAGCAACTGCTCTACCTGGCCGAGCGCGACTCCCTCACCGGCCTCTACAACCGCCATCGCTTCCAGATCGAACTGGAACGCATGCTGGCCGAATCCGGGCGACATCGGGCGCCGTCCGCCCTGCTCTACTTCGACCTGGACGAATTCAAGACCATCAACGACCATTTCGGCCACCGGGCGGGCGACGCCCTCCTGATCCGGGTGGCGGGCGAGGTTTCCGGCCTGACCCGGCGCAACGAAATGCTTTTCCGCCTGGGCGGGGACGAGTTCGCCGTCCTCATGCCGGGCGCCGATCGCGCCCAGGCCGAGGCCCTGGCGGAGCGGATCGTGCGCTCCATCGCCCAGATCCCGTTCCGTTTCGAAGGCCAGTCCCTGCATATTTCCTCCAGCCTGGGCATCGCCTTCCACCCCGAGCACGGCATCGACCAGGACCAGTTGGTGGCCTGCGCCGACGCCGCCATGTACCAGGCCAAGCAGGCCGGCAAGAATGCCTGGCGCGCCTATCGCGCCGACCTGGACACCACGCCGGAGATGGTCAACCGCCTGTCGTGGAACGAGCGCCTGGCCCGGGCGCTGGAACACGACCTGTTCGAACTGCATTTCCAGGGGGTCTATCACACCCGCGACCGCCGCCTGGGCCACCTGGAAGCGCTCATTCGCCTGCGGGACGAATCCAGCGGCGAGCTGATCCCGCCCGGACTGTTCATCCCGGTGGCGGAGAAGAGCAACAAGATCCTGGAGATCGATCGCTGGGTCCTGCGCCAGGCCGTGCGGCTGCTCGCCGAATTGCCCCACGCGCCCCCCATCGCGGTCAACCTGTCCGGGCGCTCCTTCGACGATCCCAGCCTGCCGAACTTCATCAACGAACTGTTGCGGAAGCACCAGACCGATCCCGCCCGGCTGTTGATCGAAATCACGGAAACCGCCGCCGTATCGGATCTCACCGACGCCGAGCGGTTCATCGAAGCGCTGAAGCAGACCGGCTGCGGCGTCTGCCTGGACGACTTCGGCGCCGGCTTCGCGTCCTTCGCCTACCTGAAGCACATCCGCGTCGACACCATCAAGCTGGACGGCATGTTCATCCGCAACCTGCCCCATGACCACGACAACCAGGTCTTCGTGCGCGGCATGGTGGAAGTGGCCCGGGGCCTGGGCAAGACCACCATCGCCGAGTGCGTGGAAGACGAAGCCACCCTCAAATTGCTGGCCGACCTGGGCGTGGACAAGGCCCAGGGCTTCCACCTGGACAAGCCCCAGGCCCGACATCCCGCCCTCGCGCGCCAGTCGCCGAACCACCCCGACCCGGGCCTGGCCCCCGCGGGAAATACAAGCAATGCCTCCGGAGGAACACCATGAACCCGCCCGAACACGCCCATGCCGCCACGCTGGCCAGCCTGCACGACCTGGACCGGGCCATCGCCAGCCATGCCCAGTGGCTGGCCCGGCTCAATCGCCAGTTGATCTGCGGCGGCCAGTCCACCGATGACGACCTGACCGAGGACGCGCACCTGCGCTGCGGCCTCGGCGCCTGGCTGCACGGCGCGGGCAAGGCCAGCCTTGGCGGGGAACCCAGTTACGCCGCCATCGAGGTCGCCCATGAGTCCATGCACGGCATCGCCCGCCATCTCCTGGAAAGCCAGGCCGCCGGCCAGCCCATCGCGCCGGCCGACTATGACGCGCTGGTGGCGGTCGCCAGCCGCGTGCGGCAATTGTTGCGGCGCATGGAACAGGAGCTCATGGAACGGCTGGGGGCGGTGGACAAGCTCACCGGCGTCTGGAACCGGCAGGCGGTGCACCTGCGCCTGGCCGAGGAGATCGAGCGGGTGCAGCGCACCCGCCAACCCTGCGTGGTCTGCTACGTGGACCTGGACAACTTCGCCCAGATCAACGAAACCCATGGCCAGCGGGCCGGCGACCTGGTCCTCAAGGCGGTGGCCGCCTTCTTCGCCGCGCACCTGCGCGGTTACGACACCATTTACCGCCTGGGTGGCGAGGAGTTCCTGCTCTGCCTGCCCACCACCGACCTGGACCAGGCCGGCGCCCTGCTCAACCGCCTGCGCGAGGAGCTGGCCGCCACGCCATTCCAGGCGGACGACCAGACCATCCGCCTCACCGCCTCCTTCGGCGTCGTCACCCTGGACCCGATTTTCTTCATCGACGAAACCCTGGATCGGGTGGAACGAGCCCAGCTCATCGCCAAGTCCGAGGGCGGCAACCGGGTCTGCCTGTGGCACGACGAATTGAGCGTGTTCGACCCGGAACAGGACTGATACGCCAGCGCCAGGTCCCACCCTTCCCGTGCACCGCATCGTCCCGCGGCGCCATGGAACGCGACGCAGGGGAAACAGGGGAATTCCGCTGGCATCGTATTCATATCGCCGGTCTTTCCTTCAAGTGCCGTGCTTTTCGGCATCGATCCGACGCGTGCTCAGCGCAGCTTCAATTCGCCCTGCTTGAAAACCTTGAATGCCGTCTGGTAGTAGGACACCGCCTCGTCACGCAGGCGTTCGTCCACCGGAGCCGGCCTGGCGTCGCCGTTCGCGTCGATCAGGTAAGCCTCCACACGCCGTTTTGGCCCGAGCACGGTCAGGCGCCCCTGCTTCAGGTAACCCAATTCCTGGTAATTGCTGATGAAGGCGCGCGGCGCGTCTTTCCCCTGTTCGAACAGGGATTTGCCAAAGAAATGGCCGTCTCCGGCCAGGCCCATGACATCCAGCAGGGTGGGCGGAATGTCGATCTGGCTCCCGAGCCGATCGCTGTGTCCTGGGGGCAGGAGACGGGGCGCATAGAGAATCAGGGGAATGTGATAACCCTTGACCGGCAAGCTGGTCTTGCCGGCCGCGGACGCGCAGTGGTCCGCCACGATCACGAACAGGGTGTCGGCGAACCAGGGCTTCTTGCCCGCCTGCTCGATGAAGCGGCCGATGGCGTAGTCGGTATATTTCACCGCCCCTTCGCGTCCGCCCGGCGAAGGGATGTCGATGCGCCCATCCGGGTAGGTATAGGGGCGGTGGTTGGAGGTGGTCATGATGTGGGCCAGGAACGGCCTGCCGGTCGCGTGGGTCTGGTCGAGCCGGCTCAGGGCGTTGTCGAACAGGAATTCGTCGGCCACGCCCCAGACGTTCGCGAAATCCACAGACGCTTTCGGGAAGTCGGTGCGGTCGATCACCCGGTAATCGTTGCCGGCGAAATAGGCGTTCATGTTGTCGAAGTAGCCGTAGCCGCCATAGATGAAGAGGGTTTCGTAGCCCTGCCGGCGCAGGATTTCACCCACCGTGGCCAGATGCTCGTTGCCGGGCCGGCGCACGATGGCCTGGCCCGGGATGGGCGGGGTCCCCAGGGACAAGGCCTCCAGGCCCCGCACGGTACGGGTTCCGGTGGCATAGATCCGGGAATACAGCATTCCATCCCGGATCAGCGCATCCAGGCGAGGCGTTAGTCCGCGCGTGTCCCCGAACGCGCCGAGATAGGCGGCCGACAGGCTTTCCACCGAGATCAGCACGACGTTGCGCGGCGGCCCCTTGAAGGGCAGGCGGCGGACATCGAAGGACTCGCTTTCATCGTGCCCGGGGCCCAGCGCCTGGCTGATGGGCTCGCGTTCCACGCCGAGCCCGGCCAGGATGCGATGGGCATCTGCGTCCGGCAGGGTATGGTAGAACCGCTCATATTCCAGCTCGTTGCGGCGCAACGCGGCGGCAAATGTCATCAAGCCGTTGCCGGCCAGTTCATTGGCATAGGTGTTATTGGAAAAACGCATCTGGTCGATATCGGCCAGATGCCAGGCGGACCAGGGCAGCGCCACCGCGAGGCTGGCGAGTCCGAGGCGTGCCAGACCCGATGGGGCAGAGACCGGCGCCAGGATACGCCGGCGCATGACCCAGACCCCCGCCGTCGCCAGGACGACGATGCCGGCGAGCAAAGCGGCGACCGGATAGGACTCGACCAGATTGCCGATCACCTCATGGGTGTAGATCAGGTAATCCACGGCAATGAAATTGAAGCGGGTGGCGAATTCCCCCCAGAAAGTCCATTCCGCCAGCGCCCCGAACAGCAGCAAGGCGATGGCAAGAAAGAAAGCCAACAGGCGCGCGCCAGGACGCCAGCGCGCCTCGCGGTCCCGCTGGCGGCGCAATGCGCTCAGCAACAGCAAGGGGGCCAGCAACCAGGCCAGCACGGCCAGATCAAACCACAACCCGAGGCCGGCGATCGAAGGCCAGAGCGGGAGCGGCACCAAGGCGGTTCCGGTCTAGCAGGGTGAGCGCGAGTCGCGTAAGACCGGCGATGGCAAGGAACAAGAGGCTCAGCAGCAGGGTCGGGCCGAGCAGCATGGTCATGAAGGCTTTGGGCATCTGAGGGGTGGGAAGGCGGGAAGGAGCGGGGTGTCTCCGACGGGTACGCACATGAAACTACCCCGGTGACGTTAATCCAGGCTTAAACCTGGTTTAAAGTTATCCTCGACGAAGCCCCTGCAAGGCGCCTAATGCCCCGCTTCACACCGCACCACCCTCATCCGGAGAAGAAAAATACGCGTTGCCAGCCTGCTAGCCATGCTTATGGTCACGACGACAGCCATCGCTATTGACATCACCGACCGCAAGGACATCCGTCCCTTGTGGGAACAGAAAGGCCTCGCCTGCCACGGCGAGGCCTCTCCTTCCCTCGCCGAATTCGACGAGAACAAGGAGAAATGCAAGCAACTCTCCCGCGGCCCCCGCATGGACAGCTACGCCAGCCTGACCGCCTTCGTCGGCTGGCCTGACACCGGCGCCCTGATGCGACGCCTGGACGATGGCACGAACACCAGGGATGGCAAGCCCGGCAACATGTACGAGCACCTGGATGGCGAGCAGGCCGAGCGCCAGAGAAACCCGGGCCTGTTCAAGACCTGGGTCGGCGAGAGTGGCTGGTTCCTGGGCAACTTCGACAAGTTGGACAAATCCACCCTGGCCCGGATGAAGGTCGCCGAGTAGAGGCGCCCTGCGCGGGCACCGGGCTTTTCCGCGTCCCCCCCGAATCCATCGGGCAATCGAGACAACAGGCTGCGGCGCCAAGCTTCGGGCCCACGATGGGTACGCTGACGTTGCCGGCAACGTGGCAACGACTGGGTGGTGATCAAGCACGGTTCGGGAAAGCTTCGCCTGCGGGTTGCGGGTAAAATTCATGGTTGATCTCCGAAGGCTTTCCCATGCTCACCGCTTCCAACCTCACCATACAGTTCGGCGCCAAGCCCCTGTTCGAAAACGTCAACGTCAAGTTCGGCGACGGCAACCGCTACGGCCTCATCGGCGCCAACGGCTGCGGCAAATCCACCCTCATGAAGATCCTGGCCGGGGTGCTGGAACCCTCCGCCGGCAACGTCTCCATCGATCCCCACGAACGCATGGCCTTCCTGCGCCAGGACCAGTTCGCCTTCGAGGACGAGCGGGTGCTGGACGTGGTGCTCATGGGCCACGCCGACATGTGGGCGGTGATGAAGGAGAAGGACGCCATCTACATGAACCCGGAGGCGACGGAAGCGGACTACATGCGCGCCGCCGAGCTGGAAGCCCACTTCGGCGAGATGGGCGGCTACGACGCCGAGGCCCGCGCCGGCGAACTGCTGCTGGGCCTGGACATCCCCGGCGACAAGCACCAGGGCCCCATGCGCGAGGTGGCGCCGGGCTGGAAGCTGCGCGTGCTGCTGGCCCAGGTGCTGTTCGCCAACCCGGACATCCTGCTGCTGGACGAACCCACCAACAACCTGGACATCAACACCATCCGCTGGCTGGAGGACGTGCTCAACGCCCGTGACTCCACCATGATCATCATCTCCCACGACCGCCACTTCCTGAACCAGGTCTGCACCCACATGGCCGACCTGGACTACCGCACCCTCAAAGTCTACCCGGGCAACTACGACGACTACATGGAAGCCGCCACCCAGGCCCGGGAACGCCAGTCCGCCGCCAACGCCAAGGCCAAGGAGCGGGTGGCCGAGTTGCAGGACTTCGTGCGCCGCTTCTCCGCCAACAAATCCAAGGCCAAGCAGGCCACCAGCCGCCTGAAGTTGATCGATAAAATCAAGCCCGAGGACATGAAGCCCTCCAGCCGCCAGTACCCCTGGATCCGCTTCGATTTCGACGAGCGGGAAAAACTGCACCGCCTGGCCGCCGAAGTGGAAAACCTCAATTTCGGCTACGAGCCCGGCGTGCCGGTGATCAAAAACCTCGACCTGCACATCGCCGCCGGCGACCGCATCGCCATCATCGGCGAGAACGGCGTCGGCAAGACCACCCTGCTGCGTCTGCTCATGGGTGAACTGAAGCCCGACCACGGCACCATCAAATGGGCGGAAAAGGCCAAGCCGGGCTACTTCGCCCAGGACCATTCCTCCGACTTCGATTCCGACAAGCCCCTTACCGAATGGATCACCGAATGGGTGCGCGCCGGCGGTTACGACGGCAACGACGTGGAAACCCTGATCCGCGGCACCCTGGGCCGCCTGCTGTTCTCCGGCGACGAGGTGAAGAAACCGGTCCGCGTCATCTCCGGCGGCGAGCAGGGCCGCATGCTGTTCGGCAAGCTCATGCTGCTGCGCCCCAACGTGTTGTTGATGGACGAGCCCACCAACCACCTGGACATGGAATCCATCGAGTCCCTCAACAACGGCCTGGACGCCTTCACCGGCACCCTGGTGTTCGTCTCCCACGACCGCCAGTTCGTGTCATCGCTGGCCAACAAGATCATCGAACTCAAGCTGGACGGCAGCCACGTGGTGTACGAGGGCGGCTACGAGGACTATCTGGCGAGCCAGGGGCTGGAGTAAGGCGGGCCGGCCCGCGCCGCCGGGGGCGGCCACGGAGGCACACCGGACGAACCACGGACGGCAGGCCGCGGCGCAACCGGCCAGCGAAGCACGCGCACCGGCCGACCCCCCCCGCGGAAACAAGACGGTGTGGGCCCCCCCCCCACCCAGCCCCCGACGACCCCGACGACGGGACCCGACACCCCCAAAGCCCAGCCCCCGACACCCCCCCCCCCCAAACCCCCCCCACGGACCAGGACGACGGCGACGCCCCCGACGCCCCCGGCCCGCAACCGGGGAACCAGGGCGCCCACCGCGCCGGCCCCCCCCCCCCACAAACCCCAGGCCCGCGACGCCCAAGGCGGCACACGACGCGGCGGGCGCGCACCCCCAGGGCCACCCACGAACCCCACCCCCCCGCCGCAGGAAGCCCCCCACCCCACAAACGACACGGCCCCGCCCGCGGCCCCCCCCACCACACCGGCGGCAGGAAACCGAACGGGCGCCCCCCAACCCACCCCCCCCCAAGCCCCGGAGCCAGCCCCCCCCCCGACGAGGACCGGCAGGGCGGCCGCCCCCACCCCACGCGCAGGAGCCCGCCCCCCCCCCCCCCCAACCCCCGGCCGCCCACCGCGCCGAAGCCGACGGCGACGCGGCCCACGGCCCCCACGGCGGGCCCCCCCCCCAACAGGGCGGACGCGAGCGGGCCGGCCCCCACCACGCCCCCCCCAGGCCCCCACCCCCGAGCGGGCCCCGGGCGCCCAGCCCCCCGACCCGCCCGGCAGCCAGCGGGCGACCGGCGCCGCCCGAGCCCCCCCCACCCCCAACAACCCCGGAAACCGCCGAAGCCAACCAGCCCCACCCGGACCCCCCCCCCCGGGCGGGCAAGGCGGCAAGCAGACCGGAAGGGACGCATCGGGGGCATGGCCAGACGATCGAGAACCGCTTCCCATGCCGAACCTTTCCCACAGGAGGCACGGTAAACTCCCTATAGTCCGTTCAATCAACCCCAGGAATCCTGGACGCGTAGTCATGCACAAGCCTCTCTTCCGCCATGGTCTCTCCCTGCTGGTCATTCTGCCCCTGGCGGGTTGCCTGCAGGACTCCGCGTCCTACGTGTTCCCGGAAAAGGATCACGCCATCACCCTGGTGCGCAACCAGGCCTGGCCCTGGCAGGACACCATGAGCGTGGAGGTGGTGGCGATACGCCTGCCCGAATGTCACGAGGGCATGAGCGTGAAGGACATCGCCCTCAAGGCCGACATCGGCCTTTTCAAGGCGCCGGATGACCATCCCGAGCCGGTCTTCATCCTGCGCATGGACCAGCGCCATTTCGCGGTAAGCACCCAGTCCTGCCAGGTGCAGGAATTCAAGGAAACGCCGCCGGATCCGGGCTCGAAACTGGGCACCTTCAAGGAAAAGGACGGCAAGTTCAGCTACGTGCCGGAAGGAGCCTGATTGTCCGCCATGCGTTACGCCGACCTGCGCGATTTCATCGCCCAACTGGAAGCCCGGGGCGAACTCAAGCGCATCCGCGCCGAGGTGGATCCCCGCCTGGAAATGACCGAGATCGGCGACCGGGTGCTGCGCGCCGGCGGGCCCGCCCTATTGTTCGAAAAGCCGAAGGGCAGCGACATCCCCGTGCTGGCCAACCTGTTCGGCACGGTCAAGCGGGTGGCCCTGGGCATGGGCGAGGAAGACCCGGCCAAGCTGCGCGAGATCGGCAAGCTGCTGGCCTACCTGAAGGAGCCGGAACCGCCGCGCGGCCTGAAGGACGCCTGGGACAAGTGGCCGGTGCTGAAGCAGGTGCTCAACATGAGCCCCAGGGAAGTGCGTTCCCCCGCCTGCCAGGAGGTGGTGTGGGAAGGCAAGGACGTGGACCTGTCGCGCCTGCCCATCCAGACCTGCTGGCCCGGTGACGTGGGCCCCCTGCTCACCTGGGGCCTGGTCGTCACCCGGGGCCCCCACAAGTCGCGCCAGAACCTGGGTATCTACCGGCAGCAAGTCATCGGATCGAACAAGCTCATCATGCGCTGGCTGGCCCATCGCGGCGGCGCCCTGGATTTCCGCGAGTTCCAGGCGGCGCATCCGGGCCAGCCCTTCCCCCTTTGCGTGGCCATCGGCACCGACCCGGCCACCATCCTGGGGGCGGTGACGCCGGTGCCGGACAGCCTCTCCGAATACCAGTTCGCCGGCCTGCTGCGGGGCGCCAAGACGGAAGTGGCCAAGGCCATCGGTTCCGATCTGCAGGTGCCCGCCTCCGCCGAGATCGTCCTGGAAGGCGCTATTTACCCAACTGAGCATCCCGGCGAGTATGAGACTGCCCTGGAAGGCCCCTTCGGCGACCACACCGGCTACTACAACGAGCAGGAGACCTTCCCCGTGTTCACGGTGGAACGCGTCACCCTGCGCCGCGACGCCATCTACCACTCCACCTATACCGGCAAGCCGCCGGACGAGCCGGCCATCCTGGGGGTGGCGCTCAACGAGGTGTTCGTGCCGCTGCTGCAAAAGCAGTTCCCCGAGATCACGGATTTCTACCTGCCGCCGGAAGGCTGTTCCTACCGCATGGCGGTGGTGAGCATGAAGAAGCAGTACCCCGGCCACGCCAAGCGGGTGATGTTCGGCATCTGGTCCTTCCTGCGCCAGTTCATGTACACCAAGTTCATCATCGTCACCGACGACGACGTGGACGTGCGCGACTGGAAGGAGGTCATGTGGGCGCTCACCACCCGCGTCGATCCCGCGCGCGACACCCTGCTGGTGGAGAACACGCCCATCGACTACCTGGACTTCGCCAGCCCGGTCTCCGGCCTGGGCTCCAAGATGGGCATCGACGCCACCAACAAGATGCCGGGCGAAACCACCCGTGAGTGGGGCACGCCCATTCGCATGTCCGACGAGGTGAAGCGCCGGGTGGATGCCCTCTGGCCCGATCTCGGCCTGGGTTGATCGCCGTGGACGCGGACTACCGGCGTTTCGTCCCGCTCAATGGCCTCTCCGACGAAGCCCTGGCCCAGGCCGCCGGGCAGGCCCGGCATATCCGCCTGCCGCGCGGACGCGAATTGTTTCATCGGGGCGACAGTGACGATGACCGCTACTACCTGCTCGCGGGCGAGATGGCCCTGGACTCGGGCGACGATTCCGCCCCCCTGGTCATCCGCGCCGACAGCGAGGCGGCCCGCCATCCCCTGGCGCGCCTGAAGCCGCGCCGCTATACCGGCGTGGCCCGGAGCGAATGCGAACTGGCCGCTTTCTCGGACCGGGCGCTGGAGCGCCTGGTGGCCCAGGATCAGGCCACCGCCTACGAAGTCACCGAATTCGAGGGCGACGATCCCGGCTGGATGTTCGACCTGTTGCGCAACCCGGCCTTCTCCCGGGTACCGCCCGCCAACCTGCACATCCTGTTCGGCCGTTTCCAGCCCATGCCGGTCGTGGCCGGACAGGTGGTGATCCGGCAGGGCGACGCCGGCGACTACTACTACCTGATCCGGCGGGGCAGCGCCCAGGTCAGCCGTGCGGGCGCTTCCGGGCGTCCGGTCGAGTTGGCCCGGCTCGAACCCGGCCAGGGCTTCGGCGAGGAAGCCCTCATTTCCGGCGATCCCCGCAACGCCACCGTCACCATGCTTGGCGACGGACTGCTCATGCGCCTCGCCGCCGGCGATTTCCACGCCCAACTGCAAGAGCCCCTGCTGCATCTCGTGGATGCGGCCGAGGCCTCGGCGCTGATCCGGGAACGCGCAGCCCAACTGGTCGACGTGCGCATGGAGGATGAATTCAGGCACGGCAGTCTGGCGGGAGCCATCAACATCCCCCTCTACCTCCTGCGGGTGAAAGCCAACACCCTGGCCCGGGACCGCATCCACATCCTGTTCAGCCACGGCGTCCGTCGCGGCGGCACGGCGGCCTTCCTGCTGGCCCAGCGCGGCTTTGACGTGCGCGTGCTGCGCGGCGGGCTGGCCGGCCTGAAAAAACCGCTGGCCACGGAATAATTCTTGATTATAATTGTCGGGTATTAATTCGCCCGGAGACCCGGTATGTCCGCTGAACTGCTCAACGCCGCCCTAGCCGGCAATCCCGACGAAGTCCGCCGCCTGCTGGCCGCGGGCGCCGCCCCCGACAGCGCCAACGAGGAAGGCCAGACCGCCCTGCATCTGGCCGCCCGGGGCGGTCACCTGGAAACCGTGGGGCTGCTCATCGGAGCCGGGGCCGATGTCAACGCCAGGGACGCCAACGACTGGACGCCCCTGTTCAAGGCCGCCTACAACCACGAACTGGATACCGGCTATCCCCTGGTGGTGAAAGCCCTGGTGGACGCCGGCGCGGACGTCAACGCCCGCATCTTCTTCGGCCTGACGCCGCTGATGCTGGCGGCGGGCGGGGGCGAAGCCGCGGTTTGCGAGGTGCTGCTCAATGCCGGCGCCGACGTGAAGGCCACCAACGACGGCGGCCGCTCCGCCCTGGCCATGGCCAAGGAACGCTTCTTCGTGGACGTGATCAACCTGCTGCACGAAGCCGAAGGCTACCTCATGGAAACCGAGGGCGGCGGCGGTGGCGCTTGCGCCAGCAGCCAGAAGGCCCCTCCCGGCGAGGGCACCAAAATCGTCAACTTCATGAAGCGCCCGATGCACTGAGCGGGCACCGAGCACCGGAAAAGCCGAGGGCCGCTGACGCGGCCCTCGGCTTTTCCGGCAGGCGGGGCCCAGTCCCTGGTCCGGGTGTCACCAACTCCGGGTGAAATCCCACCCCTCGCCCGCGGGCGCGCTCCAGGGGCCGCTTCTTTTCTCCTTCGGCGCCGGCTGGGACTTGGGCGGGGGCGCCTGGGGCGGCGGCGGCGGATCCGGCTTGTCCACCTGGGGCGGTGGCGGCGCCTGGGTGGGCTCATCGGCGACCGGCTTGACGGGCAGCGTGGCGACGGGTTTCGGTCGCGCGGGCGCGGGCTTGGCGGGCGGGCTCGGCTTGCCGGGCGCGGCCTGTTGCGCAGGCGTGGGCTTGACCGCCCGGGCGGGAACGGCCGGGGCTGCCACGGACGGCGCCGGGGGCGCCCCCGGAGGCGGCAGGGCGCTGACCCTGGGCGCATCCCCGGTGGGCGTCAGCATCTCGGCTTCGAAGGCCGCCAGGGTCTCCGCCCAGGTCGGCTCCGGCTTTTCGCTGCCCAGCACCAAGCCGCGCAGGGCGGGTTCCATGTCCTTCACGATCTGCACGGCGATGGCGCTGGTGAAGTGGTAATCCGCCGCCGCCTCGCCGGGCACGAATACGGTCATGACGCCGAAGAAGCGGCTGCCCAGGTAGAAGGCGAAGGTGGCGGTCCGGTTCATGACCTTGGATTCCAGCACCTGGCCGCTGGCGGAATAGACCTCGAAGCGATGGTCGCCGGTACCGGTCTTGCCGCCGATGGGCAAACTGGTGCCGTCTCCCAGCGGAAAGCTGCCGCGCAGGCGCCGGGCGGTGCCCTGTTCCACGACGTTGAGCAAGGCCTGGCGGACCACCTGGGAGACCTCGCTCTGGAAGATGCGCGTGGCCTCCGGGGGCTGCCGTTTCAGGATGGTGTGATAGGGCGTGCCCTCGGCGAACTCAAGCCCGGTCAGGGTGAGGGGTTGCAGCTTGACGCCGTCGTTGAGGATCACCCCCATCAGTTCGGCCAGGGCCGCCGGCCGGTCGGCGGAGGAGCCGATGGCGGTGGCATAGGACGGCACCAGGCTGCCGAAGGGATAGCCCAGCTTGCGCCAGCGCTTGTGGATCTCCTGGAAGGCCTCGATTTCCAGCAGGGACAGGATGCGGATGTCCTGGGCGTTCTTGTGGCTGGTGTTGATCAGCCAGCCATACACCTCCACCCTTTCCTTCTCGCTGGCCTTGGTGATCTCGCTCCAGCCGGCACCCGGGTGGGCCCGCAGGTAGGCCACCAGCCAGAGTTCCAGGGGGTGGATCTGGGCGATGTAGCCCCGGTCGGACAGGTTGAATTTGTCCGGCCCGTATGTTTCATACAGATACTGGTAATCCCCTTCGTCCAGGCTGGCGGGGTTGTTCAGGCGGGGCTTGATGAAGGCGGTGAGGCTCGCCACGTCGGCCCCGGGCTCCAGATAGCGATAGACCGCGGCCAGGCGCTTGGGATTGGCGGTAAGGTGGTTGAGCAGGGCGCTCGTGGTCTCCTCCGGCTTGAGTCCCTTGTATTTCTTGTGGAAGCGGGCCAGGTAGGCCTTGCCTTCCTTGTCGGCGAACTGCTTCAGGTAGTCCTTGCGGCGCGGATCGCTGGCGTCCTCCAGAATCTGGGCGGCGCCCTTGGGATCCCGATACATGAAGTGGCGCACGATATCCCGCATCAGGCGGATGAAGGGCAGGTTCACCGAGTTGCGGGTCGCCTCCCACATGTCCATGACCTTGTGATCGTCGTCGCGATGGAAGTTGGCGAAACGATGCACGCCGCCACCGGTGAAGAAGGACTCACCCGGGCTGGCGGAATAGGTGCGCGACATGGCCGCTTCCAGCATGGGCGTTAGGGCCTTGTCCTCGGCGCTGGCCAGGTAGCGCACCACCCACTGCATGAGCAGATCCTTGTCCGCCACCTTCAGTTTGAGCAATGCGGCCCGGGACAGGCCGGCATATTGGCCATGGAGCTCGGCCACTAGTTGCAGGTAGGTGATCAGGGTGCGCAACTTGGCCGATGAGCCCATGTCCAGCTTGGCGCCCTTGTTGATGTCGAAGGGCTGGTTCAGGTTGTCGGCCTGCACCCTGAGCAGGGCGCCCTCATCCGTGTTCTCGTAGAGGGTGAAGCTGTAGATGGGTTTGGACAGGTCATTGCCCGGCGACAGCAGATACGCGCCATACAATTCGGCCGCCTCAACCACGATGGGGTCGGACAGCCGGCGCAGGAAGGCGGATACGGCGCGCTGGGTCGGCGCATGCAGGGTGGCGCTGGCCTTCAGGTCGAGACGGTCCAGGTCATACAGCCGCGGCATGTTCAGCCGGCCGGAAAGCTCCACCCGCAGGGCGCTGGCGGCCTTGTTCTCGGCGAAGTCGCCCTTGCCATTCTTGCCATTGGCGCGGAAGACGATACGCTCCCGGCTGGCGGCATCCCGGAACGCCGGCGTGATCACCCGGGCATCCGCCAGCAGGCGCAGATGGGCATCGGCATGGGCATTCAATTGTTCCCGGCCGGAAAGCAGGTAGTAGGACGGTTTGCGCTGGGAGATCAGCAGGCCCAGCACATGCTTGTAGGCCTTCGCCGCCTCCGGCGTCGGCTGGGGCGAGCGCAGCAACTGATTGGCCCGGTCGAAATCCAGGCCGAACCAGGCGTGGAGTCCATCGCCCACGCCGTTCACCTCGCCGAAACCCGGCGCGGCGGCCAGGGGCACGGAGTTGAGGTAGTCAAGCACGATGCGGCGGCGGGTGTCCCGGGTATCCTCGCCATCCAGATAGGCGCGCAGCGAGGCGGAGGCCATCTGGCGCAGCTTGTCGGTGGCGGTCATGGTCAGGCCGTCCGGGGAATGACGGTATTTCTCGATCTGGGTGGCCAGGGTGGACCCTCCCGGCACGTTGCGGGACGGATCGATGGCCTGCAGCATCTTTTCCAGCACCGCCGCGCCCAGCCGATCCCATTCCACAGCGGGATTGCGTTGGGGATGGTTGGGATCCAGCAACTCCCGGTTCTCGATGAACAGCAGGGTATTGGCCACCACCGCCGGCACGTCGCCGAACTCCGCGTAGGACTTGCGCGGGTGTTTCACGCTGTAGAGCGTCTCGCCCCGGCAATCCAGCAGATCGAGGCCGGCCACGGATTTTTCCCGGTAGGGCATGAACAGGCCGAAATCATGGATCCGCGCCATATCCGGGGACACGCGCGCCTGCCGGGTGACCACGAAGCCCTGCTGCTTGAGGCGCTTGATGAAATCGGGCAGGCCGGCGTAGCCCAGGCGGATGTCGTAGGGTCCCGCCTCGGGCGTGCGCATTTCCGCCTGCTCGCCGGCCTCCAGCTCATAGGTCAGGCGTTTGCCATAACCGGCAAGGACCATGGCCTGGAAAGGCGAGGCGATGAGCTCGTAGGCGGCGATGAGGGCGCCCACCAGCAACGCCAGGACGATCATGGCCCAGAACCCGGGGCCCAGCTTCCGGGGCTTCTTCGGCGGCAGGGCTTCAGTTGGCGGGGCGGGGATCGGGGAATCGAGCGAACGGGTTTCTGTCATTTTTCGTTATGGCTTGGCGGGCACGGCCAGGGAAAATCGATACGACGAGGACAGGCCATCAGGCATCACGCCGATGGAAACTCACCCAGCCAGTCGCGCGGTCTCAGGAAATCACTGTACAGGCGGGCCTCCGGCGTACCCGTCGCCGGCTTCCAGTCGTAACGCCAGGTCGCCACCGGTGGCATGGACATGAGGATGGATTCGGTGCGTCCGCCGGATTGCAGGCCGAACAGGGTGCCCCGGTCGAACACCAGGTTGAACTCCACGTAACGGCCCCGACGATAGAGCTGGAATTCCCGTTCCCGCTCGCCGTAAGGCGTATCGGCCCGGCGCTCCAGGAGAGGCACGTAGGCGGACAGGAAATGGTCGCCCACGGATTCGACCAGGTTGAAGCAATGCTCGAAACCGCCTTCCGACAGGTCGTCGAAAAAGATGCCGCCGATGCCGCGCGGCTCGTTGCGGTGCTTGAGGAAGAAGTACTCGTCGCACCATTTCTTGAAGCGCGGGTAATAGCTGGTATCGAAGGGGTCCAGGGCGCGCCGGCACATGGCATGGAAATGCGTGGCGTCCTCCTCGAAGCCGTAATACGGCGTCAGGTCCATGCCGCCGCCGAACCACCAGACCGGCTCTCCCCCTCCCTCCCCTCCCCCGCTGGCGGGGGAGGATGAAGGGTGGGCGACGAAGAAGCGCACGTTCATGTGGGACGTGGGCGCGTAGGGATTGCGCGGATGCATGACCAGGGACACGCCCATGGCTTCCCAGCGCCGGCCGGCCAGCTCGGGCCGGTGGGCCGAGGCCGAGGGCGGCAGCTTGTCGCCCTTCACATGGGAGAAGTTGACCCCGCCCCGCTCCAGCACCAGGCCCTCCTCCACCAGGCAGGACAGGCCACCGCCCCCTTCCGGCCGCTCCCAGCCGTCCCGGCGGAAGGTCTTGCCGTCCACCTGTTCCATGCGTTCGACGATGAGTTCCTGGAGCTCCAGGAGAAATTCCTTGACGCGGTCGGTGTTCATAGACGGAGGAAAGTGGCGAGACAGGGGCGGGATTCTAGCAGCCCCGGGCGCCAGCCCGGGGCCCGCGCCTCAGCGCCAGAGACTCAGGGGCGGATCGGTGATGACGGCGCGCAGGATATCGCCCCGGCTGACGAAGCCCACCAGGGCCCGGGCCTCGTTCACCACCGGCAACCCGGGCAGGTCGAAGTCCAGCATGGCCCGGGCGATGCGGCGGATGTCCGTGACCGGGTCGGCGCTCACCACCGGCGACCTCATCACCTCCCTGACATGGTGGGGCCGGGGCGAGCGGGGCTGCTTGCGTTCCAGGTTGAAGGTGGTGAGCAGGTCCCGTTCCGTCACCAGGCCCACCATCTCGCCCCCGGCATCCAGCACCGGGGCCTCGCGCAGCCCCCGGGGCAGGAGCAGACGCCAGGCCTGGGAGATGGAGAGCTCCGCGTCCAGGGTGAACACCTCCCGGGCCATAATCTGGTAGGCGTGGTAAATGGGACCGCGCTCCACCTCCAGGTGAAGCATGTCCCGATAGGCCTTGGCGGCCGCCTCATAGCCGGCCGGCGGATGTCCGGCGGGGCGCTCGCCCGCCCGCGCCACGAAGGTGGGCAACGGTTCCTCGCCGTCCCGGGCGATGGCCCGCCCCCGGCGGGCGCCGGTGACGCCCGGCAGTTCCGCCAACTGTTCCAGGGTGCCGCGGAAATGCTGGCCCGAGAGGCCATAGAGGGAAAACATGGGGCACCTCCGCAAGGCAAGGCGGCCAGAATAAACCGCCCTTCCGCGACCGCCAAGAGATCAGGGCCGCACCACGCCGCCGTGATAAGGGTCCAGGATGGTGGAGGGCCGCTTGCGGCGGCCGACGCGGCCCCCGATGGCCAGGATTTTCGCGCCGAAGCGACGGCGGCATTGAATGGCGGTCTTGAGAACGCGCTGGCCGGACAGGTTGGCGCTGGTGGACACCAGGGGCATGCCGAGAAAATGGCACAGGCGCGCCGCCTCCGGATGGGCGGTGACCCGCACCGCCATCTTTTCGTGCTTGCCCGTCAGCCAACGTGGACAGCGCCTGCCCTTGGGCAGCAGCAGGGTGGTGGGGCCCGGCCACCAGTCGGCGAAGCGGCGGGCGATTTCGTCCGGGTTGGGAGCCAGATAACCGCGGAATTGATGGCAATCGGAGCCGATCAGGATCAGGCCCTTGGCGCGGGGGCGTCCCTTGAGCCGCAGGATGCGCCCGACGGCGCGGGCGTTGCGCGGATCGCAGCCCAGCCCGTAGCAGGACTCTGTGGGATAGGCGATGACGCCACCGCGCCTGAGGTAGGCGCGAATGCGCCGGATGGGAGGCAGCGGCGTCATGGCTCCCTTCCGGTCCCGGTTACTTTTTCTTGCGCTGGATGGCGCGCCAGCCGATGTCCCGGCGCATCTGGCGGCCGGCGAAGTCGATACCCTCGGCCACCTCGTAGGCGCGCGCCTGGGCGATCTTGACCGTGTCGCCCAGGGCGGTGACGCACAGCACGCGGCCGCCGGCGGTCACCACCTGGTCGTCCTGGATGGCGGTGCCGGCGTGGAACACGTGGAAATCCTCGCCCGGTTTGGCGTCGCCTCCATCCAGGCCGGTGATGGCGTCGCCCTTGCGCGGATGGTCCGGATAGCCGGCCGCCGCCATGACGATGCCCAGGGCGCAGCGCCGGTCCCATTCCGCCTCGACCTGGTCGAGGCGGCCGTCCACGGCGGCTTCCACCAGGCCGACCAGATCGGACTTGAGCCGCATCATGATCGGCTGGGTCTCCGGGTCGCCCATGCGGCAGTTGAATTCCAGCACGCCCAGCTTGCCGTCCGGCGCGATCATCAGGCCGGCGTACAGGAAGCCGCTGTAGGGCACGCCTTCCGCCTTCATGCCCGACACCACGGGGCGGATGACCTCGCGCAGGATCTTGGCGTGGATTTCCGGGGTGACGACCGGGGCGGGCGAGTAGGCGCCCATGCCGCCGGTATTCGGGCCCTGGTCGCCGTCCAGCAGGCGCTTGTGATCCTGGCTGGTGGCCAGGGGCAGGATGTGCTCCCCATCCACCATGACGATGAAGCTGGCTTCCTCGCCCACCAGGCATTCCTCGATCACCACCCGGGCGCCGGCTTCGCCGAAGGCGCCGGGCTTGCCATCCGCGGCCAGCATCATGTCCACGGCGGCGTGGGCCTCCTCCGCCGTGCTTGCCACCACCACGCCCTTGCCGGCCGCCAGGCCGTCCGCCTTGACCACGATGGGGGCACCCCGGAGGTCGATATAGGCATGGGCGGCGGCGGCATCGGTGAAGGTGCCGAAGGCGGCGGTGGGAATGTTGTGGCGCGCCATGAACTGCTTGGCGAAATCCTTGGAGCTTTCCAGCTGGGCGGCGGCCCGGGTCGGACCGAAGATCTTCAGCCCCGCCGCGCGGAAGGCGTCCACCACGCCGGCGGCCAGGGGCGCCTCGGGGCCCACCACGGTGAGCTGGATGCCTTCCTTCAACGCGAATTCCACCAGTTCGGGAATGCCGCTGATGGCGATGTTCTCCACCCCCTCCTCGCGCGCCGTGCCGCCGTTGCCGGGCGCCACGTAGACCTTCTGGAGGCGGGGCGATTGCTTGAGCCGCCAGGCCAGGGCGTGTTCACGCCCGCCGGAGCCGATGACCAGGAGTTTCATGGTTCGTTGATGGGGGGGGGCGCCATTAATGCCCTGAAGTGCCGCACGCCGGTGAACACCATGGCGATGCCATGCTCGTTGGCCGCCGCGATGACCTCGTCGTCGCGCATGGAGCCACCGGGCTGGATCACCGCGGTGATGCCGGCGGCGGCGGCGTTGTCGAGGCCGTCCCGGAACGGGAAGAAGGCGTCCGAGGCCATCACCGAGCCGGGCACGGCCAGGCCGGCCTGCTCGGCCTTGATGGCGGCGATGCGGGCGGAGTTGACGCGGCTCATCTGGCCGGCGCCGACGCCGATGGTCATGCGATCCCGGGCGTAGACGATGGCGTTGGATTTGACGAACTTGGCCACGCGCCAGGCGAACAGCAGGTCTTCCATTTCCTTCTCGCTGGGCGCGCGGCTGGTGACGACCTTGAGGTCGCCGTGCAGCAGGATGTCGGCGTCCTGCACCAGCAGGCCGCCGGCCACCCGCTTCATGTCCATCTGCGCCACGCCTCCGATCCACCGGCCGCATTCCAGCAGGCGCACATTCTTCTTGGCGGCCACGGCCTCGGAGGCCTCGGGGCTGACCTCGGGGGCGATGATGACTTCCACGAACTGGCGCTCGACGATGGCCTTCGCCGTCTCGCCGTCCAGGCGGCCGTTGAAGGCGATGATGCCGCCGAAGGCGGATTCCGGATCGGTCTGGTAGGCCCGGTCGTAGGCTTCCAGCAGATTGGCGCCGTAGGCCACGCCGCAGGGGTTGGCGTGCTTGACGATGACGCACGAAGGCGCGGCGTCGAACAGCTTGACGCACTCCAGGGCCGCGTCGGTGTCGGCGATGTTGTTGTAGGACAGTTCCTTGCCCTGGATCTGGCGAGCGGTGGCAATGGTGCCGGCCGGGGCGTTGGCCTCCACATAGAAGGCGCCGTTCTGATGCGGGTTCTCGCCGTAGCGGCAGGTCTGGGCGCGACTGAATTGCAAAGTCAGCTTCTCGCCGAACTGGTCCTTGCCGCCTTCCGCGTTGAGGGAAGTCAGGTAGTTGCTGATGTGGCCGTCGTACTGGGCGGTGTGGGTGAAGGCCTTCTTCGCCAGATTGAAGCGGGTGGCGTCGCTCAAGGCGCCGCCGTTGGCCTGCATCTCCTCGACCAGGGCGGCGTAGTCGGCCGGGTCGGTGACGATGGCCACATGCCTGTAGTTCTTCGCCGAGGAACGCACCATGGCCGGGCCGCCGATGTCGATGTTCTCGATGGCGTCCTCCAGGGTGTGGGGCTTGGACACAGTCTGCACGAAGGGGTAGAGGTTCACGCATACCAGGTCGATATAGCCCAGGCCGTGCTCGTCCATGGTCGCCACGTGGGCCGGGTTGTCCCGCACCGAGAGGATGCCGGCGTGGACCCTGGGATGCAGGGTCTTGACGCGGCCGTCCAGCATCTCCGGGAAGCCGGTGAACTCGGACACGTCCTTCACCGGCAGGCCGGCGTCGCGGATGGCCTTGGCCGTCCCGCCGGTGGAGAGGAGTTCAACGCCGGCGGCGGCCAGCGCGCGGGCGAAGTCGATGAGGCCGGTCTTGTCGGAGACGGAGAGGAGAGCGCGTTTGATCATGATTGAAGGCGTGAAGGGTAAAGGGGGAAGGGGGAAGGGTAGGGGCGCCCGGGTTTTTTACCCTTCACCCTTTACCCTTCCCCCTTCACGTCATTTGATTCCATGCTGCTGCATCTTCTTGCGCAGCGTGTTGCGGTTGATGCCGAGCCATTCGGCGGCCCGGCTCTGGTTGCTGCCGGCCCGGTCGAGGATGACTTCCAGCAGGGGTTTTTCCACGCAATTCAGCACCATCTCGTAGATGCCGGCCGGCGGTTCGCCGTCCAGGTCCTTGAAATACTGCTCCAGTTCCCGGCGCACACAGGCGGCCAGTTCGCTTTCGTTGAAATGTGTCTCCATCACTACCTGGTTCTAATGTTCAGGCCGCTTCGCGCTGCTCCGGCGCGGCGTCGAGGTAAATCAGTCGGCTGGTGCGTTCCCGCGTGCGCCAGAAAAAATCGTTCACCGCGTCCAGCTGGGCGTGGGTGCCTTGCAACTGGTTCATGGCATGCCGGAAGCCGGCGGAATCGGCCAGGCCCCGGGTGTACCAGGCGATGTGCTTGCGCGCCATGCGGGCGCCCGCCACTTCGCCGTAGAAACGGTAGAGGTCGTCCAGATGGGCCAGCAGCACGTCGTGGATTTCCGCCACTTCCGGCGACGGCAACTTCTCGCCGCTGGCGAGGAAGTGGCCGATCTCCCGGAACAGCCAGGGCCGGCCCTGGGCGGCGCGGCCGATCATGATGGCGTCGGCGCCGGTGGCTTCCAGCACGAAGCGCGCCTTCTCCGGGGTGGTGATGTCGCCGTTGGCGATGACCGGAATATGGGCTTCCGCCTTCACCGCCGCGATGGTTTCGTATTCCGCTTCGCCGCTGTAGCCGCAGGCCCGGGTGCGGCCGTGGATGGCCAGGGCCTGGATGCCGGACTCCTGGGCGATATGCAGGATCGCCAGCGCGTTGCGGTGGGACTTGTCCCAGCCGGTGCGGATCTTGAGCGTGACCGGAGTATCCGGTACCGCCTTCACCACGGATTCCAGGATGCGGCCTACCAGGGGCTCGTCCTGCAGCAGGGCTGAGCCCGCCATGACGTTGCACACCTTCTTGGCCGGACAGCCCATGTTGATGTCGATGATCTGGGCACCCTCGCTGGCGTTGTAGCGGGCCGCCTCGGCCATCATGGCCGGATCGCCGCCGGCGATCTGCACCGAGATCGGCTCCACCTCGCCCTCGTGGTTGGCCCGGCGTTTGGTTTTCGCCGAACCGTAGAGCAGGGAATTGGAGGTCACCATCTCCGACACCGCCATGCCCGCGCCCATCTTCTTGCACAACTGGCGGAACGGCCGATCGGTGACGCCCGCCATGGGGGCGACGATCAGGTTGTTCTTGAGCTGGAAGGGTCCGATTTGCATGGGGAAGAGGCGAAAAAGGCGGGGCTGACCGACAGACGAAAGCTGCGCATTTTATACGCAAGGACCGGCCGGAAAAAGCGCGATTTAACCTGATCCCCATGCCCCAAAATAGTGAAGCCCGCTGGCTTCCCCTCACCCCTGCTCAGGCCGCCTTCTTCATGTGCTTCTGATACAAGAACTCCAGCACCTGGCCGCGCAGATGGTGGTAGGCCGGGTTCTCCGCCAGCTTCAGGCGGTCGCGCGGGCGCGGCAGGCCCACTTCCAGGATTTCGCCGATGGTGGCGGCCGGGCCGTTGGTCATCATGACGATGCGGTCCGACAGCAGCACCGCCTCGTCCACGTCGTGGGTCACCATCAGGGTGGTGGCGTGGGTTTCCTGGACGATGCGCATCAGCTCGTCCTGCAGGCCGGCGCGGGTGAGGGCGTCCAGGGCGCCGAAGGGTTCGTCCAGCAGCAGCACTTTGGGCTCCATGGCCAGGGCCCGGGCGATGCCGACGCGCTGCTTCATGCCGCCGGAAATCTCGTTGGGATGCTTGTGCATGGCATGGGCGAGGCCCACCAGTTCCAGGGCCGCCTGGGTGCGTTCCTTCAGCCTGGCCTTGTTTTCCTTGGCGCCGAACACCCGCTCCACCGCCAGGTGCACGTTGCCGAAGCAGGTGAGCCAGGGCAGCAGGCTGTGGTTCTGGAACACCACCGCCCGCTCCGGGCCGGGTCCGCTGATCTCCCGTTCCGAGAGCAGCAGGATGCCGTCGGTGGGCTCGGTGAGCCCCGCCACCAGGTTCAGCAGGGTGGACTTGCCGCAGCCCGAGTGGCCGATGAGGGCGATGAACTCGCCCTGCTTCACGGTCAGGTTGATGTCGGTCAGGGCGGTGAACTTGCCCTTCTTGGTGTCGAACACCATCCTGGCGTTTTCGATGTGCAGATAGTTGTGCATGGCTGTCTCCTGTAGGGTGGTGGGCGGGGTAGGCCGCAGGCCGAACCACGGGGGGGGGGTTACGCGGCTATGCCGCTAACCCACCCTACGCGATCACTCGTAATTGAACCGTTTCGCGATCAGCATCAGGGACTGCTCCAGCAGCAGGCCGACGATGCCGACGATGAAGATGGCGATGAGGATGTGTTCCACGTTCAGGTTGTTCCACTCGTCCCACACCCAGAAGCCCAGGCCGGTGCCGCCGGTGAGCATCTCCGCGGCCACGATCACCAGCCAGGCCACGCCCATGGACAGGCGGATGCCGGTCATCAGGTGGGGCAGCACGGAGGGGAACAGGATGCGGGTGAAGATCTTCCATTCCGACAGGTTCAGTACCCGCGCCACGTTCAGGTAGTCCTGGGGCACCCGCGACACGCCGGCGGCGGTGTTGAGGATGATGGGCCAGATGCTGGAGATGAAGATCACCCACAGGGAGGCGGGCTCGGTCTCCTTGAACACGTACAGGCCGATGGGCAGCCAGGCCAGGGGCGAGACCGGGCGCAGCAGGCTGATGATGGGTGAGGTCATGCCGGCCAGGAACCTGAAGCGGCCGATCATGAAGCCCAGGGGGATGCCCACCAGGGCCGCCAGGCCGAAGCCGGCGCCGACCCGGTAGAGGGAATGCAGGATGTTCCAGCCGATGCCCTTGTCGTTGGGGCCGTTGTCGTAAAAAGGATCGGCGAACAGGACCTGGGCCGATTCCCAGGTCTTGGCCGGGCCGGGCAGGCCCTGCTCGCCGCCGCTGCTGGAGACGATCTGCCAGAGCAGGACGAACAGGGCCAGCCCGATGGCGGGCGGCAGGACGGCGCGGAAGACGTTGCCGGCGGATTCCAATAGGGCCTGGCCCCGCTCGGTCTGGAAGAAGGGAGTGGGCCTGGGCTGGGTGACCACTTGGGCCGGGGTTTCGACCGGGGCGGCGCTCGCGGACACGGTATCGGGTTGGCTCATGATGTCCTTCAGACTGCTTTCGTTGATGGTCACTGCGCTCATGGCGGACTCCTGCGTTTTTCGTAGGGGGGTGTGGCGGGGGGGGCCCCCGGGGGGCGGGGGACAGTAGGTGCGGGGGGGGGGGGGGGGGGGGGGGGAGGAGAAAAACAAGGGCGGGTTAGGCCGATAGGCCGTAACCCGCCGCGGATGGTGGGTTACGCCGCGTTGCGGCTAACCCACCCTACATCTTTCAAGCCTTCACCTTGAAGCCGTCGGCGTAGGCCTTCGGGCTCTTGCCGTCCCACACCACGCCGTCGATGAGCTTGTGGCTGCGCATCTCGGACTTGGGCACGGGCGCCTTGGCCAGGGTGGCGGCTTCCTTGTAGAGCTTGATCTGGTTTACCTGTTTGGCCACCGCCAGGTAATCCGGATGATCCTTCAGCAGACCCCAGCGCTTGTGCTGGGTCAGGAACCACATGCCGTCGGACAGGTAGGGGAAGTTCACCGTGCCGTCGTTGAAGAACTTCATGTAGTTCTTGTCCTGCCACTTGCGGCCGATGCCGTTGTCGTACTGGCCCAGCATGCGGTCCTCGATGACGTCGAACTCGGTGTTCACGTAGGACTTGCCGGAGATGATCTTCGCCACCTCGGAACGATTCGACATGGTGTCGATGTACTTGGAGGCTTCCAGGATGGCGGCCACCATGGCGCGCGCGGTGTTGGGGTACTTCTGCACGAACTCCAGGGTGGTGCCCAGCACCTTCTCCGGGTGGTCGGTCCAGATGTCCTGGCTGGTCACGGCGGTGAAGCCGATCTTGTCGTGGATGGCGCGGGCGTTCCAGGGCTCGCCGACGCAGTAGCCGTCCATCTTGTCGACGCGCATGTTGGCCACCATCTGGGGCGGCGGCACGGTGATGACCTTGACGTCGCGGAAGGGGTCGATGCCGTAGGCGCCCATCCAGTAGTACAACCACATGGCGTGGGTGCCGGTGGGGAAGGTCTGGGCGAAGGTCCATTCCTTGGGTTCCGCCTTCACCAGCTTGGCCAGGCCGGCGCCGTCGGTGACGCCCTTGGCCTTGATCTGGTTGTTGAGGGTGATGGCCTGGCCGTTGTTGTTGAGGCTCATGAGCACGGCCATGTCCTTCTTCGGGCCGCCCACCCCCAGTTGCAGGCCGTACATCATGCCGTAGAGCACGTGGGAGGCGTCCAGCTCGCCGTTCACCAGCTTATCGCGCACGCCGGCCCAGGAGGCTTCCTTGCTGGGGGTGATCTTGAGACCGTACTTCTTGTCGAAGCCCTTTTCGGCGGCGATGGCCACGCTGGCGCAGTCGGTGAGGGGGATGAAGCCGATCTTCACCTCCGGCTTCTCCGGGGCGTCGGAACCGGCCGCCCAGGCGGCGCCGCGCACACCCGGGGGGACGAGGGACATGAGGGCGGCGGCGGCGGACATGCTGGCGGCCTTCTTCAGGAAATCACGTTTTCCATCGTTGACGATGGGCTGCTCACTGCTGGGCGGGAGGCTATCCATTTCATTACTCCAAAAATGCGGCGCCCAATCCATGGGGGGTGGAACGCCGTTGTCCAAGTCATCGAGACGTAAAACCGCGAAGGAGAGACCTGGCCGACGTGTCTTTGCGTCGGCCAGCCAGGGTTTAGCAACGCCCGTGCCAGCACGCAAAAATTGACATTAGTCATTGAATTTCATGGATTTAACGAACTGCCCGACGACATCTCACGGATTCCGGAGATGGAGGGCGCCCAGATTCCGGGCAGAAAAGGAGATCGGCGTCTCCTTTTGGGGCGTATGGCCCCGCTTACTGCCAGGCGAAATCGTCGAGCACTTCCCGGAGTTCCACCTGCCAGGCCTTGAGCAGGCGCCGCGCCGGCTCCTCGGTGAACTCCCGCAGCCAGGGCTCGAAGTCGTCGGTCATCACCGTGAGCTGCTCGTCCCGGGCGACCAGGGTCAGGCGCAGAGGCAGCAGATTGAGCAGGCGCGGATCCGCCGCCTCGGCCCAGCGCACCGCCGTCTCGCTGCCGATGAACAGGATGCGCACGTGGGGATCGCCGAAGCCGCGTTTCTTCAGGGCGGCGTCGATGGGCTGGTCCTTGACCAGCACCATGTCGTGGTTGGCCGCCGCCAGGGTGATGTCCTCGATGGCCTGCTGCATGGATGCCGTCTTGCTGGCGACCAGGGGCTCCGCCCAGGCCGGAGGGGCCGGCAGGACGGCCAGCAGGATGGCCAAGGGGAGCGCCGCGCGCCTCACAGGGTCGCCTCATCCAGGATGGACAGGTAATCCCGCTTCAATTCCACCGCGTCCGCCTGCAGAACGGGATTGCCCAGGCCCTGGGCGATCCAGGCCGGGTTGACCGCCATCATGTCCACGCCGGTGGGCGTCTCCACCAGGGTGACGCGGTAGGGAATCATCTGGGCGGCGCGGGGATCCAGGCGCAGCGCCCGGTCCATGCTGGCCATATTGCAGAAATAGAACAGGCGCACCGAGCGCACTTCCTGGCCGTAGGGCACCAGCCGGCTGTCGATGGCCTGCTGGCGCACGAAGCTGTAGTTGTGCCCGACCACCGCCCCGTGGAGCGCCAACATGACCTCGTTCATGTTCTTTCCTTCCGCCGTGGCGGTAAGGATAACGGGTTCGGGCTCCTCGGCCGCCAGGGCGCCCGATACCCCGACCCAGAAGACCGCGAGGAACAGGAGAAGATGCCGAATGCGATGAATCATGAAACCCCCTTTGACCCGACGTGCGCATCGGGAAACGCCATGTTCTCACAAGCGGATGACGGCAATACGCATGCCAGACGGCGCGGCAATTTCACCCGGCCGCTGTGGCGTCCATGCCAATCACGTAGCGGTGCTTGCCGGAAACCGTGCGGGGAATGTCTTCCAGGTAATTCACCTGGAGCGTCATGTCCGGGTCCACCTCGGCGCGAAGGCGGGCGGCGAGATCGGACACGACGGTTTCCGCCAGGCGTTCCGGGGCGACCAGGTTGAGGTCGATGCGGTCCATGCCGCGCTGCACCCACTGGTACTGGCGGATCTGCGTGAGGCCGTAGAGCAGGCGGTTGAAGTAGGACGGATGGATGCGCTTGCCGTCCCGGGCCAGGATCAGGTCGTTGCGCCGGCACATGCCCATGGCCATGAGGGGAAACGGCGAACCGCAACCGCAGTCGCCGTCCAGCAGGCGGCCGGAGTCGCCGATGTCATAGCGGATGAAGGGCATCAGCCGGTTGGTGAGGGAAGTCACCAGCAAGCGGTCCTCGCCGTCCATGGGGCGGGATTCCAGGTACACCATGTCGGTGAACACGTGCATGTTGCCGTGGCGGCATTCGCAGGCCATGTTGGGCACCTCGCGGCTGCCGTACTGGTTGAACACCTTGCAGCCGAAAGCCCGTTGCATCAGTTCCCGTTGCTGGTCGTCGAGCACCTCGGCGGTGGAGTAAACGCCGATCAGGCTCCTTGGCATGGGCATGCGCTCGGCCAGCACGTGGCGGGCGACTTCCGTCAGCGCCGAGGCGTAGCCCTGCAGCAGGGTCGGGCGGTAAGCCTGGATGGCGCGGGCCCAGGCATGCAGGTTGGCCTCGCTGTATTCCCAGGCGGGGATGGTCCGCTCGGCGGCGATGAAATCGGCCAGGCCCGCGCCAAGTTGTCGGCCGAACACGCCGCCGGCCACCACGTCCTGGCGCGCGCCCCAGAAGTTGAGGATCTTCTGGCCCGGCCGCCAGCCGGACATCATGTAGCTTCGGCACATGCCCGCCCGCATCAGCTCGTGCTTGGCGTCGTCGTACCAGAAGGCCAGGGGCTTGCCGGTGGAGCCGCCGGTATGGCCGAGCCTGGCCCGGTCCCGGGCGCCCCGGGCCAGCAGGGCGTCCAGGTGGTCGCGGACGTCGTCCTTGGTCAGGATGGGCAGGGTGGAGAAGACACTCCCCACCCCAGCCCTCCCCGTGAACGGGGAGGGAGCCCCACTCTCCCCCGAGGGCGATGGAGCAATCCCCTCCCCCGCTCGCGGGGGAGGTTGGGAGGGGGAGCGCGGTGGCATTGCCTCGGCAAGGGCCGCCAATACGCCCGCGTCGAATCGCTCCGCGTAGTAATCCGTGTTGGCGACGGCCCAGGCGACCATGTCGGCCAGGTCCCGGGCCTGCTTGTCCAGCAACTGTTCCTGGCTCAGGGCCTGGTTGCGCAACAACTCGTCGAGCTGGGCATAACGAACGGGGTGGCGGCGCCGGTGCAGCCGGTGGCGCAGTCCTTCGATCATGGCGCCAGGGCGGCCAGCGCCCGGCGCCAGGCCTCCCGGTCGCGCCGGAAGCCGGCGATCGCCGCGCGCTGGCGGGCGCGCCAGTCCGCGCGCCGGGAGGCCGATGCGATGTTCGCCAGGCAGGGCGAGCCTGGGCCGAAGTTGTGTTCCAGGTTGGCGGCGAAGGCGCGGAAGTTCTCCCGCGCCTCGGCCAGTTCATCGGCCTTGTTCCACCAGCGCGCGGGCTCGCCCAGCAAGCCCTCCATCACCGCCAGCTTGTCGCGGATGGCCCGGTGCCAGGCGCGGTATTTCTCCCCCATTTCCACCTGCATGGCTGCGAGGATGGCGTCGATCTCCGCCTCCTCCGGCGCCCGGCCCGGGAAGCCCCGCTCGGTCAGGCGCTCCATGGCGAACAACATGACGTCGCCGTGGAATTGCCGCTCGAATTCGCCACACAGGTCGATCTCCCCCTGTCGCACCAGGATGTCCGGGCGGAATTCGGAGGCGCCGGTGTCCGCCACGGTGCGCCGGTGCAGCATGGGCAGGTTGGCGGCGACGAAGCCGCCGCCCATCTCGGCGCGCAGCATGCGCCCCATGGTGGGGCCGGACATGCGCAGGCGCAGCGGCGCGAAGGGGATGAACCAGTCCAGGGCCTCGGGCCGGAACACGTAGTTGCCGGTATAGACGGTGCGCGCCGGTTGCAGGCTGGCCAGGGCGTCCGAATGGCTGTACCAGGTGACCCGGGTCGGGTGCTCGCCGTGGAAAAAGCTGTGCAACCGACGCGAGAAGGCCGCGAAGCAGTCGGCGTTGCTCGGACTTGCGCGCCCATCGCCGGGGACATCGCAATGAAAGCGATAGGCATCGGCGGCGTTGCGGAAGCCGAACAGATCGGCCATGTCGTGGTAGGCGGCGTCGCCCGAGCCGCGCGTATCGAGGACCGGCTGGCGGTAGGGCCGGCCCGGCTCGGCCCGGGCCATCTCGCTCAGGAAGCCGATGACGTCGTCGAGGAAATTGCCGGCCATCACCGCCGGCGACACCGGCGGATCGCCCACCACCTTGCCGGTGAGCACCCGGACGTCGGCGCGGCGGAATATCTCGTCCAGGTGGTAGAGGAAATTAACCGCGCACACCTCGCGCGCCCCCGCCGGGGTCGCCACCTTGACCTTGAACACCTGGTCGCCGTCGACGGTGAGGCACAGCAGCCTGGGGTCACGGGCCGCCATCCCGGCGAAACGCAGGTAGGCGATGTTGCGCGTCATGGCCTGGCCCTTGTGGGCGAAAGCCTCCCGGGCATGGACGCCGACGATGCCGGCCAGATCTGCGGCGGGCTCCAGGGAATCCAGCAGGGCGAGCTGTTCCTCCAGGCCGAAGTACTCCACCGCCAGCCCCTGGCCGGTGAAATCGCCGGCCAGGGCCCGGTGGGCGGCCATGGCGGCGGCGTCCCGGCTGTCGTCGGCCAGCAGCACGCGCACCTTGCGGTAACGTCCGTCCGCCATGCCGCCATAGCCGAAGGCGCGGCAGAGTTCCAGCAGGCTGTCCAGGCAGGCCCGGGTCTGGCGCGGGTTGTCCGCCACCGGGATGACGACGACGAAGCCGTGGCGTTCCTCGTGCCGCTCGACCAGCGACGCCTCCAGTTGCCGGTAGGCCGCCTGGCAGGGCGCCAGCAGGGCCTCGTTCAGGCCGCCGGCCCAGAGGGCCCGTTCAAGTTCGGCGATGGCCGCGCGTTGGCGTTCGATACCCGCGTCCGGGCCGGCGTCAGCGGCCGGACAGGTAAGTGGGGAAGGCATGCTTGTCGAGGGGGATCTCGATCAGGTTGATGGCGTTTTCCAGGTCCGCCTCGGCGAACAGGGTGTCGATGTCCGCTTCGCTGGCCAGATGGTGGTGGCGGATGCCGAAGGATTGCGCCAGCAGGCGGAAATCCGGATTGACGAAGTCGCAGTCCAGATAGCGCTCGCCGTAGAGCTGGAACTGGTTCTTGCGGATCAGGCCCATGCTGGCGTTGTTGATCACCACCACGTTGAGGGGCATGCCGTAGTTCACCGCCGTCATCAGTTCCATGCAGCACATCTGGAAGCCGCCGTCGCCGAGGATGGCGAAGATCGGGCCGGTCCTGGCGAAGAAGCGCGCGCCGATGGCGGCGGGAATCGCGTGCCCCAGGGAAGAAATGCCGGAATTGGGGAAATAGTGGTTGGCGTGGGAGACATGGAAGTAGCTCTGGGCGAACACGATGTTGTCGTCGAAGATCAGCGCGTCGCGGGGGAAACGCGCGGCCAGCCCGGCGTAGAAGTGGCGCATCAGATGGAAGCGCGGATCCTCCCCGGCTTCGGCCTGGCCCGCGTCCTCGCCCGCACTCTCACCCAGCGGCGCGGACAGCCCCGCGATGGGCCTTGAGCCGGGCAACACGGGCTTCGGCCAGGCCGCCGGCATCCGTCCCGGGGGTGGACAGGGTGGCCAGCAGTTGCCCCAGCACCTCGCCGATATCGCCCTGGATCGCCACGTCCGGCCTGTACACCTTGCCCAGTTGCGCCGCGTCCCGGTCCACCTGGGCCACCTTCTTGCCGGCCAGCAGGCGCTCGTCCCACAGGTAGCTGGTGCGCTCGTTGAAGCCCGCGCCCAGGAAGATCACCAGGTCGGCGTGCTCCACCAGGTAGCGGTAAGCCGCGCCGTCGGAGGTGACGCCCAGGCAGCCCAGGGACAGGGGCGTGCCCTCGGCCACCACGCCCTTGCCCTTGAGGCTGGTGGCCACGGGGATGCCGTGGTCGCGGCTCAAGTTCGCCACCGCCTCCCTGGCGCCGGAACGGATGCAGCCATAGCCGGCGACGATGACCGGGCAGTCGGCGGCCCGGATCAGGGACGCCAGTTCCGCCACGGGATCGGCGCGGAGCGCCGGCCCGGCGGAGGCATTCGGCGCGGGCCGGGGGAAATGCACGCCATCCAGGGCCGAGGCCGCCACCTTCTCCTTCTGCACGTTGTAGGGAATGCTCAGCAGCACCGGCCCGGGCTCGGGCCCCAGCAGGGCGCGGGCGGCCTGGTTCAGAACCTGGCCCAGGTAGTCGGTGCGCTCGATCACCTTGTGGTAGCGGGTGATGCCGGCGAACAGGGCGCCCTGGTCGATGGCCCCGCCCTCCCCCGAGCTTTCCTGCAGGCCGCCCTTGCCGAACAGATGGGTGGGCGTCTCGCCGGTGATCACCAGCACCGGCTGGCGTTCCGCGTAGGCGTTGGCGATGCCGGTCACCAGGTTGGTGGCGCCCGGCCCGGCCGTGGCGATGCAGGCGGAAACCCGATGGGAAATGCGCGCGTAGCCGCCGGCCATGAAGGCGGCGCCCTGCTCGTGCTTGACCAGCACGGTCTTCACCCTGGAACCGTACAGGCTGTCGTAGATGGGCAGCACATGGGCGCCGGGCATGCCGAAGACGACCTCGACGTCCAGGCGTTCCAGGAAACGGACGATCAGTTGGCTGACGGAGATTTTCATTGCATCGTGGCTGGACGGGCCTCGGGCCGGGCCCGACCTGGCCCCGCGGGTCCCGGAGTCCACATGGCATGGGCGCGGAAAGGAAGGGAATTTGAGCACAAGACGGGCCCGAGCGGAAACACGGGCGGGCTCTTTTACAATGCCGACACCATGTCCACCGTCCCCAGCGCGCCTTCCGCCCCCGACCTTTCCCGCCCCCCCGGGCGCGCCGTGATCGTGGTCCTGGGCGCGGGCCGGAGCGGCACCTCCCTGCTCATGCAGGTGCTCGCCGCCCTGGGCATGGCGGTGTCGGAGCGCCTGATCGGGGCCGGCCGGGACAATCCCCGGGGCCACTTCGAGGACGCCCCCATCGTCCGCATCCAGGTCGACATGCTGCGGCGACTGGATGCCTGGCCCTACCATCCCTTGCCCCCGGACTGGCTCGACCACCCGGCCACGGCGACGGCGGAACGGGCCCTGGAAGACCTGCTGCGGGAACAACTGGAGCGGTGCGACGCGGGAAGGGCGCCCTGGGGCTTCAAGGACCCCCGCACCGCCGCTTTCCTGCCCCTGTGGCAACGACTTTTCGACCGGCTCGCCATCGCGCCCCGCTACCTGCTGGCCCTGCGCGACCCGGGCAGCGTCGTCCAGTCCTTCATGGCCGCCTATGGCGCCGGGGCGGACGAGGCGGAATCCGTGTGGCTGCGGCGCACCGGTGACGCCCTCTGGCACACCGGGGCCCGCTGCCACCTGGTCCATTACGAGGACTGGTTCCGGCGGCCGGCGGCGATGGCGGCCGACCTGGCCCGCTTCGCCGGCCTGGCGGCGCCGGACCCGGCCCGGCTGTCGGACTTGCTGGCGCCCCTGATCCGTCCGGAACTGGACCGCTCGGGGCGGCTGCGCGCCGGCCTGGCCAACGCCGAGGCCCGCGCCCTGGCCCGGGCCCTGGAAGACTGCCGGGGCGACGATTTCGACCGGAACCGCCTGCTGGAACGGGTGGCGGAACGGGTGGCACTGGCGCGGCGGACCTGAACGGCCGCCGAGCGGATCAGCCGGGCTCAGCGCTGGGACAGATTGGCGTGGAACAGGGCCTTGTGCACGTCGCCCAGGGAAACCATGCCTTCCAGCGTGTCCCCGGTCACCACCGGAATGCGCCGGAAGTTATGGCGGACCATGGTGGAGGCGGCCTGGAGCGCGTGCATTTCGGGGCTGACGCCGATCACCCGCGTGGACATGATGTCGGCGGTCTTCAGATGCATGACGTCCCGGTACTGGGCTTCCATGGCGGCGTAATCCACGCCGACCATGCCGTCGCGGAAATCCGCCAGGGTGGGAAACAGCCGGGACAGCACGTCCTTCTCGGCGACGAAGCCCACCAGCCTGCCCGCCTCGACCACCGGCAGGCCGGACAGGCGGTACAGGCACATGATGGACGACACCTCCAGCAGGGGGGTCTCGGGCGACACCGTGCGGGCGCGGGTGATCATGATGTCCTTGACGAGCATGTCTTTTTCTCCATTGAAAGAAGGGTTCAGCCCGCCACCAGCAGGTAGGCGAGCAACAGGTTGAAGACCAGGGCGACCAGCGCCACCCCCTGCCAGAACCGCGCCGGGTCGCGCTCGACGGCGGGCGTCGGCCGCGGTCGCGTCAGGCGGCCGGCCTCGCCGCGCTCCAGGGCGACGAGGAACTCCTCGGCGGTTTCGAAGCGCGCCTCGGGATTCCTGGCGCAGGCCTTGAGCAGGATGTTTTCCAGCCAGGGCGGGATGTCGGGCCGGTAACGGCTGGGCGGCACCGGCTCGCCGAACCTGGGATGCTGGAAGGGCTCCACCTCGCCGTAGGGATACTTGCGGGTGAGCAGGTGGTAGAGGGTGACGCCGGCGGCGTAGAGGTCGGCGCGGGTGCCGAAGCGGGCGCCGGCGAACAATTCCGGCGCCAGGAAGCTGGGCGTGCCGGGCACCTCGCCGGCCGCCCGCGCCGGACAGGCCGGGCAATGGGCCACGCCCAGGTCCAGGACGCGCAGCTTGCCGGCGGTATCCAGATGCAGGTTGGCGGGCTTGATGTCGCGATGCAGGATGTCCAGGCGATGCAGGGCGCCCAGGGCCTTCATGAGGCGGATGCCCTGGCTGGCGACCTCGACGCAGGTGAAATGCTGGCCCGCGTCCAGGCGCCGCTGGAGGGACACGCCCTCATGCCAGCTCTGGACGAAGTAGAGGAAATTGCGCGAGGCCAGGGGCAGCACTTCCGGGAAATAGTGGGAATGCAGCCGCTTGCCCAGCCATTCCTCCATGAGCAACCCCTCGGCGGCCTCCGCGTCCCCCGCCAGCAGGGGTTGCAGGGTCTTGAGCACCCAGCGCTGGCCGGTCCCGGCATGGCGCACGCGATACAGCAGGGTGGCGCGGGACTCGTGCAGCAGCGCCTCGACCCGGAAATCGTCCAGGTGCGCGCCCACATGCAGGCGGCCGGGCAGGGGCAGGTTCGCCAGGTCGGTGATCGGCGCCTCGTCCGCCGCCGCCACCTCCTTGACCCGGACCACCAGGGCGGTGGCGTTGTCCTGGCCGCCCCGGGCATGGGCCTCGCGCACCAGGGCGTTGGCGGCGAACTCGGGCGCGTGGTGCAATTGCATGAGCCGATGCAATGCCTGTTGCCCGAGGGGTTCCCAGACACCGTCGCTGACCAGCAGGAAGCGGTCGCCCGCCAGCAGTTCGCCGTCGCCGAAATCCGGCATGACATGGCTGTCCAGCCCCAGGGCCCGCTTCAGCACGTGGGACATGCCGGGCGTCTCCCAGACATGATCCGTGGTGAGTTGCTCGAATAGCTCGCCGCGCTGCCGATACAGGCGGCTGTCGCCGACATGGGCGTAGTGGTAGCGGCGTCCGCGCAGGGCCAGGGCGGTCAGGGTGGTGGCCATGCCGCCGGCCTCGTGGCGCGAGGCGGTCTGGCCCGAGAGCCAGCGGTTGATCGCGGCCAGCACCGTGGCGAAGGCGCGGGGAATCTCCCAGGTGTCGGGCGTGGCGTAGAAATCCGCGAGCAGGTTGCGCACCGCCGTCTCCGCCGCTTCGCGCCCATGGACGCCCCCCGACACCCCGTCCGCCACCACCGCCAGAACCCCCCTTGTGGTGGTCTGGACGGCGTCCGGCGTCACGAAGCCACCGAAGTCCTCGTTGCGCTCGCGCGGCCCGGTCTCCGAGGCGTAGCCGAATTCAAGCTGTAGGGGCATGGGTTTGCTCGGAAGCGCGGAATGGAGCGGGATTTTCCCACTCCCTAGCCACCATTCCCCACTTTCCCGATCACACCCTCGCCCCGGAAACCGCCGCCGCGCCCCAGGTGGTGCGCCAGCGGGTCTTCACCGCGGTCAGTCCGACCAGGGCCACCAGGCACAGGGCGACGAAGATCAGCAGGCCCGCCTGGTAACTCCCGGTCGCCCCCTTCAGGTAACCCAGGCTGGCCGCCAGGTAGAAGCCGCCGATGCCGCCGGCCATGCCGACGAAGCCGGTCATGACGCCGATTTCCTTGCGGAAGCGCTGGGGCACCAGCTGGAACACCGCGCCGTTGCCCACGCCCAGACTACCCATGCCGAGGATGAACCAGAGCAGGGCGATCCAGGGGCTGGGCGAGCCGAAGCTGGCGATGGTCAGGAACAGGGCCGCCGACAGATACATGGCCAGCAGGGTGCGGATGCCGCCGATGCGGTCCGCCAGGGCGCCGCCCAGGGGACGCACCAGGGAGCCGGCGAACACGCAGGCGGCGGTGAAATAGCCGGCGTGCACCGGGCTCATGCCGTACTGGTCGTTGAAATAGATGGTCAGGCTGGAGGCCAGGCCGACGAAGCCGCCGAAGGTGCAGAAATAGAAGAACATGAACCACCAGGCGTCCTTGTCCCTAAGCACATGCAGATACTGGTTCAGAGACTTGGGCGGCGGGCAATCCGGCGCATCCTTGGCGAACACCGAATAGACCAGGAAGGCCAGGACCACCGGGATCAGGGCCAGGCCGAACACGTTGCCCCAGCCGAAGGCCACCGCCAGGCCGGGCGCGAACAGGGCGGCCAGGACCGTGCCGGAATTGCCGGCGCCGGCGATGCCCAGGGCCGTGCCCTGGTGCTGGGGCGGATACCAGCGCGAGGCCAGGGGCAACGCCACGGCGAAGGCCGCGCCGGCGAAACCCAGGGCCACGCCCAGGACCATCACCTCGCGGAAGCTGTGGATGCCCGCCAGCCAGGCCCAGGACAGGGCGGCGATGACGATGCCCTGGCCGATCCAGCCGGCCTTCTTGGGCCCCAGGTGGTCCACCAGCACCCCCATGACCACCCGCAGCAAGCCGCCGGCCAGGACCGGCGTGGCTACCATGAGCCCCTTCTGGGAAGCCGTCAGTTCCAGGGTCGTGGCGATCTGCACCGCCAGGGGGCCGAGCATCACCCAGATCATGAAGGCGACGTCGAAATAGAGAAACGCGGACAGCAGCGTGGGGGTGTGGCCGGATTGCCAGAATCCCTTGTTCATGAAGTGCTCCTTGCGGATTTCAGTTTGAGGTCGGCGCGAGCTGCTGATGCGGTTGGAACAGTGGTTCCCCTCTTTGTAAAGGGGGGATGGCCGTGACGCGGATGGCGCTCACGCCAACCTCAAAAAGACCTGGCCGCCTTCCACCTTGGTGGCATAGGTCCGGGCGCAGCCCTTGTCGGGCAGCACCGCCTCGCCGGTGGCCAGGTCGATCTTGAAGCCGTGCAGCGGGCAGGTGACCAGTCCGCCGTGGACGATGCCTTCCGACAGCGGGCCGCCGCGATGGGGACACTTGTCCTTCATCGCGAAGACCTCGTCATTGACGGTGCGGAACACGGCGATGCGGTTCACCTCGCCGCCGTCGGCCTTGCCAAGGTCCACCACACGCGAGCCCTGGCGGGGGATGTCATCGATCTTGGCGATTTCGATCCAGTCGTTCATTTCAATTCCTTTATCTGTCTAACCCCCTCTCCCACCGGGAGAGGGGAGTGGGTTCACGCGCTCACCCGTATCGGGTTGAACTCATGCGCCGCCGCGCCCTCGGCGCGTTCCTTCCATGGATCGATCTGGGCGAATTGCTGGCTGAACTTGAAGCGTTCGTGGAGTTCCGCCCGGCCCGCCGCGTCGTCCACCACCCTGGCCTTGATGTGGGCCAGGCCCACCCGCTCGACCCAGGGCGCGGTGCGCTCCAGGTAGTGGGCCTCTTCCCGGTAGAGTTGGGTGAAGGCGCCGCAGTACTCCATCACCTGTGCCTCGGTTTCCACCCGGCACAGCAGGTCGGTGACCCGCACCTTGATGCCGCCGTTGCCGCCCACGTGCAACTCGTAGCCGGAATCCACGCACACGACGCCGAAGTCCTTGATCGTCGCCTCGGCGCAATTGCGCGGGCAGCCGGAGACGGCCAGCTTGAACTTGTGGGGCATCCAGGAACCCCAGGTCATCTGTTCCAGCTTCACGCCCAGACCGGTGGAATCCTGGGTGCCGAAGCGGCACCACTGGGAACCGACGCAGGTCTTCACCGTGCGCAGGGCCTTGCCGTAGGCGTGGCCGGAGACGAAGCCGGCGTCGGACAGGTCTTTCCACATGGCCGGCAGGTCCGTCTTCTTCACCCCGAACAGGTCGATGCGCTGGCCACCGGTGACCTTCACTTCCGGCACCTGGTACTTGTCGGCCACGTCGGCGATGGCGCGCAGTTCCCTGGGGTTGGTGAGGCCGCCCCACATGCGCGGCACCACCGAGAAGCTGCCGTCCTTCTGGATGTTGCCGTGGGCGCGCTCGTTGATGTAGCGCGACTGGGCATCGTCCTGGTACTCCGCCGGCCAGCGCGCCAGCAGGTAATAGTTGAGGGCCGGGCGGCAGGTGGGACAGCCGTCGGGCGTTTTCCACTCCATGAAGTCGAACACCGCGCGCATGGACTTGAGCTTCTGGTCGCGGATGGTGGCGATGATCTCGTCGTGGCTGTGGTCGGTGCACTTGCACAGGGGTTTCTTGCTGGGCGCGGCCGAGTAGTTGCCGCCCACGGTATGGGCCAGCACCGCTTCCACCAGGCCGGTGCAGGAGCCGCAGGAGGCGGAGGCCTTGGTATGGGCGCGCACCTCGTCCAGGGTGAACAGCTTGAGATCACGGATGGCGGCGACGATGGTGCCCTTGCACACGCCGTTGCAACCGCAGATCTCCGCCGAATCCGGCAGGGCGGCGACCCGCTCGGCGGGACCGTGGCCGGAGTCGCCG
Organism: Hydrogenophilales bacterium; assembly: GCA_016719465.1. Taxonomy (GTDB): domain Bacteria; phylum Pseudomonadota; class Gammaproteobacteria; order Burkholderiales; family Thiobacillaceae; genus PFJX01. The sequence goes on from JADJYY010000010.1 coordinate 102,038, forward strand.
ATGTGGCTCTGGCCGAACAGGATGGTCTTGCGCTGCTGCGAGATGTCCGTGCCCTCCCGCAGCAGGTCGAAATACCAGGCGCCATCCAGGGTATCGCCGTAGATGCAGGCGCCCACCAGCTTGTTGCCCTTGAGCACCAGCTTCTTGTAGGTGCCGGCGGCGGCGTCGGAATAGACCAGGGATTCGGTGCCCGCCCCGCCCATGAAATCGCCGGCGGAAAACAGGTCGATGCCGGTGACCTTCAGCTTGGTGGAGGTCATGGAGCCCTGGTAGCGGGCCACGCCATGCTCGGCCAGGTGGTTGGCGCATACCTTGGCCTGCTCGAACAGGGGCGCCACCAGGCCGTAGGCGATGCCGCGATGGCTGACGCACTCGCCCACCGCGTAGATGCGCGGGTCGTAGGTCTGCATGGTGTCGTTCACCACCAGGCCGCGGTGGCAATGCAGGCCGGCGGATTCCGCCAGATCCGTGTTGGGGCGGATGCCCACGGCCATGACCACCAGGTCGGCGGGGATTTCCTCGCCATCCTTGAACCTGACCGCTCGGACCCTTCCCGACTCGCCGCGCACCAGCTCCGCCGTCTGCTTCTTCAACAGAAAATTCAGCCCCTTCGCCTCCAGGCTCTGCTGCAGCAAGCGCGCCGCCGGCTCGTCCAGTTGCCGTTCCAGCAACCAGTCGCCGATGTGCACCACCGACACGTCCATGCCGCGCGCCTTCAGGCCGTTGGCCGCCTCCAGGCCCAGCAGGCCGCCGCCGATGACCACCGCGTGCTGGTAGCGCTTGGAGGCATCGATCATCTTGTCCACATCCGCCACGTCGCGGAAACCGATCACACCTTCCAGATCGGCGCCGGGCACCGGCAGGATGAAAGGCCTGGAACCGGTGGCCAGGAGCACCCGGTCGTAGTCCGCGCGGGTGCCGTCGTCCGCTTCCACGAAGCGTTTCCGGCGATCGATCTTCACCACCCGCTTGCCGGTGTGCAGGGTGATGCCGTGCCGGGCGTACCAATCCCGATCATTGAGCACGATCTGCTCCACCGTCTGCTCGCCGGCCAGCACCGGCGACAGCATGATGCGGTTGTAATTGGGATGGGGCTCGTCGCCGAACACCGTGATGTCGTAGAGCTCCGGAGCCGCTTTCAGCAACTCCTCCAGGGTGCGGATCCCGGCCATGCCGTTGCCCACCAGAACCAGTTTCATGCGAGCCGACCGGCCTGCCCCTTGCGGGTGCTCGGAGAACGGGGAGACGAGGGAATTGTTCAAAGTTGCCATGCGAAATACCTCAACAAGAACCACAAAAGCGCGGAACAAAAAAACGGCGGCCGCCCTGATAGGGGAGCGGACGCCGTTGTCCAAAGATCGCTAGGCGATGGCGCCTGGGAGGGGTTTAGCAATGGCCGTGCCACCTGCGAAATCCCGCCGAATCAGTGGGTTGCGGTCCGCGCGGTGGGGGGCGTGCACTGGATAGGTGCGTTGCGCACCGTGAATGCACCGGCTGGAACCGCGATGTCTTGAAAGAGTGCGCGGGCCTACAATCGCCGAAAAATACTTTTTTGCGCGCTTATTGTTCATGGCTCATTTGGTGAGCCTTGACAGTGGAATAGTGCGCCACATGTTCGCGGTCAGCGAGGCAATACATGATCAACGGCCATCAGGGAGCGGTTCAGCAAAATGACTCAAAGCAGGCCATTGCCCACGCCAAGCGTGGAAGTGGCGGGGATGGCGCTTGGGCGCCGCCCCATGACCTGGAAGCGCATTTACGAGCGGTTGCCGAATTGGCGGGGGCAGCGGCCCGGCGCTTCAACGCCTCGGATTGGGCTCATCTGGCCGGGCTATGGCATGACCTGGGCAAGTATCGGCCACGCTTCCAGAATTACATTCGGCAGGTAAGCGGTTTCGAGGCGGATGCCCACATCAAGGGCGAAGCCGGCAAAGCCCCCCATTCGACAGCGGGCGCCCTGCTGGCCTGCGACACCTTCAAGGAAGCCGGCCGCGTATTGGCCTATCTCATCGCCGGCCACCATGCCGGGCTTGATGATTGGCATGGCGGATTGGAAGCCCGCCTCGCCTTGCCCGCCAGCCGCGCCGAACTCGATGAAGCCCTTGCCGCGAAACCACCTGCCACGATTCTCGATCCCGGGGCATTCAAGCTCGACCTGCGCGCCATTCCTGGCGGCAGCACTGGCTTCGCGCTCTGGGTTCGGATGCTGTTTTCCTGTCTGGTGGATGCGGACTTCCTCGACACCGAGGCCTACATGGACCCGGACAAGGCCGCCGTCCGCGTCGGCTGGCCGGACATCCCCACGCTGCTGGATAAGTTCGACCGGCACATGGCCGACATGGCAGCCAAGGCCCCGCCCACCCCGGTCAACCGGCTCCGCGCTGACGTCCTGCGCCAGTGCCGCGCCGAGGCAATGGCAACTCCCGGCCTGTTTTCCCTGACGGTCCCGACCGGGGGCGGCAAGACGCTCTCCAGCCTCGCCTTTGCCTTGGAACACGCCAGGAAACACGGCAAGCACCGCATCATCCACGTCATTCCCTACACCAGCATCATCGAGCAGACCGCCGACATCTTCCGGGGCATCTTCGGCGATGCCGTCATCGAGCATCACAGCAATGCGGAAGCCGACCCCGCCAGGGAAAACCACCAGTCCCGGCTGGCCTGCGAAAACTGGGACGCCCCCATCGTCGTCACCACCAACGTCCAGTTCTTCGAATCCCTGTTCGCCGCCCGCACTTCCCGTTGCCGCAAGCTGCACAACATCGTGGATTCCGTCGTCGTCCTGGACGAAGCGCAACTGCTGCCGCCGGAATTCCTGCAACCCATCCTCGACGTGCTCAATCTGCTCACTCAGCATTACGGGGTAACGGTCGTCCTCTCCACTGCCACCCAACCCGCCCTTTCCACCCGCGCATACTTCGACGCGAAGCAAAACCTGCGCGGCCTGGAAAACGTGCGCGAAATCGTGGCCGACCCGGATGCCCTCTATCGCGCGCTGGAACGGGTCAAGGTCCGACTACCTGCGGACTGGCAAAGCCCTACCGACTGGGACACCCTGGCTCGTGAACTGGGCGGATTCGAGTCCGTGCTCGCCATCGTCAACCGCCGCAATGACGCCCGCGAACTCTGGCAACGCATGCCGGAAGGCAGCCTGCACCTGTCCGCCCTGATGTGCGGTGCCCACCGCTCCCAGGTTATCGCCTCCATCAAAGCCAGGTTGAAAACAGGCATTCCCACCCGCGTCATCAGCACGCAACTGGTGGAGGCCGGCGTCGATGTGGACTTCCCCGTGGTCTACCGGGCGCTGGCCGGGCTGGATTCCATCGCCCAGGCGGCGGGGCGCTGCAATCGGGAAGGCCAGATGGCACGCGGCCAAGTGGTGGTATTCGTCGCCCCCAAACCCGCCCCGCCCGGCTTGTTGCGCAAAGGCGAAAACGCCTGCAAATCCACCTTGTACGGCGTCGAAGGCAACCCACTGGACCGCCCCCTGTTCGCCCACTATTTCGAGCGGCTCTACCACGCCTGCGATCTGGACGAACACGATATCGCCAGCCTGCTCAAGGTCGATGGCAAAACGCTTGCATGCAACTTCCGCACCGCCGCCGAGAAATTTAAGCTCATCCAGGACGAGGACAGCACGCTGATCATCGTCCGCTATCGCGGGCCGGACGGCGCCGACGACTCGGTGGACAAATGGCTCTCAACTCTGCGGAAAGATGGCCCGCAACGCTGGCTGATGCGCAAGCTCCAGCGCTACACCGTGAACATCCATAGCCGGGAAGCCCTGAAATTGCTGGAACAGGGCGACATCGAAGAAACCATGCCGGGGTTGTATGCGCAAGTCAGCGATTGGCTCTACGACCCCGATCTGGGGCTTAACCCAAACGGCATACCGCTGAAACCAACAAACACCATTGCTTGAGGGAGAACGATGAAAACCTACTGCCTTGAACTCACTGGCCCCTACGCCTGCTTCACCCGCCCGGAAATGAAAGTCGAGCGGGTCAGCTACGACGTGATGACCCCTTCCGCTGCCCGCGCCTGCTTCGAGGCAATCCTGTGGAAGCCGGCCATCCGCTGGCATGTCCGCAAGATCGAAGTTCTCAAGCCCATCCGCTGGATCAACCTGCGCCGCAACGAGGTGGCGGGCGTGGTTTCCACCCGCAACGTGGAAACCGCCATGAAAAATGGCGCGGGCGATCTGGCGCTGTATATCGAGGACGAACGCCAGCAGCGCGCCGGCCTGTTCCTGCGCGATGTCGCCTACCGCGTTCATGCCGATCTGGAAGTGCTGCCCGGCGCCGCGCCGGACAACACGCCCATGAAGTTCCAGGAAATGTTCGAACGCCGCGCCGGCAAGGGACAGTGCGTCAACCAACCCTACCTGGGCTGTCGCGAATTCGCCGCCGCGTTCCGGCTGGTCGGCGATCCGGGGGCCGAAGAGCCAGCCATCGATGAGACCCGCGACCTGGGTTTCATGCTGCATGACCTGGATTTCTCCAAACCGTCGGACCCGGTGCCGCGCTTCTTCCGCGCCAACATGGAAAGCGGCGTGGTCGATGTGCCGGCCTGGGACAGCGGGGAGGTACGGGGATGATTCTGCAAGCGTTGAACCGCTATTACGAGCGTGCCGAAGATCTCCCGCGCGAAGGATGGGTCCGTCGTGGTGTGGACTATGTGGTTGTGCTGGATGGGCAAGGCCAGTGCATCAACATCGAGCCGGTTGGAGAACGGAAGAAAGGCAAGACCATTCCCCGCGAAACACTGGTGCCCGCCATCGGCAAGCAAGCCATGAAACACACCAACAGCGGCAAAGACGCAAACCTGCTGTGGGACAACGCCAGCTTTGTTTTCGGTACCGGCAACAAGGGGGCGATCAAGATCGCCAGTTTCATCGATACGTTGCATGACTGGCTAGGTGGCATAGATGACCCGGGCGTCAATGCGGTCGAGCGTTTCTGTCGCGGTTTGCAGTCCATGCCTGACAAGCTGCCAGCGCTGCTCGAACGCTTCCAGATCAAGGAGGAGTTCGATATACGCGATCCGGTTCTCGCATTCCGGCTTGTCTCCGACATTGAGAACGTCCACGCGAGGCGGGTGGTTCGTAGCGAATACGAAAGCAAGTTGGTGTCGGCTCATTCGCAAGCCCAATTACTTGGCAATTGCCTTGTGACGGGAGAAATCGGCGTCCCCCTGGCCCCGAACGAATCGGTGATCAAAGGGGTATGGGGCGCACAACCAGCCGGCGCAAACATCGTTTCCTTCAACGCCCGAGCCTTCGAGTCCTATGGCAAGAGGGAGAGAAATGGTGAAAACGCGCCGGTCAGCTTGCGAGCGTCGTTTGCCTACACAACTTCGCTTAATCATTTGTTGGCTTCCCGCCAGCGCATCCAGGTGGGCGATACCTCCACCCTATTCTGGGCGGAAGAACCCCATGAATTGGAATCCGCTGTTCCCGACCTGTTTGGCGAGCCGCCAAAGGATGACCCGAATCGTGGAATCAATGCGCTGAAAGCCCTCTACTCGGCGGTGCAGTCCGGCAAATTCACCGTCGGCGACGCGAGCACACGTTTCCACGTCCTGGGCCTGGCTCCGAACGCCGCACGGATCGCCATCCGCTTCTGGGAAACTGCCACGGCCATGGAACTGGCCAAACGCATCCAGAGCCATTTCGAGGACATCCGCATCGCCCACGCCGATTACGAGCCGGAACACTTATCCCTGTTCCGGCTGCTTACCGGGGTGGCGCTGCTGAACAAGGCGGACAACATTCCACCCAACCTGGGTGGCGAGGTGTTGCGCGCCATTCTGGAAGACCTGCCCTACCCCACACCGCTCTTGAACCTGGCGGTGCAGCGCTGCCGTGCCGAACAGAAGCCCACCTACGCCCGCGCCGCCGTCATCAAAGCCAGCCTCAATCGCCTCATTCGCCGTGGCAACAAAACAGAAAGGGAGTACTTGCCCATGCTTGATCCAGCCAACACCAACCCTGCCTACCGGCTGGGCCGCTTGTTCGCCGTCCTGGAAAAAATCCAGGAGGAAGCCAGCCCGGGTCTGAACGCCACCATCCGCGACCGTTATTACGGTGCGGCCTCCAGCACACCAGTCTCCGTGTTCACCACCCTGCTGCGGCTGAAGAACCACCATCTTGGCAAGCTCAATCGCGGCCGTGCCGTGCAGATGGAAAAACTCATCGGAGAAATCATGGATGGGCTGGCCGATTTCCCGCGCCAGCTTGCCTTGCCCGATCAGGGTCGCTTCGCCCTGGGCTACTACCACCAGCGCCAAACCTTTTTTGCCAAGTCCGAAACCATCAACACCACCGAGGGAGAACCCAAATGAGCCTGACCAACCGCTATGACTTCGTGCTGCTGTTCGACGTGAAAGACGGCAACCCCAACGGCGACCCCGACGCCGGCAACCTGCCGCGCCTGGACGCGGAAACCGGCCATGGGCTGGTGACCGACGTTGCCTTGAAGCGCAAGGTCCGCAACTTCGTTGCCCTCACCAAAGACAAGGATCAGCCCAATCGCTCTGAAGACGAGTTCAAAGGACAGTTGGATGCCCCTGACCGCCGCTTTGAAATCTATGTGAAGGAAAAAGCCATCCTCAACAACCAGCATAAACGAGCCTACTTGGGCATCGGGCGGGAAGACCTGCTGGCGGGGGAGGACAAGAAGCGCAAAGGTGGCGACGCTGTGGACAATGCCCGAGCCTGGATGTGTCGCAACTTCTACGACGTGCGCACCTTCGGCGCTGTCATGTCCACCGGCATCAACTGCGGCCAGGTACGCGGCCCGGTGCAACTCACCTTCGCCCGCTCCATCGACCCCGTCATTGCCCAGGAACATTCCATCACTCGCATGGCCGTCGCCACCGAAGCCGAAGCCGAAAAGCAGGAAGGCGACAACCGCACCATGGGCCGCAAGCACACCGTCCCCTACGGCCTCTACATGGCCCACGGCTTCGTCTCATCCTTCCTGGCCAAACAAACCGGATTCGGCGAAGACGATCTGTCATTGCTATGGCAGGCCCTGGGTCAGATGTTCGAGCACGACCGCTCCGCCGCGCGCGGCGAGATGGCGACGCGCGGACTCTATGTGTTCAAACACGATTCGGAGTTGGGCAATGCCCCGGCCCATGCCCTGTTTGATCGCATCAAACCCAAGCTCAAGGAAGGCGTGGCCACGGCCCGGTCGTTTGAGGATTACACCATCACATTGGACGAGAACGCCTTGCCAGCCGGGGTTTCGCTGCTACGTCTTGCCTGAGCCGGTTTGCTACCGCCGCCCGGTCCAATACCCCGGCCGGCGGCTTTGGTGGGCCACGGCGACGATAAGAATCTGCCCGTCACCCAGGCGATAAATCAGGGAGTACGGAAAGTGGCTGAACGGAATTTTTCGAGCCTTGGCGCGTTCGGCAACGCCCATTCTTGGGTTGTCGAGAATGCGCGCCCGGGCTTGCTCGAAATCGGTGATGAATTTGGAGGCGGTCAATCGCCCGGCTTCGAGGGCGTACCAATCGGCGGCTTCGTGCAGCTCGGCGCCCGCCGCCGGATGCAGGCTGACTTTCATCAACCGTATTTGGCGCGGAGTTCGGCGATGACCGTTTCGTATGGGATGGTTTCAACTTCGCCGGAATCCACTTGCGCGAGACGTCGCTCGATCTCCGCCGCCCAGGCCGCGTCGATTTCGGCTTGCGGCAACGCGCTGGCCCACAGCAGATCGGCCAGGTCGGCGCGTTGCTCGGGAGTGAGCTGCATGGCCAGCACTTTGGCCTCTTCGAAGGTGGTCGCCATGGTGGGCTCCTGCGGAAACGTTCACGGCATCTTAGCGCGGCGCTTGTCCGGGTGCCTATCCCGATGAACGAAGCCGACCCCGTCCCCCTCGCCGCCCTCCAGCACTGGACCTACTGCCCGCGCCAGTGCGGGCTGATCCACCTGGAGCAGGCTTTCGAGGACAACATCCACACCGCGCGCGGGCAGGCCGTGCACCACCTGGTGGACACGCCCGGCTACGAGATGAAGGCGGGGGTGAAAGTGGAACGCGCCCTGCCCCTCTGGTCCGACCGGCTGGGGCTCATCGGCAAGGCCGATCTGGTGGAGTTCCATCCGGATGGCACGGTGTTCCCGGTGGAATTCAAACACGGCGCCAAGCGGCAGAAGATGCACGACGACATCCAGCTCGCCGCCCAGGCCATGTGTCTGGAAGACATGCTCGGCCGCTCCGTGCCGAAGGGCGCGATCTATCACGCCAGCAGCCATCGGCGGCGCGAGGTGGCCATCTCGCCGGCCTTGCGCGCATTGGTCATGGAAACCGCCGAGGCCATCCGCGCCATGCTGGCCTCGGGCAGGTTGCCGCCGCCTGTGAACGATGCACGCTGCCGGGAGTGTTCGTTGAAGGATATTTGCCAGCCGGAGGCGCTGGGCGGGAAGGCCCGGCTGGCGCATCTGGTCGCTGGGCTTTATGCGGTGGATGACCCGGAGTTCAGCCGATGAGTCGCGCGAGGCATTGCGCCGGGCTCAGAATCTCCACGCCGCACTCGGCGGGAAAGTGGCGCGCGTTGCCGGTGACGATGGGGCAGTTCGCCGCCAGGGCGGTAGCGATGAAGGGGGCATCGTCGGGATCGGGCAGGTTGGAAAGCGGGATTGGAACTGGCGTTATGCGCTGTCCATCTTCTTCCAGCCGCGCGAAGAATTCAGCCAGAAAACCCGGGTTGATGTTGAACTTTGGCCGAAAAAGCACTTCCCGATATTCGGCTTCAATCTGGGGGGAATACACAAGAGTCAACCGACCTCGCTCCACCTCGTGCAGCAATTGCGCCGGCGTACCGTCCGGCGTCAGAAATGCCGAAACCCAAACATTCGTATCAACGATCAACCGCATTGCGCTCACGCCTTTCCTTGCGAGCGGCGGCGATCTCCGCATCGATTTCTTCCATCGTCATCTTGTCCAGGCCAAGCTCGGCGGCGCGCTTTTGCTGCTCGGCCAGCAACCGCTCGAACCGGTTCCAGCGCAACGCCCGCAATGTGCTCTCCAGCTCTTCCGGTTTGGTGTGCAACAACAAGGCGAAGGGCTTGCCGTTGCGGGTAATCACCACTTCCTCGCCCGCCTCGATCTTGGCCCAGACCTTGGCCGATTCAGCCCGCAATTCTCGCACCGTGACGAAATCCATGACACGCTCCTGTACACAATCGTAGCCACAGTATAGCCATGCACACGCTCCTGAACACCCTCTACGTCATGACGCCCCACGCCTATGCGCATCTGGAAAACGCCACCGTGCGCATCGACGTGGAACGGGAAAAGCGCCTGCAAGTGCCGCTGCATCATCTGTCCGGCCTGGTCACCTTCGGCAACGTGATGGTCTCGCCCGCCCTCATGCATCGGCTGGCCGACGAGGGCAAATCCCTGGTCCTGCTGGACGATCACGGCCGCTTCAAGGCCCGGCTGGAAGGCGCGATCTCCGGCAACATCCTGCTGCGCCAGTCCCAGCACAAAGCCGCCGGCGACCCCGCCGCCACCCTGGAACATGCCCGCGCCTGCGTCGCCGGCAAATTGCGGAACAGCCGGGTCAACCTGCAACGGGGCGCGCGCGAAGCCGCCGACACCGAGGAAGGCGCACAGCTCACCCGGGCCGCCGACAACCTGGCCGCATCACTTCGCGCCGCCGCTTCGGCCACCCATCTGGATGAATTACGCGGCGTGGAAGGCGAAGCCGCCCGAGGCTACTTCGCGGGGCTCAATCTCATCGTCAAACCCCAGGCCCGTGCGGCTTTCGCCCTGGATGGCCGCACCCGGCGCCCGCCCCTGGACCGCTTCAATGCCTTGCTGTCCTTCCTCTATTCCATGCTGATGAACGACTGCCGTTCCGCCCTGGAGTCCGTCGGCCTCGATCCGCAACTGGGTTTCCTGCACGCCGTGCGGCCGGGCCGCGCCGCCCTGGCCCTGGATTTGCAGGAGGAATTCCGCTCCATACTCGCCGACCGGCTCGCGCTTACCCTGATCAACCGGGGTCAGATCGGAGCCGAGGATTTCGAGACACGGGAAGGCGGCGCCGTCTCCCTCGGAGAGAAAGGCCGCCGCGCCGTGGTCACCGCCTGGCAGGAGCGCAAGCAGGAGGAAATCACCCACCCCCTGCTGGAAGCCAAAATACCCATCGGCCTGCTGCCCCTGATCCAGGCCCGCTTCATGGCCCGCGCCATCCGGGGCGAGATGGAAGGCTACCTGCCTTATCTTGCCAAATAAGCGACTCGGCCGAAGCCATGCTGATCATCGTCACCTACGACGTCTCCACCGAAACCGCCGCCGGCCGGAAACGGTTGCGCCGCGTTGCCAAGGCCTGCGAAAGCATGGGTCAGCGCGTGCAGAAATCCGTCTTCGAGTGCCAGGTCAATGAAATGCAACTCGAACAACTGGAGCGCACCCTGTTGGCCGAGATCGACGACAAGGAAGACAACCTGCGCTTCTATCGCATCACCGAACCGGTTGAGGTGAGGGTGAAGCAGTTCGGTGCCTTCCGCTCGGTCGATTTCGAAGGACCCCTGGTGATATGAAGCGCGAACCCCAGGCAGCGGCGAAATGCCAGGAGTTTCGCGAACGCCATAACCCATTGTTCTTTAACAACTTGGCAGATGGAGAAAGAAGCCGGACACCAACTGCACTTGCCCATGGAAGCAGGCTCGCGCAAGCTTGCATCGTTCCGCAATCAAAACAGTCAGTTATGAGCGCGGAGCATCGCCCGGCCTCCCGGCCGGGCGCGGATTGA
>JADJYY010000011.1 GCA_016719465.1 Hydrogenophilales bacterium
TCATTACATCCAGATCAATAAGCATTACCTTTCCATCCCGCCAGATCAGGTTGGTGGCCTTCATGTCGCCATGGCTGATGCGCGCCGCCGCCAGGCTTCGCAAGGTTCGCAACAGTGCCCGCTGTTCCTCTTCTGACGGTTTGGCCTCTCCCAGGCGGGACCAGTGCTCGTAGCAGGTCGGGGCCCTCCACATATTCGGTGATCAGCCAGGCCTTGCCGCGCAACGGGCCCAAGCGGCTTTCGATCAGGGCAAGCGGTGTCGGCGTGGGAATACCCAGGGCGGCCAGGCGGTGGCCTTCCCGCCAGGAATGCCAGGCCCGGCTGGGCCGCCAGAAGCGGGAGACGGCGTGGCCCGCGCCCTTGATGTTGTAGCGCTTGATGACGACCGCGCGGCCTTCCAGTTCCACCCGAACCACCGTGCTGGTGTTGCCCGCCTTGAGCGGCGCGCCCCGGGCCATCCAGGCATCCGGGTCGGCCAGGATGGGCGCCAGCCAATCCGCCTCGGACCGCGCCACGGCGGTGAAGCGGTCCACGCGCCTGTCGATCCTGAACAGGGTGCAGTCGCGCACGCATTTTTTCAGGATGAGGCCCAGGCGTCGATCACGGATCAGGACCTTGTCCGCCTCCAGGTCGGCATCGTCGAAGCAGGCGTCGGGATTCGCCTCCCGGTATGCCGCGATCAGTTCGGCGTGGCGATCCTCCAGGGAAACCGGAAGCTGGGCCAGGAACAGGGCCAGGTTGCGGCGAATGGCCCGTTCGTCGATGTCCTGGCCGACAAGACAGTTGACGATGCCGTCGCCATCGATCATGTACAGCTCGTCTCCCCGCCGCAGGAAGTTGCCCAGGTGCAGGTCGGTCTGGACCAGGCCGCGGCCGTGCATCCTGCCGACAAGCCGGATGGCCGCGAGCAGCATGGGGTCGGCTCGCTCCCCGTCGTCGCGGGTCCCCGCCAGGGTGGTCGCCTCGTCCAGGTAGGGGGTGAGCAGATAGTGGCCGCCGCTTTCCAGCGGGCCGGCGGCAAGCAGCGGCGGGGTGGGGATGCCCGCCCCCATCAGGGCGGCGATGCCGGAACGCTCCCGTTCCCAGTGCCGCCGGCTTTCCCGGGCCACGAACAGTTTTACCAGCACCCGCTCGCCTCCCCGGCGGCCCTCGCCCACCAGGCGCTTGCCCGGCAGGACGCGCAGCAGCCGCGACAGCGCCAGTTCCTCGCCGCCCTCCGTGCGGATGCGGAAGGACGCGGGGGGCTGCCGGCGGGCGTCGCGCAGTTCACTGGCGGTGACCCCCCCGACGCCCCCCCCCCCCCCACCATGGGGGCTGCTTCTTGACGCCATGACGCCGGAGCCGGCCGGGGGATGGCCGCCGTTCATTCCCGGTCCTCGTGGGAGCAAGCAATATGGCGCGTCCGGCATCGGTCATTGTCCGGCGGGACGCGCCATTGAGGGGCGTTGTGGGCGAAGCGGTGGGGGGCGGGGGCGGGGGCGGCCCCGGCGGCGGGCGCGGCGGGCCCCGGGCCGGGGGGCGCGGGCGCGGGGCGGGGGGGCGGCGGGGGGGGGGGGCGGGGATTTCCTCGGTCACCAGGGGCGCGCATGGCCGGCGCCGCCAGTTGCCCCGACAGGTCGGCGACCCGGCCATGGTCGCGCTGGCCCGCCACCTCCACCCGCACCACCGCGCTCAGGGGCGAGGCGGTGATGGGCTCGCCGTCCCGCTCCAGGCTGGCGAACAGCCGCGCCTCCGCGTCGGAGTGGTCGGGGTTCAGGTGCCAGTGGTTCATGCTTGCGCCGGTTTCGCGTACTTGCGCAGGAAGCGTTGGCGCAGGCGCCGGCCTTCCCGCTCCAGGTGGCGCAGCAAGGGCGCCTCGTCGCGCAGGATGTCCCGCAACGGACGGCGGAAGTAGGCGGCCAGGAAGCGCAGACCGTCGCGCCGGGTCAGGCCGCTGTCCATGGCGGAGAAATACAGCCCGGCCAGGTCCTTGTCGCGCCAGCGCCGGGGCGCGCGGGTCCGGATCTGGGCCCGGTGCAGGTCGATGATCGACAGTCTCGGCGCGTCCGGGGTCGGGGCCGGGTCCAGGTGCAGCAGGAAATGGCACAGGTAGAAGTCCCGGTGATTGACGCCGCCGCGATGCATGCGCCCGGCCATGTCGCCGACGCGCGCGATCAGGGCGCGCTTCCAGGCCGGCCGGGGCGGTTGCGTGGCCCAGTCGCGGCAATGGTCTTCCAGGCTGACGCAGGGGGCCAGTTCCTCGGTGATCAGGAAGGAATGCCGCCGGGCGGGATTGCCGCCCCGCTCGCCGTAGGCCACGGCGGTCATGGTGCCGATGCCCAGCTCGGTCAGGCGTGCTATGGCATGCCATTCGTTGCCGGCGCCCAGGATGGGCAGGCGGCCGGACAGCAGGTTCTTGAGGATCTCGCGCCAGCCGATGCCGTGATGGATCTTGACGAAATAGGCCCGGTCGGCGATTTCGCTGCGGAAGGTGCGGCGGCCTTCCAGTTGTCGGAACACGGGGCCCCGCAGTTCCTCGACGGCGGCGAAGGGGTCCCGGTCCCGCCAGAGGGTGTCGAAAGGGGGGGACAGGAAGAGCTTCATGGGGCGGTGGCGAGAATGATGTCGGCGGCGCGCTCGTGCAGGCTGTAGAGGTCCGCGGTCTCGGCGAAGGCGAGGCCGTTGCGGCTCCAGGCGGCGCGACTCCGCTCGTTGACGAGCATGTAGGCAAGCAGCGAATCCAGGCGAGCCTGGTCGAAGGGGGAGGCCAGCACCCGGCCGGCAACGGCCTCGTCGATGTAATGGGCGTAGCCGCAGACGTCGGTGGTCAGGACCGGCAATCCCGCCACCACCGCCTCCAGCAGCACCATGCCGGCCGCCTCGCTGTAGGCCGGATGGATGAGCAGGTCGGCGCCCAGCAGGAAGCGGGGGATGTCGTCGCGCCCCTTGAGAATGTCCACCCGCTGTTCCAGGCCCAGTTCCCGGGTCTGGGCCAGGAACGGCCGGGGGTCGTCCTGGCCGATGGCGATCAGGCGGGCGCGCTCCCGGAGCGGCCCGGGCAGGGCGGCCAGGGCGCGCAGGCTGCGGTCCAGGCCCTTGGTCTTGAAACCGGAGCCGATCTGCAGCAACAGCAGGTCGCCCTCGCCCAGGCCGAACTCCCGGCGGAAGGCGGCGCGGATCTCGGCCGCGTTGGCCGGTGCCCGCCGGTCCCGGGCGATACCCGGGGGCAGCAGGTGGAAACGGTTTTCCGGGGTGCCGTAGTGCTTCACGAACAGGGGTTGCTGCTCGCGGGAGATCAGCAATATCCGGGTCCGGCCGTCGGCGGCGAACACCGCCCGCTCGAAGGCGGCGAAATGGCGGTAGCGCCGCGTCAGCCGATAGGCGGGGCCGCGCAGGGTGCGGGCCTTTTCCTCGAAGCAGGGATCGGCGGCGAAATACACGTCCAGTCCCGGCATCTTGTTGAAGCCGATGACCTTGTCCGCCGGGCGCCGGCGCAGGTCGTCCCGCATCCAGGCCACGAATTTCTCGTAGCGGCCGGGATTGGTCAGGGCCCGGACCGGCGCGACGACGACCTCGAAGCCGGGGGGGATGTCCCCGTCCCATTCCAGGGTGTAGACCCGGATGGCGTGGCCGCGCTGCTGGCAGGCCTGGGCGATGCGCAGGAAGTCCCGTTGCAGGCCGCCATAGGGGAAGTACTTGTAGAGCGTGAACGCGAGCCGCACGTCAGATCGCCTCGCGCTGGATGCCGGCCGGCGAGGGAGCGTCCCGGCCGCCGGCCAGCAGCCGGGCCTGGAATTCCTGCCAGACCCGCTCGGGGGGCAGACGGGTAAAGCACAGGGGCTGTTCGCGCTCCAGGTCGAAATGGGCACGGTCGGCCTCGGTGGGTCGGTAGCCGCAGCCCTTCCTCAGGCAGGGGGCGCAGGGAAAGTCGCTGGCCAGATGCCGCTGGTCCGGGCCCCAGGCGCCGGTGAAGGCCGGGTTGGTGGGGCCGAACAGCGATAGCGCCGGCACGCCGAAGGCCGCGGCGAGGTGGCCCAGTCCGGTGTCCACGGCGACGCAGGCGCGGGCGCCGGCGAGTTCCGCGGCCACGCCGGCCAGGTTGAGCCGGGGCAGCACGCGCACCGCGTCCAGGCCGGCGGCGAGGCGACGGGCCCGGGCTTCCTCCATGTCGTCGCCCCAGGGCAGGCGCACCTCCCAGCCCGCCGCCGCCGCCAGTTCGAGCAGCCGCCGCCAGTAGGCTTCCGGCCAGTGCTTGGTGGGCCAGGTGGTGCCATGCAGGAAGACCAGGTAGGGCGCCGGGCAAGGGGCGTCGGCATCCCTCGCGCCCAGGCGTCCGGCATCCAGGCCGTAGTCGCAGGGCGTGGACGGGATGGCATAGCCCAGCGCCCGGGCGAACAATTCCCGCACCCGTTCCACCGCGTGGCGGCCCCAGGCCACCCGGTGGCGATGACGATAGAACAGGCTGGCCAGGGGCTCCCGGGCGGAGCGCCGGTCCAGGCCGTGGGCCGGGCCGCGGGCATGGCGGGTCAGCGCGGCGCTCTTGAGCAGGCCCTGGGCATCGATCACCGCGTCGTAATGTCCCTGGCCAACGCGCCGGGTGAAGGCGCCCCATTCCCCGCCCAGGAGCGTCCGCAACGGTTGCTTGCGCCAGCGCCGCAAGGCGACGGGGATGACCCGGTCCACCGCCGGGTGCCAGGCCGGGATTTCGGCGAAGCCTTCCTCCACGACCCAGTCGAAGCGGATGCCCGGCAAGGCCCGGCTGGCGTCGGTCAGGGCGGGCAGGGTATGGATCACGTCACCCAGCGACGAGGTCTTGATGACCAGCACGCGCATCAGTCGGCATCCCCGGCGGCGCCGGCTTGCGCCACGCCCAGCGAGTTCAGGGCGGACAGGACCCCGTCCGGCCCGATTTCGGCGAGGCAGCGGGTATGGCCCAGGGGACAGTTCCGCGCGAAGCAGGGCGAGCATTCCAGGCGCAGGTAAAGGATCGCCGCCCGCTTGGACAGGGGCGGGGTGTGGTCGGGCGTGGACGAGCCGAACAGGGCGACCAGGGGTTTGTCCAGGGCCGCCGCCACATGCATGAGGCCGGAGTCGTTGGTGACCGCCGCCGCGCTCATGTCGAGCAGGTCGACGGCGTCGGCCAGGACGGTGCGGCCGCACAGATTGAATACCCGCCCCCCGGCCAGGGCGCGGATTTCCTCACCGGCGGGGTGGTCCTTGGCGGAGCCCAGTACCCATATCTGGCAACCCCGGTCGGCGAGCCGATCGGCCAGGGCGGCGAAATGGGGCAAGGGCCACTGCTTGGCCGGACCATATTCGGCGCCGGGCATGAAGGCGATGGCCGGTTCCGCGCCGGACAGGCCAAGCTGTTCCCGCAGGCGCCGCTGGTTGGCCGGATCGGCGCGCAGGCGCGGGGTGGGCAAGGGGTCGGGCAATTCGGCCTCGGGCGGCAGCCCGAGGCTGACGAAACGCTGCACGGTCATCGGCAGGCGGCTCTTGTCGAGGATGCGGAGGTCGTTCAACAGGCCGTAGCGCATCTCGCCGCGAAACCCGGTGCGGGTGGGGATGCCGGCGAAAAAGGGGACCAGGGCGGATTTGAGGGAGTTTGGCAGGGCGATGGCCTGGTCGTAGCGCTCGGGCGACAGGTCGCGCCCGAGACGCCAGCGCGCGCCGAGGCCGAATTCTCCGTGTCCGAGGGGCAGGGCGATGCCGCGGCGAACTTCCGGCATGCGTTCCAGAAGGGGCAGTGACCAGGGCGGGGCGAGCACGTCGATTGCGTAGTCCTGGCGAGCATGCAGCGCCATGAACAGGCTTTGCGCCATGACCATGTCGCCTACCCATGAAGGACCGACTACCAGGACTTGCTTCATCGTGTATGGATGGGTTGAGAAGGGAAATCCGATTCCCGATGCGGTTTGCCCGTGCCAATGCCCGGTAGGGCGGTTGACGGGCCTGGTTGGGCGAGCATGCAAACATATCCGGGGATGAATTGAAAGCCTGACATGAAAGTCCGGGGCGATCGCCGATCAAACTTCCCGTCGCGGTGGCCGCTCTCCGGTCGCGATGCCCGGCGGAGTGGGGAAAGAGGGCGCAATCATGCCGTGAACTGGACGTCAACTGGACGGATCGCTGTGACTTCCGGCACAATCGCTGCCGTTTCTACAACCGGCACTTCTCCACATGGCTCGTGTTCGCAAGCCAAAAAGCTCGCCGATAACCGCTCCCGCCCAGGAAGCGCCGTCCGCCGACCCGGGCGGGCGAATCCTGGTCCTGCACGGCCCCAACCTCAACCTGTTGGGCATCCGGGAGCCCCAGCATTACGGCAGCCAGACCCTGGCGGAGATCGATGCCACCCTGAAGCAGCAGGGCGCGGCGGTCGGCGTGGCGGTGGACTGTTTCCAGAGCAATGCCGAACATGCCCTGATCGAGCGCATCCATGCCGCCAGGGACGAAAACGTCGGTTTCATCATCATCAACCCCGCCGCCTTCACGCACACCAGCGTCGCCTTGCGCGATGCCCTGGCGGCGGTCGCCATCCCTTTCATCGAGGTGCATTTGTCCAATGTCCATGCCCGCGAGCCTTTCCGCCAGCAGTCGTATTTTTCCGACAAGGCGGTGGGCGTGATTTCCGGGCTGGGGGCGATGGGTTATCTGTTCGCCCTGGGCTATGCCCTCCACGCCCTGGAGGATTGAATTCATGGATCTGCGCAAGCTCAAGAAACTCATCGACCTGGTGCAGGACTCCGGCATCGCCGAGCTGGAAATCACCGAGGGCGAGGAGAAAGTCCGCATCACCAGCGTCCAGGCCGGCCAGCAGACGGTCTATGCCCAGGCACCCATGATGATGCCGGGCATGCTGCAAGCACCCGCCGCCGCGCCGGTCGTCGAAGCGGCCGCCGCGGAGCCCGCCCAGCCGGATGGCCACGTGGTCAAATCGCCCATGGTGGGGACCTTCTACCGCACGCCGTCGCCGGGCGCCAAGGCCTTCGTCGAGGTGGGCCAGTCGGTCAAGGCCGGCGATACCCTGTGCATCATCGAGGCCATGAAGCTCATGAACGAGATCGAGTCGGACGTGGCCGGGGTGGTCAAGGCCATCCTCATCGAGGGCGGCCAGCCGGTGGAATACGGCGAGCCGCTGTTCATTATCGGTTGATGCAGGGAAGGGCTAGGGGTGAAGGGTAAAGGGTAAAGGGTGAAGGGTAACAGCGCACAGCCTACCCACCCTTCCCCCTTTACCCTTCCCCCTTCACCCTTCCCCCTTTACTGGGGTTAAACCATGTTTGAAAAAATCCTCATCGCCAATCGCGGCGACCAGCCGCCGCAAGGCGGCGCAGCAGCGAAGCTAAATCGCGCGGCGGCGGAAGGCCGCCAGGGAGATTTCGCCGCGGAGGCCGCCCATGTTTGAGAAAATCCTGATTGCCAATCGCGGCGAAATCGCCCTGCGCATCCAGCGCGCCTGCCGCGAGATGGGCATCAAGACCGTGGCCGTGTATTCCGAGGCCGACGCCGAGGCCAAGTACGTGCGCCTGGCCGACGAGTCCGTCTGCATCGGGCCGCCGCCCTCCGCCAAGAGCTACCTGCACGTGCCCTCCATCATCGCCGCCGCCGAGGTGACCGATGCCGAGGCCATCCATCCCGGCTACGGCTTCCTCTCGGAAAACGCCGACTTCGCCGAACGGGTGGAAAGCTCCGGCTTCGTGTTCATCGGCCCGCGCCCGGACACCATCCGCCTGATGGGCGACAAGGTTTCCGCCAAGGACGCCATGAAGGCCTCCGGCGTGCCCTGCGTGCCGGGCTCCGAAGGCGCCCTCGACGACGATCCCGACGAGTGGATGCGGCTGGCCAGGGACATCGGCTATCCCATCATCATCAAGGCCGCCGGCGGCGGCGGCGGGCGCGGCATGCGCGTGGTGCACACCGAGGCCGCCCTGATCCAGGCCGTGCAGATGACCCAGAACGAGGCCGGCGCGGCCTTCGGCAATCCCGTGGTCTACATGGAGAAGTTCCTGGGCAATCCGCGCCACATCGAGATCCAGGTGCTGTCCGACGAGCACGGCAACGCCATCCACCTGGGCGAGCGGGACTGTTCCATGCAGCGCCGCCACCAGAAGGTGCTGGAGGAAGCGCCGGCCCCGGGCCTGGACCCCAAGCTGCGCAACAAGATCGGCGAGCGCTGCGCCGAGGCCTGCCGCAAGATCGGCTACCGGGGCGCGGGCACCTTCGAGTTCCTGTACGAGGACGGCGAGTTCTTCTTCATCGAGATGAACACCCGGGTCCAGGTGGAGCATCCGGTCACTGAACTCATCACCGGCGTCGACATCGTCCAGGAGAGCATCCGCATCGCCGCCGGCCTGCCCCTGGCCAACAAGCAGAAGGACATCCACTTCAAGGGCCACGCCATGGAATGCCGCATCAACGCCGAGGACCCGAAGACCTTCGTGCCCTCGCCCGGCCGCATCACCCTGTACCACGCCCCCGGCGGCCCCGGTGTGCGGGTGGATTCCCACGTCTATCAGAACTACTACGTGCCGCCCCACTACGACTCCATGATCGGCAAGCTGATCACCTACGGCGCCAGCCGCGAGCAGGCCATCGCCCGCATGCGCATCGCCCTGTCGGAAATGGTGGTGGAAGGCATCAGGACCAACATCCCGCTGCACCAGGAATTGCTGGTGGACCAGGCCGTGCTGGAAGGCGGCTTGAGCATCCACTACCTGGAAAACAAGCTGGGGTTCAACAAGCATTGATGGACCAGCATTTCCCCCTCCCCCCTCGGGGGAGCCCACGTCAAGCGAGGATAAAGGCCGGGGAGAGGGAAAGCCGCTCACATCCTCTCCCCGTGTTCCCTCTGCCCCAACCCCTTCCCCGGCGGGGGAGGGGAGTGATGTCATGCCCTGGCTTTCCCTGAAGCTCGCCGCTGACGGCGATCAGGCCGAGGCCCTGGCCGACGCCCTCATGGAAGCGGGCGCCCTGTCGGTGTCCATCGAGGACCGGGACGCGGGCACCGAGGCCGAGGCGCCCCAGTTCGGCGAACCCGGCCTGGAAGACGCGAAAGCCTGGCGCCGCAACTGGGTGGTGGCCCTGCTGGAGGCCGATGCCGATGTGCCCGGCCTGATCGACCGGCTGGGCCTGCCCGCCGACGTCGCCCATGAAATCGAAGCCGTGCCCGAGCAGGACTGGGTGCGCCTGACCCAATCCCAGTTCGACCCCATTCCCATCTCCGACCGGCTCTGGATCGTGCCCTCCTGGCACCAGCCCCCGGATCCCCGGGCCATTTGCATCGAACTGGACCCGGGCCTGGCCTTCGGCACCGGCAGCCATCCCACCACCCGCCTGTGCCTGAAATGGCTGGAACAGAACATCCGGGGCGACGGGGACAAGCCCTCGGTGCTGGACTACGGCTGCGGCTCCGGCATCCTGGCCATCGCCGCGAAGAAGCTGGGGGCCGGCCGGGTGCTGGGCACGGACCTGGATGTCCAGGCCATCACCGCGTCCCGGGACAACGCCGAAAAAAATCGCGCCGAGGCGGCGTTCTTCCTGCCGGACGCGCTGCCCGGCGGCGAATTCGACATCCTGGTGGCCAACATCCTCACCAATCCCCTCAAGGCCCTCATGCCCCTGCTGGCGGCGCGGGTCCGTCCGGGTGGCCGCATCGCCCTGTCCGGCATCCTGGCCGAGCAGGCCGAGGAGGTTCTGGCCCTCTATGGCGGCCCGTTCGCCATGGAACCCTGGGCCGAGGAAGAGGGCTGGGTCTGCCTGGCCGGGACCAAACGGTAACCCGTCATGCAGACTTCCTGCCCCGAATGCCGCACCGCCTTCCGGGTCAGCCAGGATCAGCTGGGGCTGCGCCGGGGCCTGGTGCGCTGCGGCAAGTGCAACGCGGTGTTCAATGCCTACGACACCCTGCTGGCCGAACTGGAGGAACCTCCCGCCGCGACGCTATTTTCCGGAGAGCCGGCGCGCGATGCCCTGGCGGCAACGGCGCCCGGGTCCGAGCCGTCCCCGCCCCGGGTGGACCAGGCGATTCCTTCCATCCAGGATGAAGCCGCCGCTCCGGTTCTTGCCGATGAGCCCGCCGACGAGCCCGCGGAGCAAAGGATCGAGGATGAGGCGCCGACCGGCGATGCCATCTCTTCGCCGACCGGCGACACCTTCACCCCGCCGGCCGGGGAGAGCTCCGACGCCATCCTGCTGTCCGAGCTGCCGAACCGTCATGCCGGCAAGCCGCCGTTGCCGCGCTGGAAGACTTTGCTGTATGGGCTGGCCATCCTGTCGCTGGCCGCCACCCTGGTCTTGCAGTCGGCCTACTTCCTGCGCGCCGAACTGGTCTCCGTCTGGCCCGACGCCCGCCCCGCGCTGGAGCGGCTGTGCCAGGTGGCCGGCTGCCAGGTGCCCCTGCCCCGGAAGCTGGACAAACAGGCCATCGCCGCCGCCAACCTGGAACATGACCCGGAGCAGAAATCCCGGGTGAGGCTGACCTTCCTGCTGGTCAATCGCACCGGGCAGGCCCAGGCCTGGCCTCATGTCTCCCTGACCTTGACCGACGTGCGCGAAGCCCCGGTGGCCCGGAAAGTGTTTCCGCCCGAGCGCTATCTGCCCGAAGGCGCCCTCGTTTCCGCCGGCATGGCCGAGGGTAGCGAACGGGAGGTCCGCCTGGAACTGGATATCGGCAGCCTGGCCGCCACCGGCTTCGCGCTAAGCCTTGTCTATCCGTGACATTTGCCGGCACCGAAGCCCCTCCGGTATAGTCCGACCCGCCATCGTTCTCGCGGGAGAGCGCCCCGGACGGGGCCGCCGAAGGCGCAACGCCACCCGCAACCGCTCAGGCAAAAGGACCGCGGGAATCGGGCAACGCTGGAGAGCGCCACGCTGGACGTGGCCACCGATGGGGCAAATCTCTCAGGTAAACCGGACAGCGGGGTGCGCGGTAACGAATAAACCTGCCGCGCGGCTGGCCGCCGGTTCCGCGATGCTCGTCGTACTCATGTACGACGGTGCTTCTCGATCCGGCAAATAGCCGCTCGCGACGGTTTCTTCGATACCGCGTCATCTTCAAGACCCGTTTTCGCAGGAGCCGTCTTTGCAGCCATCCTTGCCCAACGCCGCACGCATGCCCGTCTGGATTCGCCAGAATCTGGGCCGTGAGCGGCATTACCCCGGCACCGCCGCCGCCGTCCACGGCCACGGCCTGCATACGGTGTGCGAGGAAGCCCGCTGCCCCAACCGGGGCGAATGCTGGAGCCGGGGCACCGCCACCTTCATGCTGCTGGGCGACACCTGCACCCGGGCTTGCGCCTTCTGCTCGGTGAAGTCCGGTCGGCCCACCTGGAACGACGCCGGTGAACCGCGCCGGGTGGCGCAAGCCTGCCTGGACCTGGGCCTGAGTTTCGTCGTGCTCACTTCGGTGAACCGGGACGACCTGGACGACGGCGGCGCCGGCTGTTTCGCCGAGACCCTGCGGCAACTGCGCCTGGGCAAGCCGGACATGGGCGTGGAATTCCTCACCCCGGATTTCCGCAACGTCCAGGGTCAAGCCGCCGATCTGTTCAACGCCACCCTGGCCAGTCTTCCGGATTCCCGCCGCCACGACCTGATCTGGGGCCATAACATGGAAACCGTGCCGCGCCTCTACAAGGAAGCGCGCAAGGGCGCCAGATACGAACGCAGTCTTGACCTGCTCGCCCTGGCGGCCCGCCAGCCGAACATGGAAGCCAAGTCCGCCCTCATGCTGGGCCTGGGCGAGACGCGGGAGGAAGTGCTGGCCGTGATGTCCGACCTCCGCCAGGCCGGCGTCCAGCGCCTGTCCCTGGGCCAGTACCTGCGCCCCACCCTGGATAACCTGCCGGTCGTCCGCTACGTGCCGCCGGAAGAATTTACCGATTACGAGAACGAAGCGCGTCGACTGGGCTTTTCCTGGGTCAAGGCCGGGCCCTTGGTGCGCAGTTCGTATTTTGCCGAGGAAGATCAAGGGGAAAAGGGAAAAGGGAAAAGGGAAACGCAAATTCAACCCGCCGTGCTTTCCACGTTTCCCGTTTCCCGTTTCCCGTTTCCCGACAAGGATTGACCCATGCTCAAACAGACCCCCCTCAACGCCAAGCACCGGGAAGCCAACGCCAAGCTGGTGGACTTCTCCGGCTGGGAAATGCCCATCCACTATGGCTCCCAGATCGAGGAGCACCACATCGTGCGCACCGACGCCGGCATGTTCGACGTTTCCCACATGCTGCCCGTGGACGTGAAAGGCGAGGGTGCCCGGGACTTCCTGCGCGTCCTGGTGGCCAACAACGTGGACAAGCTCCAGACCACCGGCCGTGCCCTCTACACCTGCATGCTGCACGAGGGTGGCGGCGTGGTGGACGACCTGATCATCTACTTCCTCAACGAATCCTGGTTCCGCCTGGTGGTCAACGCCGGTTGCGCCGACAAGGACATGGCCTGGATGGAAACCCAGCGCGACCGGCTCGCGCCCGGCCTGGCCCTGATACCGCGCCGGGACCTGGCCATGATCGCCGTCCAGGGCCCCAACGCCGCCGAAAAGCTGTGGCGGGCCATGCCCGGCATGCGGGAACTGGCCGCGCCCCTCAAGCCCTTCAACGCCGTGGTGGTGGGCGACATGTTCGTGGCCCGCACCGGCTACACCGGCGAGGACGGCTTCGAGATCATGCTGCCGGCCAAGGCCGCGCCCTTCTTCTGGCAGGCCCTGCTGGAAGCGGGCGTCAAGCCCTGCGGACTGGGCGCCCGCGACACCCTGCGCCTGGAAGCCGGCATGAACCTGTACGGACAGGACATGGACGAGCGCAGCACGCCCCTGGAATCCGGCCTGGCCTGGACCGTGGACCTGAAATCGGAACGGGATTTCATCGGCAAGGATGCCCTCCTGCGCCTCCCCCGGGACAAGAGGCTGGTGGGCCTCAAGCTCCTGGACCGGGGCGTGCTGCGCAACCACCAGCCGGTTTTCACCGCCGCCGGCATGGGCGAGATCACCAGCGGCTCCTTCTCCCCCACCCTGAGTGCTTCCATTGCCCTGGCCCGGGTGCCCGCGGGCGTGAACCTCGGCGACACGGTGGAAGTGGAAATCCGCGACAAACGCCTGAAGGCGCTGGTGGTGAAATACCCCTTCGCGCGCGACGGCAAGGCACTGGTTTAACGACGGGAAAAGGGAAACGAGAAACGGGAAACGCAAAACCCCTCGCGCCCCCACGTTTCCCGTTTCCCATTTCCCATTTCCCCGGAGAGATACATGAGCATTCCCGCCAACCTGAAATACACCAAATCCCACGAATGGGCCCGCCTGGAGTCCGACGGCGCGGTCACCGTGGGCGTCACCCACCATGCCCAGGACCTGCTGGGCGACATGGTGTTCGTCGAAAACCCCACCGTGGGCCGCAAGCTCGCCGCCGGCGAGGAATGCGCCGTGGTGGAATCGGTCAAGGCCGCTTCCGACGTTTACGCGCCCATCGCCGGCGAAGTGATCGCCGCCAACGCCGAGGTGGAGGGCAGCCCGGAGAGCATCAATCAGGACGCCTACGCCGCCTGGATGTTCCGGCTCAAGCCCGACAACGCCGCCGACCTGGACGGCCTGATGGACGCCGCCGCCTACCAGGCCTTCGTGGAATCTGAAGCCCATTGACAGCAGGCGGCAAGGCGCAGCCGGCGGCAAAGCCGGCCGCCTGCCACTGGCCCCTGAACGCCTCCTCAAAAATGCCCTTCATCCCCCATACCGAATCCGACATCGCCGCCATGCTGGCCAGCATCGGCGCTCCGAGCACCGACGCCCTGTTCGATGAAATTCCCGCCGAGTTGAATTGCGGCGGCCTGCCCGGCATTCCGGAGGGCCTGTCGGAAATGGCGGTCACCCGCCTGATGCACGGACGCGCGGCCCGGGACGGTTTCTACACCAGCTTCCTCGGCGCCGGCGCCTACGAGCACCACATCCCGGCGGCGGTGTGGCAGATCGTCACCCGGGGCGAGTTCTACTCCGCCTATACGCCTTACCAGGCCGAAGCCAGCCAGGGCACCCTGCAACTGCTGTACGAGTACCAGACCATGATGGCTGGCCTCACCGGCCTGGATGTCTCCAACGCCTCGCTGTACGACGGCGCCTCGGCCCTGGCCGAGGCGGTTCTCATGGCGGTGCGCGCCAACAAGGCGAACATCCGCCGGGTGCTGGTGCCGGCCACGGTGCATCCCCGCTACCTGGCGGTGACGCGGACCACGGTGAAGAACCAGGGCATCGAACTGGTGACCGTGCCTTACGACAAGGCCACCGGCGCCACCGATCTGGCCGCGCTGGAAGCCCTGGTGGGCGATCCCGCCGCCGGCCTGGTGATTCCCCAGCCCAACTTCTTCGGCGTGCTGGAACCGGTGGACGCCCTCACCGACTGGGCCCACGCCCACAACATGCTGGCCATCGCGGTGGTGAATCCCCTGGCCCTGGCTTTGCTGAAGCCGCCGGGCTCCCCCTCCCAACCCTCCCCCGCAAGCGGGGGAGGGCAAGGGTGGGGGGAAAAGGGGGCGGATATCTGCGTCGGCGACGGCCAGCCCCTGGGCGTGCCCCTGTCCTCCGGCGGCCCCTATTTCGGCTTCATGACCGCGCGCCAGGCCCTGGTGCGCCAGATGCCCGGCCGCATCGTCGGCCGAACTGTCGATCTGGACGGCCAGCCCGGCTTCGCGCTGACCCTGCAGGCGCGGGAGCAGCACATCCGCCGCTCCAAGGCCACCTCCAACATCTGCACCAACCAGGGCCTGCTGGTCACCGCCGCCACCATCCACATGGCGCTCATGGGTCCGGAAGGACTGAAGAACGTGGCCCTGGCCAGCCATGCCAACACCCGGGAACTGGTGGCGAAATTGAGCGCCGTTCCCGGCGTCGAGCGAGTGTTCCCCGGCCCCTTCTTCCACGAAGCGGTGATCCGGGTGAACATCCCGGTGCCCGATGTACTGCGAGCCCTGCGTGCCCAGGGCATCCTGGGCGGCTACGAATTGGGCCGGGACTATCCGGAACTGGCCGACTGCATCCTGGTCTGCGCCACCGAAACCCGGACGGATGACGACCTGGCCCAATACGCGCAACAATTGGAACGTATCCTCAGCCGAAGGCGCGAAGCCCCGCCCTGCGCGTACAAATCCTGATCACTTGATGACAATGCAAAGGAGACTCTGACATGGCAACCGTAACCCTGGGTGGCGAGCCCATCGCCGTAAGCGGCAATTTCCCCCGTCCGGGCGATGCCGCCCATTCCTTCATGCTGGTGGACAAGGACCTGAAGGATGTCTCCCTGTCCGCGTTCTGGGGCAAGCGCAAGATCCTGAACATCGTGCCCAGCCTGGACACGCCGGTGTGCCAGGCCTCCGCCCGCAAGTTCAACGAAGCCGCGGGCGCCATCCCCAACACCGTGGTGCTGGTGATCTCCGCCGACCTGCCCTTTGCCCAGAACCGTTTCTGCGGCGCCGAGGGACTCGACCACGTGGTCACCCTGTCCACCCTGCGCGGCCGGGATTTCCACAAGGACTACGGCGTCATGATCATGGACCCGCCCCTGTCCGGCCTCACCGCCCGCGCCGTGGTGGTGCTGGACGAGAACGACAGGGTGGTCTATTCGGAGCTGGTGCCCGAGATCAAGCAGGAACCCAACTACGACGCCGCCCTGGCCGCCGCCAAGGGCGAACCTCTATAACCCGATGAGGCGCCCCCTCCCCGTTTACGGGGAGGGCTGGGGTGGGGAGTTTCGGTTCACGCCAAGCATGACTCCCCCTCCCAGCCTCCCCCGCAAGCGGGGGAGGGGTTCTCCGCCACCACTGTTCAACACTCGCCGCTCATGCTCATCTTCGAACACGCCCATCCCGGCCGCCGTGCCCATGCCCAGGCGCCCTTCGGCGCGCCCGCCGCCGACGATCTGCCCGTCGAGGCCCTGCGCCGGACGCCGCCGCCCCTGCCGGAGACCTCGGAACTGGACGTGGTGCGCCACTACACGCGGCTCTCCCAGAAGAATTTCAGCATCGACACCCAGTTCTACCCCCTGGGGTCCTGCACCATGAAATACAACCCCCGGGCCTGCAACAGCCTGGCCATGCTGCCCCAGTTCCTCAGCCGCCATCCCCTGGCGGACGCGGACACGGGCCAGGGCTTCCTGGCCAGCATGCACGAGTTGCAGGAGATGCTGAAGGAAGTCACCGGCATGGCGGCGGTCAGCATGGCGCCCATGGCCGGCGCCCACGGCGAGTTCGCCGGCGTGGCCATGATCCGCGCCTATCACGATGCCCGGGGCGACACGGCGCGGCGCGAGATCATCGTCCCGGACGCCGCCCACGGCACCAACCCGGCCACCGCCAGCATGTGCGGCTACACGGTCAGGGAGATCCCCACCGACCGCCAGGGCAACGTGGACCTGGAAGCCCTCAAGGCCGCCGTCGGCCCCCAGACCGCCGGCCTGATGCTGACCAACCCCTCCACCCTGGGCGTGTTCGAGCAGACCATCGTCGCCATCCAGAAGATCGTGCACGAGGCGGGCGGCCTGTCCTATTACGACGGCGCCAACCTGAACGCCATCCTGGGTCGGGTGCGGCCCGGCGACATGGGCTTCGACGTGATCCACATGAACCTGCACAAGACCTTCTCCACCCCCCACGGCGGCGGCGGTCCCGGCGCCGGCCCGGTGGGCGTGTCGGAGCGGCTGCGTCCCTTCCTGCCCATCCCCTTCGTGGTGGAGGAGCGGGGCTTCTTCCGCTGGGCCGAGGAGGCCGACTGCCCCCAATCCATCGGCCGCATGAGCGCCTTCGGCGGCAACATGGGGGTGCTGCTGCGGGCCTGGGTCTATGCCCGCATGCTGGGCGGCCAGGGCATGCAGCGGGTGGCCGAATTCGCCGCCCTGAACGCCAACTACCTGGCGGCGGAACTGAACAAGGCCGGTTTCGTCCTGGCCTACCCGGAACGGCGCGCCAGCCACGAATTCATCGTCACCCTGAAGAAACTCAAGGACGAGACCGGCGTCTCCGCCATGGACTTCGCCAAGCGCCTGCTGGATTACGGCTTCCACGCCCCCACCACCTACTTCCCCATGCTGGTGCCCGAGTGCCTGCTCATCGAGCCCACGGAAACCGAGAGCAAGGAAACCCTGGACGCCTTCGTCGCCGCCATGGTGGCGGTGAAGCGGGAAGCGGAAGGCCAGCCCGAGCTGGTCAAGTCCGCGCCCCACAAGCTGCCCGCCCGCCGCCTGGACGACGTGAAGGCGGCGCGGGAACTGGACCTGGTCTGGAAACCCTGATGCTTTCCCCCCTTTCCTAAAGGGGGGTAGGGGGGATTTCTCCCACACTTGCCTTTCCGAAACGTTCCATTTCCCGCCACCAAGCCGCCCACAACCGTGACCCAACCCCAGGAAAGCCCCCACAAAGGCAAGACCGGCCTCAAGCGGGTCTGGAACGCCTTCTTCTATTCCCTGGAAGGCTTCCAGGCCGCCTGGAAACACGAGGATGCCTTTCGCCAGGAAACCCTCCTCGCCCTGATCCTGATTCCCCTGGCCTTCCTGTTGACCGATGCGCCCCTGGAGCGGGCCCTCATGGTCGCCAGCGTGCTGCTGGTGCTCATCGTCGAACTGGTCAACTCGGCCATCGAGGCCACCGTGGACCGCATCTCCCTGGAGAACCACCAGCTCGCCAAGCGGGCCAAGGACATCGGCAGCGCGGCGGTGCTGATTTCGCTGGCCAATGTGCTGGCGGTGTGGGGGCTGGTGCTGCTGGGCTAGCCCTACGCCCCAATTACTGAAGGAGCCCGCATGTCCCGACTTTCACCTTATGTCCCGCTCTTCCTTGTCCTGGCCGGCTGCGCGAACCCCCCGCCCGACGCGAAATGGACCAGCCCGGGATTCGATGGGGCCCAGTGGCGCGGCAAGCCGATTCAGGTCGAATGCCGCTCGGCCGACACCACGCTGGCCTTGATCTGTAACGATCGCCTGGCCGCGCGCCTGGTCCAGGCCGGCGCCAATGTGTCGCGCGCCACGCCAGTCACGAATGGTGACCATCAAGATGGCAACCGTCCTGCCGGGGCGGCGGCGATATTGAGCATGAGCCTTGAACAGGTGGCGCGCGGCGGTGACTGGGGCTGGGGGCCGACGATCGGCATCGGCGCGGGCAACTGGGGTGGCGGCAGCGGCGGCGCGGTAGGCATTTCACTGCCCATCGGCGGCGGGCCCAGGCAGGATACCCTCGAAGCCCAGGCCCAGTTGCTGCGGGCCGGCGATGGCCAAGTGCAGTGGTCGGCCAGCGCCAGGACCGAAGTGTCCGGTGACCGCCCGGCCCAGCTGGAAAAGCTGGTGACCGCCATCGTGGAGGCTTTGCGCGAATCCGGCGTGCTGCCCTAGCCCGGGTTCAGGGGGCGATGCGCAATTGCCCCGGATCCAGCAGCAGGAAGCGGGCGTCGCGTCCCGCCTTGCGGCTGCCGTCATCGCTGACGATGATGATCCGTCGCCGGCCTTCCAGCACCGCAGCGCTGACGCCCTCCGCATGCTCCAGCCCTTCCAGGCCGGGAACGGTCGCGCGACGCGCGGGTTCATCCGCCTGACCGCTCCAGAACCAGAGCTGGAATTGCGCCTGCTCGCGGGCGATGGGGCCGCTGATCACCAGGTAGCCGCCGAGGTCGGGGAAATAGGCCATGCCGCGAATCCCGTCGCCCTGAAGATCCAGCGTGATCAGGTCGGGCGAAATCCGGGGGGATTCGCCGGCTTCGAGCATCGCGCCGGGGTTCTCGATGGCGGCGATGATGGCCCGATGGTCCAGCAGCGGGCTACGGAAGCCGAGCAACAGGCGCCGCTGGTCGACGCTGAACTCCAGCGCCTCGATATTGAGCCCGCCTTCCCCCTTCACGTCGCGGATTTCCGCCGCCGCCGCCAGCAGCGGGTGGGTCGCCCGCAAAGCGGGCTTCAGTTCCATGACGACGCGGGTGTCCACTACCCGGTCGCCCGCGATCCTGAAGCGGACCAGCTTGTCGCGGGATTTCTTCTCGTCCCCCTCGTCATTCCGGGAATGGGAGGTGATGGCGTAGAGATTTCCCGACGGGTCCATGGCCAGCCCCTCCAGATCGTCCAGCTTCCAGAAGGCGCTGCCCGCTTCCAGGAAGCCCGGCCCCAGCGGCGCGGCGTGGATGCCGCCGGCGGGGTCGATGATGACCAGGCTGAACGGGTGCTGTTTTTCGTCCTCGACCACCAGGAAGCGCCCATCCGGCAACTGCTGGATGGCGGAGGGCTCATGAATGCCGGTCAGCGGCAGGAAGAGGGGGGGAGTGTTCGCTGTCATGGCGCGTGATTCGTCGTCGTGGCGCGTGATTGTCCCCCGATCCGGGCCGGTGCCGGTTCCCGATGTGGCGATCGGCCGCCATAGAAAGCGACGCCCCTTCCTCCGTCTTCTGTCACTATGCATGGGCCGGGCATGGGATTTTCGTCTCCGTTCGGCATCGATACCACGCAGGACCCCCACGGCGCCATGTTTCCCCGCTTCACCGGCGCCTCCCGACATCCCCGTCGCATGTCATAAGGAATTTCCATGAAATCGCTGATCCCCCTCATGTTGCTCGCCGCCGTTCCGGCCTTTGCCGCCGACCCCGCCCCCGCCGCCGTTCCCGCCG
This sequence comes from Hydrogenophilales bacterium, assembly GCA_016719465.1. GTDB lineage: Bacteria > Pseudomonadota > Gammaproteobacteria > Burkholderiales > Thiobacillaceae > PFJX01. The sequence goes on from JADJYY010000011.1 coordinate 19,595, forward strand.
CCGGCGAAGCTCTGGCCAAGCAGATGCTGGACCCGACCAGGAATACCGCCGCCTTCAAGGATCCCCAGGCGTTCATGGCCTGGACCAATGCCATGGCCAACCCCGCCACCAGCGCCGCCCTGGCCCAGACGGGCATGGACCCGGCCACCTATGTCCGCATGATGAGCGGCCTGATGAATCCGGCGAGCATGCAGAACTACATGCAGTTCAGCGATCCCTCCGTCGCCATGAAGTGGATGGGCGCGGGCATGGACCCCCGGATGTACACCCAGATGGCCGGCATGGCCGCCAACCCGGCGATGTATGGCAACTGGATGCAGGCGCCGGTCAATCCGCAGATGTGGTCGCCGGCGATGCAGATGATGAATCCCGGCATGTACGGCAACTGGATGCAGGCACCCATGAGCCCCGGGGCCATGAACGCGATGACGGCGCCCATGAACCCCAACATGTACATGAACTGGATGGGCGCCGGCGTCGACCCGCGTACCTACGGCACCTGGGGTCAGATGATGAACATGCAGAACATGGCGCCGGCCATCGACCCGGCCATGGTGTTGAAGCTGTTGCAGGCGATGCCGGCCATGCCGGTCGCCCCGGCGCCCGCGAAATAAGCGGGTGCGCCAGCGATCGCGGGGCGATCTCCGTTCGCCCCCCGGTCGCGCGCGCGGCGGGTGGTGTTTTCGCGCCGGACGGCGCGGCCCGCCGCGCGACGCAAGCCGTCGGCGATGCCGCGCTTGCCTTCCGCCCATGCCCTCCCGCCCGTGCCTTTCCCCCTAGCGGCTCATTTCTCCAGGCTTTCCTTCTCCATCAGGATGTAGGTGTTGTAGGCGTTGTGGCGGTTGGCCTCGGCGAAGGCGGGCAGGCCCCGGTACGCGGACCAGTCGACCTTGTCGTAGGCCTCCTCGAAGGGCGTCAGCTCGGCCACCGCCCTGCCCATCTGTTCCCGCAGGAAGCGCAGGTAGTCCCGCGTCAGGATCAGGTCGACCATGGGCGTGTCGGAAGCGGCGCCGTGGCCCGGCACCAGGATTTTCGGCTTGAGGGCGATGAGCTTGTCCAGGGCGCCCAGCCACTTCCTCGAGTCGGCGTCGCCGACGAAGGGCACGCGTCCCTTGAACACCAGGTCGCCGGCAAACAGCACGCCGTCCGCCTCCACCAGCATCACCAGGTCCTCGTCGGAGTGGGCCGGACCCACGTGGCGGATGCGGAAGCGCACGCCGCCCAGTTCGAAGTCGGTATCCCCGGACAGCCAGAGGTCGGGCTCGGGAAAACGCTGGGTGTCGTCGTTGATCCACGTCCCCAGGATCTCCTTGCGCTGGGCGTAGCGCAGCTTCGCCGCCTCGGAGCCGAGCACGCCCTTGCCGCCCTCGTGAGCCCAGATTTCCGCGCCCAGCGCCTTGAATACCTGGGCGCCGTAATAATGGTCGGCGTGGTAATGGCTGACGATGACCCGCCGGATGGGCCGGTCCGTCACTTCCCGGATGCGTCCGAGCATTTCCCGGGCCAGGGAAGGGGAACCCAGGGTGTCGAACACCACCACCCCGGCCGGGGTGACCACGAAGCCGGCGTTGGACATGAAGCCCTGGTTCGCGGTGCTGGCGGCGCCGGCCTGGCCGGGGATGAAATGGCTGTGTTCGGCGAGCTGGATGGCGCGCACCGGGACCGTGACGGGGGGATAGGCCCGATCCGCCAGGGACGGGCCGGCCAGCAGGGCGATGCATAGGGCGAGACACAGGGAGAGCAGGGCGCGCATGATGACTCCTCATGGTTGAACGTGGCGGCCGCCGCCTGGGTCGGGCCGGCGCGGGTGGGATCGGAGACGGCCAGGCTCGGGCGCATCTGTAGTATCTTCGGCCGGCCAAGTCTTCCCTTCCGTTGTCGATCCCATGGTGAAAAAGTTCCTGCCGTTCCTGCTGGCTTTCGTCCTGCCCCTGGTCCTGATCTACGGCTGGTGGGGCGGCTTCAACCCGGTGGAGATCACGGAAACCGCGGCGGGGCCCTATACCTACGCCTATCTGGAACAGAAGGGGGATTACTCCAGGTTGCCCGACCTGGCCACGCGGGCCCGGGGGGAACTGGTCGCCGCCGGGCTGACGCCCGGCGCCCCCATCACCGTGCTCTATTCCAATCCCGATGTGGTGGACGTGGGCGACCGGCTGGCGCGGGCGGGCTTCCTGGTGCCGCGCGGCAGCCGGGCCCCTCCGCCGCTGATGATCGACACCATTCCGGCGCGCGGGATCCTGGCCGCGCGGGTGCGGGCCGGCAGCCTGCTGGCGCCCAGCCGCGCCTACCTGGCCCTGGACCGGCATCTCCAGGCCCAGGGCCGGGGCATCCGCATGCCCACGGTGGAGTTCTATCAGGCCAGCGACAGCCCGATGCGCATGGGACTGTTCACCGTCGAGATGGAATTGCCGGATGGAAGCGCCTTGCGGGGGGCGCCATGAGGAACTCGCCATGAGCCTGTTCGCGCTGCTCGCCGCCCTGGCGCTGGAGCATTGGCGCCCGGAACGCCCCGGCCGGCCACGGCGGGTGGCGGGCGGCTGGCTGGCCTGGCTGCTGGAGAACCTGAACGCCGGCGGCGAACAGCACGGCGCCCTGGCCTGGACCCTGGGGGTTCTGGCGCCGGCCCTGACGGTGGCCGGGGTGAATGGGGTGCTGGATGGAATCTGGCAGCCCCTGGCCTGGATCTTCAGCGTGGTGGTGCTGTATTTCTGCCTGGGTTTCAAGGTCGCCTCGTTCCGCGCGGCCGGCGTCGCGCGGGCGTTGCGGGACGCGGATACGGCGGCGGCGCGGGAACTGCTCGCCGAATGGCGGCCCGGCATCCTGGTGGGCGCGGACGAGTCGGCCCTGATCCGCCAGACCCTGGAGGAGACCCTGCGCCAGTCCATGATTCGCCTGTTCGGGGTGCTGTTCTGGTTTCTGGTCCTGGGGCCCGCCGGCGCGGTGCTCTACCTGCTGACCCGGCTTGCCCGCGACCGGTGGCAAGGCGAGCCGGCCTTCGCCCGCTTCTCCGGCCGCGTGGCCGGCTGGCTGGATTGGCCGCCGGCGCGGATCGTCGCCTTCAGTTTCGCCATCGTCGGCAATTTCCAGGATGCCCTGGAATCCTGGCGCGCCCAGACCCGGGGCTGGGGCGACGACAACGAAGGCCTCGTGCTGGCGGCGGCGGCCGGCGCCCTGGGCCTGCAACTGGGCGGCGCCATCAATCTACCCGACGGTGAGCTGGTTCGCCCCGTCCTGGGGCCGGATGACGGCACCGGCGGCTCCCCGGGCCTGGAGTCCCTGGATGCCGTGGTGGCCCTGATCTGGCGCGCGGCCCTGCTCTGGGTGGCGGTGCTGGGGCTGTTCTGGCTGGGCGGCATGTGAGCGCGTCCGGATCATGCTGAACGCTCTCTGGATCGGCTTCTTCCTGGTCGCCTTCGGCGCGGCGGTGCTGCAATACCTGGGCGGTGACCCGACCGTGTTCGCGGCGGTGATGAAGGCCGCCTTCGATTCGGCGAAGACCGCCTTCGAGGTGGCCCTGGGGCTGACCGGCGTCATGTGCCTGTGGCTGGGGGTGATGAAGATCGGCGAGCAGGCCGGTTTTCTCGCCGCCCTGGGCCGCTGGCTGGCGCCCCTGTTCGCCCGCCTGTTTCCCGAGGTGCCCAAGGGGCATCCGGCCCTGGGTTCCATCACCATGAACATGGCGGCCAACGTGCTGGGCCTGGACAACGCCGCCACGCCCATGGGCCTCAAGGCCATGCGGGAACTCCAGGACCTGAACCCGAGCAAGGACACCGCCAGCAACGCCCAGATCCTGTTCCTGGTGCTCAACGCCTCCTCGGTGACCCTGCTGCCGGTGACCATCTTCACCTACCGGGCGCAACTGGGGGCGGCGGATCCCACCGACGTGTTCATCCCCATCCTCATGGCCACCTACGCCTCTACCCTGGCAGGCTTCCTGTTCGTGGCGGCGGTGCAGCGCATCCGCGTCGATGGCGTGGTGCTGGCCTGGCTGGGCGGCATCACCGCCCTGGTGGGTGGCTTGGCGCTCTGGTTCGCTCGCCTGCCGGCGGCGGAGATGACGGCCCAATCCTCGGTGCTGTCCAACTTCCTGTTGCTGGCCCTGATCGTGATTTTCCTCATAGGCGCGGCCCTGAAGCGGGTCAATGCTTACGAGGCCTTCATCGAGGGGGCGAAGGAGGGCTTCCATACCGCCGTCACCATCATTCCCTACCTGGTGGCCATGCTGGTGGCCATCGGCATGCTGCGCGCCAGCGGCGCCCTGCCGGCTTTCGTCGAGGCGGCCCGGGCCGGCGTGGCGCTGCTGGGTTTCGACACGGCCTGGGTGGAGGCCCTGCCCACCATGGTGATGAAACCATTGTCGGGGTCCGGCGCCCGCGCCATGATGATCGAAACCATGCAGGTCTCCGGCGCGGATTCCTTCGCCGGCCGATTGGCCAGCATCGTGCAGGGCAGCACCGAGACCACCTTCTACGTGCTGGCGGTGTACTTCGGCTCGGTGGGCATCAAGCGGGTGCGCCACGCCGTGGCCGGCGGGCTGATGGCCGACCTGGGCGGTTTCGCGGCGGCGGTGGCGGCTGCGTATCTGTTCTTCGGCGGCGTGGCATGAGCGTGGCTGGTTCCCCCCTTTCTTAAAGGGGGGCTAGGGGGGATTTGACGACATTCGCTCTCGTGGCGACGATCAAATCCCCTTCGATCCCCTTTATCCCCCAAGGGGGCTTTGCGAAGGGGGAGGAAGAGCGTGATGTCCGCTGCGCGGACCACGATGGTTCGAGGAGATAAAACATGTTTGCCCGAGTGCTCGGTTTGCTGGGAAAGATCCTGGTGAAGACCCCCGCCAGGATCGTCCTGGGTCTGGTCGCCTTCTACTTCCTGTTTGCCTGGTTCGGCTTCGAGCCCCTGGTGAAATGGGCGGCGCCCAAATTCATCGCCGACAAGAGCCGACACAGCCTGTCCATCGCCGAAACCCGTTTCGATCCCTTCGCCCTGTCGGTGTCGGTCAAGGGGCTCAAGCTGGCCGAGCCGGACGGCAAGCCGCTGCTGGCCTTCGACGAACTGTTCGTGGACTTCGAGGCGGCCAGCCTGTTCAAGTGGGCCTGGACCTTCGACGCCATCCGCCTCACCGGGCCTCGCGCCCGGGTCGAACTACTGGCTGACGGCGGCCTGAACTGGAGCGCCCTGATCGAGGCCTTCAAGGACGAGGAGGAGAAACCCGAGAAGCCCCTGCCGCGCCTGCTCATTCATCGCATCGTCCTGGAAAAGGGGCGGGTGGACGTGGCCGACCGCAAGGTGGATTTCGAGACCGCCCTGAGCCCCCTGGCCCTGACACTCACCCATCTTTCCACCCTGCCCGAGGACAAGGGCGCCCATACCCTGGCCGCCACCACGGAAATCGGCGCCCGGGTGCGCTGGAAGGGCGACCTGAGCCTGAACCCGGTGCTGGCCACCGGCGAACTGGCTGTGGACAGCCTGCCCCTGGCCAAGGCCTGGCCCTATCTGGAGGCCAGGCTGAATATGGCGCCGCCCGAGGGCGTGGCGGCCCTGGGCCTCAAGTACCGGGTGGGCTGGGCGAACAAGAAGCTCAGCCTGAACGTGGACGACCTGGGCCTGGCGGTGGACAAGCTGGCCCTCCGCGGCGCGCAGGCCGAGGCGCCCGCCGTGACCCTGGAGCGCGTCGCCCTGAGCGGCGGCCGTTTCGACCTGGGCCGGCGCAGCCTGGACATCGGCGAGATCGCCCTCAACGGCGGGCGGGTCGCCCTCATCCGCGCCGCGGATGGCCGCATCGATATCCAGGACTGGTTCGCTGCTCCGGGCCAGGTGGCGACCGCGCCGGATAAAGCCGGGAAGGGTCCGGCACCGGAGGCGCCGGCCAAGGCCGGGAAGGGCGCGGAGAAGCCCACGGCGGCCGCCGACCAGCCCTGGCGCATTGGCCTGGGCCGCTTCAGCCTGGACCAGATGGCCCTCCACGTCACCGATCTGGGCTTCGTCAAGCCGCTGACGGCGGAAGTGGGCAATCTCAAGATCGGTTTCGCGGCCCATGCCGAGGTGGGGGCGGGGGAACCCAAGGCCGAAGTGACGGGGCTGGGCATCGACGTGTCCGGTATTCGCCTGCTGTCCGGGGGGGCGAAGGATCCCCTGCTGGTCCTGGGCGGCGTGGTGCTGGAGGAGGGCGGCATCGATCTCGCCGGCCAGAACGCCACGGTGGGCCGCATCGCCCTGCTCAACGGGCAGGTGGAGGTGGCGCGCGACTCACGGGGGCAATTACCCCTGGTGGAGGCCCTGCGCCGACAGCCGGCCAAGGACGTCGCCGAGCGCGTGGCCGTGGTGGCCGCCAGGAAGACCCTGGACTGGCGCTACCGTGTCGGCGAGGTCGAGGCCAGGGGCTTCAGGCTGGCGCTGCGCGACGAGGCCATCTCGCCGGCCATGAAGCTCACCGTCCAGGATATTCAGGCCAGCGCCAAGGGGCTGAGCGAGGACCTCAAGGCCGCCATTCCCGTGCGCATGGGATTCCGTGTGCTGGAAGGCGGCCGCTTCGAGGCGGCCGGCAAGGTGGCGCCGGGGCGCCCGACGGCGGACCTGAAGCTGAACCTGGCGGACCTGGCCCTGGGCCCGGTCCAGCCCTATCTGGCCAAGGCCTCCAATCTGCTGCTGGTGAAGGGCCGGGCTTCCACGGCGGGCCAGGTGCGCTACGGCGACGGCAAGGTCAGGTACACGGGCGGCTTCCACGTGGACGACCTGCTGGTCAACGAGATCAGCACCGGCGAGCGCTTCCTGGCCTGGAAATCCGTGTCCAGCGATGACCTGGCGGCCACCCCGACCAGCCTGGACATCGGCGAGCTGCGCCTGGACCGGCCCGGCCTGAAGCTGGTGATCTTCAAGGACAAGTCCACCAGCATCGCCAAGGCTTTCCAGAAGGGCGCGCCGACCGCGCCCTCCGCCGAGGCGGAGAAGCAGGACCGGGACCAGGAACAGAAGGCACCGGCCTCGCCCTGGGAGGAGGACGATGCGGCCGCCGAGGCCAAGCCCGCCACCGAGGCGAAACCCGCCGCCACGGCGACCGTCGCCTCCCCGCCTTCACCGGCCGGGCAGCCCGCCCAGGCCGCCGACGGCAAGGCCGATCCCGCCTTCCGGGTCAATATCGAGCGGGTGCGGGTCAACCAGGGCGAGATGGATTTCGCCGACCTGTCCCTGGCCTTGCCCTTCGGCACTCGCATCCACGAGTTCAAGGGCAACATCAACGGCATCAGCAACAGGCCCGGTGGCCAGGCCGAACTGGAACTGGACGGCCGGGTGGACGAATTCGGCCTGGCCCGGGCCGTGGGGCAGCTGGATACCTTCGATCCCACCGGCTTCATGGACATCAAGGTGGTTTTCCAGAACGTGGAGATGACCAGCCTGACGCCCTACACCGCCACCTTCGTGGGCCGCAAGATCCAGTCCGGCAAGCTTTCCCTGGACCTGGAATACAAGCTCAAGCAGCGACAGATGCGGGGCGAGAACAAGATCATCATGAACAAGCTGACCCTGGGCGAGCGGGTGGAAAGCCCCACCGCCAAGAACCTGCCCCTGGATCTGGCCATCGCCATCCTGGAGGACAGCAACGGCGTCATCGACCTGGACCTGCCCGTCTCCGGCAGCCTGGACGATCCCAAGTTCAGCTACGGCCGCATCATCTGGAAGGCCATCGGCAACATCCTCACCAAGATTGTCACCGCCCCCTTCCGCGCCCTGGGCAAGCTGTTCGGCGGCGGCGGCGAGAAGCTGGAGAAGGTGGCGTTCGAGGCGGGCGAGGCCGGGCTGACGCCGCCCGAGAAGGAGAAGTTCAAGCAGATCGCCCAGATCCTCGGCAAGCGGCCGGGCCTGTCCCTCACCGCCCATGGCGCCTGGTCCGCCGAGATCGACCGGCCGGCCCTCAAGGAACTGCGGCTGCGCCGGGCCGTGGCCGAGAAGATGGGCGTGAAACTGGCGGCGGACGAGGATCCGGGCCCCATCTCCACCGCCAATCCCAAGGCGAGGGCCGGCCTGGAGGCGCTCTACGCGGCCCGCTTCGGCGAGGCGGAATGGAAGTCGCTGAACGGCAAGTGGCTCAAGGCCAATCCGGACAAGAAACAGGAATCCGTCGGCGGCAAGATGGTGTCCCGCCTGAAGAACCTGTTCCGGCCGGAGGAACCCCTGTCCGCCGAGGATCTCGGCCAACTCAAGGATGCGGACCTGCACGCGCTGCTCTACCAGCGCCTGCTGGCCAGGGAGACGGTGGACGACGCAGCCCTGGTGGAACTGGCGCAACGCCGCGGCCAGGCGGTGGTGGATGCGCTCCTGGCCCTGGGCACCCCCGCCGACCGGGTCAAGTCCGGGGACACGACGAAATTCGAGGGGGAGGGCCGGGAAGTCCCGGCGAAGCTGGAACTGGGGGTCGCCAAGGCGCGCTGAGCATCGGGATCGCCATGGCCATGGCCTGGCGCGGGGAACGCGGCCTCGCCGCCCCACGCGGTCGCCGGCCTGGGAACGGCGTCAGCGCCGAGTTTGACGGGCTCCGCCTGCAAGGTATCCTCCGGGGAAGGGGAGAGGGGGGGTTGGTCGGCCTGGCCGGCTGCCCCCCCCCCCCCCCCGGGGGGAGGGGGGGCCGCGACAAATCATTCACCAACGCGAACGGAGCCATCAAGAAAAGCCTGGCTGTGCCGTAAATCACACTGTTCGTTCGCCGGCGCTGCCATGGGCAGGCGACCGACCAGGGATCCCGGACAACACGCCAGAAAAAGGAAGGCGGCACGATGAGCGACAGATCGAGTACCCGGCCCGCTGCCGGCCATGTAACCAATGCCCTCGGCGCCAACGCCGCCCCCGGCCTGTTCGCCGGCCTGAAAATCGCCCACCGCCTGTGGCTCATGGTGGGGCTTTCCGCCCTGCTGTTCGCCATCGCGGTGGTGGTGGGCTGGCAAGGACTGAGCGGCGCCCGCGCCGCCCTGAAAACCGTCTATGAGGACCGGGCGGTGCCGCTGCTGGACCTCAGCCGCATGGATGCCGGCATCCGCGACAATTCGGCCCAGATCCTCCTGGCGTTCCAGCATGCGCCGGGAAGCCCGACCGCCGCCTTGCACGACCACGACATCAATACGCACCTGGATGCCATCGGCGGCCGCAAGGCCGAGCTGGATGGGTTGTGGAGCAAATACCTGGCCACCTACCTGACCGAGGAGGAAAAGATCCTGGCGGCGGATTTCGCGGACAAGCGCAAGGCCTGGGTGGCCAAGCTGCTGGCCGCGTCCCAGGCCATGAAGGGCGGGGATTTCAGCCCCGGCGTGTTTTCCTCGTTCATCGCCGCCGTGCGCGCGGAAGGCCAGGCCTCCCATGACGCCTTGGCCAGGCTCATGGCCTACCAGGCCCAGGTGGCGAAGGAGGAATTCGAAAAGGCGGAGGCCACCTACCGGCGCGCCCAGATCATCTTTTCCGCGCTGTTCCTCGGCGGCATGATTTTCGTCCTGTCCCTGGCTCATTTCACCGTGCGCCATATCTCGGGCTCCCTGCGCGCCGCCGGGCAGGCCGCGGAGGCCATCGCGGCCGGCGATCTCGCCAGGCCCATGCCCCGGGTCGGTCATGACGAGATCGGCGAACTGGTTGCCAAGCTGGCCGTGATGCGCGACGCCCTGCGCGACCTGATCGCCGCCATCGCCGGCAACGTCAAGGGTCTCGCCCAGTCCGCCGGCGAGCTTTCCACCTCGGCCACGACCAGCGCCGCCACCACCGAGGCCCAGGCCGAGGCGGCCTCCAGCATGGCGGCCTCGGTGGAGCAGCTCTCCGTGTCCATCGACCAGGTGGAGGAACACGCCCGGGAGGCGCGCACCGTCACCCAGGATTCCAGCGCCCGATCCGGCGAGGGCGGCCGCATCATTCACGAGGCGGCGGGCGAGATCAAACGCATCGCCGAGGCGGTGAACGGCACGGCGGGAACCATCAAGGAACTGGAGGGCTTCTCCGAACAGATATCCAGCGTCGTCCAGGTCATCAAGGACATCGCCGACCAGACCAATCTGCTGGCCCTGAACGCCGCCATCGAGGCGGCCCGGGCCGGCGAACAGGGGCGGGGATTCGCGGTGGTGGCTGACGAGGTGCGCAAGCTGGCGGAGCGCACCGGCAAATCCACCCAGGAAATCGGCGCCATGATCGACAAGATCCAGCAGGGCACCCGCCGCGCCGTGCAGGAGATGGAAGCCGGCGTGGAGCGCGTCAACGAGGGCGTGAATCTCGCCCACCAGGCCGGAGATTCGGTGACCGGCATCCGCGACAGCGCCGAGCGCGTCACCCACGCCGTGGACGACATCAGCCTGGCCCTCAGGGAACAGACCGTGGCGGCCCGGGACATCGCCCAGAAGGTGGAACGCATCGCCCAGGGCGCCGAGGAAAACAGCGCGGCGGTGGCCCGGACGGCGGCTTCCGCCAATCATCTGGAACAACTGGCGGGCGAACTCGACGTGCTGGCAAGCCGTTTCCGTACCGCCTGAGCAGGCCTGCGGCGGGGGGTGAGACAGGGGTTAAATACGCATTGCCCGGACGGGCACGGATACCTATGATGGGGGCGCGCGGCGCCGCATGGCTTCATTACACCGTGCTGGCGCCGGCACTTCACCCACCAACTTCAAGGGAATCCCATCATGACCCGCTTTGCCGCTACCGGATTTCGCGCGTTTCTCGGCGCGCTCGCGTTGTCGTTCTTCCTTCTGCCCGTGGGTGCCGCCCATGCCAAGGATGACGCGGCGAAAATCGACGCCGGCGTTGATGCCGCCCTGCAGAAATTCAAGCAGGGCGTGAAGGGCGCCGACGAATACCTGGCTTCCGCCAAGGGGGTGCTCGTCATGCCCGACGTCAAGAAAATCGGGCTGGTCGTGGGCGCGCAATGGGGCAAGGGCGCCCTCAGGATCGACGGCAAGAGCGTGGACTACTACAAGATGGAGGCCGGTTCGGCGGGCTTCCAGGCGGGCTACCAGAAGGCCAACTTTGTGTTCCTGTTCCTGACCCAGGAATCGCTCGACAACTTCCGTGCCAGCAGCGGCTGGGGCGCGGGCGTGGAAGCGGGCATCACGGTGGTGGACGCCTCCACCCCGACCATGTCGGCGAGCACGCAAAAATCGAAATCCTCGATCGTCGCCTTTGCCTTCGGCAAGGAAGGCCTGATGGGTGGCTGGTCGGCCAAGGGCACGAAAGTCACCAAGCTGAAATTCGATTGATGCCTGTCGCTCGCGGTCCGGCGACGCCGCCGGGCCGCGGGCTTCGGCGTCCCCGAACGGGCGATGCGACGCGAAGGCGTATCGCATGGTCGGCGGGGTTCGGCGCTGGCGAGCTTTGCCTCCCACATACAAAATCGATGTGTTCATGATTCGAATAAGCGCCCTGTTCCTGTTGGTGCTGCTGGGCTTGCTACCCGGTTTGCCGGCGTGGGCGGGTGAAACCCTGGACGCGGTCCGCGCCCGGGGGGTATTGCGCTGCGGCGTCAGCGAAGGCATTCCCGGCTTCTCCTTCCAGGATGCCGGCGGGCGCTGGCGAGGAATGGACGTGGATTTCTGCCGCGCCCTGGCGGCGGCGATCCTGGGCAGTCCCGAGAAAGTCCGCTTCGTTCCCCTCAGGGCATCGGCCCGCTTTCCCGCCCTGCGCGCCGGCCAGATCGACCTGCTGGCGCGCAACACCACCTGGACCCTGATGCGCGAGGCGGCCCTGGGCGTGCAGTTCCCGGCCATCCTGTTCCACGACGGGCAGGGCTTCATGGTGCCGGCCTCCGCGCCGGTGAAATCCCCCGCCGATCTTGCCGGCAAGACGGTGTGCGTGGAGAAGGGCACCACCCACGAGAAGAAGCTGACACAGTACTTCGCCGCCCGGGGCCTGGCGGCCAAGCCCCTGGTGGTTGATTCGGCGACGGGGGTCGCCGCGGCCTATTTCGCCGGACGCTGCGCCGCCTACAGTTCCGACGCGTCCCAACTCGCGGCCATGCGCCTCAAGGCCCCCGGCGGGGCAAAGGCCCACGTCATCCTGCCCGAGCGCATCTCCAAGGAGCCCCTCGGACCCGTGGTGCCGGACGGCGACAGCCAGTGGGTGACGCTGGTGCGCTGGATCCTGTTCGGCCTCATTCGCGCCGAGGAGGCGAACATCACCCAGGCGAAGGCCCACGAGGGGATCTGGTCCGGGCGCGACCAGACCGGGCAGATTCTCGTGGATCGGCGCGACATCGTCGGCCGGGCCCTGGGCCTGCATGGCGACTGGGCGGCGCGCACCGTCAAGGCGGTGGGCAACTACGGCGAAATGTACGAACGCAACTTCGGCAAGGCCAGCGGCCTCGATATCGAGCGCGGCCCCAATCGTCTCTGGTTGCAAGGCGGGCTCATGTACGCGCCGCCCATCGAATGACGGGGAGCCCATGAGCGATCTGCAGGTCATTCTCACCCTGGTCATCTTCGGCGGCGTCATCCTGGTCATCGCCCTGGACCTCATCGACATGATGCTCGCCGCCTTGCTGGGCGTGAGCCTGTTCCTGGTCTTCGGCATCCTGGATCATGCGGACATGGTCGAGGTGTTCAACACCGCGGGCAGTCCGCTGGCGCTGTTGTTCGGCGGCATGGTGGTGGCCCGCGTGCTGGCCGGCACGGGCATGTTCGAACGGCTGGGGGACATCTACCTGCGGGCCACCGGCGGCAGCGGCAAGCGCTACCTGTTGCTGCTGGTCGCGATCCTCGCCCTGGTGTGCGCCTTCCTGCCCAACGCCACCACGGTGATTCTGCTGGCGCCCCTGATCATCCGCGTCGCCCAGGCCTTGAAGGTGGATTTCGTCGGGCCCATGGTGCTCGCCGCCATCGTCAGCAATTCCGCCGGCCTGCTCACCCTGGTGGGGGATCCCGCCACCTTCCTGGTAGGCAGTTCCATCGGCATGAGCTTCGGTCAGTACCTGCAGAAGGTCAGCCTGGCGGGTTTGCTGGCGGTGCTCGCCATCGTGCCCGCCCTGCGCTTTCTGATGCCCGAGATCTGGAACACGCGCGTCGCGCTGCCGCCGCCGGGAACACCCATCCGCATCGAACGACCGGGGTTTGTCATATTAGCCCTCGCCGTGCTGGCGCTGATGGTGACCTTGTTCATCATCGGCGGGAGTCTGCCCACGCCGATCGGGCCGACGGCGGTGGCGATCATCGCCGCCACCCTCGCCCTGGTGGTCATCTACTCGGCGCGCGCGGAGCCCCTGGAGGCCGTGCTGCGCGACGTGGACTGGAAGACGCTGGTGTTCCTGGCGGCGGTCTTCTGCCTGGTCGAGGGCTTCATCAAGATCGGTCTGTTGCAGGGGCTGGCGCTCCAGTTGCACGGCTGGTTCGGCACGGAACTCACCTTGCTGGCCCTGCTGCTGCTGGCCGGCGTCGGCATGCTGTCCAGCGTGGTCGCCAACATTCCGGTGGTGGCCGCCGCCCTGGTCATGACCAAGGGCTACCTGGTCGCGGCCGAGGTGGTGCCGGAGACCGCCCTGGCCATGGGCTTCACGGATTGGCCGGAGGCCACCCTGCCCGTCTTCATCGCCATGATGTTCGGCGCCACCCTGGGGGGCAACGCCACCCTGATCGGCGCCTCCGCCAATGTGGTGAGCGCGGGCATCTGCGCCAGCCATGGCCAGCGCGTCAGCTTCGGTCGATTCATGCGCTATGGCTTGCCCATCACGCTGGCGCAACTGGTCATGGCGGCGCTCTATGTCCTGGCGATGACCTGGCTCGCCACGTAAAGAGTCCCCTAACCGAGGGAGATATACATGCTTGACATGCCTGTAGAGTTTTCCGGTGCCGCGACTCGCAGGGCCCGGTGCCCGTGGCGTTTCTGGCGGGCGCTGCTCTCGCTGGCCGTGCTGGCGCTGATCTTGCCGGGGCCGGCCCTGACGCGGGCCAGCGCGCAGGAACCCTCCCCCGCGGGTGGCGAGGCGCGGGCACCCATCCCGCAGGAGAAACTGGATGCGCTGCTGGCGCCGATCGCGCTCTATCCCGACGACCTGATCGCCCAGACCTTGATGGCCGCGACCTATCCCCTGGACGTGGTCGAGGCGGCGCGTTTCGTCAAGGCGAACAAGGATCTCAAGGGCGCCGTCCTCGACCAGGCTGTCCTGGAAAAGAAGTGGGATCCCTCGGTGCAGTCGCTGACGGCTTTCCCGCAAGTGATCGAGATGATGGACAGCAAGCTGGAGTGGACCCAGGAACTGGGCGACGCTTTTCTCGCCGATCAGAAACGGGTCATGCGGACCATCCAGACCCTGCGCCAGAAGGCGGAGGCCGCCGGCAACCTGAAGAGCAACGCGCAGCAGAAGGTGGTCAAGGAAGGGACCATCGTCATCATCGAACCCGCCCAGCCGGAGGTCGTCTATGTGCCGACCTATGACTCGACGGTCGTCTATGGTGTCTGGTGGGCGCCGGCCTATCCGCCCTACTACTGGCCGCCACCGGCTTACTACTACCCGCCCGGCGGCGCGCTTGCCGCCGGTTTGATCGGTTTCGGCATCGGCTGGGCGATCGCCGACAACCATTGGGGCTGGGGTGATTGCGACTGGCACGGTGGCGATATCAATATCGACATCGACCGGAACAATGCCTTCATCAACCACAACAAGGATTTCAAGAACAAGGTGGACAAGGGCAACTGGAACCACAACCCGGCCCAGCGCAAGGGGGTCGCCTACAGCGATGCCCGGACGCGCGACCAGTTCCGCAAGTCCGATCCCGGCGCGGTGGCGTCACGCCGTGACGCGCGCGGCTTCGAGTCCGGACCCGGTGCCGATACCCGTGACCCGCAACGGCCGGGTGGTGCCGGCGACCGTTCCCCGCCCGGCGGCAGTGCCGGCACGCGGGAGGCCCAGAGGGGGGAGGGTTTCGCTGGCGGCGCCGATACGCGGGACTATCAAGGGGGGCGGGATGGCGGCTTCAGCCAGGGTTCCGACGCGCGCCCGTCCTTCGATGCCAGCCAGTCGCGCCAGCAGACGCAGGATTTCAGCAATCGTGGCGCGGCGAGCCGCTCATCCATGGGTAGTGGCGGTGGTTTTAGCCGGGGGGGTGGTGGTGGCTTCAGCCGGGGTGGCGGCGGCAGGCGTCGCTAAGGAGGCAAGGATGAAACCGAACGGCAACGAACGAAATTTCCCCGCGATCGCGTTGGCGGTCGCCCTGTCGCTTGGCGTCTCGCCCACGCTGGCCGCGGAGGCGGCGACAAAGCCAGGCACGGTGTCTGTCACCAAGGCGGCACGTCAGGCCCAGGTGTCCTATGGGACGGTGGAAGCGGCGGCCAAGGCGCTCCATGACGCCATCAAGGCCCATGACCTCAAGTCCATCTACCGGGTGCTGGGCCCGGGCAGCGAGAAGCTGATCTATACCGGCGACGAAGTGGCGGACCGGCGGATGCGGGACCATTTCCTCGCCGCCTACGAGAAGACCCACAGGATCGAACCGCGGGGCGACGCGAAGGCAACGCTGCTGGCCGGCGACCAGGATTCGCCTTTCCCCTTCCCCCTGGCGAAGGGCGCCAAGGGCTGGTATTTCGACGCCAAGGCGGGGGCGGAGGAGCTTGTCAACCGCCGCATCGGCGAGAACGAACTGTTCGCCATCAAGTTCTGCCTGGCCTACGGCGACGCCCAGCGCGAGTACGCCGAGCGTGACCGGGACGGTGACGGACTGCTTGAGTATGCCGGGAAGTCCCGCAGCGGCGAGGGCAAGCAGGACGGGTTGTACTGGCCCAGCGCCAAGGGCGATCCGGCCTCGCCCCTCGGTCCCCTTGTCATGCGGGCCAAACGCGAGGGCTACACGGCCAAGGATGGCGGCCCGATGTCCTACCACGGTTACTACTACCGTATCCTGACCGGCCAGGGCAAGGCCGCGCCGGGCGGCGCCTACGACTACATCGTCAAGGGCAACATGATCGGCGGCTACGCCCTGGTCGCCTATCCGGCGGTCTGGGGCGCCTCGGGTGTGATGTCATTCATCTGCAGCCATGACGGTGTGGTATACGAAAAGAATCTGGGCAAGAACGGCGCCGACCTGGCGGCCAGGATGACGAGGTTCGATCCGGACGCGAGCTGGCGGACAGTGGATTAAGCGCCGATTTCATCAGGGATCATCCCCTCGACAATCTTCATTTTCATAGGAGTTCGATCATGCGTTATTCCTTGCGGTTATCCCTGGGTGTCGCGGCCCTGTTCATGGCCTTTGGCGCCGCGGCGCAGAAGCCCATCGTCTATCCCGCCAAAGGGCAAAGCATGCAGGTTCAGAACAAGGACGACGGCGAGTGCTATGTGTGGGCCAAGCAGAACACCGGCATCGATCCCCTGTCGCCGCCTCCGGCAGCCCCCGCCCAGACATCGAGCACCGGTGGCGGCGAGCGCGCCCAGGGCGCCCTGCGCGGCGCGGTGGGCGGCGCCATCATCGGCGAGATCGCCAGCGATGACGCGGGCAAGGGGGCGGGCATCGGCGCCGTCCTGGGAACCATGCGCGGCGGCCGCGACGCCCGCCAGAAGCAGCAGACCCGGGAACAGCAGGCCCAGGGCCAGCAACAGGACCAGGTCAACACCTTCTACCGGGCCTATGGCGCCTGCATGGAAGGCCGTGGCTACACCATCAAGTGAGGGAGACGAACATGCGTAGCATCCTGAATGTGCCCGTGGCGGCATTGGCCCTGGCCTTGAGCCCGTGCACCATGGCCGGCGATTTCGATGGCTCGAAACAATTGATTTGCGCGCCGGTGGAGGCGGCGGCCTGCGCTTCCGGCGAGGGTTGCGCCACGGGTATCCCCGACGATTTCGGCGCGCCAGCGTTCATGCGCATCGACTTCCTCCAGAAGCTGGTTGTCGGACCGAAACGCGCCTCGCCCATCCGCGCCATGGATAAAACAGAGCATCAACTGCTGCTCCAGGGCGTCGAACTTGGCCATGGCTGGAGCATGGCCATCGATGCCGCCACTGGCAAGATGGCCGTGACCATGGTCGACCGTCATGGCGCATTCGTGGTGTTCGGTGCCTGCACGCCCCAGTAGTGACGGGATGTCCGCCCGGGGATGCGCGTATCCGGAAGGTGCCGCCTGGACGCGGACAGCCTGATGAACCATGCTGAGATCAGGCATGAACCGCAATGATGTGCGCGTATAAAGCCGGTGAGTCATGGCGACTTCTTCGTCGCCTTGATGCGTCAGAATAGCTCCAATGTGGAATTTTCTTTTCAACCCCGAAAGGAGTGCAGCATGAAACACGTCAACACCAGCAGGACCGCCCTATCCCTTTGCCTCTGGGCCGCGTTGGCGATGGCGCCCGGTCTTTCAGGTGCTCAGTCGACGGGATCCGGGTTCATCCAGAATCTGCCGGCGGACATGAAGCCGGATGCGGCGGGGCCGGGCTCCATGCGCTGGCAATCGCCCACCGCGAGCCTGGGAAACTACGACAAGATCCTGCTCCAGCCCCTCACCATCTACGTGGCGCCGGACTCGGAGGAGAAGGGCTTTGATCCCGAGGCCCTCAAGTCCCTGTCGGACATGTTCCGCGAACTGTTCACCCGTCAGCTCGAACCGGCCTATCCGGTCGTGGACGAGCCCGGAAAAGGGGTGCTCGTTCTCCGCCCGGCCCTGACCAATGTCAATCTGAAATCGAAGGGCCGCGGCGTCCTGCAAACGGTGACCCCTATCGGCTGGATCACCTACGCCGCCAGGGACGCCCACTCCAAGCGCTTCTCCATCGAGAAGGCGTCGCTGGAAGTGGAGGCGGTGGATGGGGTGACCGGCGAGCGGGTCGGGATCCTGATCGACAAGACACCGGAGAAATCCGGCTTGCGCGAAGAGCAATATCTCGACTGGACGTATCTCGAGAACACCCTGAACTTTTATGCCAAGCGCTTCGTGAGCCGCATGGACGAGGCTCGCAAGAAGTAGGTCGGTCTGGACTGGCCAGGGCCGGCCACTCCGCTCCAGTCTCAACCCGGCACGCTGGTTGCCGGGTTGAGAATCCGGTTCTCTAGAAAGCCGGGCCCAGGTAGAAGAACACCGTGTTGTTTCCGCCCTCCCCCAGGCCAAGGCCGAAATAGGCTGGCCCTACCGGGGTGTCCGCGCCCAGGAAGAGACTGCCGTTCAACAGGCCGTCGTCGAAGGCGATATCGTCGCTGTCCTGCCAGACGTTGCCGTACTCGATGGAGCCGCCGATATAGGCGGGCAGGATCTTGGTGTCGGTAATGCGCCGGTAGAAGACCAGGTTGACCAGGCCGGAATGCTGGCCGCTGAGTTGATTCGGACGGAAGCCGGAAAGATGCAGGAAGCCGCCGGTGCGGAACAGGGCTTCCGGTGGCGCGTCGTCGTCCAGGGTGGTGTTGAAGCTCAAGGCGCCGACGAAGTTGTTGCGTCCCCGGGAGAAGGCATGGCTGTAGGACAGGCGTGCCTGATCGTAGCTGCTGTCGGAGCCCAGGCTCTTGCTGGAGGTCATCAACTCCAGGATGCCCTTGTTGCCCTGGGTCGGGAAATAAACATTGTCGAGTTTGTCCAGGAATAGCCGGCCATACAACTGGCCCCCGTCAAAGCTGTAGTCGTCCAGCGCGGGGTCGCCGATGCGCACATCGGCCTCGCCCTTGAACCGGCGGTAGCCGACGCGTCCCTCGCCCCATGTACCGAACTCGCGGCCGATGGCCAGATCCAGGCCGGCGCGCCAGATGTTGAAGTCGGAGACGATGTCATCGCCATCGTAGCGGCTGAACTGATCGCGCCTGAGGTAGGCCTTGGTGTTGACGAAGTAGCGGGAGGCCGGATCGAGGGGCTGATGCCACTCGGCTGTGAGCCCGGGGTCCTGGCCGATCTGGACGCCCAGGCGGAGCTCGCCGTTGAGGGGGTTGATGGCCGTTTTGGTATAGAGCACCCCCAGGTTGTAGGAACTGTCCCCCTCGAAGTTGTCCGACAACTCCATACCGAATTGCAGGTAGTCGGGCCCCCAGGATTTTTCCTTGGCATGCAGGAGCAGCCCGGTCTTGCCGTCCTCCTGCACCACCTCGTAGCGCACGCTCTCGAACACGTCCAGGCCATAGACCGTGCCGATGTCCGCGTCCAGTTGCGCCCGGTTCAGGGGCTGGCCCGGCTTGGCGCTGATCTGTGCCAGGATGGTCTGGTCGCCGATACGTGATTTGTTGTCGAGCCGCACGAACTCGATGACCGGCGTCCCGGCGCGGCCTTCGCGCCTGGCCATGTGCTGCTTGAAGCTGGCCGGATCGACGGACAGGCGGCCGAGGGCGGCGCTCAGGGCTCGGGCAGCCTGCTCGCCCTTTTCGATGCCTTCGCCCGCCTTGTTGAAATCACCGGAACCCAGTTTGCCCAGGTCGGGCCGGATCAGGATGTCGGTGGGCTTCAGGGTGGCCAGTTGTTGTTCCACGTTGCGATCGCTCAGGATATTGGTGAGTTGCCCCACCACGTCCACAACCCCCTTGATTTCATGGCGCTTGAGCAGGCCGCTGCCGACATCGACCACGATGAGAATATCGGCCCCCATGCCCCGGGCCACGTTCACCGGCACGTTGTTGACCACCAGGCCGTCCACCAGCAGCCTGCCCTCGATCTCCACCGGGTCGAAGGCGCCGGGCACCGCCATGCTGGCGCGGATGGACCGGGCCAGGTCGCCGGACTGGAGCACCACTTCCTTGCCCGTTTCGATATCGGCGGCGACGGCGTGGAAGGGGATGGGCAACTTGTTGAAGTCGTGGACATTGGCGGCGTGCAGCGTGAGGCGGCTGAGCTGCAGGTCGAATTTCTGACCCTGGATGACGGCGAGGGGAAATTTCACCTCGCCGTCGCTGTAGCCCAGCTTGGGCTTGACCACATACAGGTCGTCGTCGCGCTTGCGACGGAAGGAGCGGTCGGGGCGTGGCGGATCGTCGTTGAAGGTGTCGTCCCAATCGATGGTCTTGAGTTCGTGGCCGATCTCGTCGGGGGTCATGCCCGAGGCGTAAAGCCCGCCGACGATGGCCCCCATGCTGTTGCCGGCGATGTAGTCGATGGGGATGCGCAGTTCTTCCAGCACCTTCAGCACACCCACGTGGGCCGAGCCGCGCGCGCCTCCGCCGCCCAGCACCAGGCCGATCCTGGGGCGCGGGGCCTGGTCCGTCTCGGCTGCTGGGGCCGCCCGGGCGGGGTCGGTGCCAACCAGGGCCAGCCATGCGAAGGTGGCGAGCAGGGTTGCGGAGAGCATGCCTTGCCCGCGGGTTTTGGGGTGATGCGCGTTCACGTTCTATCTCCTCTGTTCCGCCCAGGCGCGGGTTGGGGACCACGGCCTTCCTTGGTTGCAAGCCTACCGGAATCCAGTGACTGAAATTCGCTTGGGTCTATTGGCCTATGGATCGTTTTCTCAAATGACAGGTGGAGCCGGTCGCGGCGGCAATCCCCTGCGGATGAGCCTGGAGAAATCGCCGTTCGGGCCGACCGCCTGGGCTTTCGGGTTGATGTAGCTGCGTTTCTTGAGCTCGGCGAAGGGGATATCCCGATTCACGGCCCCTATTTCGTACAGCAGTTCGTCCAGATGGCCATTGGCCAGCCAGCGCCAGTCCAGGGGAACACCGGCGACCACGTCGCTGGTGTGCATGCGGACCGTGGTGGTGCAGTTATGGGTCAGGGCGTTGTACCAGGTGGGGCGGGATGCCAGGCGATTCACCGTTTCCAGGTAGGCCAGCAGGATGGCGCGGGCGCGGGCGGGCGGCGTGCGCAGTGGGTAGAGGTACACGTCCTCGTGCCGGTGGTCGGTGCGCACCCCCACCACGTCGCGCTCGTCGGCGATGACATAGTAGAGCTCGTACTGGCGGAAGAATCCCCGCACGGCGGAATAGCTCTCGCCCTGTTCCTTGCGGGTCTCGATGGAGATGGCCAGATGCTGGCCGTCGTCGAAGTCCCAGCTCAGGATGGTATGGGCGATGCTGGGGGAACCCCAATAGACCATGTAGAGATCCAGCCCCCGCAACCGCGAAAGATCGTAGTCGCGCGTCTCCCAGCGTTCGGTGAAGTCGGTCTCGGAACGGTAGAGGAAATTCCGCAGGTTGTGGATGGTGAGCTTGTCGCCCTGAATGTCCGCCGTGGGCGGCCGGGCCACCTCGCCCAGCCAGTTGCGGCCGTTGCTCGGCTCCAGGCTGAGCCACCAGCCCAGCAGCACGGCGAACAGGATCAGGCAGGCCACATACGCCCGGCGCAACGGCCTCATCCAGACCAGCAGCCCCAGGGACAGCAGGACGTAGGCCAGGGCCAGCATCGCGGCCTTCTCCGGCATGACCGATCCGTCGAACCACAAGGCCGCGCCGCCCCAGGCGATGGCCGCCAGCAGGAAAACTCCCTGGGCAAAACGGCCCAGCAGTCTCGGGAATCTATGCATGGCGGCCCTTGTCGATTTGGAATCCACGGAATCGAAACATCCCGGTCATCATTGAGGTGGCGAGCGGTCTTGTCGGCATGGACGATCTATTTCGAGCGTGCCGCATCCATGCGCTTCACCATGCGCCTGGCATAGAAGTCCAGGGCCTGTTCGAGTTGTCCCCAACTGAGCAGGTCCTGCTCCGTGAGTCCGGATTTCTCCGGCGCCCGGTCGATGAACACGGCGACACGTTTTCCCGATTCCCCGTCGAGGGCTTCGAACTCCAGGTAGGCCTTTTCCAGGTAGAACGCCTTGCTGTGGGCGCTCCTTCCCGCGTTGACCAGAAGTCCCACCGGGGTGATGCCCAGCAGGCCGCGTCGGTTCTTCTCCAGGTGCATGTTCGTCAACGCCGGGCGCAGCACCAGCACGCCTTTTCCCGGCTGATCGACCACCGGGTAGGCCGGCTCGAAGGTGTGGATCATCCGCGCGCGGAACGCGTCCGACAGGGACTTCAAGGCCTCCGGGTCGAGGCCTTTTTCTTCCGAGTCCGGCGCCACATAGATCGTCAGCGGTTCCAGCAGGATCCGGTCGTAGCTGCCCAGGTCCGCCTCGGGAGAAACCCAGCGCCGGGCGCCCGGCCCGGCGGGGTCCGGCTTCATGTCGGCGGGCAGGTTGTCGATGAAGCCGGATTGGGACGAGCCGGCCCAGACCTGGAAAGAGGCCGCCGCCAGGCTGGCGCCGAAGCAAAGCGAAAGCAGGATCGTGCTTGAGCGGGATCGGGTCACGGAGCTCTCCTCCCATGGCGATCATCGAGATCCCGCCGCTGTGAGGAGCATCCGATGGCAGCGGGATGTGGAAGGCTCGCCATGGGATGTGCTTACTTCATGTTTTCAGCCAGAAACGATGCGCCGGTCTCGATCCACTTGTTCAGCAAGGGCATCACGTCCATCAGGGTGAGGCTGGCCTCCTTGTTCGGAAGCTTCTCGCCCACCCCCTTGCGTACCGCCGCGCCCATGCGCTCGCCGGACAGGCTGTCCACCAGGTCCACCTCGATCTGCATGGTGGCTTCCTTGTCCCGCCCCTTCACCTCGGTCACCAGGAAGGCGATAGGGATGTATTGATAGGCCTTCAGGCTCTCGCTCTTGGACATGACCGCCGTGATGGCCGGCTTCATGCGCAGAACCCCCGGTCCCGGTTCGGACACCAGCTTCACCTTGGCGCCGATCTGCTCGCGCAGCCCCTTGTCCACGTAGCGGCTGATGTCGGTCAGGGTGCTCGCGGAAACCTGGTCCGTGGGTTTGGGCGCGGGGTAATACTGGGTCGGGTCGAGCATGACCGCCTGGTAGGCGCCCGGCTTGAACTTGGGGTTCACGTAGCGCTTCACCTTGGCGCCCGCCGCATCCGTGACCTCCGACAAATCGGCGTAATCCCCGAGGAAGCCGGAATCCTGGGCCTGGGCGGGGCCCGCCGGGAGCAATGCGACTGCCGCGAGCAAGGCGCCCGAGGAAACCAGCCGGATGAGCTTTTTCATGTCTATCTCCTTGATGAGGATATCGTTTCCAGGCGGGCCTGCCTGGGCCATTCGGCGCTGAATGGCGTCGCCCCGCGTTCTACCATATTCCCCGTCCTGATTCACGAATCTTGCGGTTGACGGAGGCCGGGTAAGGCCATGACTGCCCCCAGACCGGGCGGGGTCAGTTCCTTGCCGGCTGGACACTGACGGCCAGGGCCTCGAAATAGGTGAGCTCGACCAGGTCGCCGGGGTTGAGGTTCTTCAGCAGGGTTCTGAATTCCGGTTTCATGACCTTGACGACCCGGGTCTTGCCCAGAGGGCCCTTGAAGCGGACCACGTGACGCAGCGTATCGACGTATTCGATGGTCACCGTCGCCGTGATCACGTCCCCCGCCGCGCCGGCCGGACGCTCGCCGGTTGCCGACCTGACCAGGGCCTCGGCCACCTTCACCTCGTTGCGGGAAGCGGAAGGGTTGATGGCCGCCGCCAGGCCCTCGTAATACTCGATCGTCACCTTGTCGCCCACCCTGACCTGGTCCAGGTTCCGGACTTGCTCACCCGCCTGCAGGACCAGGCTGTTACCTTCCGGGCCGACGATGCCGACCATCCGCGTGGCCAGGTCGATGGATTCCACCGTGGCGGTCACCTGGCTGACCGTCAGGGTCGCGGCGGCATTGCCCATGCCGGACACGGCGCCCGTGTTTTCGGTTTTCACCCCCGTGGTGGAGGGTTTGGCCTGGCCGCCATCCGTGGCGCAGGCGGACAACAGCAATCCGAGAACGAGAGGGGCGATCAAACTTGCGGGCTTGTTCATGGGGGTTCCTTTCGGTTGGAAGCATTCAGAAGTCAAAAAAAACGGGCACCCATGGCGGGATGGCATGTCTTTCCAGGATGATGACATTCATCCGTTCCGGATCGCATTCATAACAGATGCTCGATCGGCAGCAGGGAATAGAACCAGGTCTTGAAGCGTTGCCAGGCACTGGTCATCGGCTCGCTGGCATAACGGATCTCCTCCCCGTCCTGGCGCGCGACCCACGCGATTCCTGGTTCGGACTCCGGGTCGGCGGCGGGCGCCAGTTCCAGGCGGAAGCTCACCTCCGGGAGTAGGCTGTCCAGTTTTTCGGCCATGGCGGTCGCCAGTTCGGGGTTTTCCACCACCACTCCGATTTCAGTGTTGGTGAATAGGGACCGGGGGTCCAGGTTCATGGAACCCACGAACAGCGCCCGTCGGTCGAATATCAGCGCCTTGGCATGCAGCGAAGCGCGCGAGGAGCCCGACAGGGGGTGTCTCGTTACACCCGCGCCGGGGCCGACCGCCGCGCCCCGCGTGGCGGTCGGCTTGAGTTCGTGAAGCTCGATGCCCGCGTCGAGCAGCGCCCGACGATACTTCTGGTAGCCCGCGTGCACGACCGGCACGTCCGTGGAGGCGAGGGAGTTGGTGAGAACCCGGACTATCACGCCCCGCCGCGACAGATTGCCCAGGCGGGCCACCCCCGCTTCGCCGGGCACGAAGTAAGGCGTCACCAGAACCAGTTCGGAGGCGAGGGCTTCGACCTCGGGCAGCAGAGCGGGCAACAGGTGGTTGGCGTCGTCCGCGGTGTCCGCCAGGACCTTCGCGGGATCGTCGGCCAGCACCCGGGCCCGGCCGTAGCTGAAGGCCAGGCCGCCCTTGGCCAGGTCCTCGACCAGGTCCGAGGGCTTGAGCGCCGGGTCCCCATCCATCCGGGACTGTACAAACGCCCTAAGCCCGGCGAGCGCCCGCGGTCTATCCTCATCGCCGGGCGCGGCCCGGGAAAGCGCCGTGATGGGAAAGGCGAGGGGGCTGTTCCAGTAGCGATCGAACTGGCGGGAGACCTCGCCCACCACCGGACCGATCGCCAGCAGATCCAGATCGGCGAAATCGACGTCCGGCCGGGCCTGGAAGTACTCGTCTCCGATATTGCGACCGCCGACGATCATGACCTGGTTGTCGGCCGTGAAAGATTTGTTGTGCATGCGCCGGTTGCCGCGCGAGAAGTCGGCCACCATGCCCAGCAGCTTGGTCGAACGCGCCGCGATGGGGTTGAAAAGCCGGACTTCGATGCTGGGATGGCTGTCGATGGCGAGCAGGGTGCTGTCCCTGGCCGCGGCGCCGATATCGTCGAGCAGGAGTCGAACCCGCACGCCGCGATCGGCGGCGCGCAGCACCCGTTCCGCCAGGATCTTGCCGGTGGTGTCGTTGTGCCAGATGTAATACTGGATATCCAGGCTCCGCTCGGCGGCTTCGGCCAGGGCCAGACGCGTCAGGAAAGCGTCCGTGCCGCGGGAGAGAAGGCGGACGCCGGATAGGCCCGGATGCTCGGCCAGCGATCGGCTGGATCCCCGGCCAAGCTTGCTGTCATGGGTGTCCGTCAGGGATGTGGACGGAGTGCGCGGGTATTCGGTGGGCAGGCTTGCGCAGCCCGCCAGCAAGATCGTGGCCAGGAGTATCGGGGCCATCATCGCCCGCCTGTCGCGGGGCCGCCGCTCGCTCAAGGGCGGGCCTGGCAAGCGGGCCTTGCCAGTCGCGAGGGTTGTGCGCGCCAGATGGGCCGCATCGGCATGCCCTTCGGCCTACTTCTTCTCACCCTTGATCTTCTCGATCGATTCCTGCCGCGCCTGGCGGGATTCCAGGATCAGCCGGTAGGCGATGTAGTACTTGTAGATGTTGCTGACGTAGGTGACGGTTTCGTGGCCGATCTTCTCGGCGGCGACATATTCCACATTGTGGAACCAGACGTTGGGATCCAGGCCACGCTGGGCGGCTTCCCTGCGCAACTGGGAAATCCGCCCCGCGCCGGCGTTGTAGGAAGCGAAGGCGAACAGGGCCTTGTCCAGCCGGGTCATGGGCTCCTTGCCGTAGTACTGGTCGATCATCCAGCGCATGTACTTGATGCCGCCATGGATGTTGGCCTCGACTTTCCGGATGTCGCCCACTTTCAGCTCCTTGCCGGTGGCGGGCATGATCTGCATCACGCCGATGGCGCCCACATGGCTGCGCGCCTTCTGGTTGAGGGCCGACTCCTGGTAGCCCTGGGCCGCCATCAGCAGCCAGTCCACATCGTACTTGTCGCCGTATTTCTGGAAGAAGTCGATCAGCGACAGGAATTTCCTGCGTTCCTTTTCCGAGGCGGCGTCCTTCACGAATTGGGTGTTTTTCAGGTAGTTGGCATAGATGCGCTCGCGCTGCTTTACGTACTTGCCCGAGGTGACCGCCACGGCGAACTCGTCAAGCATGGCCTTGAGCTGGGGATTGCCCTTGCGGACCGCCCAGGCGACCTCGCCGCCGGTCCGGAGCGCCAGGTCGTCATGGACCGTGATCTTCGGGAATACCTGGCGCCAGAAGTCGGCCTTGTGCTTGTCCACGATGAGGACGGAGATGAGCCCCGCGTTCAGCATCTCGATCAGATCCTCGTCCTCGAGGGTCTCGGGCGCCTCCTTGAGAATCACCGCCGCCTTTTTCTCGGCCGCGAAGCGCTGGTTCAGGGCCACCAGGCTTTCGTGGTAGCTGGAGGATTTACGGACGAAGATTTCCTTGCCGGCGAGATCGTCGAGCCTGGCGATGGCCGGCGAGGCGGGGCCGGTGATGACGACCTCGCTGACATTGGTCAGCGTCGGGACCGTGAAGTCCACCAGCTTCAGCCGCTCGGGGGTGACCGTGAGATTCGCCGCGGCGATGTCGCCCTTGCCATCGGCGAGGGCCCGCAGCAACCGCTCCCGGCCCATGGGGATGAACACGAAGCGCACCTTGAGATGCTTTTGCCCGAGCTTGCCCTCCTGCTCGAGTTTCTTGTTCAGTTCCTGCTCGATCAGGCGGAAGCCGTCATAGGTTCCGCCGCGCTGGGTGCCCTTGTCCATGAAATAATGGGTTTTGTTGGGGACCACCAGCACGCGAACCAGGCGCCGCTTGATCATCTCGTCGAGATCGCCCTTTCTGGGCTGCATCACCGTCGCGGGATCGATGGTCAGATCCTCGCGAGCGACCGGTTGGGGGGGTATCTGCTGAGCGGGCACCTGCTGGGCGGATACGGGCATGACGATGGGCAGCAGGGCGAGGGCCAGGATCCAGGCCATGGGGTTGGGGAGTTTGGGGAAACGCATCAATGCACCTGTGAGTCGGGTAATGAGCAAAACATGACCTGTTTTTTCGATCGGGTGATCTCTCCGTGGCTGCTTCCGTGGCAGTTTCCATATTTCCGGGCGGGAGCGGGGCGGCGGTTCGGAGGGGCGGCGGCGCCCACCGGATCGAATCAATCGAATTGTATCCGCCTGTCCACCCACCTTGTCCGGGCTTGCCGGCTGGAATTCGCGGCCCCCACCCTGGAAAGGGGAGGCTCGGGGGGCTCGGGCGCCGTTGCCTGACGCGCAAGGCGCGTCACCGCCGGCATTCCCTCGCTAGTGGTCTGCTTCCGAAATATCGGAACATAAAACGGCGTCTTTTCCCGCATGGCGGCGTTGCTCGTTGTTGCCATAGTCTCGGCTATGGCGCCTCCTCGCGCCTTGCCCCGCGGAAAAATCCATCCGTTTTATTCGTCCCTCTATTTCGGAAGCAGACCACTAGGAGTCAGGACTGACCCTCGCCCCCCTGATGCGCCTCCGGGGGACGGGCGGGTTCCGCATACCACTGGTCCTTGACGACCAGCTTGGGTTGTTCGGGATCTCCCTCGTAGGCCGGGGTCATGATGGCCACGCCGTACTCGTTGAAGACATCGAGGATGTTGCGGTGCAGGTCGGTGTAGATGCGATTCATCTCCGCCGGCCGGTCGCAGTAGGCGTTGAGCTCGTAGGTGACGGCGAAGTCTCCCAGGGATTTCTGCAGGATGAACGGGGCCGGTTCCCGCAACGCCCCCGGCGTGCGGGATGCCGCCAGCAGCAGCATGGCCTCAACCTGGCGCCAGGGCGTGTCGTAGCCGATGCCGACGGTGGTATGCAGGATCAGCCCCCGGGTGCGGGCCAGGGTGCTGTAGTTGGTCACGTTGCTGTTGAGGATGAGGGAATTCGGGATGACGATTTCCTCGTTCTTGGGGGAACGCACGTGGGTGACCTGCAGGCGCACCTCGGACACGTCCCCCAGGACTTCGCCCACCTGGATGCGGTCGCCGACCCGGAACGCTCGCCGGTAGGTCATGGAGTAGCCGGCGATGATGTTGGCGATGATGGACGAGGAGCCGAGGGAAAACATCACGCCCAGGAAGATCGATATGCCCTTGAAAGCGTCCGAGTTCGACCCGGGGATATAGGGGTAGGCCACCACCAGGGCGAAGGCGATCACCAGCAGGCGCACGATGCGATAGGTCGGCCAGGACCACTCCGCGTCGAAGCCCTCCAGCTTTACCGAGCCCTGGTCGACGGCGCCGAAGAACAGTTGCAGCGTTTTCAGCACGTAACGCGTCACGAACGCCAGGATCAGCAGGAAGACCAGGCTGGGAATCGACTCCACCAGGCCCGTGCCCATGGTCACCAGCGGCGCGGCGATCACGTCGAGCAGGCCCGAGGCCAGCCAGCGGCTGCCCGGGAACTGCTGGAGGGTGAAATGCAGCGCCAGATAGACGCCCGTCAGCGCCAGCAGCACATACACGGTGCCGATGATTTTTCGCAGCCCGCCCCATAAATGTTCGGCGTGCAGCACCTTGAAGCCCTGGATGCTCAGGTGCTCGAGACGCGCGCGGTAGCGGCCCTCCAGAATGACCGCGATGCGCCGGTGCAGCCGCCACAGGCCATACATCCAGACCGCCAGCGCCGCCAGGGCGCCAGCCGCGTAGCCCGCGCTCCGCGCCAGGGCCTGGGGCTCCCGGTCGCTGCGATAACGGACGATGGCGCTCGCGATATTGCGCGCGTAGGCCAGGGCGACGATCGGGCGCTCGAGGTCGTCGATGCGCGCATCCGCGTCGAACACCGTCATCAGGAGTTGCTCGCCGGCGACGACGGCGCTGCCCTGGGGCCGCTCGGCCACCCTGATCGCGTCGGCGGAAACGCCCGGGTCGCGGGCGGCCTTGACGATCCTGCCGACGATGTCCGCCGCGCGCTTCTCGGCCGGATAGGCCGTGATGCCGCGAACCTGGAACAGGGTGACCCCATCGACGGTCACCGGCGCCAGGTGGATGGCATCCGCCATCTCATGGCTGGCGGTGTGCTCGGCGCGCGCGGGCGTTGCCGGTTCGGCGCCATCGGCGGCCAGGGCGGGAAGGGCAAGGATGCCGAGGAGCCAAAGCAGGAGGAGGATCGGTGTTCGCATTGTCAGCTTTCAGGTAAGGAGCATTTCACGCCCCGCCAGCCAGGGAGCGTGCGTGCAACCCGGGCGAGCCGGCGGCCCGCCGCAACTCGGGCTCAAAGTCTGGATGCAGGCGGGCCAAGCGCATGATGTCAGAAAGTAGGTTTCGGTTGAGCACCCCCAGGGCCGGGCCGCGCCCAACCCACCCCCCGAGGGGGAAAAGAAAACTCGGGGCGGCCCTGCATTTTCTTGAGAGCGACAGGCTTATAGCAAATATTCCCTCGGGTTATGACTGAAACATGCAAGCGGATGCCCGGAACATGCCCGCCCCGGGCGTGGGCTTGCCTCGATCCGCCAGGCCGCTGGCATGAAATATCCGGGGTAATTGTCTATCCTTCGGCTCCAGGAACAGTCAGCATCCTTTCCCATCGCCGACCCCGGCCCGCCAACCCCCACCTCCCGACCGAGCCAACATGAACCCCAAACCGCGCGACCTCGCCCAGATGACCCTGGGCATCCTCTTCATCGCGGGCCTGATCGCCGCCTCGTTCTGGATATTGCGGCCGTTCCTGCCGGCGATCATCTGGGCCACCATGGTGGTGGTGGCCACCTGGCCGGTGATGCGGGCGCTCCAGGCCCGATTGTGGGGCAGGCGTTCGCTGGCGGTGGCGGTGATGACGCTCATGCTGCTCCTGGTCCTGATCGTGCCCCTGTCCCTGGCTATCGCCACCCTGGTGGACAATGCCGACCGCATCGTCGACTGGGCGAAGTGGCTCGCCGATCTCAAGCTGCCGCCCCCGCCGGACTGGATCGTCGGGCTTCCCGTGGTCGGCGCCAAAGTCCAGCAATTCTGGCAACAGTTCGCCGCCGCGGGCGTCGAGGAGTTCACCGTCAAGCTCACGCCATACGTGGGGGTCGTCACCCAATGGTTCGCCTCCGAGGTGGGAAGCTTCGGCATGGTGTTCCTGCAGTTTCTGCTCACCGTGCTCATCGCCGCCATCCTCTACGCGGGCGGGGAATCAGCCGCGGCCTGGCTGAAGGCCTTCGGCCATCGCCTGGCCGGGGCGCGCGGCGAGGATGCCGTGGTGCTGGCCGGCAAGGCGATTCGCGGCGTCGCCCTGGGCGTGGTGGTGACCGCCCTCGCCCAGTCGGCCCTGGGCGGCATCGGCCTGGCGGTGGCCGGAGTGCCGATGGCTCCGGTGCTGACCGCGGTGATGTTCATGCTGTGTATCGCCCAGCTCGGCCCCATCCTCATCCTGGCCCCGGCGGTGGTCTGGCTCTACTGGAGCGGGGATAATGCCTGGGGGACTTTTCTGCTGGTGTGGACCCTGATCGTCGGCAGCCTGGACAATTTCCTGCGTCCCTACCTGATCAAGAAAGGGGCCGACCTGCCCCTGCTGCTGATCCTCGCCGGCGTGATCGGCGGCATGATTACCCTGGGCCTGGTGGGCATCTTCGTCGGCCCGGTGATCCTGGCCGTGAGTTACACGCTCATCGATGCCTGGGTCAAGACGGATTCCCAACCCCCGTCCGAGGGCATCGGACACTGAATGGAGAAGACCATGAGGACCCATCACCGCTTTAGCATGCACTTCTGGATGAGCTGTGCCCTTGCCTTGTGTGTATCGTTCCCCGCCACGGCCGAGGAGGTCGCCGTGCCCGCGGAGTTGCAGCAGCACGTGGATTCGGCGACCCAGGTGTTCGACAGCATCATCAAGGTCGATCTCGCCCCCCAGAGGCGGGCCTTGCTCGAACAGGCGCTCAAGGACGCCCATGGCTTCGCGGTATTCCCGAATATCCAGAAGGTGGGCGTGGGGATATCCATGATCCAGGGAACCGGCGTGCTGGCCTATCGGGATCGGGACGGCGAATGGAGCCCGCCCATTCCCCTGCTGGTGCGGGGCACCAGTACCGGCCCCCATTTCGGCGCCAGCCTTTATGACACCCTGGTGGTGATCAAGTCTCCCGCCGCCATCGAGCGCATGCTCAGCGGACAACTGCGACTGGAAGGCAAGGAAGCGACCGGGCCGATCCAGCACGCCATGTCCCCCGAGCGGGATATCGTCGCCTATGCCAGGAACCGCGGCATCTCGGCCGGCCTGTCCCTGGATGACATCCACATCAGCCTGAATCAGCAGGCCATCGCCGCGCTATACGGCAGAACGGTGGAGCCGCGAGAAATCATGAGCGGGCAAAAGCCCTCCCTGCGCCGTCCGCCCTGCGCGCAGAAGTTCCTGGAAAGCGCCAACCAGCTTGCCGGCAAGTCGGCCAACACCACCTACTGGAAATAAGCCTCCGGGAGGCGGGCGGGGTGATGCCCTTCAGTCCTGAGGAAAGCTCGCATGCATCGTCGAAACTACTCCCTCGGGACCTTCGTGGGACGAGTACTGCCGCTGCAATTGCTCGCGGCCACCCTGGTGCTTGCCCTGGTGTTGGGTGCCCTGGCCTTCCTGCGCGACCAGGACAGGATCGGGGTCGAGGTCGCGCAGGAGGCGCGCCTGCGCCTGGAGTTGATCCGCCTGGGAGCCGCCCGGCTCGAACGTGAGGAGGGGCTGGACGCCAGGACGGCGGCGGGGCGCGCGCTGGATGGAATCCAGGCGCGGACGCCGGCGCTGCGCTTCGGCGAGTTTACCCAGGTGCGGCTTTACGATGCCGGCGGCCGTGTCCTGCTGGAACGCGCCTCTCCGGAGGCGGTCCGCGCCGCTCGCCCGCCGGCGGTGTCGGAGGCTCGGCCCGGGCAATTCCCGCCAGTGGATGGCCACGCCATCGAGCGCCTGCGCATCGAGGGACGTCCCCATCTCCACATCATGCTGTCTCTCTCCAGGGCGGCCGGCGGCACGGTCGCCCATGCCGAGGGCCTGTTCCGACTGTCCGACACGACCCTCGCCCAGATCCGCCGCCAAGCCCTGAACGGCATGCTGTACACGGCCATGATCGTGGCCGTCACGGCATTGATGCTCTACCCGGTGATCCTGAGGCTGACCCGGCGCCTGGCCCACCATTCCGAAAATCTGCTGGAGGCCAACCTGGAAACGCTGGAGGTGCTGGGCGGCGCGATCGCCAAGCGCGACAGCGACACCGATGCCCACAACTTCCGCGTCACGCTGTATGCCCTGCGTCTGGCGGAGGCCTCGGGCCTGGACGAGGGGCGCATGCGCGGCCTGATCAAGGGCGCCTTCCTGCATGACGCGGGCAAGATCGGCATCCGTGATGACATCCTGCACAAGCCCGGGCGCCTCGACGCGGACGAATTCCGGATCATGCGGACCCACGTCGAACATGGCCTGGATATCGTCAAGCACAGCTCCTGGCTCGCCCAGGCCCAGGACGTGGTCGGTTGCCACCACGAGAAATATGACGGCAGCGGCTATCCCCGGGGGCTGGCCGGGGACGCCATTCCCCTGGAGGCGCGCATCTTCGCCATCGCCGACGTGTTCGACGCCCTCACTTCCCGGCGCCCCTACAAGGAGCCCCTTTCCTACGCGGCCACCATGGCCATCCTGGAGGAAGGGCGCGGTACGCACTTCGACCCCACGCTGCTGGACCGCTTCGCCGGCATCGCACCCCGACTCCATGCCGAGTATTCCGGCCGCGACGACGCTCGCTTGCGCGAGGAATTGCGCGGCATCGTGCGGCGCTTCTTCGTCGGCGGCCTCGACACGCTGGAGGCCTGAGCCCGGACGGGATCGGCCCGCTATTCCTTAACGTGAAAGTCGCAGCGACTTCTCGAAGCTCCCCTCTCCCGCAAGCGGGAGAGGGGCTGGGGGTGAGGGAAACGGGCATGGCTTTCATGCTTCAGGGTGTCTTCTCAAAGCCATGTCCGTTAACCCAGAAATCGTTGCGCCTCGCGCAGGAAATCCGGCGGCGGCGGCAGGTCCGCCCGCTCGATCCGGATCAGGCGCACCACGACGCTGCGGCCCACCGAGTTATGCAGGGTGGCGAGGGTGATTTCTGGCGCCATTTCGCTGGCTTGCGCCTGCTTCACCCC
Organism: Hydrogenophilales bacterium; assembly: GCA_016719465.1. Taxonomy (GTDB): domain Bacteria; phylum Pseudomonadota; class Gammaproteobacteria; order Burkholderiales; family Thiobacillaceae; genus PFJX01. The sequence goes on from JADJYY010000011.1 coordinate 52,671, forward strand.
CTGGCGATCGACGCATAGCGTGACGCGCTCGGCACGCAGGTTCTCCTCCGCCCGGGCCAGCACGTCCACCAGGATGTCGAGATGGGATTCGAGCAAGCCGGTGCCGAGGGCGCCAAGTTGGGCATCGATCTCCCGGATGCGCTGTTGCAGCGCCCGCGGGTCGGCGGACGCTTCGTCCGTCTCTCCGCCCCCATCGTCGCCGAATCCCCATCCCCCGGCCCGCAGGGCCGCGAGCTTGCCGCGCATCAGGCCGCGTTCCTGTTCCAGATCCGCGCGCTCGCCCTGGATGTCGGCGAAACGGACCAGGGCGAGGGTGAGCAGGTGGTCGAAGGCGCGGCGCTTGAGCAGGCGCCGCGTGTCGTCCTCCACGGCGGTGGGATCCACCACGCGGTGTTTGTTGAAGCCCACCGTCACCTGGGCCACGTCATGGCGCAACTGGTCGCCCTCGATGGCCATGCCCAGGACATTGCGTTCCCGCGGTTCCATGATGAGCAGGCCGAGGACGCGCTCGGCCACCAAGCCATCGTGCGTTTTTTGCCATTGCCGCAACTCGGCGTCCCGGGACAGGACCTCGTTCATGTGGTCGGCCGAGGCGAAATAGGCCCTCAGTTCGGCGTCGGCGCCGTAATTGCGCCGGTTCATCACGAGCGGGGGCGGGAGCTTGTCCACCAGTTCCACCACGTGGTCGATGGCGTGGATCACGGCGGGCCGCAGGCGCTTCTTGTGGCCGGACACGGCCCGCAGGCGCGGGTCGGTGCCGTCGATGGCGCGCCCGATGGCGCGCGCGATCAGGTCCTCCGGATAGGTGCCCAGCTTGTCGGCGCCCGGTCGGAATATGGATTGAAAAAGCTTGAACATACGCGTGCCTCCAGTCGGCGCAATTCCATGTGAACGAGCGAACGTATCCCCGGCGCCCGCCGGACTGGAAACCAGCCCGGACCGGGGTACGCTCACGCGGGTTCCCGGTCCTCCCAGTCCTCCCACTCCACGGGGAAGGTTTTGAGATAGCTGCCGACGGCCACCCCGAGGGTTGGAAAGAAAGTCTCCTCGCCCAGTCGCGAAAACAGTCCGAAGCGTTTCAGCTTGTCCTTGACCGGGTCCTTCATCTCGGCGAAGCACAGTTCGATGCCGGCCCCACGCAAGGTCTCGTCCAGTTCGGCCAGCATGTCGGCGGACGTGACGTCCACGCTGGTAACCGGCTCCGCCGCGACCACCAGCCAGCGCACCGGCGTGGGCGATGTCGCCACCGCGTCCAGCGCGCGGTCATGGAAAAACTCGGCGTTGGCGAAAAACAGGGGGGCATCCCAGCGAAACAGGACCAGCCCGGGGATGCGGCGCGCATCGGGGTAGCGCTTGATGTCGTGGTAGCCCTTGATGCCTTCGGCGCGTCCAAGCACCGCGGAGTAGGGGCGCCAGCCATCCCAGAGGAATTCGATGACGGCGATCACGATGGCCAGGCCGATGCCGGGAATCGCGCCCAGCACCGCCACGCCGATGGTGCAAGCGATCGAGAGCCAGAACTCCCAGCGCTGGATGCGGTAGATCCGGCGCAGGTCGGCGACCTCGATCAGGCCGATCGCCGACGCGATCACAACTCCGGCCAGCGCGCTGGTGGGCAGGTTCCTCAGCAGGTCGGGGGCCGCCACCAGCATCAGGGCGACGGCGAGGGCGCCGACCACGCCGGTCAACTGGGTTCTGGCGCCCGCGGCTTCGGCCACGGGGGTGCGCGATGAACTGCTGCTGATGGGGAAGCCCTGAAAGAATCCGGCTGCCAGGTTGGCGGCTCCAAGCCCCACCATTTCCTGGTTGGGGTCCACATGGGTGCGGGTCTTCGCCGCATACACACGCGACAGCACGCTGGTATCGGCGAACGAGACCAGCGCGACGGCGAGCCCGCCGATCAGGACCGGGCCAATGTCGGCCGGGGTGATCCATGGGATGGCGAAGGCGGGCAGGCCCCGCGGGAGGGAGCCGAGTATCGACACATCAGCCGTCGCCCCAAGGTCCAGCGCACCCACGACCAGCGTCGCGCCGACCACGGCGATCAGGATGCCCGGAATACGCTTGTAGTCCTTGAGCAGCAGGATCACCGCCAGCGTCCCCGCGCCGACCAGGAACGTTGTCCAGTTGGCTAGCCCGTCGACTATCGAGGTGGCGATGGACCAGAGGTCGATAAGTGGGCCTGTGTTGTCGATCTTGAAGCCGAATAGTTTGGGCAGTTGGCTGATCAATACCGTCAGCGCGATACCGTTCATGTACCCGTAGCGGATCGGCTTGGAAAGCAGCTCGGTGATGAAGCCCAGGCGCGCCAGGCCGGCCGCGATGCAGACCACCCCGGAGACAACGGCCATCATGCCGGCCAGGGCGATGGCCCGCATCGGGTCGCCCTGGGACAGCGGCAGCACGACCGCGAGGATGACCGCGGCCAGCGAGGAGTCGGGTCCCAGCACCAGAATGCGGCTGGGGCCGAACAGCGCATACGCCAGCAGCGGGATGATCGTCGCATACAGACCGTAGATGCCGGGCACCCCGGAGGCCACCGCGTAGGCGATGCCGACGGGTACCAGCATCGTGGTCAGTACCAGCCCGGCGGCGATGTCGTGCCGCAGCCAGGCGGGTTCATAGCCGCGCAGGGTTCGCAGTCCGGGCAGCCAGCGTATCCAGCCTGCCTGGTCGGCGCCCTGAAGGGGGCGAAGGATGCGGCCCGGCTCAGGGTTTTGCGGTGATGGCGTGGGATCGCTCATGTAAACAGCATGGAATGTTATTCGGGGGGAGGCAAGACGATCATGCGGCCACATAGGAATCCGGGGTTCGCGGCCGTGGGGCCATTTGAAAATTCGTGTGATGAACAGCCCACGAGCCGCATGGCTTGCATGCGCGGGTGATTGGAGTCACCGACTTCCCGCTGGCGCAACCCGGCCAGGACCGCATGCGGGGGAGGGGCGGGCCAGTCCCGTGGCAATGGCTACCGGAGCAAAGTCTGCTTGTCCGCGCCGGTTTTTGGCGTAGATTAGGCCTGTTTCCGGGTGCCCCGGATTGCCGCCGTCGGCAATGGCGGCGGCCAGAACTTCGAGGGGGGATCGGCATGGCGGAAGAAATCATCGGGCGGCGTGATTGGCGCAAGTCGTTCGCCATGGACCTGCTCCCCGGACTGACAACCGCCGCGGTCGTCGTGCCGAAAGCCCTGGCCTACGCGACCATCGCCCAGTTGCCGGTGCAGGCGGGTCTCTTCGCCGCGCTGGTGCCGATGGCGGTGTATGCGGCCCTCGGCACCTCGCGACTGCTCTCGGTCAGCACCACCACGCCGATCGCGATCCTGTGCGCGACGGCGATCGGCGAAGCGCTGCGGCAGAATCCGGGTCTCGATCCGCTCACCGCCGCGGCGACGCTTTCCGTGCTGGTCGGGTTGATGCTGATGGCCGCCCGCGTCCTCAAAATGGGCTTCCTGGCGAATTTCATTTCCGAGCCGGTGCTGGTCGGATTCAAGGCGGGGGTGGGTTTCGTCATCGTCGTCGACCAGGTGCCCAAGCTGCTCGGCATCCACATCCACAAGGAAGGCTTCTTCCGCGATGTGCTGTCCATCTTCGGGCACCTGCCTGAACTCTCCTGGCCCACCCTCGCCGTCGCCCTGGGCACACTGGCGGTGATCTTCTTCGCCAAGCGCTTCCTGCCCAGGTCGCCGGCGCCCCTGCTGGCCGTGGCCGTCGGCATCGCCGCCTCGACCATCGTCGGACTGGAAGCGGCGGGCGTAAGCGTGGTGGGCTCGATCCAGGGCGGCTTCCCGATGCCGCAGTGGCCGCGGCCTTCCCTGTTCGAGGCCATGTGGCCGGCGGCCGCCGGCATCGCCCTGATCTCCTTCACCGAGTCCATCGCGGCGGCCCGCGCCTTCGTGCGGCCCGCCGATCCCCCCCTCGATGCGAATCGCGAACTCTTGGCCCTCGGCGCGGCGAATGCCGCGGGTGCGTTCATCGGCTCGATGCCCGCCGGCGGCGGTACCTCCCAGACGGCGGTGAGCCTTAACGCCGGTTCACGGACCCAGGCCGCCTCCCTGGTGGTGGCGGCGGTAGCCTTCGCGACGCTGCTGTTCCTCGCGCCGGTGCTGGCGCTCATGCCGCACGCTACCCTGGCGGCGGTGGTCATCGCCTACTCCATCGGGCTGGTAGACCCGGCGGAGATGGCGGCCATTCGCCGCGTGCGCACCATGGAGTTTCGCTGGGCCCTGGTCGCCTGCCTCGGCGTGATGGTGCTGGGCACGCTCAAGGGCATCGTGGTCGCCATCGTGCTCTCGCTGTTGGGGCTCATGTACCTCGGCTACGACCCGAGGGTCGATGAACTCCGCCGCAAGCCGGGCACGAATGTGTTCCGCCCGCGTTCACCCGAACATGCCGAGGACGAGGCGATCCCCGGCCTGCTCATTGCCCACCCCGAGGACCGCCTTTACTTCGGCAATGCGGGCAACGTCGCGGGAAAATTGCAGGCCCTGGCCGAGGCCGCCGACCCCAAGGTTGTGCTGCTGGATTGCTCGGCGATCCCGGGTTTCGAATACACCGCCCTCAAGATGCTGGTGGAGGGCGAGGAGCGGCAACGCAAGCAGGGCAGGGAACTCTGGCTTGCCGCCCTCAACCCCGAGGCGCTTGAACTTGTCCGGCGCACCCCCCTCGCCGAGCGGCTGGGGCAAGATAGGATGTTCGTTACAGTGGAGCAGGCGGTCGCCGCATTCGAGGCGAGGCAACCCGCCGGCGGCAGGGCAGGTTGATGCCCGCGTGACGGGTACCCATCGAGGTTCAGATTACGACGCCAGGCAATGCCGCCAGAGGCGGGGTTGCCGATGGTCGAGTCCGAGGTTGCAGCCCACCCACCCGTTGCGGGGTGGCTCCAAGGTCACTCAGCCCGCCATCCCCTCCTCCTTGAGCAGGGCACTGTAGTACTCCAGCGAGCGCTTGGTTTTCGCGGACTGGTCGGCAACGAACATGATGCCGCGGTCGGCGAGGTAGGCCTTGAACGTACCGCCGAAGTCGAAGGCTTCTTTCGGCAGGCACTTGGTGGAGACTTCCAGGATGCGCGAACCATCCGGATAGAACCACACCTCGACGACGATGGGACGGTCGAAGTCCTTCGGCTGGTGCTTGGCCTTGAGCAGGAAGGTGGGGCCCAGGAGGACCAATTTGTCCATCGTGATGCCCGCTGGGGCGTGCGCGTCATAGAAGGCACGCTGTTCCTTGGAGAACAGCTTGCGCAGCGGCATCTCCCCCGCACTCACGTCGAGCACTTCCCGGCCTTTGCAAACGCCCTTGTATGAAGCCGAGCAGACGAACCCGCCCGGCATCACGTCCACCTCGACCTTGAAGGCCGCCGAGCGGCGCAGGTCCGGGTCGATGGCGGCGGGGTCCACGGGGCGCAGCTTGATCACCGTATCGCCATCCCCGCCCTGGATACGCCGGGCCCGGACGACCACGCCGGCCTTGTTCAAGGCCAGGTCGGGCGTATCGAAGAAAAATGCCTGCCGCGGCTCGGCCTCGACCGGGTCGAGGCCGATGCTCTTGACCGTCGCGCGGTGGCTGGTGAGGGGGACCGTCAGCTTCAGTTCGACGCTGCCGGATCCTTTGATGAGCTTGAACACCGCGTCCAATTGATCGCGCGAGAGGGGTTTCGCCAATGCGGGTTGCCTGGGCTTCGCGACCCGTTTACGAGCAGCCACCGGTTTAACTGCCGTCGCGGGCGTTGCGCTTGGTTTGGGTTTCACGGTTTTTGTCGCTGTTCTGGTGACCATGGTCTGGATCCCTTTCGTAATCAATGAGCCGTGTCGTTCCACGGAGCCTTCATATTCAAGATAGCGCACCTTCAGGCGCCGAAACGCTCGGCCAGCAGGCCATGGCGCAGGCCCCGGTCGCTGACGGTGAAGGACTGCTTGCCCAGTTTTTCCATCACCGCGCGGACGATGCAGGCCCCGGCGAGGATGACTTCCGCCCGCTTCGGCTGCAGGCCGACGATGGCGCGGCGGGCGTCGGCATCCCGCGTCCGGTAGAGCTCGATCTGGCGATCGATCTCGGCGCGGTCGAGGACGCTGCCCTGGACCACCTCGGGGTCATAGCTGGCGAGCCGATGCTTGACCGCGGTGATATTGGTCACCGCGCCGCCCATCGCCACCAGCGCGTCGGGAACCGGGCGTCCGTCGATGCGCGAGAGGTCGGCCGCAATCGCCGCCATGGCCGCGCGCAGCACCTCGGGCGAAACGGCGCGGTCGAGTCCGAAACGCTCGGTGTAGCGCACCGCGCCGACGTCGACGCTGAAGCGCTCGTCCACGACGGCGTCGTGCCCGAAGGTGAACTGGGAGCTGCCGCCGCCGGTGTCGAAGACCACGAGGGAACCCTGGTTCAATCCCAGGCCGGCCTTAGCCGCCAGGTACGCCAATCGGGTCTCCTCATCGCCCGAGATCACTTCGATATGCACACCGGTGCGCACCCGGATCGTTTCCACCACTTCCTTGCTGTTCGCGGCGATGCGCAGGCCGGCCGTGCCCACGGCGGCGATCGCCCGCACACCATGCCGCTTCGCCTCGTCGGCCATGCCTGAGATGGCTGCGATCACCCGCTCCAGCGCGGCGTCGATGATCACGCCCTGATCCGCGAGCCCCTCGCCAAGGCGGGTCACCTCCGCGCGGTCGACGACGGTGCGCCACTTGCCGCCGGCGTCGTGCTCGTCGATATGCTCGCCAATATGGAACTTGATGGAATTGGTGCCGGCGTCGATCACCGCGTAGCGTTCCGGCGCGTCGTCGATCAGGGCCGCCAGGCCAAAGGGATAGCTGGTGTTGGTGTAGCCCCCCAGGCCGAGCTCCCGCACCGCCCGCATCACCCCGGCCGCATCCTCCGACTCCACCGCGATGGTGTGGGTGGGCTTGCCGTCCGCCACCACCTCGGAGAGTTCGGCCATGCAGCCGCCGACGGTGTAGCGCGTGCGCCGCTTGTGCACCTTCACCGCGCGGATTGGACCGCCCGGCGCGGCAAACCGCTCGATGAACTGGTCCAGGGTGTAGCTCGCGCGGGCCGGCGTCGGCAGCGGCAGCCGCAGCGCCTCGAACACCCGCGCCGCATCGGCGGCCTGGAGCGGAAAGCCGGCCTTCATGATCGGCGTCCACTGCTCGAGGCCGTCGGCGTTGACCTCGCGCAGCACCTTGATGTCCATCAACGCATCGCGGACCTTCACATTCTCGCCAGCGCCGGACAGCAGGTAGATCTCGTCGCTTTCCTGCACGCCGCTCGGCGTGAGCCGCGCCAGCAGCGCCTCCGCACCGCCGAAACGCCGACCAAAGGAACGCCATTCCCAGCGTGGTGTGATTTCAGCCATGGCCCATCCCGTTTTCCCGATCAAGCATTCGACACGACCTGGGGGACGCCCCGGAAAGACGGGCCGCGCGGGTTGCGCGCGAATCGCCCGGGAGCGTCAGCGGCGGCGGCACGCTTGGCGCGCGCGGCTTCAGATCAGTTCAACTCGTCATCCTTGAAGTACTTGCTGCCGCTCAGGGTCATCTCGGCGGCCAGTCCGGCATCCGTGAGCTGATACATCAGGACGCCTTCACCCACCCTGAACGCGTCCTGATAGGCACCGCCCATCTCCTTGGTCTTGGCCGCCCCGGTGATTTGCCCGCCGAATTCCCAGCCCTTGTCGACGAAGCGGTTGAGAGCGTCCTCGGTCTCGAAGATGAATATCACCCGGGATTTCTTCACGCCCAGGCCCAGGCCGGCCTTGGCCTCCACCATGCGCATGTAGGTGTGCTGCTTGGTCTTGTTGTTCACCGCCATGCCTTTCCCCGCGCCGCCGCCGAGATAGAGAATGGTCACGCCATAGTTGCTGAAGACCGCGAAGCCCGCCGCCTTGGGCATGGCTTCCGCGGCCGCCGGTTTGGCCTTGAACAGGGTGGCGAGGACGTCCTGCGCCGTCTGGCGGATCTCCGCCCGGGCCTTGTCCTTGTCCGCGGCGGGCTCCGCGGCGAAGGCCTGGATGCTGGTCAGGGAGGCGAAACCCACGATGAACGCCATCAGCAAATTACGCATGTCAGTCTCCATTCTGGTTGATCAACCTGTCCGCCCATCCGCCGCCGATACGCGCGGAAGGAACCACTTATTGAAGGTAGCATGTATTCCGAAAATGCTCCTCCTTGACCTGCCGGGCCGGAGAGCCCACGCGGCGGAGGCGCGCCATGCCGCCCTCACGCGAGGGGAAGTCGGGGGCAAGGGGAAGTCGGGGTTGAGGCGGCCGCCACCCATGGCGCTTCCCGGATCGAACGCATTCACCTCAGTCGCTTCGTCCGGATTCGGCGGCCGGGACGTCGCGTTGTTGAATCGCTTCCACCGCCGCATGGACGGAGAAGAAAATATTTTCCCTGCCGATCTTGTCCCCCAATCCCAGGTGTTCGCCGTACTTGCGCATGAACTGTTTCGGCCGGGCGATGACAAGCTGGACGTTGCGCGCCCGGAGTTCGCCATGGAGTTCATCGATGGCCATGGCGCCGGTGCTGTCGAGTTGGCTGACCGCCTCGGTGCTGAGCACGAACCAGCGCGTCCCGGGCCCGGCACCGTCCACCAGCGCCATTACCCGCGCCTTGAAGTTGTCGGCGTTGAAAAACAGCAATGGCGCCTCGAAACGGTAGAGGATCATGCCGGGGACGGGGCGCGCCTCCGGTGACAGGCTCATGTCGTTGTAGCCCTCCAGGCCCGGGACCTCGCCGAGGAGCGCGTCACCCGGGCGATAGATCTTCACCAGCACATTGACCAGGGCCATCAGGATGGCGATCACCACGCCGGGCAGCACGCCGATCACCAGCACCCCCACGGTGGTCAACAGCGAGAGGCCGAATTCGAAACGGTCGATCAGGCGCAGGTTGCGGTAGGAGGCGAAATCCAGCAATCCCCAGGCGGAATGAATCAGCACGGCGGCCAGCGCGGCGATCGGCAGGTAGCCCAGGGGCTCGGCCAGGAACAGGGCCACGCCCGCGGTCGCCAGCGCCGCCACCACGGAAACCAGCTGGGTCTTGCCGCCGCTGGCGTCGTTGACGGCCGTGCGCGAGTCCGCGCCGGTCACGGCGAAACCGCCGGTGAGGCCGGAGGCGATGTTGGAAAATCCGATGGCGCGCATTTCCTGGTCGGCGTTGATGGGGTAGCCGTTGCGCGCGGCGAAGCTGCGGGCCGTCAACATGCCGCTGGTGAAACTGACGATGACCAGGCCCACCGCGTTCATGAAGATGCTTTGCGCGCCCTCGTAGCCCAGGCCGGGCAGGGAGAATGAGGGCAGGCCGGAGGGCACGGCGCCCACCAGCTTCACCCCCTGGCCCTCGAAGCCAAGCAGGACCACGCCCAGGCCCGAGGCCAGCAGGGCGATGAGGGCCACCGGCGCCCGGGGCAGGAAACGCCGGATCAGGATCAGCAGCATCAGCGTGACCAGGCCCACCGCGAGGCTATGGCCGTGGGTCTCGCCGAGGCGCCTGACGATCTCGATCAGGGACGGGACGAAATCCCGGTTCACCATCGTGATGCCGAGCAGCTTGCCCAGTTGTCCGGCGATGATGCTGAAGGCGATGCCGTTGAGGAAGCCGATCAGGATCGGCCGGGCGAAGAAGTTCACGATGAAGCCCATGCGGTTCATGCCGCCGATCACCATCAGCAGTCCCGCCATGATGGCCAGGGCGGCCGAGAGTTGCAGGTAGTGGGCGAGATTGCCCTGGGCCAGGGGCAACAGCAAGGCGGCGATCATGGCGCAGGTGGCCGCGTCCGGCCCCAGGACCAGTTGCCGGGACGAGCCGAACAGGGCATAGACCAGCACCGGCAGCATGCTGGCGTACAAACCGACTTCCGGCGGGAAGCCCGCCAGGTTGGCATAGGCGATCGCCGTGGGGACCTGGACCGCGGCGACCGAGAGGCCGGCGATGACATCCCGCGACAACCACTCCCGGCGGTAAAGACGCAAGTCGCGAAGCAGCGGAATCCAGTCGCTCAGCATCATTTCCTCTCTGCTCCCCACCTTCCGCATGGGCGGACACCGCGGACACGTTGGCGCTTTCCGTCCCGGGGCTGAAGTCGCGAACCCGGCTGCCGGACTCCGCGCGCTCGGCGCGCGCGGCGCCGTCCGTCGCCGGGGTGATGAGTCGGGGCGATGCATGCATCCGCGCGGGTGCCCGACGCTACCCGCTTCCTGAGACCCGCGGGCTCCTAGGCGCGTTTCTCGTTCGCCAGCGCCTTCTCCGTGATTTCCTTGTACAACTGCATCATGCGGCCGGCCAGGTCCTGCCATTCGGGATGGGCGTGCAGCAGGGGAGCGATCTGCCCGGCGTCCCTCAGTACCTCCTGCAGGAACTTGATGTCCAGGTCACCGAGCGTCTCGCCGCGGTCGACACTGGCCTTGATCGCCAGGGCCCTGGGCAGGCGCTGCGTTTCGAGTCGTTCCGCCAGAACCTGGATCAGACCGGCGTCATTGCTGGGGTTGTTCATGGTGTTTTCCCGCCTTGGCTTCAAATCAAAACTTTTCTTCGACGAACTTGTACGGATAGTCGGGTTCCTTGTAGGACCCCGCCCTTTGCCGCTTGGGCAGCACCACCTTTTCGCGGGGGACCTCCTTGTAGGGGATCTGGCCGAGCAGGTGGCTGATGATGTTCAGGCGGGCGCGCTTCTTGTCGTCCGACCTGGCCACGAACCAGGGCGCGTAACCCAGGTCGGTGGCCGCGAACATGGCGTCCCGCGCCCGGGAGTAGTCGTACCAGCGGCTGTAGGACTTGAGATCCATGGGGGTGAGCTTCCAGATCTTGCGCCCATCGTCGATGCGCGACTTGAGCCGGCGCGTCTGCTCCTCGGGGCTGACTTCCAGCCAGTATTTGATGAGGAGGATGCCGTTCTCCACCATGGCTTTCTCGAACAGGGGCACACCCTGCAGAAATCTGTTCGCCTTATCTTCGGTGCAGAAACCCATCACCCGTTCGACGCCGGCGCGGTTGTACCAGCTGCGATCCCAGATCACCACCTCGCCGGCCGCCGGGAAGTGGGGCACATAACGTTGCATGTACATCTGGGTCTTCTCCCGGTCGCTGGGCGCCGGCAGGGCGACCACCCGGAACACGCGCGGGCTGACACGCTCGGTGAGCGCCTTGATGGTGCCGCCCTTGCCGGCGGTGTCGCGTCCCTCGAACACGACGCAGACCTTGAGGCCCTTGTGCACGATCCATTCCTGGAGCTTGACCAGTTCCACATGCAAGCGGGCGAGTTCCTTTTCGTAGTCCTTCTTCTTCAGCTTGCCCCTGGCTGCCTGATCCGGGGTGACGGCTTCAACTTCCTGGATATCCCGGGGGCTCTTGTCACCCCCCACTTTTTTCTTCGATTTGGTTTTCATGGTGTCACTCCTCCGAGATGATGAGCCTGAATGCGCTGTATATGTGCTTCCACAATGCAAGTCAACGAACCGCCGGGAGCCCCGGGAGTAGGCCGGCCCATGTCCCCAGGTCGTGGTCCTACTTGCAGTTGCCGCTGCAGCGGACCACCCGCTCGGCGCAGGTGATGGCATCGAACTGGTCGGCCAGGGCGGCATCGATATCGGTGCCCGCGTGGGGCATTTCGGCGTCGTTGCACTGGTATTGGGAGGTCACGTAGCTGTCCCCCGACACCCATTTCACGTCCGTGCAGTCCGGCTTGCCGATGCCGAAGCGCATGCCGACCTCATAGGTACCGCAGAGCAGCCCCCGGTGACGGACCGATCCTTCGATATGCCACTCGCCGCCGCGCTTCAGCCAGGCCGTGTAGCCGCCGAAGCGGAAATCCTTGCGCTGGAGCTTGAAGCCTTCCGCCGCGACACCGGTGTGCTGGGCGACGGCCTGAGAGCGGCGCTCCACCGCCTTGGCCGGGGAGGAGAGGGAGGCCATCAGGGCCGCCGCCAGCACGGCTAGGGCGAGGGTTCCCCGCGATGAAGGTGACCGTATCTTGCTGTTCCTGCCGGGCGCTGCCGCGAGGGTCGCCATTCGCATATGCATTCTCCATGGGCTGAAAAAAACGGACATGAAACACATCGCCGGCGGGAATCGGCGAGCGTGATGCCTTGATGGTGTTTCATTATCGGGATCACGGGCAACCCGCGTCGTGAAAAATCACCGCCGACACCGCGCCTTCCGCCCGGCGCGGGCTGTCATAATTCCGACACGCCAAGCCGATATAAGAACCGATTTCAGTAGAAATCATGCAGGAATATCCCACTCTCGCCGCCGTCGATCTGGGCTCCAACAGTTTTCACCTGCAGGTGGGACGGGTGGAGGGCGACCAGCTCTACTACCTCGATGCCATCAAGGAATCGGTGCGCCTGGCCGGTGGCCTGACCGAGAACAAGCGCCTGGACGGTCCTTCCCAGCGCCGCGCCCTCAACTGTCTTTCCCGCTTCGGCGAGCGCCTGCGGGGCATGCAGCCAGGCGCCGTGCGGGCGGTGGGCACTTCCGCCCTGAGGGTGGCCAGGAACTCGGCGGATTTCCTGGAAAAGGCGCGGGCGGCCCTGGGTTTCGACATCGAAATCGTCGCCGGCCGGGAAGAGGCGCGGCTGATCTACCTGGGCGTGTCCCACAGCCTGCCCCTGACCCGGAAGCCCCAACTGGTGGTGGATATCGGCGGCGGCTCCACGGAATGCATCATCGGCGTCGGCTACGAGGCGCGGGAACGGGAGAGCCTGCGCATGGGCTGCGTGGTGTTCTCCAGGCAATTCTTCCCCGGTGGCCTGGTGGACAAGGCCGCCATGAAGGCGGCGGAGATCGCCGCCCGCATCGAGATCCGGACGGTGACGGCGGGCCAGTTCCAGGCGGGCGCCTGGGAAACGGCGGTGGGCTCCTCCGGCACCGCCAAGGCCCTGGGGGAGATCTGCCGCCAGAACGGTTTTTCCGACGGCGCCATCACCCTGGACGGGCTCAAGTGGCTGCGCGAGCGCCTGATCAAGGCCGGCGACGTCGATCACCTGAACATCCCCGGCCTCAAGGCCGACCGCAAGCCCGTGGTCACGGGCGGCCTGGGCATCATGCTGGCCCTGTTCCTGGAACTGGGCATCGATACCATGGCCGCCGCCCAGGGCGCCATGCGGGAAGGCATTCTCTGGGATCTGCTGGGCCGGGTGCACGACCGCGACATGCGCGATGTCACGGTCAACCAGTTCCAGCGCCGCTATCAGGTGGATACGCGCCAGGCCGTCAGGGTGGAGCGCCTGGCGGTGAGCCTGTTTGCGGCCCTGGAGGGGCATCTGGCCGAGGACCCGGGCGATGCCTTGCGGCGGCTGGCCTGGGCGGCCCGCCTGCACGAGGTCGGCATTTCCATTGCCCATGCCGGCCTGCACAAGCATGGCGCCTACATCCTGGAGAACGCCGACATGCCCGGCTTTTCCCGCCGCGACCAGACCCGCCTGGCCGCCCTGGTGCGCGCTAGCCGGGGCGGGCTGGACAAGCTCATCCTCGGCCATGACGACCCCAACTGGCCCGAGATTCTTTGCCTGCGCCTGGCGGTCCTGTTCCATGCCAGTCGCGGCGATGCCCCCCTGCCGGATCTCCGGCTGGAATGCGACGGTGGCGCCTGCCGGCTGCGCCTGCCCGCCGCCTGGCTGAGGGCCAACCCCCTCACGCGGGCCATGCTGGACGAGGAACTGGGAGACTGGGCGCGGGTCGCGCCGACCACGCGGCTGGTGGGCATCGAGGCCCGGGACGAATGAGCTTCCCCACGGCCGCCGGGGGGACAGAAATATGGGGGGGGGGGGGGGGGGGGTGCCGGGCGCCCCCGGGGGGCGGCGCCCGCACAAGAAGAAGAAGGGGGGGGGGGGGGGGGGGGGGGGGGGGGGGGGGGGGGGGGGGGGGGGGGGGCCCCCCCCCGGGGGGGTTTTGTTTTTTTTGGGGGGGGGGGGGGGGGGTTCGGGGGGGGGGGGGGGGGGGGGGGGGGGGTGGTTGGGGGGGGGGGGGGCCCGGGGCCGGCGGCAAGATCGGCCAGTGGAGGGGGAGGGGGGCGATGAATACGACCAGGCTCGCTGACATCATGACCGTTCCGGCCCTTACCGTGGCGCCGGAGGCCCCGGTGTCGGCGGCCCTGGCCCTGCTGCGGCGGACGCGCGGCGGCGCCCTGGTGGTGGTGGATGGGGAGCGGCATCCCCTGGGCGTGTTCTGCCAGCGCGACGCGGCCCTGGCCACGTGCCGGCCGGATGGCGCGCGGGCGCCGTCCGTGGCCGAGATCATGACCCGGCCGCCGTTGACCGCGTCGCCGGATCTGGGCGTGGCGCCGGCCTATCGCCTGATGGTGGAGGGCAAGGCGCGCCATCTGGTGGTCGTCGGCGCCGATGGCCGCCTGGCCGGGATCGTCGGCGAGGGCGATTTCCTCCGCCACCTGGGCTTCCCTTACCGGGATCGGCCCGGCGCGGTCCCGCCGAGCGCCCCGCCGTCCGGGGGTGGCCCGGCCGGGACGGGCGCGGAGCCGGCACGGGGCGCCCATGCCCTCGGCGGGCCGGCGCGGGCCTGGCTGTTCGCCCTGCTGGCCGTGGCGCTGGTATTGGCCACCGAACAGGTCATCGAGCACTTCGCCCGCCAGCGCCTCCTGGCCCAGGAAAGGAACGCGGCGCTCGCCAGCCTGTCCGCGTTGCGCGCCCGCGTGGAGGGAGAGATCAACGCCAACCTGTTCCTGGTGCACGGGCTGTCCGCCGTCATCGCCGCCCGGCCGGATATCGACCAGGCGGGTTTCAGCGTCATCGCGCGCGCCCTGGTGGATGAACGCCATGCCCTGCGCAACATCGCCGGGGCGCCGGACATGGTGATCTCCCTGATGTATCCCCTGGCCGGCAACGAGGCGGCGATCGGCCTGGATTACCGCATCCATCCCGCCCAGCGGGAGGCCGCCCTGCGCGCCCGGGACAGCGGCAAGTCGGTGGTGGCCGGCCCCCTGCGCCTGCGCCAGGGCGGCATCGGCATCATTGTCCGGGAGCCGGTGTTTATCGATCCCCGCTGGCCCGGCGGCGAGCGGCGATTCTGGGGACTGGTGTCGGCCGTGATCGACGCGGAAACCCTGTACCGCAGGGCGGGCCTGCGCGATTTCGCCCCGGGAATGCGCCTGGCCCTGCGCGCCACCGAGGGCGCCGGTTCGCCGGGGCCGGTGTTCTTCGGCGACCAGGATGTCTTCGTCGACCAGCCGGTGACCACGGAGGTCATGCTGCCCGGGGGGGCCTGGCGCCTGGCCGCGGCCCCGGTCGGGGGCTGGGGCCGCGCCGACACGGGCATCGGCGTCATCCGCCTGCTGGGCTTGCTGGCCGCCCTGGTGGCCGGCGCCATGGCCTGGCGTCTGGCGCGGGGCGGCCAGGCGCTGGCCGAAACCGCGGCGCGTCTGCGCGCCTTGCTCGACACCATTCCCGATCTGGTCTGGCTGAAGAACCCCGACGGCGTGTACCTGGCCTGCAATCCCCGTTTCGAACAATTCCTCGGCGCCAGTGAGCCGCGCATCCTGGGCAAGACCGACCATGACTTCCTGCCGGACGATCTGGCGGATTTCTCCCGCGACAAGGACCGGGCCACCATCGCCGCCGGCGGTCCGCGCGTCGAGGAGGAATGGGTCGGCTTCGCCGGCGATGGCCACCGGGAACTGCTGGAAACCATCAGGACGCCGGTGCGCGCTCCCGGCGGCGGCCTACTGGGCGTGCTGGGCATCGCCCGGGACATCACCGAGCGGGTCAGGGCGACGGCGGCCCTGGAAGCCCAGCGGCGGGAATCCAGCCTCCTGGGGGACCTGCTGGAGCGCTCCTCCCAGCCCATCGCGGTGGGGTTCCCGGATGGCAAATTCGAGCGCTGCAACCAGGCCTTCCTGAACCTGGTGGGCTACAGCCGGGTGGAATTGGACGTCATCGATTGGTTGCGCGACCTGACGCCGCCCCGCTGGCGGGAATCCGAGTCGCGGGCGCTGGAGGAACTGGGGCGCGCGCGCCGGCCGGTGCGCTACGAAAAGGAATATCTGCGCAAGGGCGGCGGCCTCGTGCCCGTCGAACTCCATGTGGACATCGTGGCCGGGGCCTCGGGGGATCCGGAGCGCTACTTCGCCTTCGTCACCGACATCACCGGGCGCAAGCGGGCGGATGCCTCGCTGCGGGAAAGCGAGGCCCGATACCGCCATCTGTTCCTGCGCAACCCGGCCCCCATGCTGGTATACGAGCGCGGCAGCCTGCGCCTGCTGGCCGTGAACGAGGCCTTCGCCCAGCACTATGGCTACAGCCTGGAGGAAGCCCTGTCCCTGCGTCTCACCGACCTCTATCCCGAGGGCGAGAAACAGGCCATCGCCGAGCTGGCCGCCCGCCTGTCAGGGCTGGCGTATGTCGGCGAATGGCACCATCTGAGGAAGGATGGCGGCCAGATCGTCATCGAGGCCCGTTCCCACGACCTGGAGTACGAGGGCCACCCCGCCCGCGCCGCGGTCATCACCGACATCACCAGCCGCAAGCGGGCCGAGAGGGCCCTGCGCGATCAGGAGGAGTTCTTCCGCCTGATCGCCGAGAACATGGGCGACCTGGTGGCGGTGCTCGATCCGGAAGGCCGTCGCCTCTACAACAGCCCCTCCTATCGGGCGCTGTTCGGTGATCCGGAGGCCATGAAGGGCACGGATGCCTTCGCCGAGATCCATCCCGACGACCGGGATCGGGTGCGCCGGGCCTTCCGCGAAGCCGTGCGCGCCGGGATCGGCCAGCGGCTCGATTTCCGTTTCCTGGCGCCGGGCGGCGAGGTGCGCGAAATGGAGTCCCAGGGCGGCGTCATACGCGGCGTGGATGGCCGGGTGGAGCGGGTGGTGTTGGTATCCCGGGATATCACCGAGCGCAAGCGCCTGGAGGACGAGATCCGCAAGCTCAACGTGGAACTGGAGGACCGGGTACGCCAGCGCACCGCGGAACTGGCCGCCGCCAACAAGGAACTGGAGACCTTCACCTATTCCGTGTCCCACGATCTCAAGGCGCCGCTGCGCGGCATCGATGGCTACAGCCGGCTGCTGCTGGAGGACCACGGCGGGCGACTGGACGAGGAGGGCCGCCTGTTCCTGAACAACGTGCGCCAGGGCGTGCACCAGATGAGCCAGCTCATCGAGGACTTGCTGGCCTACTCGCGCCTGGAGCGGCGCGGCCTGAACAGCCAGCTTCTCGACCTGTCGCGCCAGGTGGCCGGGCTGCTGGCCGAGCGGCGGGAGGATATCCAGGCCCGCGGCCTGGTGGTCGACGCGGATCTGCGCGGGCTCGTCGTCCGCGCCGATCCGGACGGCCTGGCCATGGCGCTGCGCAATCTGATCGACAACGCCCTCAAGTTCACCCGCGACAGCCAGCCCCCGCTCCTGATAATCCGTGGAACCCCCAAGGGGAAATCCATTATTCTTGTGATAAGGGACAACGGAATCGGTTTCGACATGCGATACCACGATCGCATTTTCGAGATCTTCCAGCGTCTGCAACGCGCCGAGGATTACCCCGGCACGGGCATCGGACTGGCCATCGTGCGCAAGGCGATGGCGCGCATGGGGGGGAGGGTCTGGGCCAGGAGCGTGCCTGGTCGAGGCGCCACTTTTTATCTGGAGCTGCCGCGATGAGTTCGGACTGGAGCAAGCGACCGATCCTTCTGGTGGAAGATAACCCGGTGGACGTGGATCTCACCCTGCGCGCCTTCGCCCGGCGCAAGCTGATCAACCCCATCGAGGTGGCCCGGGATGGCCAGGAGGCGCTGGCGTGGATTCCCCGCTGGGAGGCGGGCGAGCCCGCGCCCCTGGTGATTCTGCTGGATCTGAAGCTGCCCCGGGTGGGGGGGCTGGAGGTGCTGCGTCGTCTGCGCGGCCACCCGGTGAGCCGGGACCTGCCGGTGGTGGTGCTGACCTCTTCCAGCGAGGACAAGGATGTGGAGATGGCCTACCAGTACCACGCCAATTCCTACATCATCAAACCCGTGGACTTCGAGAAGTTCATGGAGGTCGCGGCCCAGATCGAGCTGTACTGGTGCCTGGTCAACCATCCGCCGAGATAGACCATTCACGGGATTCCCATGTCATCGCGCATCCTTCAAGTCGCGGACATTCCGGTCGATGCGGAGGGGTGGCGAACCGTTCGCCGGCGAAGAACCGGCGCGGGGGGGCAAACGTCGGATTGGCGGGAGGACCGCGGGCTGGGGGGCGTGGCGATATCCTTCCCCCTCGCTCGCGGTGGTGTGAGAAAAATAAGGAGGCGAGCCCGTGCGAGTACTGCATGTCGAAGATAACCCGTTCGATGCCGACCTGACCCGGCGTCACATGGCGGGCCTGGCGCCGGATATCCAGTTGGAGCCGGCGTCCACCCTGGCCGCGGCGCTGGAGCGCCTGCGGGATCCGGCGGGCATCGATGCGCTCCTGATCGACCTGACCCTGCCGGACGGTTCCGGCCTGGAGCTGCTGGCCCGGGTGCGGGAGGAGCAGCTGCCCCTGGCGGTGGTGATGCTCACCGGCTCGGGCGACCAGGCCGCGGCGATCGCCGCCCTGCGGGCCGGCGCGGACGATTACCTGACCAAGGGGGACGCGGCGCTGGAGCGCCTGCCCGCTACCTTGCGCCATGCCTGGAAGCGTTTTCACGAGGCCCGGCACCAGCGCTCCCGTCCCTTGCGGGTGCTCTACGCCGAGCATCACGCCGCCGATATCGACCTGACCCGGCGCCACCTCGATCGCCACGCGCCCCATATCCGCCTGACCGTGGTGGAAAACGCCGGCCAGGTTCTGGAGCGCCTGCCGACCCGGGCCGGGCTGCCGGCGGATTACGACGTGGTATTGCTGGATTACCGCCTGCCGGAGGTCGACGCCCTGGAGGCGGTCAAGGTCTTGCGCGGCGAGCGCGGCCTGGATATTCCCATCGTCATCGTCTCCGGCCAGGGCGGCGAGGAGGTCGCCGCCCAGGCCTTCCACCTGGGCGTGGACGACTACATCTCCAAGCACGCGGGCTATCTGCACGAATTGCCGGCCACCCTGGACAAGGTCCAGCGCCAGGCGGAACTGGCGCGGGAGCGCGGCAATCTGCGGGCGACCTCCCGGCGCCTGGAGCAGGTGCTGGCCACCAGCCCGGTGATTCTCTACACCCTGCGCCTGGGAGAGGGGGGCGCCACGCCGGGCTGGGTGAGCGGCAACATCGGCCGGCTGCTGGGCTATTCCGAGGGGGAGGCCCTGCGGGGGGACTGGTGGTTGACGCATCTCCATCCCGCCGATCGGGATGCCGCCCTGGCCAACGTGGACGCGCTGCTCGCGTCGGGCCATCTGGTCCACGAGTACCGCTTCTTCGATAGCCGGGGCCGGATTCACTGGATACACGACGAACTGCGCCTGACCGGCGACACCGGCGGCGCCGTCCTTGAGGCGATCGGCGCCTGGCGCGACATCACCGATGCCAAGGTGGCCGAGCAATTGCAGCAGACCCGCATCGCCGTGCTGGATGGCCTGGTGGGGAACCGCCCCCTGCCCGATATCCTGGGTGAAATCGTGACGCGGCTGGAAGGCATCCATCCGGACATGCGGGTGTCCATCCTGGTGCGGGACGCGCGCGACGGCCGACTCTTCACGGGCGCGGCGCCCAGCCTGCCGGCTGCGTACAACAGCGCCGTCGATGGCCTGGAGCCGGGGGTGGGGCGGGGATCCTGCGGCACCGCCGCGGCCCTGGGCGAAACGGTGATCGTCGAGGACATCCAGAACCATCCCTACTGGTCGCCCTACGCCCATCTCGCCGTCGCGGCGGGCCTGCGGGCCTGCTGGTCGATCCCGTTCAAGGACGAGGCCGGCCAGGTGCTGGGCACCTTCGGCATCTATTACGGCCAGCCCCGCGCCCCGGACCGGACGGAACTCGACCTGATCGGCGAGTTTGCCCGCATCGCCGGCCTGGCGGTGGGGCGGGTGCGCGCCGATACCCGCCTGCGCCAGGCGGCGGCGGTGTTCGAGAACACCCGTGAAGGCGTGGTCATCACCGACCTGCGGCCCGCCATCCTCAGCGTCAACCGGGCCTACACCGAGATCACCGGCTACACCCTGGAGGAGGCCCTGGGACGCAACCCCGGCCTGCTCAAATCCGGGCGCCAGGATACGGCCTTCTACCGAACCATGTGGGATAGCATCCTGGACACCGGCCATTGGCAGGGGGAAATCTGGAACCGGCGCAAGAACGGCGAGCTGTTCCCCCAGTTGCTCACCGTCAGCACCGTCCGGGACGGCGAGGGCCTGCCCTGCAACTACGTCGGCGTGATGACCGACATCAGCCTGCTGAAGTCCTCCGAGGCCAAACTGGAGTACCTGGCCCACCACGATCCCCTCACCGGCCTGCCCAACCGCCTGTTGCTGCAATCCCGCCTGGAACACGCCCTGGACCGCGCGGAGCGGCACCATTTGAGCGTCGCCGTGTTGTACGTCGACCTGGATCGTTTCAAGGACATCAACGACAGCCTGGGCCACCCGGTCGGCGACCAACTCCTGGATGCCCTGGCCCGGCGCATGGCGCAGCGGTTGCGGGAGGAGGACACCCTGGGCCGCCTGGGAGGCGACGAGTTCCTGCTCATCATGGAAGACCTGGAGCGGCCGGAGGATGCCGCCAGCGTCGCCCAGTCCCTGATCCAGCTTCTGGAGGACCCCTTCAAGCTGCCCAGCGGCCACGAGGTCTACATCGGCGCCAGCATCGGCATCAGCCTGTTTCCGGGAGATGGCCGCTCGGTCACCGAGCTGATCCAGCATGCCGACGTGGCCATGTACCTGGCCAAGGAATCCGGCCGCAACATCTGCTGTTTCTATACGCCGTCCCTGACCCGGGCGGCCAACGATCGGCTGGGGCTGGAAGCCCGCATGCGCCGGGCCCTGAACCAGGGAGAATTCGTGCTGCGCTACCAGCCCCAGATGGACATGGTCACGGGGACCGTGGTGGGCTGCGAGGCGCTGGTGCGCTGGGACGACCCGGAACGGGGCATGATCGCCCCGTCCCGCTTCATCCCCCTGGCGGAAGAGACCGGCCTCATCGCGCCCCTGGGCGAATGGGTGCTGCGCCAGGCCTGCCTTCAGGCCCGGGCCTGGATCGAGGCCGGGATGCCGCCCCTGGTCATGGCGGTCAACCTGTCCGCCCGTCAGTTGCGGCAGCCGGACCTGGCGCGGCGGGTGGCCGCCGTCCTGGGCGAAACCGGCCTGTCCGCCGATCGGCTCAAGCTGGAACTCACCGAGAGCATGATCATGGGCCAGGGTGAACAGGCCGTGGAACGGTTGCGCGACCTCAAGGCGCTGGGGATCGGCCTGTCCATCGACGACTTCGGCACCGGCTATTCCTCCCTGGCCTACCTGAAGCGTTTCCCCATCGACGAGCTCAAGATCGACCAGAGCTTCGTGCGCGACATCCCCGGGGACGTCGACGACATGCGAATCGCCGCCGCCATCATCGGCATGGCGCGAAGCCTGCGTCTGAAGGTGGTGGCGGAAGGGGTGGAAACCGAGGCCCAGCGGGATTTCCTGGCCGAACAAGGCTGCCAGGCATGCCAGGGCTACCTGTTCAGCCAGCCGCTGGCGCCGGAAGCGTTCGTCGCGTGGGTCCTCGGGGCCGCATGACGCGGCATGACCCGGTTACCCACGCGGGAACACACAAGAACAGGAAGAAAGGCTCGTTACTTGGCCGGGGCGGCGGGATAGGCGTAAGGCATCCCCATGGGCGCATACGGCATGGCCATCGGAGCCGGCGCCTTGGCATCGTCGTCGTCGGTCTTGATCTTGATCAGCGACGAGGTGAAGGCGGGCTTGCCCAGGGACTGGTAGTAGGCCGAGATGTCGCGGATTTCCTTCTCGTCGAAGAACGCCACCGCCATGTTCATCATCGGATGCAGGATCTTGCCGGTCTTGTATTTCATGGTCTTGATTTCCAGCTTGTCGGCGTTCCGGCCGGCGAGCTGCAGCGTGTAGAAGATGCCCGGATAGGCCTCGCTGCCGTGGCAGGCGATGCAGGCGGTCGCCTTCTGCTTGCCGACGACGGGGTCGCCCGCCGCCAATGCCGGGGAGGAAAGGAGGCCGGCGGAGGCGGCGGCGAGAGCGAGGGCTGCGAGTTTTTTCATGGTGTTTCTCCAGAGGGTGAGTGTTAAGTGAAGGCGAAGTGAAGCTGAACGGGTAGGTAAACAAGCCAAACGGACTAGTCCGCTAAACCGACACAACCGAAACCGCGATGCGAATTTCCTTCCGGCAGCGATCGCCTGGCCGGCCGGGGAATGGAAAATATTGTACACATAAATTGTACAAGTACAAGTATGTTGTACAATAAATTCATGACGAAATCCGCCCCGGCTGAAAGCTTTCCTTCTCTCTTCCCCATCAGGGACCTGGTCCATCGCACCGGTGTCAACGCCTCCACCCTGCGCGCCTGGGAAAACCGCCATGGCCTGCTCCATCCCCACCGCGCCGATTCCGGGCATCGGCTCTACGGCCCGGCCGATGTGGCGCGCGTGCGTCGTATCCAGGAACTGCTCGGCCAGGGCCTGGGCCTGGCGGAAATCAGCGGCCTGCTGCAAACCGGCGAGGCGCCTCCCGCGACGCTCGCCGAATGGGCGGAACAGGCCGCGCCCGCCGGCGAGGGGCCGGCCGGCCTGGGAGGGCTATCTGAGGGAAACCCTGCGCGCCCTGGAGGATTTCAGCACCGAGCGCCTGGATGCGATCTACAACGAGGCCTGCGCGGTCTATCCCATCGACATGCTGACGCGGCACGTGCTGATACCCGTGCTGGAGAGGATCGGCGAGCGCTGGGACACCCGGCCGTCGGGCATCGCCGAGGAACACTTCTTCAGCGCCTGGCTGCGCAACAAGCTGGGCGCCCGCCTGCACCACACCTCCGGCCTGTCGAAGGGCAGGCCTCTGCTGCTGGCCTGCCTGCCCCATGAAGTGCACGAGATCGGCCTGCTGCTATTCGCTCTGGGTGCCCTGCATCGCGGCTTCCGCGTGGTCTATCTCGGCGGCAATGTGCCCATCCGCCAGCTCATCCACGTGGCGGGCAAGAGCCATGTGGCGGGGGTCGTGCTTTCGGGCCGGGATGCCCCGGACGCGGCCGCTCTGCTGGAAGACATCGCCTGGCTGACCGGGGCGGCCCGGGCGCCGGTGTTCGTGGGCAGCCATTTCTCGGTGCGGCAGCGGGTCGGCCTGATCCGGGCGAATGCCGTGCCCCTGGGCGACAACATCGTCGCGGGCCTGAACCTGCTCGAAGCCCGCCTCGCCCGATCGGGCGTATCGAGGATGCCGGGCGCATAGCCACGGGCATGGGGCGCGAGGCGCCTGGCGTATGGGCGTCCCGCCACATCCCGGGCCGCGGATTCCCGGCCGGGGCGCCGCCGCTCCCGCCGAGGCATGCGAACTCGGGTTTGTGGGCTACCTTTACATCATCACCAGATGGCCAAGGTATGGGTGCCCCGGTATCGCGTCATGAAAAATTTCATTGGCCTGCTTGCGGCCTTTCTGCTGTCGGCGTGTTCGAGCCTGCTGCCCACCGCCCAGGACAAATCGGTACAGCCCTGGGCCAGTTTCGAGGAAGCGAAGGCCAGCTACGACAGGATCGAACCCTTCGTCACCGACCTGGATGCGGTGCGCGAGTTGGGCTTCGATCCGTTCAAGACGCCGAACATCCGGATTCTCAACCACGCCCAGGTGGTGCAGACCGTCCTGCCGCCGCCCATGCGGGAGAACGGCGCGGTGCCGCCCGGCATTGTCGAATGCATGAAGGCGCGGGAGTCCTGCCAGGGCTACCTCATGGAGCCGAGGCGGATCAAGAAGGACCGGGTCGGCAACTTCATGCTCGACTTCATGAACTTCAAGCGCGAAACCCTCACCACGGGCTGGAAGTTCGGCGCGCTGATCGTGGTCGTCGGCGACAAGGTGGTTTACAAGCAGTGGAGCGGCAGCCCGAACATCCAGGAAGAGTCCGTGCAGAAGAACCCTCTCGGCCCGCTCCAGGGCGCGGGGTCTTCCAGCGACCTCTATTATTGAACAGCGCCGCGGCCGGCGCGCCACCGGCGGCGGCGCCTCAGATCTTCGCCGCCAGCAGGTTGAGCAGGAAGGCCTGGGCCTCGAAGCCGCGCCCGCGCCGGGCCCGGCGCCGATAGCCGCCGTCGGGCTGCATTTCCCAGGACTTGGTGTTGTCCTTGAGATAGGGCTTGATGCCTTCGTTGATGACCCGCTTCTTCAGCTTCGCATCCAGTACCGGGAAGCCGGTTTCGATGCGGCGGAAGAAATTGCGGTCCATCCAGTCGGCGCTGGCCAGGTAGACGACTTCCTCGCCGCCGTTCAGGAAATAGAAGATGCGGTGGTGTTCCAGGAAGCGGCCCAGGATGGAGCGCACGCGAATGTTCTCGGACACGCCGGGAATGCCGGGCCGCAGGGCGCACACGGCGCGGATGATCAGGTCGATCTGCACGCCGGCCTGAGAGGCTTCGTAGAGGGCGGCGATGACCCGGGGTTCCAGCAGGGCGTTCATCTTGGCGACGATGACGGCCTTCTCGCCCCGGCGCGCCCTTTCCGTTTCCTCGCGGATGGCCTGGATGATGCGGGCGTGCATGGTGAAGGGCGACTGCCACAGGTAGGTGTGCTCGCCGGCGTCGCCCAGGCCGGTGATCTGCTGGAACACGTCGTTCACGTCCTGGCACAGCTCTGGGTTGCAGGTCAGCAGGCCGAAGTCGGTGTAGAGCCGGGCGGTGCGGGCGTGGTAGTTGCCGGTGCCCAGATGGCAGTAGCGCTTGAGTTTTCCATTCTCCCGCCGCACCACCATGGCCATCTTGGCATGGGTCTTGTGGCCGACCACGCCGTACACCACGTGGGCGCCGGCCGCTTCCAGCTTCTCCGCCCAGTTGATGTTGGCCTCCTCGTCGAAGCGGGCCAGCAGTTCCACCACGGCGGTGACCTCCTTGCCGCGCTGGGCGGCGGCGATGAGGTGGCGCATGAGTTCCGAGTCGGTGCCGGTGCGGTACACGGTCTGCTTGATGGCCAGCACGTCCGGGTCCTCGGCGGCCTGGCGGATGAAGTCGACCACCGGCTGGAAGGTCTGGAAGGGATGGTGCAGCAGGATGTCGCCGGCGGTGACGGCCTTGAACAGGTCCGGCTGCCTGGCCAACTGGGCCGGCATGCCGGGGGAGAAGGGGGGGAACTTCAGGTCGGGCCGTTCCACCTTGTCCGGCACGTTCATGAGCCGTACCAGGTTCACCGGGCCGCGCACCTGGTAGAGATCGTCCCGCGTCAGGTGAAACTGGCGCAGCAGGAAATCCTTCATCTCCTCCGAGCAGTTGTCGGCCACCTCCAGCCGCACGGCGTCGCCGAAATGGCGGTGGGGCAGCTCGCCCTGGAGCAGTTCCCGCAGGTTCTTGTTTTCCTCGTCGTCGATGAACAGGTCGGAGTTGCGGGTGACGCGGAACTGGTAGCAGCCATGGACTTCCATGCCGGCGAACAGGGCGCCCACGTGGGCGTGCAGGATGGAGGACAGGAAGACGAAGCCGTGCTCGCAGCCGGAAACCTCGTGGGGCAACTGGATGACCCGGGGCAGGGAGCGGGGCGCCTGCACCACGGCCTTGCCGGAGCCGCGTCCGAAGGCGTCCTTGCCGGCCAGTTCCACGGCGAAGTTGAGGCTCTTGTTGAGCACGTTGGGGAAGGGGTGGGCCGGGTCCAGGCCGATGGGGGTGAGCACCGGCATCAACTCGTTGAAGAAGAACTCCCGGATCCAGTCGGCCTGTTCCGGCGTCCAGTGGTTGCGGCGGTGGAAGCGGATGCCCTCGGCGGCCAGGGCCGGCAGCACGTCGCCGTTGAGCAGTTCGTACTGGCGCGCCACCAGGTTGTGGGAAACCTTCGCCACCTGCTTGTAGACCTGTTTCGCGGTCAGGCCCTCGGCGCCCACATGCTCGGGATTGAGCCGCATCTGTTCCTTGAGGCCGGCCACCCGGATTTCGAAGAACTCGTCCATGTTGCTGGAGGTGATGCACAGGAAGCGCAGCCGCTCCAGCAGGGGCGTGGCGGGATCCTCGGCCTGGGCCAGCACGCGGCGGTTGAATTCCAGGATGCCGAGTTCGCGGTTGATCAGATATTCGCTGGCGGGGATTTGGGTCATGGCGGTAGGGTGTTCTGTAACCTGGGGAACAACGGAGGATGCTAACCTCAAATCCCCGCCGCCTTCCATCCGCGGACGATTACAGTCAACAGTAAAACCATGCCCCTGGAAATCGAACTCAAGCTTGCCCTGGATCGCGGCCATGGCCCGCGCTTGCGGCGGCATCCCCTGCTGGCCGGGATCAAGCCCCGGCATGACAAGCTGCACAGCGTCTATTTCGATACGCCCGGGTTCGAACTGATGCGCCGGGGCATTGCCCTGCGCCTGCGCCGGGTGGGTTATCACCGGGTCCAGACGCTGAAGGCGGAGGCGCCCGCCGTGGGGGCTATGGCCAGTCGCCCGGAATGGGAAGTCCCCGTGGCCGGCGGCGAGCCGGATTTCGCCGTCATGCCGCCGGAGGCCTTGGCCCTGCTGGCTGGCATCGACCTGTCCCGCGTCGCCCCGGTGTTCGCGACCGAATTCCGGCGCACGACCTGGCTGCTGCAAACCGAAGGCGGCGTCGCCGAACTCGCCCTGGACGACGGCGCGATCCTGGCGGGCGAAGCCAGCCAGCCCATCTCGGAACTGGAGATCGAACTCAAGTCCGGTCGTCCCGAGATTCTGTTCGATCTGGCGCGGACCCTGCTGGACGAGCTTCCCCTGCGCGTCGAACCCCGCGCCAAGGCGGAGCGGGGCTATCTGCTGCGCGAGGCGGTCGCGCCCGCGCCGACGCGGGCCGAGCCGCCGGATATCCACGCCGGGCAGGCGGCCGGGGAAGCCCGGCTGGCGGTGATCCGGGCCGCCCTGGCGCAATTGGTGGCCAATGTGCCGGGTTTCCTGGAACATCCCGAGGACATCGAATATCTGCACCAGCTGCGCATCGCCCTGCG
This sequence comes from Hydrogenophilales bacterium, assembly GCA_016719465.1. Classification (GTDB taxonomy): domain Bacteria; phylum Pseudomonadota; class Gammaproteobacteria; order Burkholderiales; family Thiobacillaceae; genus PFJX01. The sequence continues at coordinate 79,637 of JADJYY010000011.1, forward strand.
CCGCCTGCGCGCGGCGGTGGGCCTGGGCAAGAGCCTGGGCGTGAGCCGTCCGGCCTGGTCGGACGCCTTGGGCGAGATCATGCGCGGTCTCAATCCGGCACGGGATTGGGATGTGTTCCTGCATGAAACCCTGCCTTCCGTGCAGGCCGCCCTGGGCGATGTGCCCGTCGGCGATGAATTCCAGTCCCGGGCCAGGCATGCGGCCCTGCTGGCGCGGCAATCCGCCCAGGCTTCCATCGCTTCCCCCGCCTTTACCCGTCTGGTGCTGGATATCGGCGAGACGTTGCATGCCACCCATCCGGAGGGCGTCAGGGCCGACGCCTGGTCGGCCCAGCTGCTGGAGGAGCGCTGGAAGAAACTGCGCGCCTTGTGCCGGAAGTTGTCCGGGTTGGGGCCCGGCGGCCGTCATGAGGCCCGCATCGCCGCCAAGAAGCTGCGCTACGCGGCCGACGCCCTGGTGGGCCTGTACGGAAAACGCGGCGGTCGATTCGTGAAGCGCCTGGCCGCCTTGCAGGATGGTCTGGGTCGCGCCAATGACGCCTATATCGCCACGCGGCTGCTGGAGGACTTGCGCCGGAAGAACCTGGCGCTGGCCTACGACGCGGGCCGCGTCAGCGGCGTGATGAGCGAGCGGGTCGCCCACCACGGACGGGAATCCGACGCGCTCTGGCGGCGCATGGCCAAGACGCGGCGGTTCTGGCGCTGAGGTCAGGCCCGATTCAGCAGCCGGCGCGCCGCCAGGATCACTTCCGAGGCCATCAGGCCCGCCGGCCCGGCGCCCGCCGCCACCGCCGCGTCCGCCGCCGCGCCATGCAGCCAGACGCCCGTCATGGCGGCCTGCTCGGCGGTCATGCCCTGGACCAGCAGGGCGGCGATGATCCCGGACAGCACGTCGCCCATGCCCGGGGCGGCCATGCCCGGATTGCCGGTGGTATTGCGCCAGGGCTCGCCGCCCGGATGGCAAACCAGGGTGCCGGCGCCCTTCAGCACCACGGTGGCGCCGGTGAGCCGCGCCAGCCGGTCGGCGGCCTGTATCCGATCGGCCTGGATCGCGGCGGTGCTTGCTCCCAGCAGGCGAGCGGCTTCGCCCGGATGGGGCGTGATCAATGTGGCGGCCGGGCGCGCGCGAACGCGGGCGAGCAGCGCCTCGTCGCCGGCGATCAGGTTCAGGGCGTCGGCGTCCAGCAACAGGGCGTGTTCCAGGGGCAGGGTGGCCTCCAGCCATTCCCGGGCCGAGGCCGCATGCCCCATGCCCGGACCGGCCACCAGGCAGGCGGGGTGGGGCAGGGCCAGCATGCTTCCGGGGGCGCCGATCATCAATTCGGGCGTCGCCGGATCGACGGCGATGCGCTCGTCGAGCAGGCCCAGATAGACCCGGCCGGCGCCGCAGGCCAGGGCGGCGCGTCCCGCCAGCAGGGCCGCGCCAGCCATCCCCGGGGCGCCGCCGAGGACGCCCACCGCGCCGAAGTCCCCTTTGTGGCAATCGCCGGGGCGGGCCGGGAGGCGGGCGGGGATGGGGCCTGGATTCAAGACTGTTTCCAGCATGGTTTTCTTTTCGAATCAGTTGCCTATAAAACCATTACAGACCAGAGGAAGGAGGATGTCATGGAAACCCCTATCACCCCCGCCGGGGGCAAGCTGCTGTCCTGCGAACTGGACGAGGCCTGTCCGATACTGGATTGCGATCACGATTTCGACGATTACGCGCCCACGCTGCTGGAAACACCCGATGGCGCCGATTTCGTCGCCCATTACTGCGGACTGGAGTACCTGGGAAAATGGTCGGCGCCTGCCGAGGAGGAGTAATCCCTCCAGGAGCGCCACCACCTTATATCTAAAGTATTGTTCCGGGGCGCCGATAAGCCGGTTCACAGCCGGCTTTTTATTTTGAATGCGATCCATGGAACCCAACGAAAAAACGATCCGAGTGCTGGTGGTGGATGACGATACCCTGATGCGGGAAGTGCTCAAGGCCGTGCTGCGTGATGAAGGCTTCGACGTGGCCGGGGAGGCCAAGGACGGCCAGAGCGCGCTGGCCCAGATCGATCGCGGCCTGCCCGACCTGGTTTGCCTGGATGTGAACATGCCCGGCATGTCCGGGCTGGAAGTGCTCAAGGCCATCAAGGTCAAGCACAAGGAGTGCCGGGTGGTCATGATTTCCGGCGATTCCAGCATGGCCACGGTGCGCGAGGCCGTGGGGTTCGGCGCCGTGGGCTTCATCGTCAAGCCGTTCAAGGCCGGCCGCGTGGGCGCGGCCTTGCGGGCCGCCCTGAAAGCCCCGGCCGACGCCTTCGGCTGATCTCCTTGCTCCCCGTCCGCGCGACATGCGCATGGCCTACGCCTGACATAAGCGCGCTACACGCGGTACGCCTGATGCCCGCCTGAACACGCCTCGGCGGGCTGCTAAAATACGCGGCTTCCCAACCCCGACGGGCAAGCCCATGTTTCGCGTCATCCATCTGAAGGGCGGTCCCGCCCTCTCCGATTTCCGCATCGACAAGCTGTTGGCCGGGCTGAAGGCTCAAGGCATCGCCAGCCTGGCTGCGGATTACCGCTATTTCGTCGAGTTGAGGGGTGATCTGGACGAGGCCGAACTGGCCTTCCTGGGCGAGTTGCTGCAGGCCGAACCCCACACGCCGGAAGCCGATCTGGTCCTCATCGTCCCCCGCCTGGGCACGGTTTCCCCCTGGTCCTCCAAGGCCAGCGACATCGCCGCCAACTGCGGCCTGGACAAGGTGGTGCGCATCGAACGGGGCGTACGCTGGCATCTGGCCGGCAGGAAGGGTCGCCGCCTGCCGTCCGAGGCCATCCAGACGGCCTTGCCCAGCCTCCACGACCGCATGACGGAAAGCGTGCTGTTCGACGAGGTGGGCGCCGAGCGGCTGTTCCATCATGTGGAGCCGCCGCCGTTCCAGACCGTGGACATCCTCAAGGGCGGCAGGAAGGCCCTGGAAAAAGCCAACGGCGAATGGGGCCTGGCCCTGTCCCCGGACGAGATCGACTACCTGGTGGACAACTTCAGGAAGGCGAAGCGTAATCCCACCGACGTGGAATTGATGATGTTCGCCCAGGCCAATTCGGAGCATTGCCGCCACAAGATCTTCAATGCCGACTGGGTCATCGACGGCAAGAAGCAGACGGAATCCCTGTTCGGCATGATCCGCCACACCCATCAGGTTCGTCCCCAGGCCACCCTGTCGGCCTATTCCGACAACGCCTCGGTGATCGAGGGCGCCACCATCGGCCGTTTCTATCCCGGCCAGGACAAGGTCTACCGCTTCCACACCGAGCCCACCCACATCCTGATGAAGGTGGAGACCCACAACCATCCCACCGCCATCGCCCCCTTCCCCGGCGCCGCCACCGGTTCCGGCGGCGAGATCCGCGACGAGGGCGCGGTGGGCCAGGGCTCCAAGCCCAAGGCCGGGCTGTGCGGCTTCACGGTATCCAACCTGAACATCCCCGGCTTCGAGCAGCCCTGGGAAAAGGACCACGGCCGGCCGGGGCGCATCGTTTCCCCGCTCCAGATCATGCTGGAAGGCCCCATCGGCGCGGCGGCCTTCAACAACGAATTCGGCCGGCCCAACCTGACCGGCTATTTCCGGACCTTCGAAATGGAGACGCCGGACGGCCAGGTGCGCGGCTATCACAAGCCCATCATGCTGGCGGGAGGCGTCGGCAACATCCAGGAACGCCACATCTTCAAGAAGAACTTCCGTTCCGGCACCCTGCTGATCCAGTTGGGCGGCCCCGGCCTGCTCATCGGCCTGGGCGGCGGCGCCGCCTCCAGCATGGGCGCCGGCAGCAACGCCGAGGCCCTGGACTTCGACTCGGTGCAGCGCGGCAACCCGGAAATCCAGCGCCGCGCCCAGGAAGTCATCGACCGTTGCTGGCAGATGGGCGCGGACAACCCCATCCTGTCGGTCCACGACGTGGGCGCCGGCGGCCTGTCCAACGCCATGCCGGAACTGGCCCACGGCGCCGGCCTTGGGGCGAAGTTCGAACTGCGCGACGTGCCCAGCCTGGAGCCGGGCATGGCGCCCAGGGAAATCTGGTGCAACGAGGCCCAGGAACGCTACGTGCTGGCCATCGCCGCCAAGGACCTGCCCCTGTTCCAGGCCCTGTGCGAGCGCGAACGCTGCCCTTTCTCGGTGGTGGGCAAGGCCACCCGGGATGGCCAGCTGACCGTCAGCGACCGCCACTTCAAGAACAAGCCGGTGGACATGCCCATGGAGGTGCTGCTGGGCAAGCCGCCGCGCATGACGCGCGAGGTGGCCCACGTGGCGCCGGTGCTCAAGCCTTTCGCCGCCGAGGGCCTGGACCTGGTGGAGGCGGCCTATCGCGTGCTGCGCCATCCCACCGTGGCCAGCAAGAGCTTCCTCATCACCATCGGCGACCGCACCGTGGGCGGCTTCACCGCTCGGGACCAGTTCGTCGGCCCCTGGCAGATGCCGGTGGCGGACGTGGCGGTCACCACCATGGGCTACGACACGAACCTGGGCGAAGCCATGGCCATGGGCGAGCGCGGCCCCATCGCCCTCATCGACCCGGCCGCCTCCGGCCGCATGGCGGTGGGCGAGGCCATCACCAACCTGGCCGCCGCCGCGGTGAACGACATTTCCGACATCCGCCTGTCCGCCAACTGGATGGCCGCCGCCGGCCATCCCGGCGAGGACGCCGCCCTGTTCGACACGGTGCGCGCCGTGGGCAAGGAACTGTGTCCGGCCCTGGACATCAGCATCCCGGTGGGCAAGGACTCCATGTCCATGCGCACCCTGTGGCAAGAGAACGGGGAGAAGAAGGCCGTGGTGTCGCCCCTGTCCCTGATCATCACCGCCTTCGCCCCCAGCCCGGACGCGGGTCGCACCCTGACGCCGCAACTGCGCACCGACGCCGGCGAGACGGACCTCATCCTGTTCGATCTGGGACGTGGGCAAAACCGCCTGGGCGGCAGCGTGCTGGGCCAGGTCTACGGCGAGCTGGGCGATGCCTGCCCGGACCTGGAAGAGCCGGGCAGGCTGAAAGCCTTCTTCGCCCTGATCCAGAAACTGAACGCGGCAGGCAAGCTGCTGGCCTACCACGACCGGGCCGACGGCGGCCTGTTCGCCACGATCTGCGAGATGGCCTTCGCCGGCCGTTGCGGGGTGAACCTGGATGTGGACGAGCTGCGCTACCACCGCATCCACGACGACATCATGCTGGATGTGGAGGACGCCCCCGATCCCCACGAGCCCTACACCAGCCGCCTGTTCGGCATCCTGTTCAACGAGGAACTGGGGGCGGTGGTCCAGGTGCGCCGCGGCGATACCCGCGCCGTCATGGACGCCATCCTGGAAGCCGACCTGCGCGACGAGTTCTACATCATCGGCAGCACCAACCGGAAGGACCGCATCCGCGTCCTGCGGGAAGGCGCGGCGGTGTTCGACGAGTCCCGCGCCGACCTGCTGGAAGCCTGGTCCGAGACCAGTTACCGCATGCAGGCCCTGCGCGACAACCCGGACTGCGCCAGGGAGGAGTTCAAAGGACTGACGGCGAAGAAGAATCCGGGCCTGCACGTGAAGCTCGGCTTCGACCTGAATGAAGACGTGGCCGCGCCCTTCGTGAAGAAGAAGCGCGCCCAGCCCAGGGTGGCCATCCTGCGCGAGCAGGGCGTCAACGGCGAGGTGGAGATGGCGGCGGCCTTCGCCCGGGCCGGCTTCACCCCGGTGGACGTGCACATGAGCGACATCCTCGCCGGCCGCGTCAAGCTCAAGGCCTTCAAGGGCCTGGCGGCCTGCGGCGGCTTCAGCTATGGCGACGTGCTGGGCGCCGGCGGCGGCTGGGCCGCGTCCATCCTGCACAACGAGCGGGCGCGCAACGAATTCCAGGCCTTCTTCGAACGTCCCGACAGCTTCGCCCTGGGAGTGTGCAACGGCTGCCAGATGATGAGCCGGCTCAAGGACATCATCCCCGGCGCCGAGCACTGGCCGCGCTTCGAGCGCAACCTGTCGGAACAGTTCGAGGCCCGCTTCGTCATGGTGGAAGTGCCGGAAACGCCCTCCATCCTGTTCGACGGCATGGCCGGTTCCCGCATGCCCATCGTCGTCGCCCACGGCGAGGGGCGCGCGGTATTCGACGACAAGAAGCAACGCAAGGCGGCGGAAGTCTGCCTGCGCTACGTGGACAACCGGGGCCGCGGGACGGAAACCTACCCGATGAACCCCAACGGTTCTCCCAGGGGCATCACCGGCCTGACCACCCCGGATGGCCGCTTCACCATCATGATGCCCCATCCGGAACGGGTGTTCCGCGCCGCGCAGCATTCCTGGCGGCCGGATGACTGGAGCGAGGATGCGTGGCGGGAGGACGGCCCCTGGCTGCGGCTGTTCCGCAATGCGCGCAAGTGGGTGGGGTAGGGTAAGAAAAGCGCTGGAAAAAACGGCGGCGGCAAAGCCGGCGGGTCAGAACAGTTCCACGGATCCGCTGGCATCCGGCACCTCGATCTCGCCGGCTTTCAGCAGGGCCTGGAATTCCCGGACCTGGTCGCGGCCATGGGTTTTCGCGAAGTAGAGGGCGCGGTCCGCTTCCTCCAGGACCGCCGAGGGGAAGCGCTGGCCTTCGATCCGGCTGAAACCGATGCTGACCGTGATGTGCATGGCCTGGGGAAAAACATGGTTGGCCACATGGCCGCGCAGCCTCTCCAGGATGGCCATGACCTGGCTGCGGCGCATGTCCCGCAGCAGGATGACGAATTCCTCGCCACCATAGCGGTAGCACCGGTCTCCGTCCCGGAGTGATCGCCGCAGGATGTTGGCGAAAGCCAGCAGCACTTCGTCGCCGATCAGGTGGCCGAAGGTGTCGTTGACGGTCTTGAAATGATCGATATCCAGTACCGCCAGGTAGTCCCTGTGCTGGTGGTCATTGCCGCGCCGCCCCTCCTGCCGGGAAGAAAGCGCTTCATGCATATGCTTTTCCAGCCGCCTGCGGTTCATCAGGCCGGTCAGCGTGTCCTTTTCGCTGTCGTTGAGAAGGCGGACGAAGTTCTGGTAGACCCGCAACATGCCTTGGACCATGCGCAGCTCGGTCGGGCTCCAGGCCTTCTTGCCCAGCACCAGAACCCGGCGGGCATCGTCTCCCATGGCTTCGATGGGCATGAGCAGGTAGCCGTTGCCATCCTGGTCCGCCAGGTGCCGGATATCCATGGATTGAACGCGGGCCGCGTCCGCTACCGCCGCGGGAAGCGGGCAGGCGCCGGGACTTTCATGGACCACCTGATGACTGTCGCCGTTGTGGGGCCATTCCAGGGAGATGAGCGCGTCGGGTTGGAAAATATGCTGGAACGCCTGGAACAGGCTCACCTCCAGGGACAACTGATCGCGTTGCTCGGTCAGGGTGATGATGTTGCTCAGGAGCGTTTCGGATGAGGGCGGCTCGACGAGGGAACGGTTCATGAGCTTACGTCTTGCGTGATTGAGTGACGGTTTACTTGCCGATCAAGTCCCGATCAAAGCAGGGGGACGAGGCACAACGGCAGCCACCAGGGTATCTCCTGCTTGATGGTGACGGGCAAACCGGCGCTGGCCGGGCTCTCCACGCCTTCCGCGCCGATGGCGACGACGCGCAGCCAGTATTCGCCGGGCTCCGGTTTCGCCATGGCCAGGCTGGGCGTGTCCACCTCCCGCCTGAACGCGGATTGGGTGAATCGGACATCCCTGGCCAGTTCCACCCGGTAGGCGGCGGCGTCGCCCCGCCAGCCGACCAGCAACTGATCGCCTTCCACCCGCGCGTTCAGTTCGACGGGCGCGGCCGGCGGCAGGATGATCGGGCTGGCGGCGCTCCAGGCGCCGGCCTGGCCATCCGCCTCCAGGCCCCGTGCGCGCCAGTAATACTTGCCGGGCTTCAGCGCCTCGGAAGTGGCGGTCTTGTCGGTTTCCCGCGCCACGACGGGATCCTTCAAGTCGGCGTTGGCGCCCACCTCGATGGCGTAGCGCGCGGCCCCCATGGCCGCGCTCCAGGAGAACTGGGCGCGCCCGCCGTCCGCCCTGGCTTCGCCGCCGGCCGGCGCGCCCGGCAGGGGTTGCACGCGGAAGGCCCGGTGGGCGCTCCAGAGGTGGGTCCTGCCGGCTTCGTCCAGGCTGGCCAGCCGCCAGTGCCATTCCCCGTCGGGCAGGGTTTCGGCGTGTCGCAGGGTTGCCGGCAGGCGGCGTTCCAGCACGCCGTTGTCGAATTCCGGCGTGGGCGCGATCTGAAGCAGGTAGCCGTGGGCGTCGGCCGCCGCCGCCCACTCCAGGGCCACGTCGTTGCGGTAAAGGCGTTCTCCCAGGGTCGGCGAGGTGATGAGAGGCGGCAGCGGACGGGCGTCCAGGGTAAAGGCATGCAGGGTGTCGAAGCCTTCCAGGCCGGCTTCGTCCACGGCCCTGACCCGCAGGACATAGTCGCCGTCGGGGAGGTCCTCGTCCCATTGGGCGGCGGGGCCGGGGAACAGGCCTTCCAGCAGGATGCCGCGGAAGTCCGCGTCCGCCGCGATCTGGGCGCGCCAGGCGGCGGCGGGCATGTTGGGCGTCCAGGCGAAAGACAGGGGCAGGCGCCGCACCGTGGCCGGCAGTCCCGCCAGATTGGGTTTGGGGCGCAAGGCCCGGGGCGGGGCGGGGGGCTTGCCAGCCTCGGCGACGGTGCCGAAGCCCCCTTCCACGCGCACTTCCCGCCCCTGGGCGGCCACGGCCACGGCGCCTTCCAGCACTTCGTTGGCCAGGCGCCGGCCGTCCTCGGAGACGTTCAGACGGAAGCCGGTGCCGCGCAGGCCCGCCACCGCCACCGGCGTGCGCACGCTGAACCCGCCCGCCGGGGCCCGCTGCCTGGCGGCGCTGGCTTCGAGCCGGCCGCTGTCCAGGCTGAGCTCGGTGGAGACCATGCCGGTCTTGCCATAGGCGGCAAGGCGGCCGAAGCCGAGCTTGCTGGAGGCCTGCTGGGTGAGAACGGTGCCGTCGGCGAAGCGATAGGTGGCGCTGCCGCGGGGACCGGTCAGCACGGTTTCGCCGCCCTGGAGCCGGGCGCCGGCCTGGAGCGGCTGGAATGGGCCGTCGGCGGTTTTGTAGCGGGCGTTGCCCGTCACCGCGGTGACCGTGACCGGGGCCGGTGTCACCTTGAGCAGTTCGACGGGAATTTTGATGCGGGTGTTGGCGGGCAGCAGCTTGGGCAGGGGCACGCCGTTGGCGGCCTGGACCTTGGGCCAGTCCCCGGGGTTCTTGAGGTAGGTCTGGCCGATTTGGCTCAGGGTGTCACCCGGATAGGTGAGATACAGCCAGTCGGCGGCGGACGCGGAAGCTGTCACGAGACAGGCGGCGAGGCAGGCGGCGAGGGCGGTGCTCAGGGTCGGGTTGATGCGCATGGCAGGGCTCATACGATAAGCTTCCCTTGCACTATAAGCGGTTGGCTTAGGGTTAGGCACCAAAGAAGTGCGATAGAGGTGTGAACAGGAGGATTGAACCATGCAGACCGGCTACGCGCCGTTGTCATTCCCCGACCTGGCCACGCGACGGGGCGCGCCCGGGCTGATGCGCGACCCGGTGGACCCGGAACCGCTCCGGGGCGGGCGATGAGGGTGGATACGGGGGATTTGCTCGAGCGGGCGCGCGTGTTCGCCACCCAGGCCCATCAGCGCATCGACCATCGCCGCAAGTACAGCAAGCAGCCCTACGACGTGCACCTGGGGGCCGTGGCGGAGCTGGTGGCGACGGTCAGCGATGATGCCGAGATGCTGGCGGCGGCCTGGCTGCACGACATCGTGGAGGACACCCCCGTGACCCTCGAGGAAGTGGAACGGGAATTCGGCCCGGGCGTGGCGAGCCTGGTGAAGGAACTCACCGATGTCAGCCGCCCCGGCGACGGCAACCGGGCCGCCCGCAAGGCCATCGATCGGGGCCATCTGGCGAGGGCATCCCCGCGCGCCAAGACCATCAAGCTCGCGGATCTTTGCGATAACGCCCGCGACATCTGCGGCGCGGACGCGAAATTTGCCCGGGTCTTCCTGGGCGAAATGGCGGCCTTGCTGGGCGTGCTGGGCGAGGGAGACGGCCGCATGCTGGCCAAGGCCCGCCGGGTGCATGAGACGTGCATGGCGCGATTGCGCGGCCAGCCCGAGCCGGAAGCTTCGCGGGCGCCGGCATACAGCGAGGAACAGGCCGACCAGCGGCGGGCCGTCTGGCGGCAGATGAACACCTTCAGCGTGCGGGATCTGGCCAGGCCCCTGCGCTCCCTGGACGCCGATCAGCCCGTGTCGGCGGCATCCGCCCTGATGGCGGCAAGCGGCACCCCGGTCCTCGGCCTGCGGCGTGAGGGCCGGGTGGAAGGCTATGTGCGCCGCGAGGATCTGACCGAGACGGGCGCCTGCGACCAGGTCTGGCGCCCCATCGACGCGGATCAGGTTCTCGACAACGCGGCCCCCCTGAGCGCCATGGTGCAGGTGCTCACCCGGCACGAGTACGCCTTCGTGAGGATGCTGGGCCAGATTGGCGGCGTGCTCGCCAGGGAGGATATCCAGAAACCCATCGGTCGCATGTGGTTGTTCGGCATGGTGACCCTGGTGGAATTGATGTTCGTCGAACGCATTCGCGAACGCTGGCCCGATGGCGCCTGGCAGGCGCTGCTTTCGCCGGGGCGCCTGGACAAGGCGCGCCTGTTGCGGGGAGAGCGCGAGCGCCGGGGGCAGGCGGCCGAACTCCTGGAATGTCTCCAGCTCTCCGACAAGGCCGTGATCCTGATGGAGGAACCCGACCTGCTGGTGGAGCTGGGATTCCGCAGCAAGCGCGCCGCCGAGGCCAACCTCAAGGAACTGGAATCCCTGCGCAACCACATCGCCCATACCCAGGACGTGGTCAGCCATCACTGGCACCAGATCGCCCGCATCAGCCGGCGTTTCGACGAGGCCCTGATGGACCACCCCACGCCACCCGGGCGAGCCTTGCCTTAGCAGCCTGTCGGACTTTGGACGTGGGTGCGCCGGTGCCGCATGACCGCCCGGCCCTGAGACTCGGCGGCGATGCCCCTGGGCATCGCCTATTGCCCGCCGCGGCCTTTCCCCTCGTAGCGCCACCAGTCATCAACCGCGGGCTTCTCGACCGGCGTCTCGACGGCCTTGTCCACTGGTACGGGCGGCTTTTCGACATTCAATGCGCAGACGAGCAGGAGCATGGCTTGCCCGAGGGTGCCCGGCGCCAGATTCTTCCATGGCGTCGGCGAGTCATCGCGCGCCAGGGTTTCCCCCATCGCGAAAGGCTCGGAATGGTCGCTGAAGGAGAGCACCCGGTTCCGCTCCGCCTTGCAGTCGTATTCCTCCAGGGCGCGGGCGGACTGCTTGCCCACCTTGTTTTTCTCCTTGAGGTTCATCAGCGTCGAGATCCGGCGCAGGTCGCCGTCCTTTTGCAGGCTTTGCGGATCGAGGTAAAAAATCGTGCCGCCCGCGGTTTTGTTGATGACCACCCACTCGGCCCACGCCTGAGACGCGAGGAAACATAAAAAGATTGGCAGTATTGCCCGCATGATGGCCTTTCGCCGTGAGGGATGTCGGGGGTTCACTAATATTCTTGAAAGCAATGCCATCCGTAAAGAAGGCGGCAAACCTCTCCCCACCCCAGCCCTCCCCGTGAACGGGGAGGGAGCCAGCACCTCCCCCGCATGCGGGGGAGGCCGGCAGGGGGAGTGCAGTGGCTTTACTTTCGGCTTTACTTTCGCATGGATCAGTAACACTTGATCGCAGACCACTCCATCAAGGCCCGGTTCTGCCCGTTGCCTGTCGCGACTCTTCAGACGATTGCCCACCCTCAGCGGGGCTTGGGGACGGGTTTTGGCTTGATCGGCGGCTGCGGAGGTCTAGCCGGCGGACGCTGGATGACCGGCGGGTAATAGATCGTCCGGGGAACATAAACCGGTTTCTCGATCACGATCGGCGGGGGCGGTTCCATCGCGCGAAGCCGGGCTTCCTCGGCTTTCTGCGCCGCTTCCTGCTCGACGCGCTTTTTCTCCAGTTCGCGACCTTGCTCGTCCACGCGCTGGGCCAGTTCCCTGGCTTGCCGGACCTCATCCGGGGCGGGTGGCGGCTCCACCTTGAGTTTCTCGGCGTGGACGCTCGCCGGCGGCGGGGTGGAGGAATAGGTCACCTGCCCCTCGCTGTCCACCGATTTATAGATTTCTTCGGCATGGGCGGACTGCCAGGCAAGCAAGGCGAGCAGAAGGGGAAAAACGCGGGCTGAAGTCGGCATGGAAGCGAACGGATGGCACCAGTGTCGATGGGATCGTGATTGAAGGATAGGCGAGAATCGGGACAGGCGGAAACCAGCTCCCCGCAAGGTCGGTGAAATCCCCCGCCATCCCACTTTGATAAAGGGGGAAGTCACGTCGGCGAGCGGTTGCGGCACAAATTATTCGCCAACCTGAACAGAGCCCCCAAAAAAAACCGCGCCGGCACTGACGCGCGGCGCGGTCTCTCGGGTTCCGGCCCCTGCTTTACCGCATCGCTTTCACACAGCCCGGCTTTAGGGCGGGAAGGATGTCGGAGATAGGCACCGGAATTGGCGGAGCTTACCTGGCGATCTCGATCTCGCGCATCTTCAGGTACATGAGGCGGACCAGTTCGTATTCGAACGGGGAGCCCGTCTCGTAGTAGCGGAAGGCGATGTTGTCGCGGGTGTCGATCGTGTCGAGCGTGCGAACGGCGGCTTCATAGGTGCCGTCGTTGTGCTCGAAGAACAGCGGATCGATTTCACTGTTCACGTACATGTCCACCCCCTTGCCCACGGCGTCGCGCAGGTTGGACGGCCCCAGGATCGGCAACACCAGGTAGGGGCCGTTGCCGACGCCATAGCGCCCGAGGGTTTGACCGAAGTCCTCGTCGTGCCGGTTCAGGCCCAGCCGGGTGGCGGGATCCCATATGCCCAGGAGGCCCACCGTGGTGTTCACCACCAGGCGTCCGGCCGTCACCAGGCTGGCCTTCGGCTTCAACTGCAGGATCGAGTTGACCAGGTTTTCCACGTCCCCGATGTTCTGGAAGAAATTGTGCACGCCGCTCTTGACCGGATCCGGCGCCACGAAATCGTAGGCTTCCACCACCGGCAGGAGAATCGACCGATCAACCCAGGCATTGAAGTGATAGACACCGCGGTTGAAGCCTTCGATGGGGTCGCTCTGATCGATGGCAAAGGTCGCGTCGCTGGGCACGTTTTTCTCGAGGGTGCGCTGAGGTTCGATTTCGCCTTCGGTCTTGACCGGCGCCCCGCCGCAACCCGCCAGCATGCCGATGACCAGGAGGGCGGCGAAACCGCGGGCAAATTGTGTTTTCTGGTGAAGAGGATTCATGCTGGTCTGCCCTTATTTCTTGAAGTAATCGACCAGGTAGGTCACGTTGTCGCGATAGGCCATGTTGCCGCAGTGTCCGCCGCGCGGATAAATCTTGGCCCGGTTGCCGAATACCTGGCGGAAGAACTCGATCTCGCCCGGCGCGAGAATGATGTCGTCGGCGTTGTGCATGACGCCGATCTTGTCCGCGCCGCGCAGGTAGGGCTCGATGCTTTCCAGGCTGGATTCCCGGATCAGGCTGTCGCGGCTGCTGGCGGGTTCGAGTTCGCGGTAGAAGGGCACGTACAACTCGTCGAAGTAGTCGACAAAACTAGTGCGTGTCGCCACTTTGTAATAGGGCGTGGTGCTCTCCGTCCTGCTGAACTTGTGGCCCTTGGGGACGATCCAGCCGCGCTGGGTGGCGAAGTCGGCAATGGTGGCCATGTTGGCCGACGACAGGCGGAAACTGATGCCGATCAGGGCCTCCAGGACTTCAGGCTTGGCCGTCCTGCCTTCTTCCAGGTTCTTCTCGTAGATGCGGTAGAGGAACTCGTCATTGAACTTCAGTTCGTCATCCTGGCTGTATACCTCGCTGAAGCGCTTCATGAGCTTGTCGAAGAAGGTATTGAAATCGGGCGCCGCGGGGCCGGGGACGTTCTTCGTCAGCATGCGGTCGAGGATGCCCACCGAGTGGTACAGGTTGACCGGCGGGTTGATCATCAGGACCTTCTTGAAGTTGAAGCGCTTCTTCTCCTCGTCCAGCTTGGCCACGAAGGCCGCGTTGGCGCCCCCCAGGCTGTAGCCGGTGACGTGGAAATCGGTGACCTCGACCTTGGCCTTGTTGGCTTCCCAGATCTTATCCATCACCTGGTAAAGGTCGGCCGCGTCCACCGAGGTCCGTCCCGGCATGCGGGTGGACGAGGCGGTCTGGATGAAGTTGGTGTAGGTGGGCGAAGCCAGCGAGATGACATGGAAGCCGGCGCCATACAGGGCGGCTTCCATCTGCCTCACCTTGGCGGACTTATGACTGCTGCCGGTGCCGGCGATCACGAAGACCAGCGGGGCGGCCTTGTCCTGGGCGGTGATCGCGTACTGGAAGGAGCGCACCGCGACCGCGTCGGGGAGCTTGCGATCGGGGAAGATCACGATCTTCTTTTCCTTGCGCGGAATGTCGCGGGACACCGCGGCCTGGTCCGCCTTCGGCGTGCCCAGGACGGTCGCCACCAGCGGATCGGCGTAGGGGTAACCGTAGTCCTCGACGGCTGCCCAGGCGCCCGCGGCGAAGAAGAAAGACAGGAATATCAATAGCATTCGTGGCACGTCAGATCTCCAAGCGAACCGGTTGTAAGGCGACGGTGGCGACAGGGGCGCAGGCCTCGGTCGCTACGCGACACCGCTGAAAAATACTGTCGGAGTCTATGGGATTTGGCGGCTAGTGGCTAGTGACTAGTGGCGAGAACGCCCGCATTTCGCGCCGATTCTCGGGGGCACGCGCCCGGGCGGGGCGTTGTTGGGAGTCGCCACGGCGACTTGCGCGGTATAGCATGCCGGGGTCGTCCGCCGATCGGAATTACACTGGAGCCCTCGTGCCTTCCACGCCATTCGCCCCCCATGTCCGGCCACGCCGCGCCTTCGCGCGCGGCCTCATCCTGGTTCCCTGTTGCGCCCTGCTGCTGGCGGCCTGCGAAAAGGAAGTGCCCAAGCCCCAGCGCCCGGCGCCCGAGGTCACCGTGATCACGGTGACGCCGAGGACGATCCCCTTCTCGAGCACCTTCGTCGCGCAGACCGAGAGCTCCCGCCAGGTGAATATCGTGGCGCGGGTATCGGGCTTCCTGGAGAAGATCGCCTACCAGGAAGGCGACCTGGTGAAGGAAGGCCAGATTCTCTTCCAGATCGATCCCAAGCCCTTCCAGGCTCAGCTGGCGGCGGCCAGGGCGGCGCTGGCGCAGCAGGAGGCGCGTCTGCAGACCGCGCGTCAGAACCTGGCGCGGGTGAAGCCCCTGGCCGCCCAGAACGCTTTGAGCCAGAAGGACCTGGACGATGCGGTGGGTCAGGAACAGGCGGCAGCGGCTTCGGTCGAGGCGGCCAAGGCGCAGGTCATCGAGGCCGAACTCAACCTGGGCTACACCACCATCCGCTCGCCGGTGACCGGGGTCGCCGGCCGCGCCCTGCAGCGCGAGGGCGCCTATCTCAACGCCCAGGCCGAGAGCGCCCAGCTCACCTACGTGGCGGCGCTGGACCCGATCTGGGTCAACTACAGCGTTTCCCAGAACCAGATGGCGAAAACCCGGGACATGCTGGACAAGGGCCAGGTCATCTTTCCCAAGAGCCAGGATTTCGACGTGGAGCTCGTGCTGCCCAGCGGCCAGCCTTACGGCAGGAAAGGCAAGATCAATTTCGCCGATCCTTCCTTCAGCCAGGATACCGGCTCGTTCATGGTGCGGGCCTCGCTGCCCAATCCCCGGGGCGAGCTGCGCCCGGGCATGTTCGCCACGGCGATCATGAAGGGCGCCGTGCGCCCGGACGCCATCGTGATTCCCCAACTGGCGGTGCAGCAGGGCTCCAACGGCCATCTGGTGTACGTCATCAAGCAGGACGGCACGGCGGAGGTGCGGCCGGTGGTGGTCGGCGATTACGAGGGCGACAAGGACATCGTCATCGTCAACGGCCTGCGGGCCGGCGACCGGGTGGTGGTGGACGGCGTGCTCAAGGTGGCGCCCGGCAAGCCGGTGAAGATCGTCGAGCCGGGGTCCGTTCCGGACCAGCCGGCCGCCAAGCCCGCCGCGGCGGCCAAGAAATAACCGGGCGGCGCCATGTTCACCCACTTCTTCATCGACCGGCCGATCCTCTCGGCCGTGATCTCCATCCTCATCGTCATCGGCGGCGCCGTCGCCATGTCCGTGGCGCCCATCGAGCAATACCCGGAACTGGCGCCGCCCCAGGTGAAGATCTCCGCGCGCTACCCGGGCGCGACGGCGGAAGTCATCGCCAACACCGTGGCCTCGCCCATCGAGGCCCAGCTCAACGGTGTCGACAACCTGCTGTATTTCTATTCCACCAGTTCGTCCAGCGGCAACGTCGACATCAACGTCTTCTTCAAGCCCGGCACCAACTCCGACATCGCCCAGGTCAACGTGCAGAACCGGGTCAGCCAGGCCACGGCCCAGCTGCCCCAGGCCGTGGTGCAGCAGGGCATCACGGTGGACAAGCAGTCGTCCAGCTTCCTCATGGTGCTGTCCATCTATTCCCCGGACGAGCGCTACGACGCCACCTATCTGGACAACTACACCAACCTCTATGTCCTCGATGAATTGAAGCGGGTGCCGGGGGCCAACCGCTCCTCGGTGCTGGGCCTGCCCGACATCGCCATGCGGGTCTGGCTGCAGCCCGACCGCATGGCCCAACTCGGCATCAGCACCGGGGAGGTGGCGGCCGCCATCGACAGCCAGAACCAGACCTTCGGTGTCGGCCAGCTGGGCGCCCAGCCCTCCATCCCCGGCGTCGAACAGCAGTTCGTCGTCACCACCCAGGGCCTGCTCACCAAGCCGGAGGAATTCGAGAACATCATCGTCCGCGCCGCCAAGGAGGGCGCCGCCATCGTCCGCATCAAGGACATCGGCCGCGTCGAGCTGGCCAAGCGCGACTACTCGATTTCCAGCCGCATGAACGGCAAGAAGGC
Source organism: Hydrogenophilales bacterium (assembly GCA_016719465.1). Lineage (GTDB taxonomy): Bacteria > Pseudomonadota > Gammaproteobacteria > Burkholderiales > Thiobacillaceae > PFJX01. The sequence continues at coordinate 96,624 of JADJYY010000011.1, forward strand.
CACCACCATCGCCGTCTACCAGCAGGCCGGCGCCAACGCCGTGGAAGCCGCCGAGGCGGTGCGCAAGCGCATGGAGGAACTCAAGCAGCGCTTCCCCACCGGCCTGGACTACAAGATCGTGCTGGACACCAGCCAGTTCACCCTGGCCTCCATCGACAAGGTGGTGCACACCTTCTTCGAGGCGGTGGTGCTGGTGGTGGCGGTGGTGTTCCTGTTCCTCCAGTCCCTGCGCGCCACCATCATCCCCATCCTGGCGGTGCCGGTGTCCATCATCGGCACCTTCGTCGGCATGCACCTGCTGGGTTTCTCGGTGAACATGCTGACCCTGTTCGGCATGATCCTGGCCATCGGCCTGGTGGTGGACGACGCCATCGTGGTGGTGGAGAACGTCGAGGCCAACATGACCAAGCGCGCCCTCTCGGCCCTGGAGGCGGCGAAGGCGGCCATGAGCGAGATCGCCGGGGCGCTGATCTCCATCGTCATGGTGCTGGTGGCGGTGTTCCTGCCCGTGGCCTTCCTGGGCGGCGTCACCGGCACCCTCTACAAGCAGTTCGCCGTCACCATCTCCATTTCCATGGTGATTTCCGGCATCATGGCGCTGACCCTGTCGCCGGCGCTGGCCGCCATCATCATCAAGGCCCACCACGGCAAGAAGAACCGCTTCTTCCAGGCCTTCGATAACGGCTTCGAACGACTCCAGCGCGGCTACGTGGGCCTGGTGGCCCGCGTGATCCAGGCCTGGCCCCTGTCCCTGGCGGTGTTCGGCGCGGTCATCTTCGGCATCGTCTTCATGTTCAGGATCGTGCCCGCCAGCTTCGTGCCGGACGAGGACCAGGGCTATTTCTTCGTCGTCGCCCAGGCGCCGGACACGGCCAGCCTGAATGTCCTCGGCGACCTCACGCGCAAGCTCGAACAGACCATCCTGGCGGACCCCGCGGTGTCGGATGTGGGCACCGTGGACGGCTACAGCCTCATCGACGGCCAGTTCTCCAACAACAGCGCCATCCTGTTCGGCCTGTTCAAGCCCTTCGAGGAGCGCAAGGATCCGTCGCTGCTGACCTTCGACGCGCTCAAGCGACTGAACGCCCGGTTCCAGGGCATCAAGGAGGGCGGCGCCTTCGCCCTCAACCCGCCCTCCATCCCCGGCATGGGCACCACCGGCGGCTTCGAGTTCTACATCCAGAATCGAGGCGCCGGCGACACCCGCGCCACCGCCCAGGCCGTCGATGCCTTCCTGGCCAAGGCCCGGCAGCGGCCGGAACTGCAGGGACTGAACACGACCTTCCGCGCCTTCACCCAGCAGCTGTTCGTGGACCTGGACCGCAACCGGGCCGAGGTGCTGGGCGTGCACGTGAGCGATGTGTTCCAGGCCATCCAGGCCTACTTCGGCTCCCAGATCGCGGGCCAGTTCAGCCAGTTCAGCCGGGTCTGGTGGGTGATCATGCAGGCGGACGCGGAGTATCGGGTCAGCCCGTCGGACTTCAACAAGATCTACGTGCGCTCCGATTCCGGCGCCAACGTGCCGCTGTCGGCGGTGATCACCACCCGCTATGTCGCGTCGCCCAAACTGATGACCCGCTTCAACGGCTTCCCGGCGGTGAAGATCACCGGCAGCCAGGCGGCGGGCTACAGCTCGGGCCAGGCCATCGCCGCCATGGAGGAGGTCGCCCGGGAAGTCCTGCCGTCGGACTTCGATTTCGCCTGGGCCGGACAGGCGCTGCAGGAGAAGGGCGCCGGGGGTACCTCGTCGACGGCCTTCATCTTCGGCCTCGTCGTCGTGTTCCTGATCCTGGCCGCTCAGTTCGAGAAATGGACGCTGCCGCTGGCCGTGGTGCTGGCGGTGCCCTTCGCCGTCCTGGGGGCGCTGCTCATGACCTGGGGCCTGGGCCTGGAGAACGACGTGTACTTCCAGGTGGGCCTGGTGACCCTGGTGGGCCTCTCGGCCAAGAACGCGATCCTGATCTGCGAGTTCGCCATCGAGCGCGTGCGCCATGGCATGGCGGTGCGCGAGGCCGCCATCGAGGCCGCCGGCCTGCGCCTGCGCGCCATCGTCATGACCTCCCTGGCCTTCGGCCTGGGCTGCGTGCCCCTGGCCACCGCCAGCGGCCCGGGCGCCAACAGCCTGCGCGCCATCGGCACCGGCGTCATCGGCGGCATCATCGCCTCGACCCTGGTCGCCACCCTGTTCACGCCTTTGTTCTTCTGGCTGCTGGAATCCATGAGCGGGAAATTCGCGGGCAAGAAGGGACAAACCCAAGCGGCCGCCCCGGCTGCGGAGGCTTCCTCCGCGTCGGCCGAAGCGGAAGGAGGGCACTGACATGCGCGCTCCATTGATCCTGGCCGCCACCGTGCTCGCCCTCGGCGGCTGCATGACCGGCCCCGACTATGTCCGCCCCCGGGTGAGCGTGCCCGAGCAATGGCGGTCCGAATACAAGGATGCCCGCGACCTGGCCGACAGCCGCTGGTGGGAGCAATTCCAGGATCCGGTGCTGGACGACCTGATCCGTGCCGCGCTCGCGGAAAACAAGGACCTGCGCATCGCCACCGCCCGGGTGGAGGAATTCGCCGGTCGCCTGCAGTCCAGCAACGCGCCCCTGTTCCCGCAGATCGGCTACCAGGCCGGCGCCGGACGCCAGCGCGCATCCGAGCAGAGCGGCCCCACCGAGTTGCCCGCCGGCGTCGATCCCACCTATTCCAGCTATGCGGGCGTGCTCACCGCCAGCTGGGAACTCGACGTCTGGGGGCGCATCCAGCGTCTCACCGAGGCCGCCCGCGCCGACCTGCTGGCCAGCGAGGAAGGCCGCCGTTCGGTCATCCTGACCCTGGTCACGGCGGTGGCCAACGGCTACATCACCCTGCGCGGCACCGACCGGCAACTGGAGATCAACCGAGCCACGGCCGACGCCTACCTGCAGACCCTGCGGCTGTTCGAGCTGCGCTACAAGGGCGGCGTCATCAACGAGATGCAACTGGCCCAGGTGCGTTCCCAATACGAGCAGGCCGTCGCCCGCATCCCGCTGTTCGAGCAGCAGGTCGCGCGCCTGGAAAATGCCTTGTCGGTGCTGCTGGGCCGCAACCCGGGGTCAATCCCCCGCGGCAAGGCCATCGACGAGCTGGCGCGGGCCGCCGTCCCCGCCGGCCTGCCCTCGACCCTGCTGGAGCGCCGCCCGGACATCCTCGCCGCCGAGCAGAACCTGGTGGCCGCCAATGCGCGTATCGGTGCCGCCCGCGCCCTGTATTACCCGAGCATTTCCCTGACCGGCTTCCTGGGCAGCACCAGTACCGAGTTCTCGGACCTGTTCAGCGGCGCGACAAAAACCTGGTCCTTCGCCGGCTCCCTCGTCGGACCCATCTTCGACGCCGGCGCCATCGAAGGCACCGTGGCCCAGGCCGAGGCGCAGCAAAGGCGCCTGTTGTCCACCTATGAACAGACCCTCCAGAACGCTTTCCGCGAGGTGGACGACGCCCTGGTGGATTACCGCAAGTCCGGCGAAAGCCTGGCGGCCCAGGCCCGCGACGTGGAGGCCCTGAAAACCTACGCGCGCCTGGCCAACCTGCGTTTCGACGCCGGCTATTCCGACTACCTGGAGGTGTTGGACGCCCAGCGCAGCCTGTTCACCTCCCAGCTCAACTTCACCCAGAGCCAGGCGCTGCAGTTCCAGTCCCTGGTGAACATCTACAAGGCCCTGGGCGGCGGCTGGGTGACCGAGGCGGACAAGCTGACCGTGGCCAAGCCGAAGCTGGCCGCCGGGAAATGAACTGAGGGCGAACGCCGGCGCCAGCCGGCGGCTCAGCCGCGCAGGGCCCGCAGCATGGAGCGCAGCCCCAGGTCGCGCGCCCGCAAGGCCACCCACAGGGCCAGCACGAAGCTCACCAGCAGGTTGGTCGCGGCGATCAGGGCCACGCCCAGGACGACCCAGGCCAAGGTTGCGCCATCCAGGTTGAAGTCGAGGGCGGCGGCGGCATAGCCCAGGTTGGCGGAGGCGAAGGCCACGTGGCGGATGTCGATGGGCAGGCCGAAGAGGAAGCCGATGAAGCCGGCGCCCCCCAGCATGAGGCCGAACAGCAGGTTGCCCATGATGCCGCCCAGACGGTGGTTGACCGCGTTGCCCAGCCAGGCGGCGCCACGCTGCCCGGCGACGAGCCGCAACCAGCCCAGCCGCGCCACCCGCTCGCCGGTCCGGTTGTAACGGGCGAAATTGTCGAAATAACCGGAAATGAGGCCGGCCAGGAACAGGCAGACTCCGGCCACCGCGGCGTGGGCGATGACCGGGCTGTGCAGGGGATGCAGGTCGCGCAGCAGGTGGGCGGCATCGCCCCGGCTGACGGCGGCGCCCTCGCTCCCCGCGCCCAGGTACCAGCCCAGGCCCATGGCGACTGGCAGGGCCAGGCCGACGTTGCCCAGGATGGCGACGCTCTGGCTGCGGGCGACGGCCGCCAGCATGGCGCGCAGGCGGTCGCGCCGCCAGCCGTCGCGGTGGGCCTCGCCGATGGCGGCCGCCAGGGTGGCGGCGGTCATGGCCGGCTGCTTGGTGGCCACGGTGAGCCCCAGCAGGTAGATCAGGACGAAGCCGAGGCCGTAGTTGAGGCCGTAGGCCAGGGCCTGGATGGCGGGCGCCAGGTTCTGGTGATGCAGCAGGATCTTGAACAGGGCCAGCACGCCGATGATGGCACCGCCGCCCAGCGCCGCCCGGGCCATGGCGGACAGCTCTCCCGGGCCGCTGGCGATGTAGTGCTCGCCGGTCTGGCTGGCGTTCTCCGTGACGCGCAGGGACAGCACGCCGGTGGCCTCGCGCAGGTAATCGCGCACGCTGTCGCGACGCAGGCTTTCGCGCAGCGCCGTGGAGAAGAACCGTCCCCAGGCGTCGGCCAGGCTGGGCAGATCGCGGCCGGGGGCCTCGTCCAGCAGCATGATCAGCAGTTCCAGCCGGTTCAGACTCTGGGCGAGCCGCCGCAGCAGCAGGGTCAGCGTCAGGTTGGTGCCGTGTCGCCGCGCGCGCGCCTCGATCTCCAGCACCACGTCGCGGCAGGCGGTCAAGCGGCCCAGCAGGGGCGCGACGTCGTCGCGCCGGCGCAGCCATTCGTCCAGATCGCCGGCCAGGGCGAGGAAGGGGCTTTCGTCGCCGGGTTGGCGCGGGCGCAGTCGCCGCGCCTCCGGGTGCTCACCCCAGGCGGCGCAGCGGCAGGCCAGCAGGCGGGCGGCCTCGGCCTGGCGGGCGTGGATGCGGGCCGAGCGCGCATCCGCGACCGGGTTGTCCTCGCCGACGCGCCGCCAGAACTCGCGGCGCGTCTCCAGCGTCAGCCGGTCCAGCCAGCGGGCATCGACGGGCTTGCGGAAGACGCGGCGCAGGGCGGCGATGAGGTCGCTCTCGTCGCGGACTTCGGGCAGCAGGTGGTTGCCGATGCGGCGACGGAGTTCCCGGGCGAAGCCGCGATCCGGCAGGATGCCCACCTCCGTATAGAAGGGCAGGGCATCGTGCAGGGCGAACAGGTTCCAGATCAGCTCGCGCAGGCGGACGAGCAGGTCGGGGCGCGCATCCAGCAGTTCGATCAGGGTCCGCATGCGGGCTTCGGCGCGGTCGAGCAGGAAGCGGGAAGGGCGCAGCCGGTCGATCAGCCTGGCGAGGCGCGGGACGGGATCCTCGCCGACCTCGGGTTCTTCCTCCAGAACCTGGGCGAGTTTCCGGGTCAGCTTGTCATTGGCCATGTCGGCTTGCTTTCACATCGTCGTTGCGGGCATGCCCGTCATATTACCGGCGCGCCGGGGCCCGCGGGTCCGTCGCCCGGGCCTTCGCGCGGTACCCCGTGGTTTACTAAGCTTTGCGAAAGTGAAACCACATTCCTCCCCCCCCAGCCTCCCCTGCGGGGAGGGGAGCCGCTGGCGGGGAGGGGAGAAGGGGCCAGCAAGACGGCATATGGCATTACTTTCGAGAAAATCAGTATCGTGAATCCGCGCCGGGGGGCGCCTTTTCAGCAGCCAGGCCGGGGCCGGCGGGGTTACCCGGGTGCGTCCAGCGAGCGACAGAGGTGAATAAGTTGGCGCCGCGCATGCGCTTAAGCCATATCGTGTCAGGGTGCCGGTGTACAATATTCGGCTTTGCTAATAAGAAGTTACCCACATGTCCCGCGCCCTCCGCAATATCGCCATCATCGCCCACGTCGATCATGGCAAGACCACCCTGGTGGACCAGTTGCTCCGCCAGTCCGGCACCTTCGCCGCCCACCAGCAGTTGTCGGAGCGGGTCATGGACTCCAACGACCTGGAAAAGGAGCGGGGCATCACCATCCTGGCCAAGAACACCTCGGTCAATTACAACGACGTGCACATCAACATCGTCGACACCCCCGGCCACGCCGACTTCGGCGGCGAGGTGGAACGGGTGCTGGGCATGGTGGACGGCGTGCTGCTGCTGGTGGACGCGGTGGAAGGCCCCATGCCCCAGACCCGCTTCGTCACCAAGAAGGCCCTGGCCCTGGGACTGCGCCCCATCGTGGTGGTGAACAAGGTGGACCGGGACGGCGCCGACGCCGACAACGCCGTGAACCTGACCTTCGACCTGTTCGACAAGCTGGGTGCTTCCGACGAGCAGATGGACTTCCCCATCGTCTATGCCTCCGGCCTCAACGGCTGGGCCGCCATGGAAATGGATGAGCCGCGCGTGGACATGAAGCCCCTGTTCGAGACCGTGCTGAAGCATGTCCCGCCTCCCGCCACCGACGAGGACGCGCCCCTGCAATTGCAGATTTCCGCCCTGGACTACAACAGCTACGTGGGCCGCATCGGCGTCGGCCGCATCCAGCGCGGCCGGGTCAAGACCGGGCAACAGGTGGTGGTGCTGTTCGGCACCGACGAGGAGATGGCCGAGCACGAGCGCGTCCCGGTGAAGGCCAAGATCGGCCAGGTGCTGGGCTACCAGGGCCTGAACAAGGTGGAGCTGGACGAAGGCCTGGCCGGCGACATCGTGCAGATCACCGGCATCGAGGATCTGGTGCTGGGCGCCACCATCACCGACCCGGAGCAGCCGGAAGCCCTGCCCCTGCTGAAGATCGACGAGCCCACCCTGTCCATGCAGTTCATGGTGAACACCAGCCCCCTGGCCGGCACCGAGGGCAAGTTCGTAACCAGCCGCCAGGTGCGCGATCGCCTGCACAAGGAACTGCTCACCAACATGGCCCTGCGCGTCCACGACACCAAGGACCCGGACATCTTCGACGTGGCCGGCCGGGGCGAACTGCACCTGTCCATCCTGATCGAGAACATGCGCCGCGAGGGCTTTGAACTGGCCGTGGGCCGCCCCCGCGTGGTGAAGAAGGTCATCAACGACGTGGAGCTGGAACCCTACGAGCAGCTTACCGTGGACGTGGAGGAAGGCCACCAGGGCGCCGTCATGGAAAGCCTGGGCCTGCGCCGCGGCGACCTGCAGGACATGGTGCCGGACGGCCGCGGCCGGGTGCGCATCGAGTACCGCATCCCCGCCCGGGGCCTGATCGGCTTCCAGGGCGAATTCATGAACCTGACGCGCGGCACCGGCCTGCTCTCCCACGTGTTCGACGACTACGCGCCGGTGAAGGAAGGCGGCGTGGCGGAACGCCGCAACGGCGTGCTGATCTCCCAGGAGAACGGCGAGGCCGTGGCCTACGCCCTGTGGAAGCTGCAGGATCGCGGCCGCATGTTCGTCAACCCCGGCGACAAGCTGTACGAAGGCATGGTCATCGGCATCCACAGCCGCGAGAACGACCTGGTGGTGAACCCCATCAAGGGCAAGCAGCTCACCAACGTGCGCGCTTCCGGCACCGACGAGGCGGTGCGCCTGGTGCCGCCCATCGACATGAGCCTGGAGAAGGCCATCGAGTTCATCGCCGACGACGAACTGGTGGAAGTCACCCCCAAGACCATCCGCATCCGCAAGCGCTTCCTGAACGAGCACGAGCGCAAGCGGGCGGCCCGGGAAGGCGCGTAAATACCCGGCACCCGCTCCGGTTCATCGTCCGTCTCCCGGCATGGTCGGTTTCCTCCACACCCTGTTCGGCAAGCCGGCCGTCATCGCCGCGCCGACCGAACAGGACTGGCGGACGGCGATGTCCCTGCCGGTGTTTGCCGGACTGGGCACGCCGGAACTCGCCACCCTGCGGCAACTGGCCGAGCGTCTGCTGGCCGCCAAGACCTTCACCCCGGTTTCCGGCGCGCAACTCACCGGTTCGGCCCTGGCCGCCATCGCCACCCAGGCGGCCCTGCCGGTGCTGAACCTGGGCGCCGGCTGGTACGGCACCTGGAACGAAATCATCGTCTACCCGGAACAGTTCGTGCCCGAGCGGGAGATCACCGACGATTTCGGCGTGGTGCACCGGGTGCGCCAACCCCTGTCCGGCGAGGCCTGGGAGGGCGGGCCCCTGATCCTGTCCCTGGACGACGTGGCCTGGTCCGGCCTGGGCGAGGGCTACAACGTGGTGATCCACGAATTCGCCCACAAGCTGGACATGGCCAACGGCGCGGTGGACGGCCTGCCGCCCCTGCACGGTGACATGGACGGCCGCGACTGGTCGGCGTCCCTGGGCGCGGCCTACGAGGATTTTTGCCGCCGTGTGGACGTCTTCGAGGCGGGAGGCGAGGAGCCCGTCATCGATCCCTACGCCTCGGAGAGCCCGGCGGAATTCTTCGCCGTGCTGAGCGAATACTTCTTCGAACTGCCGGACCTGCTGGCGGCGGAGTACCCCGCCGTCTACGCCCAGATGGGCAGGTTCTACCGGCAGGACCCGCAATCGCGTTTGGAGCCCTACCGCCATGACCCTGCAACACCATGACCACCAGCACGACCAGGCCTGCGCGGGCCAGTGCATTATCGACACCGACCTGCACCACTTCGAGCGCGACGTGATCGAGGCGTCCCACCGGCAACTGGTCATGGTGGACCTGTGGGCCGACTGGTGCGGCCCCTGCCATTTCCTCACGCCGGTGCTGCTGCGCGTGATCCCCACCTACGACGGCAAGGTGAAGCTGGCCAAGGTGGAGGTGGACGAGGGCGACAACATGAAGATCGCCGGCAAGTATGGCGCCCGGGGTTTCCCCACCGTGCTGCTGTTCAAGAACGGCGAGGAGGTGGCCCGCTTCCACAGCGCCAAGCCGGAACATTTCGTGCGCGAGTTCATCGACGAACATCTGGATTGACGGGATGAGCCCGGCATGACCGCCCGCCGCGCCCTGGAAATCGAGCCCTTCCGGGTCATGGCCATCCTGGGCCGGGCCCGGGAACTGGAGGCCCGGGGTCGCGACATCATCCACATGGAGGTGGGCGAGCCGGATTTCCCCACGCCGGCCCCCATCGTCGAGGCTGGCATCGCCGCCCTGCGCGCCGGCCATACCCGCTACACCCCGGCCCTGGGCCTGCCCGCGCTGCGCCAGGCCATCGCCGGCTACTACCGGGATCGGCACGGCGTGGACCTGCCGGCCGGTCGGGTCTGCGTCACCCCCGGCGCCTCCGGCGCCCTGCTGCTGGTCATGGCGGCCCTGTTCGATCCCGGCCAGGAGGTGTTGCTGGCGGACCCGGGCTATCCCTGCAACCGTCATTTCGCTCGCCTGGTGGAGGCCCGGGGCGTGGGCGTGCCGGTGGGCCGGGAGACCGGCTACCAGCTCACCGCCGATCTGGTGGCCCGGCACTGGGGACCGAATACCCGGGGCGTGCTGGTGGCCAATCCGGGCAATCCCACCGGCACCCTCATTCCCGATACCGAATTGAAGGCCATCCATGCCCTGGTACGGGACCGGGGCGGCTGGCTCATCGTCGACGAGATCTACCACGAACTGGTCTACGAGACCGCGCCGCCCAGCGCCGCCGGCCTGGGGGAGGACGTGATCGTCCTCAACAGCTTCTCGAAGTACTGGCTCATGACCGGCTGGCGCCTGGGATGGCTGCTGGCGCCGGAAGCGCTGATGCCGGCCATCGACCGGCTGGCCCAGAACATCTTCCTGTCCGCCCCCACCGTGGCCCAGCACGCCGCCCTGGCCGCCCTGGCGCCGGCGACGCGGACGCTGCTGGAGCAGAGGAAGGCCGAGCTGCGGGAACGGCGGGACTGGCTGCTGCCGGAACTGGAGGGCCTGGGGTTCCGGGTCGGCGCGGTGCCGGAGGGAGCCTTCTATGTCTATGCGGGCATCGACGCGTTCGGCATGGAGGCGGAGGTTCTGGCGGAGAAACTGCTGCTGGAAGCAGGGGTGGCCATCACCCCGGGGACGGACTTTGGCGCCCACAGCGCCGACCGGCACGTTCGCTTCGCCTACACCACGTCCCTGGAGCGAATCAGGGAGGCGGTGGGGCGATTGGCCCACACCTTGTAGTCTGGTCCCTCAGGCTGACTTGCGGCGGCGCAGGGCGGCCAGGCTCAACAGCCCGAGTGGTAGCAAAGCCAGGGTGCCGGGTTCTGGAATGGTGAGATCAGGGTCTGCCTGGATGGCATCGTTGGCGCAGTTCATGGTCCAGTGCACGTCGAATTTCCCGGAGTAACCGTTGAACGCGCTCAAGGGGATGGCGGCCTCGATGAAGTAGTGAAGGTCTTTCTTGTGGGCGCCCATGTTGTTGACGCCGATGCTGGTGTAAACCAGGGTGCCCATCCCGGCGTCATCGCCGCTCAGGATCGATGTGGGATGGGCCGGGTCGGGGTTGGCCGGGTTGTAGGCGCCGTTCACATCCCACAGGCCGTAGTCCCAGACCACGTTCTTGTAGGCCTTGCCCTTGTTGTTTCCGGTGGTTTCGATGCCGAATTCGTAGCTGCCATCCTGGCCGAAGTCGATCGCGAAATCCCCGGGGCCATAGCTGTTCGCGGCAGGATTGTTGGGGGTGTTGGGCGACAGGCCGGTTACCAGGGCCAGGTAGAGGTGGTCCGCGCCGAGGGAGACATACAGTGCCTCGGCATCGTAATTCTGACCACCCCAGCCGGGGTTCAGGCGGGTGCCCGCACCGCCGGTCTGATCCTCGACGGCATATTGCTGTTTGTTGGGCACCAGGGTGGTATCCGGTTTCCAGTCGCTGGCGTTGCCGTTGCGATGCAGGCCCCAGTCCGCCAGATCGCCGTCGACCGTGATCGAAGCCGCCAGGGCGCCCGTGCAGCTCATCAGTCCGGTGATGGCAGCCAGTAGCAATTGGGTCTTGCGCATTTCATTCTCCAGCCTTGTAAGGTGACTGGTGATGAATATGCAGGATCCATGCCAGACAATTAAGTCATTAAAAACAATGGGCTATGGATTCCCGTGGATGGCCGTGATGGGGTTTCTGCTTATGGACGGACAGTAGCGGCGAGATCCTGGCAATGGCCGCCACCGGGCGCGGGTCAGAAACGGGGGGAACGGGGGAAACGTGGGCGAAAAAAAACCGGCCCGAAGGCCGGTTTTCCATACCGCTTCGCCGATTACTTGGCGGGAGCGGGAGCCGGAGCAGCAGCGTCGGCCGGAGCGGGAGCCGGAGCAGCAGCGTCGGCCGGAGCGGCGGGAGCAGCGGCGTCGGCCGGAGCGGCGGGAGCGGGAGCCGGAGCGGCGACTTCAGGAGCGGGAGCGGGAGCGGCTTCTTCTTTCTTGCCACAAGCGGACAGAGAAACGGCCAGCAGGGCGGCGAGCAGGACGGAATATTTCATTGAGGTGTTCCCTTACGAAGTTGATCAACATGTCGAAGAAATCAATCGGCATGCGGGTAGCTTGCCGACCGATCGCGTAGATTCTAGCAAAAAAATAAAAATCTGCTACATGCGCGACGATTTATTGTTGAACCGCGTTATCTCATGGACCAGCGATACGGGCTGGGGTCTATCGCCGGCACCCGATTCAGGATCAGATCGAGCAGTAGCTCGGCCGAGGCCGGCGCCATGGTGACGCCATATCGATACTGGCCACTGTTGATGTAGAGATTGTCCAGCCTCGGATGGACCGAGATGGTCGGAATGTTGTCTGTCGAACCGGGGCGCAGTCCAGCCCACTGGCGGACAAGGGACGCATTTCTCAGGGGTGGGAGGACGTCCAGGGCAAAGGCGAGCAATTCATCCCGCGCCGCCTGGGTTGTCGATTTGTCGAAGCCCGCATGTTCCAGGGTGCTGCCGGCGAGAATCAAGCCATCTTGACGGGGAACCAGGTATCGCCCCGCTTTGTAGAGGATGCAGGGCAGCAGGCCGGGCTTGGCCTGGAACAGCAGGATTTGCCCTCTTACCGGCCGGATGTCCACGTCCCCGATGGTTCCGGAAAGTAGTTGCCGACTCCATGCCCCGGCGCTAATGACATAGCGATCCGCTATGAGTTTTCCCTTGCTGGTCTCCAGGGACCTGACGGTGTTTCCCTGGATATCCCACCGCGAGGCGTTAGTGTCCACCAGCAACCGCACCCCCGCCGCGAGACAGGCCTCGATCAAGGCCTTGGCCAATCGCGGATTGCGCACTTGGGCGATATCGGGTAACCAAAGCCCGTCGGGCCCCTTCCCGAGCAAGTTATCCAGCCAGGCCGGCGTCTCCTCGGCGCGCCAGGAATGCGTCCGACACCATGCCAGGGAGCGATCCCGGTCGGGGAGCGATAGCGCCAACATGCCGCAAGACCGGTATTCCGGATCAATCGCGCTGGATTGCCCGATCGCCTCGATCCATGCCGGCCAAAGGGCGCGCCCGCGCTCGCTCAGGACGTTCACCTCGCCGCCGTAATCCCAGGGCATCAGCGGTGACAGAATGCCCGCCCCCGCCCAGGTCGATTCCCGGGCCGCCTCGCCACGCTCGACAATGCCGACGCGCAAGCCTTCCCGGGCAAGCAGCCAGGCGCTGAGCAGGCCGTTGATGCCGGCGCCGATGATCAGAGCATCGTAGTGCATGGGGGTGATTACGGGAGTGGTGTGAAAAGTGGGAGCGGAGGTATTTCAATCCCGGGTTGGGGATTCTCTCGCAAGTCATGCCTGAGCTTCTCGAAAAGCTGGATGGCATGATAAATCCGCCTCGGCAGTTTCTCGGGGTCCGGTTCTTGGCGAATGCGTTAGGCCATTCAGCTTCCTACGAATATATCTGGATGAGAGAAGGCGGGTGATGGCTCGCCTTCGCTTGCGGGAAGAAGGAAAGCCGGTTCATCGCGACTTGAAAAGCGCCATTCATCATTTCAAACCCCCCGCTTGTCCATCGGTTCCCCCTTGTTCTGAGGGCGGTGAATTATGATGAACTCAAAGGTGGTACAGGAGGTGCGGAAGTGGTTTCGTTACTTGGACGAGCATACGGCGCTGGTTTCTGGCGGCACGAGGGTTCGACCCGGCGCGTCCATATGTCAGGCTTCACGTTGATTGAATTGCTGGTGACCATCTCCATCCTGGCGATCCTGGCGGCCATCGCGGTACCCTCGTTCAACGAGTTCTTCGTACGTAACAAGGCGAGCGGTGTTACCAGTGAATTGATGTCATCTCTCAACCTGGCGCGCAGCGAGCCGTGCGGCGCGGCCAGACAGTTTCCGTTTGCAAGAGCAACGACGGTGGGAGTTGTGGCGGTGCCCAGTGGGACAGTGGGTGGATCGTGTTCGTCAATGATGATGATGACAACCCGGCGGTGGTGGATGCCGGCGAGGCCATCCTGCAGGTGAAGCAGAATCTGCCCGTGGGGGTCACTGTGCGTCCGAACAACAACTTTACCAACTACATCACCTTTTCCCGCACCGGCCTGGCAAATCAGATCGGCACCTTCGCCATTTGCGTTAACAGCGACGACCCGGGCGCGGGCCATTACCGTCATCCGCACCCGCGCCACCATTGCCACCGACAGTGATGGCAACGGCATCCCCGAAAAGAGCAGTGGGGAAGGCAATCTGGTCGATATCGTTTCTTGCGAGAACCCATGAGAGCGAACATCCGCGCCATGAATGGGGCCAGCTTGATCGAGGTATTGGTCACCATGGTGATCGTGGCCATCGGCCTGCTGGGGTTGGCGGGACTGCAGGTCGCCAATTTCAGGAATGCCCAGGATGCCTACTACCGGAGCCAGGCCACTTTTCTCGCGAATGACATCCTCGACCGCATGCGGGTGAATCGCGCGGCGGGTGCCGACTATGAGGTCGCGGTGGGCAGCGCGGTCGCGGCGGGCGCCAACGCCATCGCGGTGGCGGATGTCGCCGCCTGGAAAAATGCGCTGGCCAGCCAGTTGCCCGATGGCGAAGGCTCGTTGGCGGTGGCCGGCGATCTTGTCACCGTGCGGGTGGAATGGGACGACCGCCGTCCCGCCGCGGCCGCCGGGGATCCCTGTTATGTCGCCGGGACGCGTATGGCCTGTTTTGTTACCGAGGCGGGATTATGAGCATGCGCAAATTCAACCTGGGTTTTTCCATCATCGAGTTGATGATCGGACTGTCCATCGGCTTGGTGCTGGTGGCGGCCATGGTGGCGCTGTATTCGACCCAGGCGGCAAGTTACCGGCAGATCGAGGCCCTGGCCCGGATGCAGGAAAGCGCCCGCTATGCCTTTGAAATCATGGGCTATGACATCCGCATGGCGGGCAACTGGACCTGCTACGTTCCCGGTCAGGCCGTACCGGCCAATTATTCGCCGACGAACTACCTCAACAATCCCGCCAACAACTGGTGGACCCATACCGCCCGGCCCCTGTTCGGGGTCGCGGAGACGGCCGATGGCAACGCGGCGGGGGATGCCGGTTTCCCCGCTGATTTCAGTGCTAATGCCCTGCGCGGGGATACGGTCATGGTGCTGCGCGCCAGCCAGGATTCCCAGCACGTCGAAGTCGGTCCGGCCGCCAATTCTTATATCCTGGATGCGAACGCAATACCGGTAAACCAGGTCATCGGCAGCAATTTCGCGGATGGCAGCTTGCTGGTCCTCACGGACTGTCGCTTCCAGAGCGCCGTGTTTCAGGCATCCGATATCGGCGGCGCCATCGGTGGTTCCGACTATTCGATTCAGCATGGGTCAGGTGCGCCACCCACGCCGGGCAATTGCCAGAGTCACCTGAACGCGGGGGGCTCCTGCGCGGCGGTCGGTACCACCCAGGATGTGACCGGTGCCCGGGTCTATCCCCTGCTGGCGCACGCCTACTATCTGCGCAACAGCCCGCGCCGCTACGCCAACAGTAACCTCAACATTCCGTCGCTCTATCGCCAGGCGCTCACGACATCCGGTGGCAATGCCAATACCACGGCGGAGGAACTGGTGGATGGCGTGATCGACATGCAGGTGCGCTATGGTGTGGATACAAGCGTGAACCCCGATCGTCAGATCGACTCCTACCTGCCTGCCTCCCAAGTGGTCGGACCGGGGGTTCCCGGGGCCAATGAAGAGGAGCGTTGGCGGCGCGTGCTGGCGGTGCGGGTGACGCTGACCCTGGAATCCACCGAGAACAACCTCGCCACCGCCAACCAGCTTTACACCTATTTCAACGGCGCCAATGTCAACGACCGTCGTCTGCGCAGGCAGTACACGGCCACCTTCGGCATACGTGGTCGGCTATGAAGAGGGGACACACCATGCGCGTCCAGCTCTCCGCCCGTCATCAGGTCGGCAACACCCTGGTCATCGGTGTCATCCTGTTGCTATTGATCACCTTGCTGGTGATCGCCGCCGGGCGGGGGATCACCCTGCAGACCACCATGGCCGGCAACACCCGTGACCGGGATGTCGCTTTCCAGGCCGCAGAGTCGGCATTGCGCGCTGCGGAGTCGCAGATTCCGGTATTTCACACAGCCTTCGCCGGCGCGGGTCTGATAACTTCGAATACGGCGGCGGAAATCGCCACCCGTTCCACGGCGGCCTACTGGACCAACCCGGCGGCTCCATCCGCCACCAGCTATGGCTGGTACAACGCCGACGGTTCGGTGAACAACGCCCGGTCGCTGAAAACCGCGACCGACGTGAACGGCGTGGATCAGCAGCCCCGATACGTCCTGGAAAGACTTCCCGATGGCCCCATCGATACGCTGCATCCGGGCCCGGGGATCAAGTATGTCGAATGCGCGGTGGATCAGGTGCATTACCGCTACCGCGTGACCACCATCGCGACAGGCGCCTCGGCCGGTGCCAAGAAATCGGCGGATACCCGTGTCGTCCTGCAGGCCGAAATCCGCTATTGCAGCAATTGAGGAGCCCATCATGAAACGCATTTCCTCAGTCATTTTACTTATCGGTATGGCGCTATTCGCCGGTCGGGTACTGGCTTTCACCGTCGCGGACAAGCCATTGTTCGTGACGGGCAACGTGGATCCCAACATCATCCTCACTCTGGATGATTCCACCAGTATGTTGCGCGGCTATGTCCCGGATGTGTGTAATGACCAACTGGGATACGCAGCCTGGGATTGCACCAACCTGGATCCGCGCTGGACCAAATCCGCCCATGGCAACGCCATGTATTACAACCCCAATGTGACCTATAAGGCGCCCCGGGATGCGAATGGCAACGAGTTGACCACCTCATTTGCCGCAGCCTGGCGCAACGGGTTTTACCGACCTGCAATAGGCTACTTCAGCCAGAAGGTCAATTTATCCAATCAATATCGGGCGACCGCATCCCTATGGATGACAAGTTCGTACGACTGTACAGGATTGGGTGGCAGCAGTTCCAATGAATGCTACATGGGGCACGCGAATCTAGGCGCCGATACCAATCTCGTCGGTGGCAACACCGGAGGAAGCGCGACCTTTTCGACCAATGATTTCGCCAATCACGATGGCTCACAGGTTGGCAGTAATCCCGGCACCAATTTGATCAGCGTCTATGTCAATGGAACTCTTCAGGCGCGAGTAGGAGATACGGCCGCCAACTGTGCCAGTCGTCCAGGCGCAAACAATCAATTCACAACCTATATCAGCGGTGCCACCCTGCAGCTTTGCTTCCGGAATAACGTCACGATGAGAAACAAGACCATCGAGGTGCTATACAAGACCGGAAATGGCCCAATATACGCTCATGATGCGTCGGCACCCGCCTACTACTATGTTTTTGATGAGACCAACACCGGCTGTGTCGGCACGGCAGCGCAAAAGCGTGTCAGCAACGCGTGCTATGACCTCAAGATCGTGTCCGCTACCTCCGGCCCTGGCGGTACCGACGAGCGCCAGAACTTCGCCAACTGGTACTCCTTCTACCGCACACGTTACCTGGCCACCATCGCCGGGGCGTCCATCGCCTTCTCGGAAATTGATCCCTCGGCTCGCGTTGCCTGGCAGGCGCTCAACAGTTGCCGGGGAGCGGCGGATAGCCTGGTAACTAACGCTTGCGATGGCTGGGATGCCAGCTATGGCAGCAACCGCATCAATACCTTCAGTAACGCGGCTCACCGCAATAATTTCTACGGTTGGCTCTTCAGGCTGAAAGCCAATGCCAGCACTCCCCTGCACGCAGCCATGGATCGGGCCGGCAAATATTTCTCGACCTCGGGCGAGAACAGCCCGTATGACAACGATTTCACCACCGCGAACTCAGGTGAATATACCTGCCGGCGCAATTTCCACATCCTCATGACCGATGGCAAATGGAATTCCCAATCGGTATGGCCAGGAGACGTCGATTACCCGGGTAACAACACCACGTTGCCGGATGGTCAGGTCTATGACCCAAGCCAGGCCTACGCGTGTATTTACCGTGATGGCACAGACCATACCCTCGCCGATCTGGCCTTCAAGTACTGGAGCACGGATCTGCGCTGCACCCCGGCGAACGTCGCATGTAACCTTGCCAACAAACTCACTCCGAGCATTTTTGAAGTGGATGCCAATGGGGATGGTTTGAAGGACAGTGACCAACAGGTTTACTGGAATCCCAAGAACAATCCGGCCACGTGGCAGCACATGGTGAATTACACGGTGGGTCTGGGGCTGACGAGCCTTCTGACGGACTCCGGATTGAGCTGGACCGGCGACATGTACGAAGGCAGCTACCTCGCGATCCGCGATGGAGTAACAACCTGGCCAGCCGCGGGCAACGACGATAATGGCGCATCGGACTTGTGGCATGCGGCAATCAACAGCCGCGGCCGTTTCTACAGCGCGGAATCCCCCGACGATCTGGTCAACGCCTTCAGCGCGGTCATGGGGCAGGTCAAGAAGGCTACCCCATCCTCCGCCGCCCTGGCTGCCAACTCCACCAAGGCGGAAATCGGTACGCGTGTGTATCAGGCCAAGTTCGGAACCACCCAATGGAACGGACACCTGTATGCCTACGACGTAAACCCCGCCAATGGCACGCTTTCGGACGCGGTGTGGAATGCGGCGAACATGATACCCGCCCATGGCGACAGGAATATTTACGCCTGGGACGGAAATGATGGAGTGGCCTTTCAGTGGGCCAATCTGACCGCTGATCAGATAGATGACTTGAACACGCTTAACGCAGCGGATGACGGCAAGGGTGCCCTGCGTCTGGCTTGGTTGCGTGGAGATCACGCGAATGAGACCCAGAATCCGGGTGGGGTTTTCAGAAGCCGGAAGATCGACCCCTGGGACAAAGACAAGCCTGCCGACCCTGATCATTGGGTTCTGGGCGACATCATTTCCTCCGACCCCGCTTATGTCGGAGTTGGGTCGCAGGGCTACCATCTCCTGCCCAATGGCGCGGCGGGCCAATTGAGCTATGCCGGTTATGTTTCCACCCACAAGGCCAATCGCACCCCCGCCATCTATGTGGGGGCCAACGATGGCATGTTGCACGCGTTCCGGGTGACCGATGGGGTGGAGTTGTTTGCGGTCATACCCAATGCGGTCTTTCCGAATCTGAGCATGTTGACCGATCCCAATTACGACCACCGCTTCTTCGTCAACGGCTCGCCCGGAACTGGCGATGCCTACCTGAATAATGCGCTCTCCCACGCGTCCGGCTGGAATACCGTGGTGGCCACGGGGTTGGGGGCGGGGGGGAACTCGATCATCGCCGTGGACGCGACAAGCACGGACGTTACCTCGGCGGACCAGTTCATGTGGGAGTACACCGAGGCCGACATGGGCATGACCTACAGCCAGCCGCAAATCGTGCGCCTGAATGACGGCAATTGGGCAGCGGTATTCGGCAACGGCTACAAGACCAGTGATGGAGGTTCCTATCTGTACCTCGTGAATCTGGTGGATGGCACTCTCATCAGGAAGATCACGGCCAGCGCGGCGGTAGCCGGTACCGCCAATGGCCTGTCCACTCCCGTGCTGGTCGATGCCAACAGCGACATGATCATGGATTATGCCTATGCGGGGGATTTACAAGGCAATCTCTGGAAATTCGACCTCAGTAACCCGAATTCGGCCAACTGGGGCGTGGCGAACGGAGGGACGGCCTTGTTCGTCGCGAAGGACCCCGCTGGAAACCGGCAGCCAATTACCGTGCAGCCGACCGCATCGAAGGAAACCAACGGTGGCTACTGGATATTCTTCGGTACGGGTAGATATATCGCGGATGAGGATGTGACACCGGCGGAAATGGCCAAGACTCAAACTTTCTATGGCATCTGGGACAACGGTGTGGCCGTGCCCGCCTATGCGAACAGAACGGATGTACTGGTTGAGCAAACCATAGTAACCACTGCTGTCCTCGGTGGTTATGAGGTGCGGGCCACCTCCAATAATGCCGTGGTCCTGGGGGTCAATGTGCGGGGGTGGTTCATGGATTTGCCTGGAAGCGGCGAGCGCGTGGTCTCCAAGGCGGTATCTGTCGTCAGCAATGTGAATCCTGCGGAAAACAGGATCGTATTCGTTACGATCCTGCCTTCAAGTGATCCATGTGATGCGGGTGGTTCCAGTTGGCTGATGGAGGTGTTGTTTACGGGCGGTCAACCGGCCACCCCCGTGTTTGATTTGAACAATGACGGTGTTTTCGATGACGCAGACAAGATTGTCGTGGATGGTAATGCTGTATCAGCTTCCGGCGTCAAGTCGAATGTCGGCATCATGGCCACGCCAACCTGGCTCGACAAGGATAAGGATAAAGCATTCAAGCTGGTCCCGGGCACGTCGGGAGGGGTGATGACGATCACCAACAAGGGCAAGGGCGGAAGCGGAACGACGACACGCGTTTACTGGCAACAATTGTTGTGAGGTCGATATGAAAAACCGCGATCGTGATGATGTTGGCATGGGTTACACGGAGGGCTTCACCCTTATCGAGTTGTTGGTAACGGTGGCGATACTGGGTATTCTCGCCGCCATCGCCATCCCTTCGTACCGGGAATATATTGCCCGTGCCAATCGTGCCGAGGCCAAGTCCGCGCTCTTGGAGAATGCTCAGTTCATGGAACGCTATTTCATGTCCAATGGCTTCTATTCGACAGCCAAGAACAGTGGTGTCGCTCCGAATTTGCCGATCACCAGTCTGCCCCAATCAGGTGGCGCCCAGACCTATGGGATAGCCGCCGCAGTGGCCAATACCACCTTCACGCTGACCGCGACGGCGATGAATTCGATGGCTGCGGACGATTGCGGAAACTTCACTCTGACGCACACCGGGGTGAAGGGAGCTAGTGGTGCGCTCGGTGCGGCGGAGTGCTGGAGTAGGTGAGGCGATTGCGGGTCTGCCCAAGCGGCTGGCGAAACAATCGGATTCCTGTCAATTAGGCGGGCTGTGGCTGCCATGGGACAGTCAGTGTGGAATTGGGATCCCACAAGGCATCCCGATTGACAGTATGTACAGGGCGGGTGGGCGGCCTCCCCCGGCGGCGGCACAAGGATCAGAACAGGCCACAGGGGGCGCGGGGAGCGCCCCGGGCAACGGGGGAGGCTCTGCCTGGGGCCGGCGGCGCGGGGGCAACTCACGGGCAGGAGCCAGACAGCGCTGGTGCGCACGGTAGGCAAAACCGGCGCTGGGGTTTCACCCCGCAAAGCCGGTCAAGAAAGCCACGGGCCACGCCCGGGCGGGCGGGCCGGCCGGCGGGCCTATCCGGCGGGGAAGCCCAGGCCAGGCCGGGGGCGGCGGGCGCGGGAGGCCGCCGGGGCCACGGCGGCGGGGGCGGGGGACGCCCGCGGCGGACGCCCCGGCCTCGCCCGGGGGGGCGGCCCGCCCCAAACACGTGTCGCCACCGGGCCCCGGGGGAGACGCGGGCGCGCCCCGCCGCGCGGCGGCCGGCGCGCGGGTCCGGCGCGGGCGGGGGGGGCTCTCCTGGGTAACCGCGGGTTCTCCCAGCCTGCAAAGCCGGCGGCGGGGCATACCGGGGGCGGGGTGTTCTATCTCCCGCTATAGCCGACCAACCGGGGGGGCGGCGGAACGCCGGTCCAGCGGCCGGGCGGGGCCCGGGCCAGCCCCCGGGCGCGGCCCGACCCTGTTCGCTCCCGAAAAACCCGGCGGGTCCCCCGCGCGCGCCCGCGGGTTGAGCTCTGTGGCCGGACCAATAAGATCAGCCCATATCGCAGCGGTAATGAGGATAAGCCCATGATGTCGATTCTGGAATCGCGCTACGGCCACGTGCTTGAGCGTCTGGTGCCGGTCTGGGGCGACCCGGCGGGCTTCGAGGCCTTGTTCATGGACCTGATGTTCGACGCCAGGGGGACGCGCGCCGGATGGCCGGCGGATATCTGGGAGGAGTTGCAGTTCCTGCACACGTTGCACAAGTTGGCCTATGCCCCTCCCGAGGCGGACGACGAGCCCCTGGACGACAGAATCAAATGGGTCTGACCTGGCGGCGGCGCCAGGTATCACGCTGATCGCCCGCTGATCGCCAATCCCGCGTCGTAAGGACGTTTCGGCATTCCCGCGTGTATCCGACGGGCTTGGGCATGCGGCCCCCGGTGGCGCTCGCCATGGCGCCCTCATCCTGTTTTTCCCATACAATCCGTGCGTTCGCCGGGCCGTTTCTCGTCCGCCCCGGGAAGCCTCCCGGGAGGGATTCATCGCATTGGCGCGGGGCGGCCCCGGCGGACAGACAAGTAGGGAGTACACACATGGCAATCAGATTCCAGAGGTTTCGTTCCCCGGCCGGTTTTACGGCCATCGAGCTGGTGGTGGCCATCACCATCGTCTGCCTGCTGGTGGCGGTGGCGCTGGCGTCCTTCCAGGATCACATGACGCGCAAGGCGCGGACCCAGGCGCGATCCGCGCTGGTCGAGGTGGCCGAGGGGCTGAGGATGCAATTCACCCGCACCGGCAGCTATGCGACATCGAGCCTGCCGATCACCCAGACCCCGCGCGAGGGGGATGCCGAATATCGCATCAGTCTGGCCACCGAGCTGGTGACGGCAAGCGATCCCCGCATGGTTTTTCCGGCCTCCTCGGCGCAAGGGTTCACCTTGCGGGCGGTGCCGGTGAATGACGACGACTGCGGAACCCTGTTGCTGGACCAGAACGGGCGGGTGGGGGTGACCTCGCCCGGGGCGAAGGTCGCCGATTGCTGGCCCAAGTAGGGTTTTTCTCCCCTGGTAGGGGTCGCTGATGTCGCCGCTCCTGCTGGCCGTCCTGCGCCAGCTTTCCCATGAAGATTTCCTTTCCGGCGAGGTTCTGGCGAAACGCCTGGGCTGTTCGCGGGCCACGGTCAACAACGCCATCCGGGAAGCCGCCGGGGGCGGGGTGTCGGTCCATGCCGTCCACGGCCGCGGCTATCGGCTCGCCAGGCCCCTGAGCTGGCTGGCCCCCGATCGCCTGCGGGCTGAATTGGCGCCCCGGGGGGTCAGCCTGCGCTATTTCGATCAGTTGCCTTCCACCAATACCCATTTGCTGGAATGGGCCCAGTCCGGCGCGCCCCACCGCGCCCTCGTGGTCAGCGAATGGCAAAGCGACGGGCGCGGGCGGCGGGGGCGCGCCTGGCATGGAGGATTGGGCGGGGGGCTGACGTTTTCCCTGCTGTGGCGCTCGAGCCGGCCGGTCGCCGAGCTGTCGGGCCTGTCCCTGGCGGTGGGCGCTTCGCTGGTGGGCGCGCTGCGGGATTTGGGACTGGCGCGGGCCATGGTGAAGTGGCCGAACGATATCCTGGTGGATGATGCCAAGCTGGCCGGCGTGCTCATCGAGCTGACGGGCGACATGCTGGGGCCCAGCGCCGCGGTGATCGGCGTGGGGATCAATGTCCTGGGCGGAGAGGCGCTGACGGAGACGGTCGGCCAGCCGGTCACGGACCTGCGGCGGCATGTCGGCCCCCTCGATCGCAATGACCTGTTGCTGGCGCTGGTGTCGGGGCTGGATGCCAGCCTCGGCCGCTTCGAGCGGGAGGGTTTCGCGGGATTTCGGCAGGCCTGGCAGGACTACCATGCCCATCAGAATCGTCCGGTGCGGATCCATACCGGCCAGGGCGAGCCCATACTCGGGCGCGCCGTGGGCGTGGATGAACAGGGCGCCCTGCTGCTGGACACCGGCTCGGACCTGCGCCGCTTCCACGCCGGCGAGGTGAGCCTGCGGGCGGATACGCCGTGATCCTGCTGGTGGATGCGGGCAACACCCGCATCAAATGGATGATGCTGAACGCCGACGGCATCGCGCCGGGTGGCGCCTGTCCGACCGCCGAGGCCGCCGGATTGCGGCGGGACTGGGTGGCGGTGGCGGCCACACGGGCCGTGGTGGCCTGTGTCGCCGGCGAATCGACCAGGGCGGATCTGGCCGGCCTGCTCGCCGAACTGGGCGTTGAGGTGCATTGGGTGCGGGCGGCTCCCTCCGCCCATGGGCTGGTCAATCCGTATCAGCCGCCGGAAGCCCTGGGCGCGGATCGCTATGCCGCCATGGTCGGCGCGTTTCGCCGCTTCGGGCGGGATTGCGTGGTGGTCGGCGTCGGCACCGCCATGACGGCGGACATGCTGAGCGCCGACGGCGCCTTTCTCGGCGGCTGCATCGTGCCCGGCCCCGACCTGATGCGCGAATCCTTGTCGAGGGGCACGGCGCGGGTCGGGCGGGGGGAGGGCGAGCGCCAGGACTTCCCGCTGGATACTGGCGCCGCCGTGACCACGGGCATCGTGCTGGCTCTGCTGGGGGTGGCGGGCGGCATGCGTGAGAGGCTGGGGCGGGCGCGTGGCGCGCGCGTGGATGGCACCGATCTCCCCCTCCCCGCCTCCCCCGCCAGCGGGGGAGGCGTTACTCTCCAGGATTCCGCGCGCGCGGGGGGCGTCTTCTCCCTCCCCGCGGGCATGGAGGGCTGGGGCGGGGAGGGCAATGCTTTGCCCGCCGTGGTCCTGACCGGTGGCGCCCGGGCCTGTCTGGCGCCCTTGCTGGAAGGCGCGGTTTTCGAGGTGGACGACCTGGTATTGGAGGGATTGGCATGGATCGCCCGGGATCTGGGCTTCGCCGCTTGACCGGCCTGCTGTTGCTGCTGAACGCGGGCCTCCTGGCCGGCGGGCTTGCCCTGACGTACTGGCCGTCCCGTCCGGGCACGGCATTGGAGTTCAACGCGGAAAAGGTGAAATTGCTGGAGCTTCCGCCCGCCCAGGGACAGCCGCCGCCGATTCCGGAGGCGCCGGTTTCCGCCCGGGACGCCGCCGCGCCCGCCAGCGGCTCCGCCCGGTCCTGCCTGAGCTGGCCCGGCCTGGATGCCGACGGCCTGGCGGCCGTGGAGGCGCATCTGAAGAAGGCCGGCGTGGCGGCGGAAGGCTATCGCTTTCAGTTGGCCAAGCGCCTGGGCTGGTGGGTCTACCTGCCGCCGTTCGAGGATGCGGAGGCCTTGCGTCTGGCCCTGGAGGACACGCGCCAGAAAGGGATCACGGACTTCGCCCAGGTTCGCGGGGGACGTCTGGCCAATGCCTTGTCGCTGGGCGCCTTCCCCAGCCTGGAGAAGGCCCGCGCCCATGCCGCCGCCGTGACCGCCAAGGGGTTGCGGGGAGTCAGGTACGGGCCCCGACCCGAGGCTGGCGAGGTCCGCCTGGTGTTTTCCGACGGGGAGGCGGGGAAGCCGCCTGACACCCTGGCCGGTGCCTGGCCCGCGGGGCTGAAACCGGAAGCCTGCGAAGCGGGCGACTGAGTCAGCGGGGCGCGGCGGGCGCGCACAGGGAGGCCGGCTCGCACAGGCGGCCCCGCAGCCAATCCGGCGACAGGGCCAGGACCAGATCGTCGAACTCGCCGCCGGGCCGGTCCGCGGCGCGGGGCGGAAGCATGCTGAAGCGGGCGTCGCCGTCGATGTTCTCGCTTTCATCCCGGCCCGTGGGCGCCAGGTTGACGCCGCCGCCGGCATTGGCGGCGCCGAAGCCGTTGCGGCCATGGGAGATGAGCACGGCGGCCGCCGGCAGCGGCGATGCGCAGCGAGGCTCCAGGCAGACCTGGAGCAGCGCGTTCCCGGGGGCCGGGTTGGTCGGCGTGGCGGCGGCATCGCCGTCCAGGCTCCAGACCGGCGCCACGGCATAGCCCAGGCGGTTGCCCCAGGCATCGCCCTCCGCCAGGCCCAGGGTCAACCAGGGCAGATTGCCGGAGGCGATCGCGCACCGCCCGTCGGGCAGCCGATCTTCCTGGCCGTCGTTGGCGACGCCGGACAGGCCGGGCGTTCGCGTGTCCGGACAGGGCAGGTGGCCGGGGGAATGGGCTCCCCGGTGGCCGAGGGCGTAGCCCACCAGGGCGGTGCGGGCGATTTCCATGGCGCGCCGCGTGTCGCCGGTCTGGCGTTCCGCGATCTGCTGCCCCAGGGGGGTGAGCATGCCGCCCAGGAGGAGGGCGATCACGAATAGCACGATGGCCAGTTCGATCAGGGTGAAACCGGCCCCCGGGGCGCCGGATGGCGCGGTCCGAGGGCGCGGGCGGCCAGGATCAGTCGCGGGGCCGGGGCGCGTCATCCCAAGTCCACCATTGCAAGCGGCATTCGGCCTGGCCCGACACGCCATCCGGGTTGAAGGCCAGGGCGCAGCGCTCCACCGTGAAGCGCCCGGGGGCGTTCTCGCGCAGATACCCCAGCAGCGTCTCCAGGCCCGCCGTATCCAGGTTGCCGGCCGTGAAGTCCATGGCCGATACCCGCAGGCCCGCCATCAGTTCGCTCGGCGCGCTGGGCGATAGCCGCCAGGACAGGCTTTCCAGCGCCAGGTTCTTGCGGGCCAGGCCAAGCGCCGTGACCCAGCCGGCCCGGTCCTCCGGCCCGAGCCAGCCGCTGGTCTGGATCTGGCGATACAACCCGGCCTGGCGGCGATCCTGCTGCAGTTTTCCGGGGGCTTCGCGGGCGGCGCGGGCGGCCTCGCTTTCCAGGCGGAGCGCCCGGGCCAGCTCGGCTTCCTGCCGGGCGTGAACGGACAGGCCAAGGAACAGCAGGCTGCCGCCCAGAACCAGGGCGCCGATCATCAGCAGCGCGGGCAGTCCCAGGGGGGAGCCGGCCAGGCGAGGCATCATGGCTGGCCTTTCGCCTGGATGCGGAAGCGGGCGCTCAGCCGGCTGTGGCCGAATTCCCCCTCCAGGCCATGCTCGGGGGAGGCGTCCAGGGGCCACTGCAGGACCTCGACCCGGCTTCCCGCCGGCATGCCCTGCTGAATCCGGGCCTTCAGGGTTTCGACATGCCGCTGGGCGATGCGGAACTGGCCATCGAAAGGCGTGATTTCCCCCTCCAGGGTCAGGCTGGATTCATGGCCGCCATCCGCGGCGCGGGAGGACCAGTCCAGGCGGCGGGGAAGGATGTCGCCGGTGGCTTCGACCGCCGCCAGCGCGGCCCGGAATGCCGATCCCGGCGAATGGTCCCGGCCGGAGACGGCTTGCCAGGCGGCGAGGGCATCCAGCCGCCGATGCAGGGCGGCGGCGCCACCCGCGCCCCGCAGCAGGTCGTGTTCCTGTTGGCGCAGGGCCTGGGTGGCGCGCAGGCGCTCGGCGGTCTCCCGGTCCAGTCGCCAGGCGTCCAGCAGCAGCCCCCCGCAGGCCAGGATGGAAAGCGCCAGCCAGGCCAGGGCGCCATGTCGCAAGCCGCGCCCGAGCCATCGAGCGCGAGCCAGCTCCCGTTGTCCCCGGGTCATCAGGTTGGCGCTGGCCGGCGCGCCGGGCAGCAGGCTCAGATACAGGGCATCGGCGGATTCCGTCAGCAGGGAAGGTGGCAGTCCCAGGGTGTCGAGGAGTTGGCCGCGCTGAATGCTTTCGCACTGGAAACCGGCGGATTCCGGCAGGAAGGCGTGGAGTTCGGACAGGGTGTTGAGGGGGTCCAGCAGCACCGTTCGCAGCCGCTCCGTTCGCGCCAGCAGGCGCTGGCCCACCAGGGCCTGGCGGGTGCGCTCGATTTCCTCGGCGTAGCTTTCCAGGGGGTTTTCGTACTGGCTGCCATCCACCGGCGCCAGCCGGGAGAAACGCAGTTCCCCGTCTTCCAGGTAGGTCAGGCGCAGGCCGCCGGTCTGCTCGGAAACCAGCAGCAGGCGGGAGCGGGTCAGCCGCAGTTGCCGGGCCAGGGACATGGACAGGGCCGGCAGCAGCCAGATGCCCGCCAGATAGGCGCCCCTGACATGCATGATATCCAGCCAGGGGGCGATGATTTCCGGGTTGGTCAGGCCCATCATCAGATAGCGGTCCCGCTGTCCGTCCTCCCGCGGGCGGCCCTGGCGCAGGGCGGCCCGATAGGGCGAGTGGTGGATGATCTGGCGCAGGCGGCGCTCGGTCATTTCCCGCCGGTCCGGTCCGTGGACCCGGGGCAGGGGATCCTGGCGGTAAAGCTCGTCCACCGTGTCCACGGCGATGGCGACCGGGATGCCGGCATGCTGAAGCAGCAGGCCGTTGAAGATTTCCCAACCCTCCTCCCCCGGGGGCAGGGCACGGACTTCCCCCAGGCTGCCGTGGCGGCTCAGGGCGCAGCTGGCGCCGGCGGCCGACAGGTAAAGCAGCAGGCGGGGATAGAGCGCCATCATCCGCGGATTCATAGCGGCAATTCCCCGATGATCTGATAGATGGGCAGGAACACGGACAGCAGCAGCAGGGCGAGCAGCAGGCCGAGCACGGCGGCCATGGCCGGCTCGAGGAGCTTCAGCGCGCGGGTCAGGGTTTCCCTGGAATCCCGCTCGAAGAACCAGGCCACGTTTTCCAGGGCCTCTCCCAGGGCGCCGTTGCTTTCGCCGGTATGCACCATGCGCAATACCAGGGGCGGGAAAAGTCCCTGGCGGCCCAGGCTGTCGCCGACGCCGCCACCGGCGGCGATGAACTGGCTGGCGGCCAGCAGCTTGCGCTTGATGGCCCGGTTGTCGGCGCTTTCGGCGCAGGCCTGCAAGGCGTCCAGCAGGCCCACGCCGGATTGCAGCAGCAGGGCGAGCAGGCCGGTGACCCGCGCCAGGATGCGTTTGCGCAATGCCGTGCCCAGGACGGGCAGCCTGAGCCAGAGGCCGTCCAGGCGTTCCGCCATGGCGGGCGAGCGGCGCGCCGCGATGGCCAGGCCCAGGCCGATCGCCCCCAGGGCCGGCATCAGCCAGAGCAGGTTGGAGCGCAGCAGTTCCGATATCGCCACCAGGGCCCGGGTGGCGGCCGGCATGGGCAGGTTGAGGCTGGTCACCAGCAGCGCCAGCTTGGGAGTCAGGTAGAACAGCAGCACGGCGGCCGCCGCGAAGACCGCCACGGCGGCCAGGCTGGGGTAGATCAGCAGGCGGGTGAACTCGGCCTGCATCTCGTCCTGCTGCTTGAGGCGGTTTTCCAGGCGGGCGAACAGGGTCTCCATCTGGTCGCTTTGTTCCGCCGCGCGGACCAGGGCGATGAAGACGCGATCGAAGGCTTGCGGATGGGCCGCCAGGGCTTCCGACAGCAACTTTCCCCCTTCCAGATCGTCCGCCACCAGGGTGAGCAGATCGCGAAAGCGGGAATTCTCCGTGCTGTCGATCAGGTCCTTGAGCCCGTCCAGCAGGGGCGCGTTGGTGCGAGCCAGTTGCTGCATGTGGAAGCAGAAGCTGATCAGGTCGCGGCGGCTGGCATGCCTGCCGGGGAACAGGCCGCGGCCCGCGCTGGGGCGGGCGCGGATCAGGGCGAGGCCGGTGCGGCGCAGGCGCAGATCCAGGTCGATGTCGTTGACGGCGCTGAGTTCGCCGTGGACCCGGCTGCCCTGGCTGTCGGCGGCGATAACGGCCGTCGCGCGGCATCCTCCCGAGGGGCGACAGGGGTTCGAAGCTTCCGCCTGCGGGCGCCGGCGGATAGGCCAAGGCGCTAGGGGGAACGGACTGGCGATGTTCATGCCGGGGGGTGGAGTCGCCATGTCCGTTAGCGCCTGGCCAGGTCCACGACCCGGCTGATTTCCGCCAGCGAGGTTTCCCCGCCGCGGACACGATCCAGGCCATCCTCGGCCAGGCGTTTCCAGCCCCGCTCCTCGGCCAGGGCGGCCAGTTCGCGGGGCGTGGCGCCGCGCAGGATGGCCTCGTCCATGTCCTCGTCCATGAGCAGCAGTTCCATCAGGGGCAGCCGGCCGCGATAGCCCTTGTAGGCGCAGTGGATGCAACCCCGGGCGCGATGGATGGGGGCGCTCGATCCCAGCAGCGCCCGCTCGCCGTCGTCCGGGGCGTGGCTTTCCTTGCAGTGGGGGCACAGGCGACGCACCAGGCGCTGGGCGATGACCGCCACCACGTTGCCGGCGAGGATGGCGGGACGGATGCCCATGTCGTCGAGGCGGGGAAATACGCCCAGGGCGGAGTGGGTATGCAGGGTGGTGAACACCAGATGGCCGGTCATGGCGGCGCGGAAAGCCATCTCGGCCGCCTCGCGGTCGCGGATCTCGCCCACCAGGACGATGTCCGGATCCTGCCGCATGATGGCCCGCACGCCGCCGGCGAAATCCACCTTGGACAGCTCGGTGAGGGAGGTCTGGCGGATCAGGGCGTGGGGGTACTCCACCGGGTCTTCCAGGGTCATGATGTTGACCTCTTCCCGGTTCAGGTGGGCCAGCAGGGAATACAGGGTGGTGGTCTTGCCCGAACCGGTGGGGCCGGTGACGATGACCATGCCCTCGGGGCGGGCGATGGCATCCAGCAGGCGTTTCAGGGTGGGTTCCGGCAAGCCCATGCGTTCCAGGGGGATGATGGACTTTTCCCGGTCGAGGACCCGCAGCACGATGTTCTCGCCATGCAGGGTGGGCAGGCTGGATACCCGGAAGTCGATGGTGCGGCCATAGAGGGTGAGGGACAGGCGGCCGTCCTGGGGGGCGCGGGATTCGGCGATGTTGAGGCCGGAGATGACCTTGAGGCGCACCGAGATGGCGGGCCAGTATTTCCGGTGCAGGCTGCGCATGGGCTCCAGCACGCCGTCGATGCGGTAGCGGACGCGCAGGAACGCGGCTTCCGGCTCGAAGTGCACGTCCGACGCGCCGCGCTTGACCGCCTCGGCGAGCAGGGCATTGACCAGGCGCACCATGGGCTGGGTGTACTCGGCGCCCATTTGCAGGCTGCTCCAGTCCACCTCGCCGGTCTCGATCTCCTTGAGAATGCCGTCCACGGACAGGTCGAAGCCGTAGAACTTGTCCAGGTGCTCGAGGATCTGGGCCTCGGCGGCCAGCACCGGCTGGATGTCGTAGCGGCCTTCCAGGTTGGCGCGCAACTGGTCCAGGGCGACCAGGTTGAACAGGTCGGGCACCGCCACGGTCAGCGTGTGGCCATCCGCGTCGACCGCCAGCGGCAGGATATGGTGACGCCGGGCCAGGTGTTCCGGCGCCAGGGCGATGGCCTCCGGGTCGGCCACCACCTGGGTGAGGTCGATGCTGGTCTCGCCGGCATTCCGGGCGAGCACGTCGCGCAGCACCGTGTCGTTGATGAAACCCAGTTCGATCAGTTGCCGTCCCAGGGGCAGGCCGCTGACGGACTGCTCCGTGAGGGCGATGCGCAGCTGATCGTGACTGATCAGGCCCTGGGTGGTGAGCCATTCACCAAGCTTCGGGGGTTCGGGGAAATGGGCCACTTGGTCGGTGAGGGGTGAGGGGTGAGGGGGAGGCGGGGTCGGTCGGGGTCGGCGGGCAGGGTGGCGTGCCGCGGGGTTTTCCCCCGCGCGCCTCACGCGCGTCAATCTTCCTGGTAGGTCTGCATGCGGCTGTAGAGGGTGGTGCGGTTGACCCCCAGTATCTTGGCCGCCTGGGAGAGGTTGCCGTGGGTCATGCCCAGGGCGGCCTCGACATAGCTTTTCTCCCACTGCTTCATGATCTGGTCCAGGTTGAAGTTGTGCATGCCGCGCAGATGGGACTTGGCGTAATCCTGCAGGGCGTTGGCATCGGTGGGCATGGGAATGCTGCCGGGATTCACCACGTCCAGGTCGAATTCGTCTTCCAGTTCCCGGGCGTTGACGGTGCGGCCGGCGTACTTGGTGGTCAGGCGGATGACGATGTTGCGCAGCTCGCGCACATTGCCGGGGAAGTGGTAGTCCTCCCACAGGCGCTGGGCATCGGCGGAGAAGGTGAAGGGCGCGGCGCCCACCTCCCGGGAGAAGTGGCCGCGGAAATGCTCCAGCAGGGCGAGCTTGTCCTCGGTCTGGTCGCGCAGGGGCGGCACGTGCACGGAAAACACCGACAGGCGGTGATAAAGATCGCCCCGGAAGCGGCCTTCCCGGACTTCCTTGCGCAAATCCCGGTTGGTGGCGGCGACGATGCGGGCGTTGGAGAACCGGCTGCTGGTTTCGCCGACCCGCTGGAATTCGCCGTTTTCGAGAACGCGCAGGAGTTTGGCCTGGAGTTCCAGGGGCAGTTCGCCGATTTCGTCGAGGAACAGGGTACCGTCGCGGGCATCCTCGAAGTAGCCGGAGTGGGCCTGGTTGGCGCCCGTGAACGCGCCCTTGGCATAGCCGAACAGGGTGGGTTCCACCAGGGTCGGTGAAATGGCGGCGCAGTTGAGGGCCAGATAGGGTTTGCCGCTACGCTTGGACCATTGGTGCAGGCTCTTGGCCACCAGTTCCTTGCCGCTGCCGGATTCGCCCTCGATCAGCACCGGAAACGGCGCGTCGGCATAGAGCTTGATCTGGTTGCGCAGGCGGTCGACCGCGAAACTGGAGCCGACGATGGCATCGGATTCCGGCGCGACGGCGGGAGTGGGAGCCTGTTCCTGATCGAAGCGCAGGGCGGAGAGCAGGGCCTGCTTGATCCGTTCCGGCTCGGCGGGCTTGGCGATGAAATCGATGGCGCCCAGGGCGCGGGCATGGCGGGCATTGGCTTCGTCGTTCTGCCCGGACAACACCAGGATGCGGGTTTTCTTGGAGTGGTTGAGCAGGTCGGTGATCAGGGCGAAGCCTTCATCCGGCTTGTGCTGGGACGGCGGCAGGCCCAGGTCCACCAGGGCCAGGGGCGGCGCGTTGTCCAGTTGCGTGAGCAGGCTCTTGACCTGCTGCCGGCTCTCGGCGACGAATACCTCGAAATCGTGGGAAAGCACGAAGTGCAGGGTGTCGGTGATCAGCGGATCGTCATCGACGATGAGCAGGGCGGGCTTGGCATCGGATTTCACTGGGGTCTCCTTTTATCTGAATTTTTCCCCGCCAGGCAGCGGCGGGGCGAACGCCCCGACCGCCAGGTATGCCGGCCTGGCGCGGCGGGCTTCAGGCCAATTGGGAGAAGGTGGTCATCAGCCAGCCCTCGCCCTTGTCGCGCACGGCCTCCAGGCGGATCAGGCGGAATCCGCCGGCATCCCGCAGCTTGTACTGGCGCCCGTGGGCGTAACGCGCGCTCTCGAGAACGATCAAATTGCCCTCCTGGAGGGTGGGAAAGGCCAGCGCGTCGCTGGCCGTCTGGCTTTCGTAGTCGACGTCGTCCACGGCGTAGCTCAGGGACGGCGCGCTCTCATGCTGTTCCAGTTGCACCAGCACCGGCGAGGCGTTGATGATCTGCACGCCGATCATGCGCATCTCGTCCTGCAGGCGGGTAATGCGGCGCACCACGCCGATCACCCAGGCTTCGGCGGGATCGAGACGCAAGGCGAGCAACTTGCCGACCTTGACCCATTCGCTGTCCTCGCCCTTCAACACGACGCCCAGGCCGGTGTCGCTGCGATCGTGCATGGGCCATTGCTCGACGCTGAGATCCCTGCCGCCCAACTGGCGCTGACTGATCGTCGACTTGGTGCGCTCGGTGACGAAGCCATACAGCTTGATGTCGAGGATTTCCTCGGAACTCAGCCGTTGCCCCGGGGCGGTGCCGCTGGCGATTTCCTGCTCGACGCGAATGCGCGCGCAGATGCTGGCGAGATCATGCAGCACCTCGCAACGGCCATCGACCTGTTGACGGGGGCTGACACGCCGCTCCTTTTCATTGACCGGTGACCATTCGTTGGTGGCGTAATGCAGCAGATCGTAGCCGTCCGGCAGGCGAAACTCCTCACCCAGGCCCAGGGAGGCGGGCAGAGCGCCGGATTTCAGGGAGCGCTCCGCGTGTTCCAGGTGCTCCATCAGGCGTTCGGTGTTGAGATAGCGAAAGGTGGGTTCGGGGTCGATGTCTTCCCGGATGCGCCGGATGCTTTGCCCCTTGCCGGCATCCACGTACAGGAAGTGGCGGTTGGGTTCGTAGCGCGCCTCCAGGGTGGTGTACTCGGACCAGTTGTCCAGCCATTGGTCCACCATCTCGATCTGCCTGGGGGTCAGGCTGCCGGCACCCACGGGCGAGAGCAGCAGGGCCTGAACATATTCCTCCATGCAGCTCGATGGCTTGGAATCGCTCGGGTAGAGCTTGAAGCGATTGCCCTGGAAACCATCGAATTCCGAGATGCGGTAGAGGTTGTGGAAGCGTTGCCAGAGCTTTTCCTCGACTTTTTCATAGCGGAAATAGCGCCACTTGAAGATGTCGGCGAAACCGCGCAGGGCCCGGGCGGTGATCAGGGGAATCGCCGGCTGGATCTTGCTGCCGCCGGGATTGGCGACGAAGTCCATGAGGAAGGCGTGGTAGCCCCGGGTGATTTCCCAGTAGAAGGCGTGAATGGCGGTCCACAGCCGGGATTCGATGACCTTGGACATGCGCGGATTGCGCAGGTACTGGATGCACAGGGAGTACTGCATGTCGCGGGCCTGGTCGTCCAGGTGCATCAACACCTGGAGGCGTTCCTTGGACATGGCCAGGCCGGCGTGGTTGAACTGGATCAGGCTCTGCACCACCTGTTCCTGGGCGGTGTAGATGTCCCCCGCCGGCAACTCCTGCATCCAGCGCGAGACGGTTTTCAGGTCACTGAGGGGATCCTCTTCGCTCTTCTTGCGTTTGAAGAACCCGAACATAGATGTCTGTCCTCGATCAGTTAAGTTTGCCGCGGACCCAGTCGGTCACGGACCGCAACGCCGCCGGCAGCTTTTCCGGCTCGGTGCCGCCGGCCTGGGCCAGATCGGGCTTGCCGCCGCCCTTGCCGCCCACCTGGCCGGCCACGAAATTCACCAACTCGCCCGCCTTGACCTTGGCGGTGAGGTCGGCGGTGACGGCGGCGATCAACGCCACCTTGCCATCCACCGCGCTACCCAGCACCAGGGCGCAGGATTTGAGCTTGTCGCGCAGTTTATCGGCCATTTCCCGTAAAGCTTTAGCATCGGCTCCTTCAATGGTGGCGGCCAACACCTTGATTCCACAGATTTCGATGGCCTGGGCCAGCAGATCGTCGCTCTGGCTACCGGCCAGTTTCGACTTGTAGCGGGCCAGTTCCTTCTCCAGGGTCCTGACCTGTTCCTGGATTTGCTGAATGCGCGCGGCCACTTCGCCGGGCTGGGCCTTGAGGCGATCGGCCACCTCGCGCAGGGCGCCTTCCTGTTCCTGCACGGCCGCCACGGCGCCGGGACCGGTGACCGCCTCGATGCGGCGGATGCCGGCGGCGACGCCGCCTTCGGCGACAACCTTGAACAGGCCGATATCGCCGGTGCGCTTGACATGGGTGCCGCCGCACAGTTCGGTGGAGAACTCGCCCATGCCCACCACCCGCACCTCGTCGCCGTATTTTTCGCCGAACAAGGCCATGGCGCCGGCCTTGATGGCGTCCTCGTGCTTCATCAGGCGGGTTTCGACGCGGTTGTTGCGGCGGATCTCGGCATTGACCAGGTCTTCGATGCGCTTGATCTCTTCCAGCGTGACCGGCTGGGGGTGGGCGAAATCGAAGCGGGTGCGCTCCGCGTTCACCAGCGAACCCTTCTGCACCACGTGGCTGCCGAGCACGCCGCGCAGGGCGGCATGCATGAGGTGGGTGGCCGAGTGGTTGTAGGCGGCGCGCTGGCGGGCCTCGGTGTCGACCCTGGCGGTGACGGTGTCGCCCACGGCCAGTTTGCCGGCGGCGAGCTTGCCGGTGTGGCCGAACACGTCGGCCTGGATCTTCTGGGTATCCTCGACCGTGAAGCTGCCATGGCCCGAGGCGATCTCGCCCACGTCGCCGGCCTGGCCGCCGGATTCGGCGTAGAACGGAGTGCGGTCGAGCACGACGACGGCCACGTCGCCGGCGTGAATCTCGCCCACCTGACCGCCGTCCTTGTAGAGGGCGACGATGCGGCCTTCCTGCTCCAGGCGGTCGTAGCCGACGAATTCGGTTTTCTCGCCGGAGAATGCCAGGCCCTTGCCCATGGTGAACTTGCTGGCGGCGCGGGCCCGTTCCCGTTGCTGCTCCATGGCGGCCTCGAAGCCGGCGAAGTCCACGGTGATGCCGCGTTCCCGGGCGATGTCGGCGGTCAGGTCCAGGGGGAAGCCGAAGGTGTCGTAGAGCTTGAATACGGTTTCGCCGTCCAGCATGCGGTCTTCCGAGGCCATGGCGGTTTCCAGCACGCCCATGCCGTTTTCCAGGGTTTCGGCGAAGCGCTCCTCTTCCTGCTTGAGCACGGCGGTGACGCGATCCCGGGCGGCCACCAGTTCCGGGTAGGCTTCGCCCATGACGGCGGCCAGATCGGCCACCAGCTTGTGGAAGAAGGGGGTCTTGCAGCCCAGCTTGTAGCCGTGGCGGATGGCGCGGCGGATGACCCGGCGCAGCACGTAGCCGCGGCCTTCGTTGCCGGGGATGACACCATCGACGATCAGGAAGGAACAGGCGCGGATGTGGTCGGCGATGACCTTGAGGGAGTTGTTGCCGGCGTCGGTCGCGCCGGTTTCGCGCATGGCGGCCTGGATCAGGGCCTGGAACAGGTCGATTTCGTAGTTGGAATGGACGTGCTGCATGACGGCGGAGATGCGCTCCAGGCCCATGCCGGTGTCGACCGAAGGTTTGGGCAGCGGCTGCATGACACCCGCCTCGTCCCGGTTGTACTGCATGAATACCAGGTTCCAGATCTCGATGTAGCGGTCGCCGTCTTCCTCGGGCGTGCCGGGGGGGCCGCCGGCCACTTCCGGGCCGTGGTCGTAGAAGATTTCCGTGCAGGGGCCGCAGGGGCCGGTGTCGCCCATCTGCCAGAAGTTGTCCGAGTGATATTTCTGGCCGGCCTTGTCGCCGATGCGGGTGATGCGATCCTTGGGCACGCCGATCTCGTCGGCCCAGATGGCGTAGGCCTCGTCGTCGTCCTGGTAGACGGTGACCCAGAGCTTTTCCTTCGGGATCGCCAGGGTGACGGTGAGGAATTCCCAGGCGTAGCGGATGGCATCAAGCTTGAAATAGTCGCCGAAGCTGAAATTGCCCAGCATTTCGAAAAAGGTGTGATGTCGCGCGGTGTAGCCCACGTTCTCCAGGTCGTTGTGCTTGCCGCCGGCGCGCACGCAGCGCTGGCTGGAGGCGGCGCGCGCATAGGGGCGGGATTCCCGGCCGAGGAAGACATCCTTGAACTGCACCATGCCGGCGTTGGTGAAAAGCAGGGTTGGATCGTTGCCGGGAATCAGGGGGCTGGAGGCGACCGGGGTATGCCCCTTGCCGGCGAAATAGTCGAGAAACTGACGGCGGATTTCGCTGCTTTTCATGGCTTGTGCTTGGGAATTAAAGGGTCGCCGGATTGTAGCGGCGAATACCAGGCCTTGGGAGGATGGGCCTGAATTATCGAGGGCCGCGGCGCCGTCCCGGGCGCATGTCCGGGATGGCGGAGGACTCAGATCGGCAGCGTGTCGTCCGGGTTGGGGAAGCGCACCGTGTAGTGGTCGGGCGAGAGTTGCGAGCGGATCTCGACCCGGCGGCCAATCAAGCGCAGGAACTGTTGCCGCGTCAGAAGGTGCAGGTTGACGGGAATGCCGGTATGACCATCCTCGAAACGGAGCATGGGGCGATGTCCCTTGTCTTCGATGAGCCAGGCATACATGGAGAGGTTCCTGGAAAAGTCATGGCCATGTCATGCATATGGCATGCCAGTTTTTTCCGGCGCTCGAACTCGCGTGGCGCCCGAGCGGGAAAAAAATACCGCGACCCGGGTGTCAAGCGGGTGTCAAACCGTCGACACACCCGGCAGGGCATCGGCAGTGGGCGGATGGGGGGAACTTGCCGTGAAAGTCGCGTCAGCGGCGGCGGAAAACCAGATCCCGGACCCCATGGCCCAGGCGCAGGCCGCGCTGCTCGAACTTGGTGAGGGGGCGGTGGTCGGGCCGGGGCGCATAGCTGTCCGTCGTGTTGCGCAGAAGGGGATTGGCGGCCAGGACTTCCAGCATCTGACGGGCGTAGTCCTCCCAGTCCGTGGCCAGGTGCAGGTAGCCGCCGGGGCCGAGTCGGCTGGCCAGTAGCTCGACGAAGGCGGGCTGGATCAGGCGGCGCTTGTGATGGCGCTTCTTGTGCCAGGGATCGGGAAAGAAGATGTGGATGCCGTCCAGGCTGGATTCCGCCAGCATGTGCTGGAGCACTTCGACGGCATCATGCTGGACGATGCGCAAGTTGGCGAGATCCAGTTCGCCGATGCGCTTGAGCAGGGCGCCCACGCCGGGCGTGTGGACTTCCACGCCGAGATAGTCGTTCTCCGGATGGCCGCGGGCGATTTCCGCCGTGGCGCCACCCATGCCGAAACCGATTTCCAGGATTCTCGGCGCCTGTCTGCCGAATACTCCAGGCCAATCCATGGGCGCCGTGACATAGGGCAAGACGTAACGGGGTCCCAGTTCCTCCAGGGCTTTCGACTGGCCCGTACCCAAGCGGCCCGCGCGCAGGACGAAGGAGCGGATAGCGCGATGCTGGATTTCTTCGGACATGGTGAAGCAGGGCGGGACGGTCGATTTTCCCGCCGATCGGGATCAGGAACCGATGAGTCCGGCGGTGGGGGAGGAGGGACTGGCCTGGTAGGTCTTCTTGGCCATGCGCCCGGCCAGATAGGCCTCGCGGCCGGCTTCCACCGCTTTCTTCATGGCGGAGGCCATGAGGATGGGGTTCCCGGCGCCGGCGATGGCGGTGTTCATCAGTACCGCGTCACAGCCCAGTTCCATGGCGATGGCGGCATCGGAAGCCGTGCCGACGCCGGCATCGACGATGACCGGCACGGAGAGGCGGTCGATGATGATCCGCAAGTTCCAGGGATTCAGGATGCCCATGCCGGAACCGATCAGGGAGGCCAGGGGCATGACGGCGACGCAGCCGATGTCTTCCAGTTGCTTGGCGATGATGGGGTCGTCGCTGGTATAGACCATGACCTTGAAGCCGTCCTTGACCAGCACTTCGGCGGCCTTGAGGGTTTCCACCACGTTGGGATACAGGCTTTGCGGGTCGCCCAGCACTTCCAGCTTGACCAGATCGTGGCCATCCAGCAGTTCCCGCGCCAGGCGCAGGGTGCGGATGGCGTCGTCCGCCGTGTAGCAGCCGGCGGTGTTGGGCAGGTAGGTGAACTGGCTGGGGGGCAGGGCATCCAGCAGGCTGGGCTGGTTGGGATCCTGGCCGATGTTGGTGCGGCGGATGGCCACCGTGACGATCTGGGCGCCGGAGGCGTCGATGGCCGCCCGGGTTTCGGCGAAATCCTTGTATTTGCCGGTGCCCACCAGAAGGCGGGAGGAATAGGTCTTGCCGGCGATGACGAGTGCATCCATGGGTATGAGGAACCTGTTGATATCGGGAATTGAGGGGTCAGCCGCCGCCGACGGCGACGACGATTTCCAGTTGGTCGCCATCCGCGGCCCGGGCGTTGCCATGCTGGCTGCGCGGCACGATTTCACCGTTCTTCTCCACGGCGATGCGCTTGCCGGCCAGGTCGAGTTCGACCACCAACTCGGCGATGGAGAGGGGGGCCGGAAACTGCCGTGGTTGGCCGTTGATGCGCAGGGTGATCACTTTGTGGCGCCCTTGAATTCAAGTAGCATTCGGGTCCGCGAGTTTACATCGCGGGTGTAGTTCAATGGTAGAACGAGAGCTTCCCAAGCTTTAGACGTGGGTTCGATTCCCATCACCCGCTCCAATACTTCCCGCTCCATCCATTCCTTCTGCGGAAAATCCCATGCCTTCCATCGAAGACGCCCTTGAAATCATCAAGCGCGGCTGCGACGAGCTTCTTGTCGAAGCCGAGCTGATCGAGAAACTTAAATCGGGGCGACCGCTGCGCGTCAAAGCCGGTTTCGATCCCACCGCGCCCGATCTCCACCTGGGACATACCGTCCTGCTCAACAAGATGCGCCAACTCCAGGATCTGGGCCACCAGGCCGTGTTCCTGATTGGCGATTTCACCGGCATGATCGGCGACCCCACCGGCAAGAACGCCACGCGCCCGCCCCTCACGCCCGAACAGGTGGAGGTGAATGCTCGGACTTATCAAGCCCAGGTGTTCAAGATCCTGGACCCGGAAAAGACCGAGGTGGAGTTCAACTCCCGCTGGATGGGCGGCATGAGCGCCGCCGACATGATCAAGCTGGCGGCCACCCATACCGTGGCC
>JADJYY010000012.1 GCA_016719465.1 Hydrogenophilales bacterium
GTCAGCTTCTTCGGTCCCTTCTACGGCGGCTATCACGTCATGGCCCTGGACCCGGACTACAACTGGTCCATGGTGGCGGGTCCCGACCATGGCTACTTCTGGATTCTGGCGCGCGCGCCCAGCCTGCCCGAGGCAACGCTGAAGGACCTGCTGGACCGCGCCCGCCAGGCCGGCTTCGACCTGTCCGGCCTGATCCGCGTCGAACACGGCCGCGCCGCGGCGGCCGGACGCTGAGCCATGCCATGGCCCGCATCATCGCCGTATTGTTTGCCCTGGGCTGGAGAGGCTGCGTGATGGCCGCCGAGCCCCTGGTCCTCGACGACCGCCGCGATCCCGGCCTGGGCGCCAACAACGGTGCCACTCATGGCGCCACCTGGCGCGCGGTCACCGACACGGTCATGGGCGGCGTCTCCCGCGCCCGCCTGGAGCCCGCCCGGGTGGAAGGCCGGCCCTGCCTGCGCCTCACCGGCGAAGTCAGCCTGGAGAACGACGGCGGCTTCGCCCAGGCCAGCCTGGACCTGGACCGGCACGGCCCGCTCGACGCGCGGGATTACGCCGGCGTGGAGATCGAGGTGTACGGCAACGGCGAAACCTACAACCTGCACCTGCGTACCGCCGACACCCGCATCGTCTGGCAGTCCTACCGCGCGTCCTTCGCGGCGCCGCCAGCCTGGCAAACGCTGCGCCTGCCGTTCGCCGCGTTCCGGCCCCACCGCATCGACG
The DNA here is from genome assembly GCA_016719465.1 of Hydrogenophilales bacterium. GTDB lineage: Bacteria > Pseudomonadota > Gammaproteobacteria > Burkholderiales > Thiobacillaceae > PFJX01. The sequence continues at coordinate 724 of JADJYY010000012.1, forward strand.
TCCCCCTGGATCTTTCCGCCCTGCGCCGCATCGGCCTGGTCGCCATCGGCAGGGAGATGCGAGTGGATCTCTGCATCGCCCGCCTGTCCCTCTATCCCTGAAAGGAAGCGCCATGATCACCTGCACCCGCGACCCCATCACCCTGAACGACGTCACCAACCTGGCCGAAGCCCCCTTCGTCATCGAGGGGCAGGGCTCGGGGCGCATGAAGATCTACTTCGAATCGGAGGCCAATCGCCGGGAATATCTGGAGACGGAAACCCACGGCGGCGTCCGCTCCCCGGGGTTGCGCGCGATCTTCGACGCCATGGCGGACAACCCCAATACCGGCAGCATCAACTGAGCGCCTGTGAATAAATCTACTGCGCGTCCCGATAGCTGCGTTGGGCGGTGCTCGCTTCTCGCCTATCGATCTGATATGTCTCGTCGCTGCGCTCCGTCCGCCTTGCTCTCGGGCCGCTCGCTACGATTTCTTCACAGGCTCTGAGGCCCGCCGCCGTGTCGCCCCGTCATCTGCTCATCGTCGCCCACGGCAGCCGGCGCCTGGCCTCCAACGAGGAAGTCCGGCGCCTGGCCGAGCGCGTGCGCGACCTGCGCTCACCCGGCATCGATCACGTGGAGTCCGCCTTTCTGGAACTCGCCGAGCCGGACATTCCCGCCGGCCTGGACCGCTGCGTCGCCCTGGGCGCGCGCGAGATCGTGCTGTTTCCCTATTTCCTCGCCGTCGGCACCCATGTCGCGGAGGATATCCCCGAGGCGGTGGCGGCCTTCCGCGCCCGCCACCCTGACGTGGCGGTGCGCGTCACCGGCCACCTGGGCGCCTCGGAAGCCCTGCCGCGCGCCATCCTGGAGGTGGCGGCCACCCAGGAGCCTGTCCGGGGGGTATGAGGGTGGCCGCCGGCATCCGCCGGCGGCGCCGGGGTTTCAGTACTGGTTGGCCATCCACTCGTCCAGGGGCACGCAGGCGCGTTCGCTGGGCCTGGCGCCGTCGCCCAGCATGGGGGTCAGGCAGATGTATTCCACGCCGTCCTCGGCCACCAGGTTGCTGACGGGCAGCCTGCCCACGGTCTCGTAGCCGCGGGTCTCCATGAGGATGAAATCGTACTGGTCGCCCACGCTGACCTCCAGGCGGCCGCCGTTGCCCGCTCCGTACTTGCCCCACCAGGATTGGGGGTCGATGCCGTCGTAGCTGGGCGACACCGAATCGCTGCCATGCTGGTGCCAGGAAATGATGGTGGGGCTCTGCATCTGGCTGTCGCAGGCGGCGGACTTGGCCATTTCGCTGGCCATGGCGAAAGTCAGATCATGTTCGGGGTAGTCGACGCGAAGGGTCTGCATGGTCTTCTCCTTGAGTGGAAGGGATCGCGGATGGCACGGTGTCGAACACCGTATTTATTTGTCTAGGACAAATAATGAATAGTTCAAGAAATAACTCGGAAATATTTGAAGCTGAACTTATTATGTCCTGGACATAAATAGGGTTTCTCGCCGCTGGTGGCCACCGGGTCCGTGCCCGCGCCGCCCCGGATCGGTGCTAACCTCGCCCCACCATGAACAACGGCGATCTGGCGACACGGCATCGACTCCTGGCGACACGGCGGGCATTCCTGATCGCCGGCGCCGGCGGTCTTGCCGCCCTGTTTGTCCTGCCCGCCGCGAGCGCGATTCCCCGGGTGGCCAACCCCTGGCCGGTGCTGGCGGCGGTGCAGGAACATCTGTTTCCCGCCGAACCGGGCGCGCCGGGCGCCCGGGAAATCCGGGCCCTGGCTTATCTGCAGGGCGTCCTGTCCGACCCGGCGGGGGATCGGGAAGAGCAGGACTTCATCCTGAAGGGCGTGGACTGGCTGGAGGGGCTCTGCCGCCAGCGCCACCGGGCTTCCTTCGTCGACCTGGATCCCTTGCGTCGGGAAGGGGTGCTGCGGGAGGTGGCTGGCACGGAAAAGGGGGAGAACTGGCTGGCCACCCTGCTCCTTTACCTGTGCGAGGCCCTGCTTTGCGATCCGGTCTACGGCGGCAATCCGGACGGCGTCGGCTGGGCCTGGCTGCGGCATCAGCCCGGCTACCCCCGGCCCACCCCCGACAAGCGCCACGGCGCGTTGAAATGAGCGAGTTCGACGTCTGCGTCATCGGCAGCGGCGCCGGCGGCGGGGCGGTGGCCTGGCGCCTGGCCATGGCCGGCAAGCGCGTGCTGGTTCTGGAGAAGGGCCCCTGGTTCAGGGAAGCGGATTTCTTCAAGGACGAACTGGCCTGCTGCCGGCGCGGCGCCTACACGCCGGATCTGCGCGAACAGCAGCACGTCATCGAGGAGGCCGACGACGAGGAGGCCAACGATACGGGCTGGCGGGGGACCCCCACCCGCGAGTCGGGTTGGGATTTCTGGAACGGCAACGTGGTGGGGGGCTCCAGCAACTTCATGTCCGGCTTCTTCCACCGCATGAAGCCGGTGGATTTCCGCCTGCGCTCCGAATTCGGCCCCATCCACGGCGCCAACGTGGTGGACTGGCCGATCGCCTACGACGATCTGGAGCCCTACTACGCCGAGGTGGAACGGGTGGTGGGAATCTCCGGCCGGGTCGTGGCCCATCCTTTCCTGGAGCCGCGCTCGACGCCGGATTTCCCCTATCCGCCCACCCTGGAACACCCGGTCTCGGCCTGGATCGACGCGGCCTGCGCCAGGCTGGGCTACCGCGCCCTGCCGCTGCCCCGCGCCATCCTGTCCCAGCCCCGGGGGACGCGGCGGGCCTGCGAGTATTCCGGCTACTGCGGCAGCTACGGCTGCGCCAGCGGCGCCAAGGGAAGCGCCCGGGCGGCCCTGCTGGACGAAGCCGTGGCCACGGGCCGCTGCGAGGTGCGCCCCCGCAGCCAGGTGTTCCGCCTGGTCAGCGATGCCCGGGGCCAGGTGGTCGCCGCCGAGTATTTCGACCGGGACGACCGCCGGCGGCGGGCCCGGGCCCGGGCCTTCGTGGTGGCCTGCCAGGCCATCGAAAGCGCGCGCCTGCTGCTGTCCAGCCCGGGACCGCGCCACCCCCGGGGCCTCGGCAACCGTTACGGCCAGGTGGGGCGCAACCTGATCTTCTCGGCCGGTGGCGTCAGCCACGGCCGCCTGGAGTTCGACGCCCTCGACCCGGAGCGCGCCGCCCAGGCCAGGGTGGTGGGGCCCTTCCTCAATCGCACCCTGCACGACTGGTATGTCATCGACGACCCCGAGTTGGGGCGCGTCAAGGGCGGCGTGCTGGATTTCCTCATGGGCCATCCCAACGTCATCTCCCGGGCCCTGGCCGAACGCCGCGACGACGACGGCCAACTGGTCTGGGGCCGGGCCTTCAAGCGCCGCCTGGAGAACGCCATCCGCGGCGGCCGGCGCATCGACTGCGAGGCCTTCGCCGACTGGCTGCCCACGGACGACTGCTTCGTCCGCCTGGACGGCGAGGTGAAGGACAAATGGGGGCGGCCGGTGGCGCGGGTGCGCGTCGGCGCCCATCCCCACGACCTGAAGGTGGGCCGCTACCTGGCGGAGCGCGGCGCCCGGGTACTGGAGGCGCTCGGGGCCAGGGACGTGGTCATCGGCGTGTCCGATTCGCCGCCCCAGAACCTGGTGGCCGGCGGTTGCCGCTTCGGCCGCGACCCGCGCCGCTCGGTGCTGGACCCGGATTGCCGCGTGCACGGCGCCGACAACCTGTTCGTCGCCGATGGCGGCTTCATGCCCACCGGCGGCAGCGTGCCCCCTACCTGGACCATCTACGCCAACGCGCTGCGGGTGGGCGACCGGATCGCCGCCCAATTGTGAAGTTCCGTCCGGCCCTTGACGGCCCGAGCCCGGGTCGGCCATCCTGAGGGCACGCTCTCCCCCGCGTATTCCGGACGACAACGATGCGACAGAACCAGTTCACCCAGCATGCCCAGACGGTCCTGGGGCTCATCGAATATCTGGGCCTGACCCTGATCACCATTTCCACCGTCATCGCCGGCATCAACGAGGTGAACGTCATGCTGGTGGCCGGGGTCGTCACCCTGGCAGACCTGCTGCTGCTGTTCCTCTACCTGGAAATCCTGGCCATGGTGGGGGTGTATTTCGAGTCCGGCAAACTGCCGGTGCAGTTTCCCATCTACATCGCCATCGTCGCCCTGGCCCGCTACCTGGTGCTGGACCTGAAGAACCTGGACCAGTGGCACATGCTGGGCGTGGCGTCATCCATCCTGCTGCTGACCCTCGCGGTCCTGGCCATTCGCTTTGGCCACGTGAAGCTGCCTTATCGCGGCGGCGAGTAGCCGTCGCCGGTCAAGCCTGGCAGCAGTCGTTGATGGCGCGGATCAGCCGCGCCACATCGGCGGCGGGCATGGGCCTGGCTACCAGGAAACCCTGCAGCATGTCGCAGCCCTGTTGCCGCAGGAATTCGCGCTGCGCCGGGGTTTCCACGCCTTCCGCCAGAACCCTCAGGTTGAGGGAATGGCCCAGGGCGATGATGGCGCGGGTGATGGCCGCGTCCTCGGCGTCGTCCGGCAGGTCGCGGATGAAGACCCGGTCGATCTTCAGGGTCGAGACCGGCAGCCGCTTGAGATAGCCCAGGTTGGAATAGCCGCTGCCGAAGTCGTCGATGGCCAGCTTGACGCCCAGGGCGGTGAGCTCGTGCAGCATGGCGATGCTTTCCTCGCCGCGGCGCATGGCGGAACTCTCCGTGATCTCCAGTTCCAGTTGGCCGGGCGCCAGGCCGGTTTCAGCCAGCACGCGCTTGACCCGCCTGACCGGGTCGCCGCGCTGCAGTTCCAGCGGTGAGAGGTTCACCGCCACGGCCAGTTGCTCGCCGCAGAGTTGATTGCAGCGCTGGGCTTCCCGGCAGGCGGTTTCCAGGACCCAGTCGCCGATGGGCAGGATCAGCCCGGTATCCTCGGCCACCGGGATGAACTGGTCGGGCGGGATCAGGCCCAGTTCCGGGTGGCGCCAGCGCAGCAGGGCCTCCATGGCGGTCACCCGGCCGTCGTCGAGGTTCACCTGGGGCTGGTAGTGCAGCTCGAATTCGTTCCGTTCCAGGGCCCGGTGCAGCGCGGCTTCCAGGCTGAAGCGCTGGAACGCCGCCACGGACTGCTCCCGGGTGTAGAACTGGTAGCCGTTGCGGCCGCCTTCCTTGGCCCGGTACATGGCCGTGTCGGCATGCTTGATCAGGGTTTCCGCGTCGTTCCCGTCCTCCGGGTGCAGGCTGATGCCGATGCTGGCCGAGAGGAAGATGTCATGGCCGGCGATGTGATAGGGCTGGCTCAGCAGGCGCAGCAGGTCCCGGGCCAGATGGGCGGCCTGCCGTTCATTGGCGGTGTCCTCCATGAGCAGGATGAATTCGTCACCGCCCAGGCGCGACAGGGTGTCTTCCGCCCGCAGCCGCTTCTGGATGCGCTCGGCCACGGTCTTGAGCAGGTCGTCCCCGGTCTGGTGGCCCAGGGTGTCGTTGATGTTCTTGAAGCGGTCCAGGTCGATGAACAGCAGGGCGAAGCGGCTGCCCGAACGGCCGGCGCGGCGGATGGCGTGGTTGATGCGGTCCAGCAGCAGCAGGCGATTGGGCAGGCCGGTCAGGACATCGTGATAGGCCAGCCGGTTCAGTTCCTCCTCGGAACGCTTGATGGAGGAAATGTCGGAGAACACGCCGACGTAATGGCTGATCTGGCTGTGTTCGTCCAGGACCACGCTGATGGTCAGCCACTGGGGATAGATCGCTCCCGACTTGCGCTTGTTCCAGATTTCCCCGCGCCAGTTGCCCCGGCTGTTCAGCTCGTCCCACATGGCTTGGTAGAAATCGGCGTCATGGCGGCCGGACTTCATGATGCTGGGATACTTGCCCAGGATTTCCGCCTCGCCATAGCCCGTGATGTCGGTGAAGGCCCGATTGATGGCGGTGATGCATCCCCGGGCATCGGTGATCAGCACCCCTTCCACGGTGCTCTCGAACACCGCTGCCGCCTGGCGCAGCTTCTCCTCCCGCATGCGGTGCTCGGTCACGTCGGCGTGGGTGCCGATCATGCGTTTCGGCCTGCCGTCCGGCAGGCGATCCATGACCTTGCCCCGGGTCAGGATCCATTTCCAGGTTCCGTCCTTGCAGCGCATGCGATGCTCGACTTCATGGATCGGCCGCTCGCCGCGGAAATGGGCCTCCAGGGTGGCGTGGACCCTGGCCAGGTCGTCCTCGTGCACCCGCCGGCGCCATTCCTCGAAATCGTCGCCGACCTCGTCGTCCGCGTAGCCCAGGATGGCCTTCCAGCCCGGCGAGAAATACGCCCTGCCGGTTTCCACGTCCCAGTCCCAGACACCCTGGTCCAGGCCCTCCAGGGCGAACTGCCAACGAACCTCGCTGGCCTTCAATGCCGCCTCGACCCGTTTGATTTCGCTCAGGTCGCTGACGAAGGCGAAGGCCTGCTCGGACTCTCCGTTGTCGCCACGGTGGGTGGTGGCATGGAAGAAGGCCGGCAGTTGGGAGCCGTCCTTGCGGGTCAGGGCGATTTCATAGTCCCGCTGGTAGGTGCTGTCGATGCGGGAGATCTGGGCGCGGAAGATGGCCTGGTTTTCCGCGTCGGCGAAGTCCGTGGGCAGGCGCCCCAGCATTTCCGCCCGGGTATAGCCCAGGGCCTGGCACAGCGCCGGGTTCACGTCCACCGTGCGCCGGTCCTGGTCGATCATCCAGAAGCCCTCCGCCGCGGTGTCGATGATGCGTCGGTACAGGGTCTCGCTCTTGCGCAGGGCGGCATCCGCGTCCATTCGCCCGGAAATGTCGTGGATGACGGAAAACAGGACGGTGCGCCCGTCCTCGACGATGGGGGAGGCATGGACCTCCACCGTGCGCACCTCGCCGTTGGCCAGGCGGTGGGGAAAGACGAAGTAATCCCGGGCCTCGGACATGGCGCGCTGGCGCTCGGCGCGAACCTGCTCGGGCGGCAGGGCATGGATCTGCTGGATGCAAAGCCCGGTGAGCTGGGCGTGGCTGTAGCCGTAGAAACGGCAGGCGGCGGCATTGGCGTCCAGGATGCGGCCGCTGTCGGGCTCCACCAGCAGCATGACGGAAGCGTGGTGCCGGAACAGGGCGGGGAAACCGCCCTCGTTTTCCCGGGCCGCCTGCTGGAGTCTGGATTCCGTGACATCCATGCCGAAGCTGCGGACTTCCACCAGGTTGCCCGAGGTGTCGAATACGCCCATGTCCCGCCATTGAAACCAGCGGCTTCCATCCCCGGTTTCCACGTTCCATTCGCCGTCGTGGCTGCGATGGTCCGCCATCAGCCTCGCCAGGACGGACTGGCAATGTCGTTCCGCGCCGGCGCGGAAGGCCGGCGGCAGGACATCCGGCAGGCGCCCGCCCAGGAGGGCGGAGGGCTCGAGACCCAAAGCCTGGGCGCAACTCCGGTTGGCGAAGCTCACCCTCAGGTCCGGCCGCCAGCACAGCACCATTTCCCTGATGGAATCGAGAATGCCGAGGTCGGGTGCCGGAAAGCGGTTCATGGTAGGCGGACGGAGGAGGCCAAACGCTATCGGCGCGGTCCGGGAAAACTTGAACTTTAGTCATAATATGTGTAACTATAAGAACATTAAATTGTCACTACAGTTATGAACTGGATCCTGCTGATTCTCTCCCTGCCCAGCGACAACGCCACCGCGCGCACCCGCATCTGGCGCTCGCTCAAGTCCCTGGGCTGCGGAACCCTGCGCGATGGCGCCTGGCTGCTGCCCCACCGGGAGGATCTGGAAACGATCCTGCGCCACCAGGCCGAGGAGGCGCGGGCCGCCGGCGGGAGCGCCTGGCTGCTGACCATGGGAGACCAGGGCGAGGCCGACCGGGATTTGGCCGCTCTGTTCGATCGCGGCCCGGATTACGCCGCCCTGGACCAGGCCCTGGACCGGCTCGCCGATCCGGGCCTGGACGGCGGCCAGGACGCACCGACCCAGAAGAAGATGCTGCGCGGCCTGCGCCGCCAATTCGAACAACTGGCGGCCATCGACTACTTCCCCGGCCCCGCCCGGCGGGCGAGCGAGGCGCGCCTGGACCGGGTGGTTCGCCTGGTGCGGGCGCGGATCAATCCGGGCGAGCCCAGCGCCCGGGATGCCCGCATCGAGCGCCTGGACCCCGCGGCTTACCGGGGCCGGCTGTGGGCGACCCGGCGCGATCTCTGGGTGGACCGGCTGGCCTCCGCCTGGCTGATCCGGCGTTTCATCGATGCGGATGCCCGCTTCCTGTGGCTGGAGCATCCCGGGGATTGTCCCGACGCGGCCCTGGGTTTCGATTTCGATGGCGCCGCCTTCACCCACGTGGGCGAGCGGGTCAGCTTCGAGACCCTGCTGGCCAGTTTCGAACTGGAAGGCGATGCCGCCCTGATGCGCATCGGCGCCATCGTCCACAGCCTGGACGTGGGTGCGAATTTTGGTGGAATGGCGCCCGAGGCCGCAGGCCTGGAAGCCCTGCTCAAGGGCCTCAAGATCCGGATTGACGATGACGACCGGCTGCTCGATGAAGGCGGCCGGCTGCTGGACGACTTGTATGCGGCTTTCGCCGAGAAAAATGGAGAACGGACTTGAACGAAACGGCTGAAACCCCCATGCAACGCCCCGCCCATCCCGGCTTCTGGGAGGCCTTCGTCTACTGGCTGAAACTGGGCTTCATCAGCTTCGGCGGCCCCGCCGGGCAGATCGCCATCATGCACCAGGAGCTGGTGGAGAAACGCCGCTGGATCTCCGAGCGCCGTTTCCTGCACGCCCTCAACTACTGCATGGTGCTGCCCGGGCCCGAGGCCCAGCAGCTCGCCATCTACATCGGCTGGCTGCTGCACCGCACCTGGGGCGGCATCGTCGCCGGCACCCTGTTCGTGCTGCCCTCATTGTTCATCCTGGCGGCGCTGACTTACGTGTACCTGGCCTTCGGCGACGTCACCTTCGTCCAGGGCGTGTTCAACGGCATCAAGCCCGCCGTGGTGGCCATCGTCGTGTTCGCCGCCTGGCGCATCGGCTCCCGGGCGTTGAAGAACAAGCTGCTGTGGGCCATGGCCGCCGCCTCCTTCATCGCCATCTTCGCCCTGCATGTTCCCTTCCCCTACATCGTGCTGGCGGCGGGCGTGCTGGGCTTCATCGGCGGCAAGGTGATGCCGGACAAGTTCAAGGTGGGCGGTGGCCACGGCGCCTCCAACAAGCAATACGGCCCCGCCCTGCTGGATGACGACACCCCGGCCCCGGAACACACCAGGTTCAAGCCCCCGTACCTGGCCGTGCTGCTGCTGGCGAGCCTGGCCCTCTGGGGCGCGGCCATGCTGACGCTGAGCAACCCGGTCCTGAAAGACATGGGCGAGTTCTTCACCAAGGCCGCCCTGGTCACCTTCGGCGGCGCCTATGCCGTGCTGCCCTACGTCTACCAGGGCGGCGTCGAGACCTACGGCTGGCTCACCGGCACCCAGATGATCGACGGCCTGGCCCTGGGCGAGACCACGCCGGGGCCGCTGATCATGGTGGTGTCCTTCGTCGGTTTCGTCGGCGCCTGGACCAAGGAAATCTTCGGCCCGGACGCCCTGTTCCTGGCCGGCTTCGCCGGCGCCAGCGTGGCCACCTTCTTCACCTTCCTGCCCAGCTTCGTCTTCATCCTGGCCGGCGCCCCCCTGGTGGAATCCACCCACGGCGACCTGAAGTTCACGGCGCCCTTGACCGGCATCACCGCCGCCGTGGTGGGGGTGATCCTCAACCTGGCGATCTTCTTCGGCTGGCACGTGATCTGGCCACGGGCCACCGAGGCGGCGCCATTCTCCGGCGGCTTCGAGTGGTTCTACGCCCTCATCTCCGTCGCCGCCTTCATCGCCCTGTGGAAGTACAAGCAGGACATCATGCGGGTCATCGGCGCCTGCGCCGCCATCGGCCTCGTTTACACCTTCACCCTTGGAGCATGACCATGGACCGCAGCATCAAACCCGACACCCTGAAATCCGAATTCGCCGGTTCAAACACAAAACCGTACCTCCTTGACGTGCGCCGCGCCGACGACCGCGACGCCTCCAGCGGGCAACTGGCGGGCGCCACTTGGAAAGACCCGACGCAACTTGCCGAATGGGCCGACAGCCTGCCCAAGGACCAGGACATCGTCCTCTACTGCGTGCGCGGCGGCGGTGTCTCCAACAGCGTGGTCGATGCCTTGCAAGCCAGGGGCCTCAAGGCCCGCTTCATCGAGGGCGGCATCGAGGGCTGGAAGGCCGCCGGAGGCGAGGTGGCGGTCAAGACATGATGTGGGTCGGCCTTCAGGCCGACATCGGTGACATTGTCGGCCTGAAGGCCGACCCACAGGGGGGTGCGTGAGTTACAGCGAATTGCGCAAAGGCAGGTATTCGGAGCCGGGCAGGGAATACCTGATCACGGTGGTGACCCATGAGCGTTGCCGATATTTCGAGAACCTGAAGGCGGCCCGTGCGTTGATCGCCGTGATGCGGGCGCTGGAATCCGAAGGGGTGCTGCACTGGCTGGCATGGGTCGTGATGCCGGACCACCTGCACGGCTTGGTTTCCCTGGGAGAGACGGCGGATTTGTCCAATGCCATGAATACCCTCAAGGGCCGCAGTGCGCGGGCCATCAACCGCCTGCTTGGGCGCGTCGGCGCGTTCTGGCAAGAGGGCTTCCATGACCATGCCTTGCGGCGTGAGGAGGATCGCCTGCACATCGCCCGTTACATCGTCGCCAACCCCTTGCACGCGGGGTTGGTGGAACACGTCGGCGACTATCCCCACTGGGATAGCGTCTGGCTCTCGTGACCGTGTGTCAGCTTTGTAGGTCGGCCTGAAGGCCGACCCACCAGGAGAAATCGCATGAAATGGGTTACCCGCGAACGCCCCAAGATCGACCGCATCGCCTGCCCCTGGCTCATCGCCCGCTTCATCGACCCGGCCCCGGAGTTTCTCTACGTGCCCGGCGGCGATGTGCTCAAGGTGGCGGCGGAAACCGGTGCCACGCCCTATGACATCCCCGGCGTGGACTACGGCCACCACGGCGACCAGTGCAGCTTCGACGCCTTCATCGAGCGCCACCACCTCACCGACCCCGCCCTGCACAAGCTGGCCCTGATCGTGCGCGGCGCGGACTGCGGCGCGCCCCATCTGGCGAAGGAGGCTGCGGGCCTGCTGGCCATCTCCCAGGGCCTGTCCCTCAACTTCGAGGACGACCACGAGATGCTGAAGCACGGCATGGTGCTCTATGACGCCCTCCATGCCTGGTGCGCCGACACGCCCATGAAGAAGCTGGGGCGGATGCTGGGGCTTTGAACATGAAGCCGCTCCCACGGAGATGATTCCGCCCCCGGGCGCTTCCCCGGAAGCCCGCCTGCTGCTCATTGCCCGCGCCTTGCGGGCCTTCGTCGACGGCTTCGTCTGTGTCCTGCTGCCCGCCTATCTGCTGGCGCTGGGCCTGGGCGCATTCGAGGTGGGCGTGCTGAGCGCCGCCACCCTGCTGGGTTCCGCCACGCTCACCTTGCTGCTGGGCGCCCATGGCCACCGCTTCCACCACCGCCGGATGTTGTTGGCCGCGGCCCTGCTCATGGTCGCCACCGGGCTGCTGTTCGCGGGGCTTTCCTCCTTCTGGCCGCTGCTGCTGATCGCCTTCGTCGGTACCCTCAATCCCAGTTCCGGCGATGTCAGCGTGTTCCTGCCCCTGGAGCATGCCCGCCTGGCGGAGGCGGCCCAGGGCGACGCCCGCACCACCCTGTTCGCCCGCTATACCCTGGCCGGCGCGCTGTTCGCCGCCCTGGGTTCCCTGGTGGCCGGGTTGCCGGACCTGCTGGTGGGGCAGGGGTGGGGCAGGGTGGACGCCCTGCGCGCCATGTTCCTGCTCTACGCCCTGGCGGGTGGGGTGGTCTGGCTGCTCTACCGCCGCCTGCCCGAGCCGCCGCCGCATGAAAGGCCGGCGCCTCCCGCGCCGCTGAAGGAATCGCGCGACATCGTCATTCGTCTCGCCGCCCTGTTTTCCATCGACGCCTTCGCCGGCGGGCTGGTGCTGAATTCGCTGCTGGCATTGTGGCTGTTCCAGCGTTTCGGCTTGTCGCTGACGGCCGCCGGCATGTTCTTCTTCTGGGCCGGACTCCTGTCCGCCTTCTCGCAACTGGCGGCCCCGGTGGTGGCGAAACGCATCGGCCTCATCAACACCATGGTGTTCACCCACATCCCGGCCAGCGTGTTCCTGATCCTCGCCGCCCTGGCCGACAGCCTGCCCTGGGCGCTGGGGCTGCTGCTGGCGCGGGCCGCCCTGTCGCAAATGGATGTGCCCACCCGCTCAGCCTTCGTCATGGCGGTGGTGACGCCGGCGGAACGCGCGGCGGCGGCCAGTTTTACCGCCGTGCCACGCAGCCTGGCGGCGGCGGTGAGCCCCTCCCTGGGCGGCGCCCTGTTCGCGGCGGGCTGGCTGGCCGCGCCGCTGATCGCCTGCGGGGTGTTGAAGATCGCCTACGACCTGGCGATCTGGCGCGCCTTCCGTGGCGTCGCCCCGGGGGGTAGCCCGACCCGGCCGGGTTGACCTGGGGCGGGCTGAAACAAGAAAGGGTTCGCGTCGCGGTTGCCGCCTCCCGCCCGGTGGCGATGAACCGGTACGCTAGAATCACGCCATCGGAACACCGGACCGCGCGCCCATGGGCGAGGGCGGTTTGTCATGGACATCGCGTTATTGCTGTTCCTCATTCTGCTCAACGGCGTTTTCGCCATGTCGGAAATCGCCGTGGTTTCCTCGCGCAAGTCCCGGCTCCAACGCCTGGCCGAGGACGGCAGCCCCGGTGCCCATTCGGCCCTGGAACTGCACGGCGAACCTTCCAACTTCCTGTCCACGATCCAGGTCGGCATTACCTCGATAGGCATCCTCAGCGGCGCCATCGGCGAGACCGCCCTGGCCGATCCCCTGGCCGCCTGGCTGAGCGGCTGGGTCTTGCTGGCGCCCTACGCCAAGGGCATCGCCCTGACCCTGGTGGTGGTGGTGCTCACCTATTTCTCCGTGGTGATCGGGGAACTGGTGCCCAAGCGCCTGGGGCTGCTGGCGCCGGAGGGCATCGCCTCCCTGATCGCGCGGCCCATGAACGCCCTGTCCCATGCCACGCGCCCCCTGGTCTGGCTGCTGTCCACCTCGTCCAGCCTGGTGCTGCGGGTGCTGGGCGCGAAACGCAAGGAGGAGCCGCCGGTCACCGACGACGAGATCAACGTGCTGATGGAGCAGGGCGCGGAAGCCGGCGTGTTCCACGAGAGCGAGCAGGAGATCGTTTCCAACGTGCTGCGCCTGGACGAACAGCGCATCGCGGCGATCATGACCCACCGCAGCGACATTTACCTGATCGACCTGGACGCGCCGGAGGAGGAAATCCGCCGCCTGCTCGCCGAGAGCCCCTACGAGCGCATCGTGGTCTGTCGCGACGGGCTGGACCATATCGCCGGCATCCTGCGCACCTCCGATCTGCTCAAGCCCATGCTGGCCGGGGAACCGCTGGACATCGAGGCCAGGCTGCGGGAGCCGCTGTACGTGCCGGACAGCGTGACCACTACCCAGTTGCTGGAGAGCTTCCGCCAGACCCGCATGCAGATCGGCCTGATCGTGGACGAATACGGCGAACTGGAAGGCCTGGTGACCCTGACCGACGTGCTCACTTCCATCGTTGGCGAGCTGCCCTCCTCGGATTACCCGGAAGAGCAGGACGTGGTCATGCGCGAGGACGGTTCCTGGCTGGTTGACGGCAGCGTGCCCATCGAACGGCTGAAGTCGGCCCTGGAAATCGACGACGACCTGCCGGGGGAGGAGGAAAACGCCTTCAACACCCTGGGCGGCTTCGTCATGCACATGCTCGGCCGCGTTCCCGCCGTCACCGATCACTTCGAATGGGATGGATCTGCGCTTCGAAGTGATGGACATGGACCGGAACCGGGTGGACAAGGTCCTGGTGGCCCGTTTCCCCCCGGCCGAGGCGCCACCGCCAGGCGGCTGATCCACGCGGCCCCGGCGATCTACGCGCTCTTTACCACCAGCACCGGGCACCTGGCGTGGGTCACCACCTGCTGGGAGACGCTGCCCATGAGGATGCGGTCCAGGCCGGTGCGGCCGTGGCTGCCCAGGACGATGAGGTCGCAGTCGTTGTCGCGGGCGGCCTGGATGATGGTGTCGGCGGGCTTGCCTTCCAGGGCCACGCTGTCGGCGGCGACGCCGTCCTGGCGCAACAGGTCGCGCACCCGGTCGGCCAGGGGCTTGATCAGGTCGCAACTCAGGTCGTCGCTGGCGCACACCGCCAGCACCGTGAGGGGCAGGCCGCAGCGCTTGGCCAGGTTGCCGGCGGCCACGGCGGCGGCATCGGCGTAGCGGGAGCCGTCCACCGCCACCAGGATGCCCTTTTCCCAGAGATTGGCTTCCTGGGGCACCACCAGCACGCTGCATTTGACGTGGCCCACCACCCGGGCGGCGGCCTCGCCCAGCACCAGGCGTTCCAGCCAGTGCACGCCGCGCCGGCCCATGACCACCAGATCCGCCTGGATTTCCTCGGCCTGGGCGGCGATCTCCTTCACCGGCTCCTCGCCGTAGCGCAGCACCGGGGCGCAATTCACGCAGGCGGTACCGGCCTGTTCCTCCACCTGGCGCAGGACCTGGCGACCCTGCTCCTCGGTCTGCTGGACATTGCCGGGATTCCACATGGCGTAGCTGGGATCGGTCTTGGCCATGTGCATGACCGTGAGCCGGGCGCCGCAGCGGCTGGCCAGGTTCAGGGCCACGCGCACGGCGCCGGTGCTCACGGCGCTGCCGTCGGTGGCGAGCAAGAGGTTGTCGAAACGGGCGATGGGGGAAAGCTGGGCCGACATGATGTCTCCTGAGGGTGGATGCACATGGACAGCATAGTGAATTCCGGCGAGTTCGATAGCGCCCTTTGGCGCGCGAGGCGAACGAAATGCGTGGCGTGACCGGCATCTCCGCTTGCGCCGCCGCGCCCGTCAAGGATTCGCGGCCGCTCAGAACGGCGGTGGACTTTCCAGCGCCAGGGGCAGGCCGGTGACGGGGTGGGTGAAGCCCAGCTTCCAGGCATGCAGCAGCAAACGCCCCGCCCGGGCCTGGCCCGCGTCGGAGGCATAGAGCGTGTCGCCCAGGATGGGGTGGCCGATGGCCCGCAGATGCACCCGCAGCTGGTGGGAGCGGCCGGTGAAGGGTTCCAGTTCCAGTCGCGTGCAGCCTCCGGCGCGGATCCGGGCAGGACGCGCCAGCGGGTGAGGCTGGGTTTGCCCCGGGGGTCGATGATGCGCCGGGGCCGGTTGGGCCAGTCCAGGAGGATGGGCAGGTCGATGTCGCCCCAGCCGTCCTCCGTATCCGGCGGCGCCAGGATGCCCTCGACCACGGCGACATAGCGCTTCTCCACCGTCCGCGCCATGAAGGCGCGGCTCAGCGCGCTCTGCATGGCCTTGCCCCGCGCCATGAGCAGCAGGCCGGAGGTGTCCCGGTCCAGGCGGTGCACCACGAGGGCGTCCGGGTAGCGGGCCTGGGCGCGGGCGCTCAGGCAGTCCTGCTTGTCCTCGCCCCGGCCCGGCACGGCGTGCAGGCCGCCGGGCTTGTCGAAGACCAGCAGGTGGTCGTCCGCGTAGAGCGTTTCGAGGATGGCGTGAGACACGGTCTGACCCAGGGGTATCCGGCTTGAGAGGCGGTGGAAGTTACCAAAGAACGGGGCCGGCGTCCGGGGGGCCGACCGAATTTCCGTGAAGTGGGACAATGGCGCCCCTCGTGCATCGCGGTTCGCTTGTCATGTCCTCCCTTCGTTTCCTGTTTCTGACGCTTTCCCTGTTGCTGGCCGGCTGGCCCGCCCGGGCGGATTTCACCCTCGACGTCGGCGATGGCCATCATCTGGAAGTGAAGAGCTGGGGTCGCCACGCCCAGGGCCCGTTGTTCATCTGGCTGCTCAACCAGTATGGCGAACGCGAACGCGCCGACGCGCTGGCGACGGAACTGGCCCGGCGCGGCGCCGGCGTCTGGCAGGTGGACCTGCTGGATTCCCTGCTGCTGGAGCGCACCGGCGAGGCCATCCGCAACATCGACGGGGGACCGGTGGCGGCGCTGCTGCGGGAAGCGGCGCGAGGCGGCAAGCGGCCCATCGTCCTGGTGGCCTGCGACCGCATGGCGGCGCCCTTGCTGCGCGGCCTGCGCGCATGGCAGGAACAGGGCGGCGACAACGGCGCGGTGGCCGGCGCCGTGCTGTTCTTCCCCAACCTCTATCGCGGCACGCCGGTGGCCGGCGAGGCGCCGGAACTGCTGGGCATCGTGTCCGCCACCAACCTGCCGGTCGTGGTCATGCAGCCCGCCCTGGGCGCCAACCGGGGGCGGCTGGACGCGCTGCTGACCACCCTGCGCGACGCCGGCAGCCCGGCCTATTCCTGGCTGGTGCCGGAGGTGCGGGATTACTACCTCATGCATGTGGAGAAGCCGGTGAGCGAGAGCCTCCAGGCCATGGCCGGCCCGGTGCCGGCGCCGGTGGAACGCGCGGTCAGGGCCACGCCGGACCGCCTCATGACCGCCGCCCGCCTGCTGGCGGCCACGCCGCGCCCCCAGGGGCCGGCACCGGTGAAACTCGACGCGGACAGGCCCACCGCGCCGGCCTACGGCCTGATCGAGCGGCCGGCCCGCCCGGCGCCGGACCTGGCGCTGGTCGATGCGCTGGGCAAGCGTCACGCCGTTGCGGAAAGCCGGGGCCGCGTCACCCTGGTGAACTTCTGGGCGACCTGGTGCCCGCCCTGCGTGCACGAGATCCCCTCCATGAACCGGCTGGCGGCCGCCTACCCCCCGGGGGAGTTCGCCATCGTCTCGGTCAATTTCAAGGAATCGCCGGCCCACGTGCGCGCCTTCATGGGCAAGGTGGCGGTGGATTTCCCCGTGCTCATGGACGAGGACGGCGCGGCGTCCGCCCGCTGGGGCGTGTTCGCCTTCCCCAGCTCGTTCATCCTCGATCGCCAGGGGCGCATCCGCTATTCGGTCAACACCGCCATCGAATGGGACACCCCCGAGGTGCGCGTGGTGATCGACCGCCTGCGCGCCGAGGGCCGGCAGGCCCGCTGACCGACAGCCCTCCCCTCGCCGGGGAGAGCGTGGCCGGTGTCAGGACTGGCCGACCAGGATGGGCATGCCCAGCAGCGGCCACAGCAGGGTGACCGCCAGGCCCAGCACCATCAGGAGCACCAGGCTCATGGGCAGGCCGTGCTTGAAGAATTCGCCGGTGCTGAACTGCCTGGAGTCGTAGGCGATGGCGTTGGGCGCGGCGCCGATCAGCAGCAGGAAGGGCATGCCGGCGGTCACCAGGGAGGCGTACATCACCACATCCGGGGCCACGCCCAGGTACCTGGCGATGACCAGGGCTACCGGCAGGACGATGGCGATGGCCGCCACGTTCATGATGAAGTTGGTCATGAGCAGGACGAAGGCGGCGATGCCCATGACGAACACGAACCAGTGGGCGCCCTGCAACAGGCCCAGCCACCGCACCGCCATCCATTCCGCCGCCCCGGTCTGCCACAGGCAGAAGCCGATGCTCATGGCGCCGGAGAACAACAGGATGATGTTCCAGGGAATCTCCTCCAGGTTCTTCACGGTCAGAATGCCGAGGATGAAGAACAGCAGGGTGGAGGACAACATCAGGGCGGCGCGGTCGATGGGTTGCAGGAAGGGGACCACGCCCTTGAGGGACATCAGCAGCACCACGCCGAATACGATGCCCAGCACGGTCTTCTCCTGGACGGTCATCGGCCCCAGGCCGTCGGCAAGTCGCTTGACCGTGTTCTTGAGACCGGGGATGGCGTCCTTTTCCGGCTTCAGGAAGGTAATCAGGTAGAGCCAGATGGCGAACACCATGAGCCAGCCAATCACGGCCATGTAGGCAGTCAGCTCGAAGAAGCCGATGTCGTTGCCGGTGAATTCCTTGTACATGCCCGCCGCCGCGGGGCCTCGCGCCGCGCCCAGAAAGGTGATGATGCTGCCGGCCCCGGCGGCGTAGGCCATGCCGATGAACAGGCTCTTGCCGAAATTGGTCTGCTTCTCGCCCTCGCCATAAAGCGCGTAGATGGCCAGCAGGATGGGGAACATGGTGGCGGCCACGGCGGTATGGGCCATCAGGTGGGCCAGCGCGGCGGTGACCACGAGGCAGCCGAGCAGAATCATGCGGGTGTTCTCCCCCGCCACCGCCAGCATCTTGTAGGCGATTCGGCGAGTGAGGCCGGTTTGGGTGAAGGCCAGGCCGATGACGATGGAGCCGAAGATGAACATCACCGAGGGGTCCATGAAATCGCGGAAGGCGTCCTTGGCCGGGCGGATCAGGAACAGGGCCTGGAACACGCCGATGGCGATGGCGGTGACGCCGATGGGGATGACCTCGAAGATCCACCAGATGCCGGCCATGAGGAACAGGCCGATGGCGGCCTTGCCCTCCGGGCTCAGGGAGAAGATCTTGCCGGCCGGGTCGATGGCGTCCGGCCAGGCGGGCATGAAGAAGACGGCCAGGAACACCGCCAGCCCGGCCAGCAGGATGGACAGCTTTTTCCAGTCGTAGGCGGAGCGCGGGAGTTCGAGGCGGGCGGAGGCGGATTCAGCCACGCAGCACCTCCACGGCGGCCTCGTTGAATACGTCGACGATGCGCACCACGCCGATCACCCTCTCATCCTCCAGCACCGGCAGCATGTGCACGTGGTGGGCGATCATCAGGTAGGCGGCCCGGGTGACCGGGTCCCCGGCCTCGACGGTGAAGTGGACCCCGGTCATGCAGCCGGAAACCGGCCGTTCCGCCCCGATACGGCATTGTTCCGTGAAGGAGTCCTGCCAGAGCAGGCTCAGGGAGGCATCGTCGCCGGTCCCGGGCGGGTAGGGCTGGGCCAGGCTGGCCTTGATGTAGTCGGGCATGAGGGCGCGCAACAGATCCTGCAGGCTGAGCACGCCCACCACGATGTTGCCTTCACCGAACACCAGCATGTGACGGAAGCGCCAGCCGCCGGAAGTGTGCTGCCGGCGCAGTAGCTGGTAGGCATCCCGCACGGTGGCATCCCTGGCCACGCGCGGAAAGTCGGCGATGGGCACCAGGATGTCGCGCACCCGTTTGGAAATCATCTTGCGTCTCCTCGCTGGTTAAGACGGCAATCAATTTCTCCCCGGCCGGGTCGGACGCCGGCCCGGCCATCTCGCGGAGTGGGCGACGTTCCCGGCTCAGGCTCGGGCCGGCACCGCGCAGAACAGGTCGTCCCGGGCCGTTTCGCCGAGCCGCTCGTAGATCGCGGCGATGGCCTGGTCCTCGGTGGCGAAGATGTTGTTCTGGCCGATCAGCTCGAACAGGCCGGTGGAACGCATCACATCCAGAATCTGTTTCTTCAGGCCGGAGAACACCACTTCCATGCCGCCCTCGCGCAGGCGCTCCACCAGGTGGTGCACCACTTCCTCGCCGGAGGCGTCGAGCTGGTTGATGGCGTCACCCACCACCAGCAGGTACTTGGCGTCGGGCTTGGCGGCGATCAGTTCCAGCACCGTGTCCTCGAAGTAGGAAATGTTGGCGAAGTACAGCGAGCCATCGAAGCGCATGGCGATGATGTGGGGGCTGGTGGGCAGGTCGGGGTTCACCTTGATGTCGCGCAGGGTGCCGTCCTTGAAGCGGCCGAGCTGGGCCACGCGCGGCTTCATGGTGCGGTACAGGTACAGGATGATGGCCAGGCCGGCGCCGATCAGGATGCCCTTGTCCAGGTGGGGCGCGGCGATCAGGGTGATGGCGAAGGTGACGCCGGCGACGATGCCGTCGAACTTGCTGGCCTGCCAGGTGTGCTTGAGGGCCTTGGGCGTGATCAGGCTGGTTACCGCCAGCAGGATGATCACCGCCAGGGTGGCCTTGGGCAGGTGGTACAGGAACTCGGTCAGGAACAGCAGGGTGACCGCCACGAACAGGCCGTTGAACACCATGGCGAAGCCGGTCTTGGCCCCCGCCTGCAGGTTGATGGCCGAGCCGGTGAAGGAGCCGCAGGCCGGGTAGGCCTGGAAGAAGGCGCCGCCGATATTGGCCAGGCCCTGGCCGATGAGTTCCTGGTTCGGGTCCAGGCGCTGCTTGGTCTGGGCCGCCAGGGCCTTGGCCATGGAGATGGATTCCATGAAGGCCACCAGGGCGATGATGAAGGCCGCCGACAGCAGGGACAGCATGGCGTCCAGGGACAGGGGCGGCAGGCGGAAGCTGGGCAGGCCGGAGGGGATCTTGCCCACCACGTCGCCGCCGCCGACCAGCTTGACCTCGCCTTTCTCGATCTTCTTGATGTGCCAGTGGCGGCCGTCGGTTTCCACGCCGGGCGGTACCTGGCCTTGCACGTAAAGGGTGGCGGCGGATTTTTCGTCCGCCTTGGCGCGTTCGAACTGGAGCTTGCGAATGGCGTGCATGCGCTCCTTGTTCTCCGCTTCCAGGGTGGCGATATCCAGCCTGTATACCTCCATCGTGTATTCCAGATCGGCGGCGGCGCGGGCGTCCTTGGCCTTGTGGGCCTGGCGCGCCTGGGCGGCCAGGGCGGTGACCTCGGCGCTCATCTCCAGGACGCGCTTGTCGGTGCCGGCATAGGCCGTGACCAGTTCCTGGGCGGTGGCATCGGCGATGTGCTCGGGCTTGCCCTGGGTCTTGTGCTCGAAATCGAGCAGCGCGCTGGCAAGGATGGTGACCACCACGGCGATCAGCACGGAAAGCTTGGACAGGGCGGGGATTTTCTTCAGCCCCAGCATGAGCGCCAGGGCGAAGATGGACATGGCCAGGGTGGGCAGATGGGTCTGGGGCAGGTAGCCGAACATTTCCCAGATGTCGTACAGGAAGGAATCGCTGCGCCCCTTGGGGATGCCCAGCAGCATGTCGAGCTGGGACAGGGCGATGATCACCGCCGCCGCGTTCATGAAGCCCAGGATCACCGGATGGGAAACGAAGTTGACCACGGTGCCCAGCTTCACCGCGCCCAGGGTGAACTGGATCACGCCCACCATCAGCGCCAGCAACAGCGCCAGGCCGATGAACTCCTCGGAGAACGGCACCGCCAGCGGGGTGATGGCGGCGGCGGTCATCAACGAGACGATGGCCACCGGGCCCGTGGACAGTTGCCGCGAGGAGCCCCACAGCGCTCCGAGAATGGCCGGCACGAACGCCACATAGAGGCCGAAATACACCGGCAACCCGGACAGTTGCGCGTAGGCCATCGCCTTCGGCACCAGCACCAGCGCGCCGGTAATGCCGGCGATCAGGTCCCCGCGCAACAGCACGGAGTTGATGGGAAACCAGGCCAGGAAGGGGAAGATGCGAAGCAGCAGCGGGTTGTTCATGAGCGGGCGCCTGTGGGTAAATGTTGCTTAATGCAACTATTGCATGTTAAACCGCAACAGTTTAGCAAAAGCTGATGCACCCGCCCAATTCCGCATTGTCCCAGGCCCATTCAAGAGGAGTGCCCGCCATGATTCGCCGCAACCCCAACGGAGATATCCCCGTCGTCCACGAATCCGCCTTCGTCGATCCCACCGCCATCCTGTGCGGCAAGGTCATCGTCAAGGAAAACGTGTTCATCGGCCCCTATGCCGTGATCCGCGCCGACGAGGTGAACGACGACGGCGACATGGAGCCCATCGTCATCGGCGCCGGCTCCAACATCCAGGACGGGGTGGTGATCCACTGCAAGGCGGGGGGCGGCGTATCGATCGGCAAGGACACCTCCATCGCCCACCGCTCCATCGTGCATGGCCCCTGCACGGTGGGCGACCACGTCTTCGTCGGCTTCAACTCGGTGCTGTTCAACTGCGTGGTCGGCAGCCGGTCCGTGATCCGCCACAACTCCGTGGTGGAAGGCTGCGAGGTGCCGGCCGGGTTCTACATCCCCTCGGCCACGGACATCCACTCCGACGCCGACCTCGCCCGCATCGAACGGGTCACGCCGGACATGGCCGGCTTTTCGGAAAGCGTCACCCAGGCCAACATGGAGCTGGTGAAAGGCTACAAGCGCATCCGCAACGAGTTCTGATGCGTGGCCGCCGCCGCTGGAACCCGTGATGATGTGAGTCCACGGGCCACTCCAGCTTAAGCGGCCCTCGCGCGCCGCACCGCATATCCATGGCGGGACAATAGCCAGGGTCGTTCAGCGCGTTGTTCGGCGGCTCCGCCGACCTTCCTGTGGGAAATTCCTGGCTAACCATTTCTAGCAATTACTAAACGTGTCTATTTGTATTTAGATAGAATTGTTTAGAACTGGTTAGAGATGCCCATGGATCCCATTAAAAATCCCTTTTCTCCCGGCGCGGGTGCGCCACCCCCCGAGCTGGTCGGGCGCGACCCGCTGCTCGAACAGGCTCGCGTTCTTCTCGGGCGCGTGAAACAAAAGCGTCCGGAAAAGAGCCTGTTGTTGACCGGGCTGCGGGGTGTGGGCAAAACCGTGCTGCTGAATGAAATCGAACGGATGGCGAAGGCAACCGGTTATCAGACGATTTTGCTCGAGGCGCATGAGGAGAAACCCCTGGGCGAGCTCATCTATCCGGCGCTGCGAAGTCTGCTGTACGAACTGGATCGGATGGCTGGAGCGGGCGACAAGGTCAGGCGCGGGTTGGCGGTACTGCGCAGCTTCATCGGCGGCATCAAGCTGACGGTGGGCGACCTGGCGCTCGGCCTGGACATCGAGCCGGCAAAGGGTACGGCCGATAGCGGGGACATCGAAACCGACCTGCCGAATCTGTTCGTGGCCATCGCCGAGGCGGCGGAAGAGCGCAAGACCGCGGTAGCCATTCTGGTTGATGAAATCCAGTACCTGAGCCAGAAGGAACTGGGCGCGATCATCATGGCCATGCACAGGATGCAGCAGAAACAGTTGCCGCTGGTGCTGCTTGCCGCCGGCTTGCCGGTACTTCCCGGCATGGCGGGAGAATCGAAGTCCTATGCCGAACGGCTGTTCAATTTTCCGGACATCGGGGCGCTGTCGGCGGAGGATGCCGCCAAGGCATTGCGCGAGCCCGCCCGCGAAGCCGGTGTCGAATTTCAGGAGGATGCGCTGCGGGAGGTGTTCCGCCTGACGCGCGGCTACCCGTACTTCATTCAGGAATGGGGATATCAAACGTGGAATACCGCGTTGGCGAGCCCCATTACTTTGCGGACAGTGCTTGCCGCCACACCGGAGGTGATGCGCCGGCTCGACAGGAATTTTTTCCGGGTGCGCTTTGATCGCCTGACGCCGGGGGAAAAAAACTTTTTACGCGCGATGGCCTATCTTGGCTCTGAACACCAGCGCACAGGTGACATCGCCACGGTGTTGGGCGTGTCGGTCAAGGGGATTGGCCCGGTGCGCTCCAAACTCATCAAGAAGGGAATGATCTACAGCCCGGCGCACGGTGACATGGCGTTCACCGTGCCGCTGTTCGATGAATTCATGATCCGCGCGATTCCCGAATTCACCCCCGGCTGAATGCGCCTAACACGGGCTTCCACAACACCGTCACCGATGGCCATGCACCTGGGACCGGAGTCTTTACACGAAGCTCGGATTGCCGGACCGACTGACTTCCCGTCCTGGCATCGATCCGTGAGGTGGGCTTTCGGATCGGACCGGAAGGGGGTATCCCCGGCATGGTCCGAATCCACGTCCATGACATATGTTGGACGGTATCCTCGCGTCTTGATCCTCTCCAGCCGTCCCATGGTTTCCGACGCCAGCCAATCGACATGCCCCCACCCCGAGCGGTGGACGCCATGAGCGCGGCCCGGGGTGACACGGCCGCCGTGGATCGCGTGGTCTTCCTACTCGCCTGCGCCGCCTTCGCCAGTTCCGCCGCCTTGCGCCTGTGCGATCCCATGCTGCCGGCGCTGGCGCGGGATTTCGACACCACCGTGGGGCGGGCGGCGGTGGTCATCACAGCCACCGGCATCGCCTACGGCCTGATGCAGCTGGTGTTCGGCCCCCTGGGCGACCACTTTGGCAAACTCCGGGTCGTCACCGCCGCCTGCCTGGCTTCCACAGCCAGCGCCCTGGCCTGCGCCGCGAGCCCCGGCCTGGACATGCTGGCGCTGGCGCGGGCGCTGAACGGCGCCACCACCGCCGCGCTGATCCCCCTGTCCCTGGCCTGGATCGGCGATGCGGTGGGCATGGAGCAGCGCCAGGCCACCCTGGCCCGCTTCATGACCGGCCAGATCGTCGGCCTGGTGAGCGGCCACGCCTTAGGCGGCTTCTTCGCGGAATATCCGGGCTGGCGCTGGGGCTTCGTGTTCCTGGCCGGCATCTACCTGGTGGTGGGCCTGCTGCTGCTCGCCGCCCTGCGCGGCCAGCGCGCCGCCACGGCCGCGCCGGCGCGGGTGCCCGGCCGCTACCGCCTGGTGCTGGGCCAGGCCCACGGCCGCTTCGTCCTGGCCATGATCTTCGTCGAGGCCATCGCCACCTTCGGCGTCATGACCTTCATCCCCGCCTACCTGCACCAGCGCTTCGGCATCTCCCTGTTCCACGCCGGCATGGTGGTGGCGACGGTGGGCCTGGGCGGCCTGGGCTACACCCTGTTCGCCCGGCGCTGGGTCAAGGCCCTGGGCCAGCGCCGCCTGGCCCGCGGCGGCGGCCTGCTGCTGGGCGTGGCCTTCCTGTTGCTGGGGCTGGGCCCGGATTGGACCTGGGGCGTGCTGGCCTGCGGCCTGCTGGGGCTGGGCTTCTACCAGTTGCACAACACCTTGCAGACCCTGGCCACCCAGTTGGCGCCCGAGGCGCGCGGCACCGCCCTGTCCCTGTTCGCCTTCTGCTTCTTCCTGGGCCAGGCCGCCGGCGCCGGCCTGGGTGCCCAGGTGGTGGACCGCTGGGGAGCCGAGTGGTTGTTCCTTGGCGTGGCTGCGCTGCTGCCCCTGGTCGGCCTGGTGCTGGCCCGGGACATCAAGGCCCGGCGGCGTGCCGTCAAGCCATGAACGCCGGAGCGGTGGTAACGTGATGCCCTGCAAAGTTGGAAGGATCAAGGCCTATGCATGATCTGCGCGCGCTCGTGGTGGACGACTCCAAGGTCGGACGTCTGACCATGCTGAGGAAGCTCGAGACCCTGGGCATCCGGGTGGATATGGCGGAATCCGGCCACCAGGCCCTGGAAAGCCTGGAGCAAAGCCGGCCCGACCTGATCTTCATGGATCACATGATGCCCGACATGGACGGTTTCGAAGTGACCCGGCGGATCAAGGCCTCGCCCGTCTTCCGGGATATCCCCGTCGTCATCGTCAGCGGCAACGACGAGGCGGATTTCGTCCACCAGGCGCGGGAAGCCGGGGCCCTGGACGCCATTGCCAAGCCGCCGGCCACCGATGTGCTGGAAAGGCTCCTTGCCGCGCTGCCAAAACTCCCCCCCGGGGCCACCGCCGGGGTACCCGTCAAGGCGCCTCCGGTCCCCGGGGCGGTCGAGCCGGCTCCGGCGCCGGCCCTGGAACAGGCCCAGGGACTCGTGGAGCGTCTGCGCGCCGAACTCATGGCCGAACTGGGTGGCCTGGCGCGGGGGCGGGACGCGGCCCTGGCCGACCTCAGGCGCCAGGCAACGGACATGGAATCCCTGGGCGGCCGCCTGCCGGTTATCGAGCAGCGGCTGCGCGCCCTGGAAGCGGAGGCAGCCCTGCCCCGACCGGATTTCGATGCCCCGCGGGCCGAACTGGATCAGCGCATCAGCGCCGGCCTGGCCGGACTCCAGGCCCGCACCGAGGGCCTGGAGTCGCGTATCGATGGACTGCGCGAGGAACTGCGCGAGGAACTGCGGCGGACCTTGCTTGCCCGCGTGGACGAACAGGCCGGGGAAGCGGCGGTGAAAGCGGGCGCGCTCCAGGATGGCCTGCAAGTCCTGTCCGGGGAGGTGGACCGGCTCGCGGGGGACCTGCGCGCCACCCGGGCGGCCCTGGAAGACAGCGTCGGCCAACTGGAGGACGCCGTCCGGGCGGCGCTGGAGGAGGCCGGGTCCGCCCCGCGGACGGAAACCGCCGAGGCGTCGGCCGCCGTCCAGGCCCTGCGCTCGGAGTTCGCCGAACTGGACGAGCGCCTGAGCGAGGCCCGCGTCCGGGAACTCGTGGCGGACGTCCTGGGCAGCGCCCCGCCGGCGATGCGAGCCCACCCCGACGAGACCGCCCTGGTTGCCGAACTGGCCCGCCTGCAAATCAGGTTGCGGCGCCTGGCCATCATGACCGCCGCCGGCGGGGCGGTCCTTCTGGGCGTGGTCGGCCTGGTTCTTTTCCTGCGCTGAGGCGGGCCGGAACCGGCATCCGGTCAGCCCTTTTGGTCAGCCTTTTTCCTCCCCATACTTCTTCAACTTCCGCCACAGCGATACCCGGTCTATCCCCAGCATCTGCGCCGCCAGGGTCTGGTTGCCGTGGGCTTCCTCCAGCACCCAGAGGATGTAGTCGCGCTCCTGTTCCTCCAGGGGGATGACCCGGCCGTCGCGGCGGCGGAAGGCGCGGATGGTGAGGTCGCGCAGGTCGTCGGGCAGGTGGGCGGCTTCCAGGGTGTCGCCCTGGCAGATGGCGACGCCGCGCTCGATGATGTTCTCCAGTTCGCGCACGTTGCCGGGGAAGTCGTAGGCCTTGAGCAGGGCCAGGGCGTCCTCGGAAATCGTGTGCACCGGCTTGCCCATGACCGGCGCGGCCCGGTCCAGGAAGTGCTGGGCCAGCAGGGGGATGTCCTCGCGCCGCTGGGACAGGGGCGGGATATGCAGGTTGACCACGTTGAGGCGGAAGTAGAGGTCCTGGCGGAAGCGGCCTTCCGCGACCCAGTCCTTCATGTTGCGGTTGCTGGCGGCGATGAAGCGCACGTCCACCTTGGCCGGTCTGGTGCCGCCCACCGGCAGCACTTCCTTTTCCTGGATGGCGCGCAGCAGCTTGACCTGCATGGCCGGGGACATTTCCGTGACCTCGTCGAGGAACAGGGTGCCGCCGTGGGCGGCCACCAGCAGGCCGGTCTTGCCCACCGCGCCGGTGAAGGCGCCCTTTTCGTGGCCGAACAGCTCGTTGGCCAGCAGTTCCTCGTTGAAGGCGCCGCAGTTCACGGCCAGGAAGGGGCCGTCTGGCCTGCCGCTGAACTCGTGCAGGCTGCGGGCGAACAACTCCTTGCCGGTGCCGGACTCGCCGGTGATCAGCACGTTGCAGCCGGTGGGCGCCACCTGGCGCGCCATGTCGAGCAGTTTCTGCATGCCGCCGTCGCGGGTGATGACGCGCACCCGGCCCTGGTAGGCGTCGAGTTGCTCGCGCAGGGCGCGGTTTTCCCGTTTCAGGCGGATCTTCTCCAGGGCCTCGGCCACGGTCTGGCGCACCTCGTCCAGGCGGAAGGGCTTGGCGATGTAGTGGAAGGCGCCTTCCTTCATGGCCGCCACGGCGGATTCCAGGGTGGCGAAGCCGGTGATCATGATGACTTCCACGTCCGGGTGCTGGGCCTTGCAACGGCGCAGGAGCTGCATGCCGTCCACCTTGTCCATCTTCATGTCGGTGAGCACCAGGTCGAAGGGCTGGCTGTCGAGCAGGTCCAGGGCATGGCTGCCGCTCTGGGTGGCCGTGACCTGGTGGCCCTCCTTGGCGAGAACATGTTCCAGGTTGCGCAGGGCGATCTTCTCGTCGTCGACGAGGAGCAGGCGGGCGGTCATGGGTTGTCCTTTTTATTTTCCGGCGTGGTTTCCACTGGGGCGGCGGGCAGGCGGATGCGGAACTCGGCCCCACCCTCCGGCCGGTTGGCGACACCGATGCAGCCGCCATGTTCTTCGATGATTTCGTGGGAGATGAACAGCCCGAGGCCGCTGCCGTGGCCCACCGCCTTGGTGGTGAAGAAGGGGTCGAACACGCGCGGCAGCCGTTCGGGTGGAATGCCGGGGCCGCTGTCCGCCAGGGACAGGTCGATCACCGCCGATCCGGGACGGCATTGGCCGGCGAGGGCGGGGAAGCCATCGCTCTTGCCGACGATGCCCGCCCGGGCGCTGATGGACAGTTCGCCGCCGATGTCGCCAAGGTCGCCGATGGCGTCCCAGGCATTGATGATGAGGTTGAGCAGCACCTGTTGCAGGCGCGGGCGGTCGCCGAGCACGGTCAGTTCGGGGGCGATGTCCAGGCGCACCTCGACGCCTTGCGGACGTTTCGATTTGAGGAAGCGCAGGGTCTCGTCCACCAGTTCGGCGAGGCGGACCGGCGCCGGCTTGAATTCCCGATCCCCGGCGTAGTCCAGCAGGGCGCGGACGATGCGGCGGGCGCGCAGGGTTTCGGTGTCGATGTCCTCGATGAGCTGGCGGTGGAAGAGGGTTGCGGGATCTGGCGTTGCTCCCTCACCCCCTGCCCCTCCCCCGGCGGGGGAGGGGAGATCCTCTTTCAGTATTTGTGCCGAGGATGAAATATTGGACAGCGGATTGTTGAGTTCATGGGCCACGCCGGACAGCAGGGTGCCCAGGGAAGCGAGTTTTTCCGCGCGCACCAGGGTGTGCTGGCGCCGTTCCAGCTCGTCGAGCACGTGGTTGAAGGCTTCCGCCAGGGACACGAATTCCCGCTCCGGGCTGTCCAGGGCCAGGCGCGTGAGTTGGCCGCTGGCGACGGCTTCCATGCGGGTTTCCATCGCTTGCAGCGGCCGCGTGACCTGGCGCGCCAGCAGCGCGCCGGTGAGGGCCAGCAGCACCGCCACCACCGCCAGCCAGACCAGCAGGTTGCGCTGGTGGGCGGCCAGGGCGGTGTTCAGGGACTGGCGCTCGAGGCCGGCCAGGTGTTCGCCGACGGTGACGATGCGGTTGCCCAGGATGCGGACTTGGTTGCTCAAGGCTTCGTCCGTGGGTGCGTCGGCGTGGGCCGCCATCGCCCCGATGTAGCGGGTCAGGTCGTCGCGCAAGCCCATGGCCGTGCCCGATCCGGCGAGGGCATCCAGCAGCGCGGCGTCGCGATCCAGCAATTCCCGCGCGCGTCCGGCGTAGCCCGCGTGGTCTTCCAGGTCCCGTGCCTGGCCGTAGAGCAGATGGTTTTTCTCGAAGCGGCGCATTTCCAGGGCGGCATCCACCAATTCCGCCACCTTGCTGCCTTCGCGCGCCTTGTCGGCGATGCGGTCGAGTTCGAACAGCGCCACCACCGAGAGGCCGACGAGGAGGGCGGCCAGGGCCAGATAGACGAAGGTGATCTTGGCTTGCAGGGAACGCATGGGGCGAAGTGTAACAGTGATGTTGCAATGTGCAATATCAAAAAGCGGGTCGGATGGTCATATCCATGTAACTTCAATGGGTTAGAGGAGTGTTTTCGGCTGGCACGATTGCTGCTAATAGCAACGGGTCCTGTTCAACCCGCTCGCGCCATGCAACGCACGCCGTACCAGACCTACCTCGCCGAACGCCTCCAATCCGCCCGAGGGCTGGGCTGGGTGATGCCCGAGAACCCCCCTTTGTCAAAGGGATGCGGGCGGGATTTTTGTGCCGGTGGGCAAGGGGATGCGTTGTCAAATCCCCCCCAACCCCCCTTTGGGAAAGGGGGGGGTGTTCCGGCTTGGTTCCGCCTCGCCCACGCCATGCTGCACCGGCTGGGTTTCACCCGCTGATGAAACGTCGCGTGGTCGTCGCCCTGCGGCCGGTTTCCCCGGTTGAGCGCCTGCTGAAGGTGGGCGCGTCCCTGTGCCGGCGCATGGATGCCGAGCTGGAAGTGCTGGCCGACCCCACGCGACCTGACTGGGCCGCCATCGAATCCCGCCTCGACGCCATGGAAAACGAGGGCGTGACCTGTCGCCTGACCCCGGCGCCGGGGCTGGATGCCCGGCACGTGGTGGAACACGCGCGCCGCCATGAGTGCGTGGCCTCCGTGGTCGTGGGGCGTCCCGCCGCCTGGGCCGGCGAGGGTGCCGATCCCTGGGCCAGGCTGGAATGCCCGCTGGTCGCCGCCTCCGACCATCCCGATCTGCCCAAAGAGCAATAAACCCGAAGCTGACCGCCGCCATGCACAAACTTGCCCGTTTCCTCCCCTTCCTGCGCTGGTTCCCCATGAACGGGGACACCATCAAGGCCGATTTCATGGCCGGCATCACCGTGGCCCTGGTGCTGATTCCCCAGTCCATGGCCTATGCGCAGCTGGCGGGCCTGCCGGCCTATTACGGGTTGTACGCGGCCTTCCTGCCAGTGGCGGTGGCGGCGCTGTGGGGCAGTTCCAACCAGTTGGGCACCGGACCGGTGGCGGTGGTGTCGCTGCTGACGGCCTCCAGCCTGGCGGTGTTCGCGGCGCCGGGTTCCGAGGACTTCGTCGCCCTGGCCATCATGCTTTCCCTGCTGGTGGGCCTCATCCAGCTGGCCCTGGGGGTGTTCAAGCTGGGGGTCATCGTCAACTTCCTGTCCCACCCGGTCATCGTCGGTTTCACCAACGCCGCGGCCATCATCATCGCCCTGTCCCAGGTGTCCAAGCTGTTCGGCGTACCCATGGGCCGCAGCGAGCACTTCATCAACGACATCGTCGGCGTGTTCAAGCAGATCGGCGACACCCACCTGCCCACCCTGGCCATGGGCGTGGCGGCCATCGCCATCATGTGGAGCATCAGGAAATTCAAGCCCAAGCTGCCCGGCGTGCTGATCGCCGTGGTGGCGACCACCGTGGTGTCCTATGCCATCGGTTTCGAGAAGAAGGCCACCCTGCATGTGGACGAGGTGGCCGATCCCCAGATCGTCGCCATGCTCATCGAATACGAGGCGGCCGAGAAGGAACTGGCCACGGTCAATGAAGACGCCCTGGCCAACGAGGCGGAAGCCAAGCAACTGGAAAAGCGGGAGGTCCGCAGCGAACAATCCATCCTGGCGCTGCATTACCAGGCCGACCTGCTGCGTTCCCAGGCCAAGGTGCTGGAGGCGACCAACGCCAAGCGCCTGAAGGAGCTGCGCAAGCTGCGGTTCGAGAGGGAAGTGCTGGCCGACGGCAAGCTGGGCATCCTGCATCGGGCCGGTGCCGCGCACGCCGGCGTCAAGACCGACGGCGAGGCCTGGAAGATCGCCAGGGTGGCCAAGGGCGAGATCCGGCTGGCCGGTGGCGGCGAGGTGGTGGGCAATATCCCCGAGGGACTGCCCAGCGTGTCCCCGCCCAGGCTGGACATGGACAAGTTCGGCGCCATGCTTTCCGCCGCCCTGGTGATTTCCCTGGTGGGCTTCATGGAGGCCATCTCCATCGCCAAGGCCATCGCCGCCAAGACCAAGCAGCGCCTGGACCCCAACCAGGAACTGGTGGGCCAGGGCCTGGCCAACATCGTCGGTTCCCTGACCCAGGCCTTCCCGGTGTCCGGCTCCTTCTCCCGCTCGGCGGTGAACATGAATTCGGGCGCCAGGAGCGGCATGAGTTCGGTCATCACCGCGCTGTTCGTGCTGCTCACCCTGTTGTACCTGACGCCGCTGCTCTACCACCTGCCCCAGGCGGTATTGGCGGCCATCATCATCATGGCCGTGATCGGCCTGGTGAACGTGGAGGCGGTGAAGCACGCCTGGCATGCCAACAAGCACGACGGCGCGGCCTCCATCGTCACCTTCTTCGCCACCATGGCCTTCGCCCCCCACCTGGACAACGGCATCATGGTGGGCGCCGGCCTGGCCCTGATCCTGTTCCTGATGCGCACCATGAAGCCCCGGGTGGCCCAGCTCGGCCGCTTCAAGGATGGCACCCTGCGCGACATCGGGGTGAATCCGGGCCTGCCCACCAGCGAACACGTGGTGGCCATGCGCTTCGACGGCCAGCTCTACTTCGCCAACGTGTCCTACTTCGAGGACACCGTGCTGGGGGCCCTGGCCGACCATCCCAAGGCCCGGTATTTCCTGGTGGTGGGGGACGGCATCAATCAGCTGGATGCCTCCGGCGAGGAAGTCATCCATCACCTGGTGGCGCGCTTGAAGGAGAACGGCGTCACCCTGGTGTTCTCCGGGCTGAAGAAACAGGTTCTCGATGTGATGCGCGCCACCGGCCTGTTCGATCTGGTCACCCAGGCCAATATCTTCGCCACCGAGGATCAGGCCATCGCAGCGATCTACGAACGCTTGGGAGAAGATGCCAGGGATGACCTGTTCTGCGCCCTGAAACCGGCGTGATGATGCCCATGTTGGCGATAATGCCGCTCTGCCCGAAAAGCAAAACCCAGCAAATCCCCCTTTGCCCATGACTGAATCCTCGATGACACAATTTCCCGATCTGGTGAACTGGGCCTGGGCCGGAGTGCTTTACTGGCTGGTCCTGGGCTTCGGCGCGCTGCTGCTGCAGCGCCAGCGTCGCCTGCTCACCAGCCTGGTGTTCCCCCTCGGCGCCCTGGGCGCCCTGTTCATGGCCGGCGTCGGCCTGGTCGGGCTGGTCGCGCCGCCCTCCGCCGTCATCCTGCCCATCGGCCTGCCCGATCTCCCCTTCCACCTGCGCCTGGATGCCTTGTCCGCCTTCTTCCTGGTGCTGCTGGGCGGCGCCTCGTTCGGCGTGACGGTCTATGCCGTCGGCTACTTCCGCAACATGCGGGCCGGACCGCTGGGCCTGCTGGTGTTGTGGTACCACCTGTTCCTGGGGGGCATGGTCACGGTGCTGCTGGCCGATGATGCCTATGCCTTCATGGTGGCCTGGGAGGTCATGGCGCTGTCGTCCTACTTCCTGGTCACCACCGACCACAAGATTCCCGACATCCGCCGCGCCGGTTTCCTTTACCTGCTCATCGCCCACGTCGGCGCGGTGGCCTTGCTGCTCTGTTTCGGCCTGCTCCAGGGCGGCCACGGCGATTACACCTTCAATTCCATGCGCCTGGCGGAAATGACGCCGTTCTGGGCTTCGGCCGTGTACCTGCTGGCCCTGTTCGGATTCGGCGCCAAGGCGGGCCTGGTGCCCATGCATGTCTGGTTGCCGGAGGCCCACCCCGCGGCGCCCTCGCCGGTCTCCGCGCTGATGTCCGGCGTCATGCTGAAGACGGCGATCTACGGCCTGCTGCGCGTGACCTTCGACCTGCTCAACGTGCAGATCGGCTGGTGGGGCACCCTGGCCCTGGCCCTGGGCCTGCTGACCGCCCTCTATGGCGTCATCTTCGCCGCCGTCCAGTCGGACATGAAACGCCTGCTGGCCTGGTCCTCCATCGAGAACATCGGCGTGATCCTGGCAGCCTTCGGCCTGACCCTGATCTTCTACACCGATGGCAAGGGCGCCCTGGCCGCCCTGACCCTCACCGCGCTGC
Organism: Hydrogenophilales bacterium; assembly: GCA_016719465.1. Lineage (GTDB taxonomy): Bacteria > Pseudomonadota > Gammaproteobacteria > Burkholderiales > Thiobacillaceae > PFJX01. The sequence continues at coordinate 33,839 of JADJYY010000012.1, forward strand.
TCTATCACGCCCTCAACCACGCCTTCTTCAAGGGCCTGCTGTTCGTCGGCACCGGCTCGGTGCTGCACGCCACCGGCGAGCGGCGCATGGGCAAGCTGGGTGGCCTGATCCGCTTCATGCCCTGGACGGCCTGGCTGACCCTGGTCGGCGCCCTGGCCATCGCCGGCTTGCCGCCCCTCAACGGCTTCGTCTCGGAGTGGCTGCTGTTGCAGGCCTTCCTGCTGACGCCGGGCCTGACCCAGCCCTACCTGAACATGGTGATTCCCGTGGCCGCCGCTTCCGTGGCCCTGGCCGCCGCCCTGGCCGCCTACGTGATGGTGAAGTTCTTCGGCGTGGTTTTCCTCGGTCAGCCCCGCGATCCGGCCCTCCACCACGCCCACGAGGCGAGCTGGCCGGAACGCCTGGGCATGATCTGGCTGGCGGCCGGCTGCGCGCTGCTGGGACTGTTCCCGGCCCAGGTCATCGACCGGCTCGCCCCGGTGGTGCGCCTGCTCTCCGGGCAGACCCTGGTCAACGACGGCAACTGGTTGATGCTGGCCCCCGTGTCGGCCGAGCGCGCCAGCTACGCGCCGCTCATCTTCTTCGCGGTGGTGGCGGTGGTGTTGCTGCTGACCTTCGTCTGGGTGCGCCGGATTTACCACGGCCGCGTGCGCCGCGCCGACCCCTGGGATTGCGGCTATCCGGAGCAGGACGCGCGCATGCAGGACACGGCCGAGGGCTTCGGCCAGCCGATCCGGCAGATCTTCGAGTCGTTCATGCGCGTGGAGCGGGAGCGGCCCGACCCGTTCGACCGGCACCCGCGCTATACCAGCGCCTCCCTGGACAAGCTCTGGTTCCTGCTCTACGAGCCCATCGCCAGGCTGGCGAGCTGGATTTCGGACCAGGCCGGACGCCTGCAGCACGGCCGCATCCAGTGGTACCTGATCTACAGCTTCGCCACGCTGATCTTCCTGCTGGTATTCGTGACGCGATGAATTCCATGAAAATGAATCTGCCCGCAATGACCCTGGCCGCCCCGGTTTTTCCCCCTTTTGGAAAAGGGGGGCAGGGGGATTCGCTGACGCATGCCGGTTCCTGGGCGTGCTGAAATCCCCCCCAACCCCCCTTTGCAAAAAAGAGGGGTGGGTGAGTGGCCATGAGGAGGTGGCGGCATCATGACCACCGGCATCCTCCTGCAAATCGCCCAGACCCTCCTGGCCATCCTGCTGGCGCCCTTGCTCATGGGCTGGGTCAACCAGTGCCGCGCCTGGCTGCAAGGCCGCTCGGCGCCGCCGATCACCCAGCCCTACCGCACCCTGCGCAAGCTGTTCCACAAGGACGCGGTGATCGCCCATGACGCCTCGCCCCTGTTCCGCTTCGCGCCCTACATGATCTTCGCCTGCATGGCCCTGGCTGCCGGCATCGTGCCCACCATCGCCAACGACCTGCCGTTCTCGCCGGCGGCGGACGTGATCGCCCTGGTGGGTATCTTCGCCCTGGCGCGGGTGTTCCTGGCCCTGGCGGCCATGGATACCGGCACCTCCTTCGGCAGCCTGGGCGCCCGGCGCGAGATGCTGGTGTCCTTCCTGGCGGAACCGGCGCTGTTGATGGTGTTCTTCACCGCCAGCCTGATCTCCCAATCCACCGAACTGCCCATCATCGTCGAGACCCTGGCCCACCGGGAATTCGTCATCTACCCCAGCATGGCCTTCGCGGCGGTGGCGTTCTGGATGATCTCGGTGGCGGAAAACGCCCGCATCCCGGTGGACAACCCCACCACCCACCTGGAACTGACCATGATCCACGAGGCCATGATCCTGGAGTATTCGGCGCGCCACCTGGCGCTGATCGAGTGGGCGGTGGCCCTGAAGCTGTTCACCTATTCGGCCCTGGGCATCGCCCTGTTCCTGCCCTGGGGCATCGCCGCCCAGGGGGATTTCAACGCCCTGCCGCTGGCCATTCTCGCCCTGGTGGCGAAGATGGCCCTGGGCGGCGCGGTGCTTTCCTTCATGGAAGCCATTTCCGCCAAGGTGCGCCTGTTCCGCGCGCCCGAGTTCCTCGGCACCGCCTTCCTGCTGGGGGTGCTGGGCATGCTCATCCATTTTTTGCTGGAGGTCTGAGGTGACGATGCCCCACCCTGTAGGTCGGCCTTCAGGCCGACAGTCGGCCTGAAGGCCGACTCACATCGGAAGCCATGACATGTCCCTGACCTACCACCTGCAAGTCGTCAACCTGCTGGCGGCCTTGCTGTTGCTGATCTCCTTCGCCATGCTGTCCCAGCGTCGCATCATCGGGCTGGTGACCCTGTTCGCCTGGCAGGGCGCCGCGCTGGCCCTGTCCACCGCCATCGTCGCCTGGTCCACCGGCCAGCATCACCTGTATTACTCGGCGGGGCTGACCCTGATCCTCAAGGTCATCGCCATGCCCTGGTTCTTCTATCGCCTGGTGAAGAAGCTGGACGTGGATCGGGAGGTGGAGCCGATGATCAACATCCCCACCACCATGCTGATCGGCATCGTGCTGGTGATCTTCGCCTTCAATCTGGCGCTGCCCATCTCCCAGATGTCCGGCACGGTGACGCGTTCCACCCTGGGCATCGCCATGGCCTGCGTGCTGCTGGCCTTCCTGATGATGATCACCCGGCGCAAGGCCATCACCCAGGTGATCGGCTTCCTGGCCATGGAAAACGGCCTGTTCTTCGCCGCCACCAGCGCCAGCTACGGCATGCCCCTGGTGGTCGAGATGGGCGTCGCCCTGGACGTGCTGGTGGGCGTGTTCGTGCTGGGCATCTTCTTCTTCCAGATCCGCGAGACCTTCGATTCCCTGGATCTGAAACACATGGAAAAGCTGAAAGAACACTGAGATGGAAATCTACTGGGTACTCGGCATTCCCCTCGCCGGCGGCATCTTCCTGGCGCTCTGGGGCTGCCGCAAGCACGCGCCGGAGATCAACGCGCTGTTCAGCCTGCTGACCCTGGTGGCGGCGGCCGTGCTCACCGCGCGCATCGTCGCCGAGGGGCCGATGATGGTGGGCGGCGAGGGCTGGTTCTTCATCGATTCCTTCAACGTCTTCCTGGTGACGCTGACCGCCTTCGTGGCCTTCACCACGGCGCTGTTCTCGCGCCCCTACATGCGCATCGAGCAGGAACATGGCCGGCTCAACGCCCATCGCCTGCGCCTGTATCACAGCAGCTACCAGATCTTCATCGCCGCCATGCTGCTGGCGCTGACCACCAACAACATGGGCATCCTCTGGGTGTCCATGGAGGCGGCCACCCTGGCCACCGTGCTGCTGGTGTCCCTGTACCGCACGCCGGCCTCCCTGGAGGCGGCCTGGAAGTACTTCATCCTGTGCGGCGTGGGCATCGCCCAGGCCCTGTTCGGCACCATCCTGCTCTACTTCGCGGCGGAAAAGGTGCTGGGCTCCGGCGGCACCGCCCTGCTCTGGACCCACCTGAACGGCGTCAAGGCGCAACTGGAGCCCACCGTGCTGCAACTGGCCTTCGTCTTCCTGCTGGTGGGCTACGGCACCAAGGTGGGCCTGGCGCCCTTGCACAACTGGCTGCCGGACGCCCACGCCGAAGGCCCGACGCCGGTTTCCGCCGTGCTCTCCGGCCTGCTGCTCAACGTCGCCCTGTACGCGGTGATGCGCTCCAAGGTGCTGGTGGACGGCGCCCTGGGAAACGACATGGCGGGCAACCTGATGATGGGTTTCGGCCTGCTCTCCGTGGTGCTGGCCGCCTTCCTGATCAAGCGCCAGACCGACGTGAAGCGCATGTTCGCCTACTCTTCCATCGAGCACATGGGCCTCATCACCTTCGCCTTCGGCATGGGCGGCCCGGTGGCCAACTTCGCCGCGCTGCTGCACATGACCATGCACTCGCTCACCAAGTCGGCCATCTTCTTCGCCGTCGGCCACGCCACCCAGAAGGCGGGCACCCAGTTGATGGACGGCATCCGCGGCCTGATCAAGACCAACCCCACCATCGGCTGGGGCCTGATGCTGGGCACCATCGCCATCCTCGGCGTGCCGCCCTTCGGCGTGTTCGCCAGCGAGTTCCTGATCATCACCACCGCCATGCACGAACACCCCTGGGCCACGCCCTTCCTGCTGCTGGCCCTGGGCGTGGCCTTCGCCTCCATCTTCGGCAAGGTGCAGCCCATGGTGTTCGGCGAGACCGAATTGCCCAGGTTGTCGCACCAGCCCGCCCTGGCGCCGGTGTTCATCCACCTGGGCCTGGTGCTGATGCTGGGCCTGTTCATCCCGCCTTATCTCGCCGGCTGGTACAAGCAGGCGGCGCAACTGCTGGGAGGCTGAGATGGAAGCACACCTGGGCGATATCGAACTCACCCTGACCCCCCAGGAAGGCGGCGGCGCCATCTGGCGCTTCGCCCTGGAGGCGCAACGCCTGCCTTCCTTCGCCCGCGCCATCCGCGAGGAGGGCGGTCAGCTGCTCGCCCTGTGGGGCTCGGACGACCGGCATCTGGAACGGGGCTTCGCCGTGCACGTCGCCTTCCTGAGCAGTGTCGGCTTGATCTGGACGACCAGCGATCTGGACCCTGAGCGGCCCGCCTATCCGGACCTCGCGTGCATCTTCCCCCAGGCCGACCGCATGCAGCGCGCCACCTTCGACCTGCTCGGCATCCGCGCCGACGGCGCGGTGGACGAGCGCAAGTGGCTGCGCCACGGCGCCTGGCCGGCCGACGCGTTCCCGCTGCGCAAGGATTTCGACGCCAGCCGGCCCGCCAGCCACGACACCGACGCCTATCCCTTCATCCGCGTGGAAGGCGACGGCGTCCACGAAATTCCGGTGGGCCCGATCCACGCCGGCACCATCGAGCCGGGCCACTTCCGTTTCTCCATCATCGGCGACCGCATCCTCAAGCTGGAAGAGCGCCTGGGCTACACCCACAAGGGCACGGAGAAGCGCTTCGAGGGCCTGGACCTGGATACCGGCGCCAGGCTGGCGGGCCGCGTCTCCGGCGATTCCCACAGCGCCTACGCCTGGGCCTATTGCCTGGCGGTGGAGACCGCCACCGCCTCCGCCGTCCCGGCCCGCGCGGTCTGGCTGCGCGCCCTGTTCCTGGAGATGGAACGCGTCGCCAACCATCTGGGCGATCTGGGTTATCTGGGCAACGACGTGGCCCTGGCCTTCGGCTTCATGCAGTTCTGGCGCCTCAAGGAAGACTGGCTGCGCCTGACCGCCAGGCTGTTCGGCCATCGCTACCTGTTCGACCGCATCGTGCCCGGCGGCGTGGCGCTGGACCTGGCCGACGCGGGCAAGGCGGAACTCGCCGCCCTGGCCGACCGCATCGAAACCGAAGTGGGCGAACTCAAGGCCGTCTACGACGAACACGCCGGCCTGCAGGACCGCTTCGCCAACACCGGCATCGTCAAGCCCGACCTGGCCGCGCGCATGGGCCTCACCGGCCTGGCCGGCCGCGCCAGCGCCCAGGCCTGGGACGCCCGCGCCCAGTTCCCGCAGGCGCCCTACGATGAGCTGGACGTGAACATGGCCACCGCCCGCAAGGGCGACGTGCTGGCCCGCGCCGAGGTGCGCTTCGCCGAGGTCAAGGAATCCCTGCGCCTGATCCGGGAAATCCTGCGCCGGCTGCCGGCCGGGGACATCCGCGCGCCCCTCGCGCCGGTGTCGCGGGTGTGCGAAGGCCTGGGCTGGGTGGAAGGCTGGCGCGGCGACATCCTGGTGGCGGTTCGCATCGGCGCGGACGGCCGGCTCGACCGCGTGCACGCCCACGACCCCTCCTGGCAGAACTGGCCCCTGGTGGAACTGGGCGTGCTGGGCAACATCGTTCCCGACTTCCCGCTGATCAACAAATCGTTCAACCTTTCCTACAGCGGGCAGGACTTATGACAATGCGTGAAGGGGGAAGGGTGAAGGGGGAAGGGTAAAACCCCGGCGCACCTCCCTCCACCCTTTACCCTTCACCCTTCCCCCTTCACTCCAAATGGCTACCCACCTCATCCTCCAGAAAATCTTCAAGACCGGCATCGTCTCGGAACCCGCGCCGGAGGCCGACTTGAGCCTGCGCGTGCGGGAGCGGGAACTGCACGCGGAAATCCTCAAGGTGTTCGGCCAGGCGGTGAGCATCCGCTGCGTCGATGCCGGTTCGTGCAACGGCTGCGAACTGGAGATCCACGCCCTGGGCGGCCCCCACTACAACATCGAGGGCCTGGGCGTGAAGTTCGCCGCCAGCCCGCGCCATGTCGACCTGCTGCTGGTCACCGGCCCGGTCACGCGCAATCTGGAAGTCGCCCTGAAACGCACCTACGACGCCATCCCGGAACCCAAGTGGGTGGTGGCGATGGGGGATTGCGGCTGCGGCTGCGGCCAGATCGGCGACCTGTTCGGCGAGAACTACGCGACCCGCGGAAAAGTCTCCGGCGTCATCCCGGTGGACGTGGAAGTGCCCGGCTGCCCGCCCACCCCCGAGGCGTTGTTGCGCGGCATCCTGGCGGCGGTATCCGGAAAGGCGCGCTAACCCTGGCTGGAACCCTTGTCCAGATCCGCCCCATGGCGGAAAGTGCGCCGCCATGTCCCGCGGCGAAATCCCTCTTCCCGACCTGACCGACCGTTTCCATCGGCTGGGTGAAGTGCTGGTCGGCCATGACGGCCTCTGGCGACCCGCGCCCTTCCATGTGCCGCGCCCGGCCTGGTGCGAGCGGCATCCCGATCTCGCCGGCCATCTTCTGGGCCTGGGGGACGAGGGCGTGGAATCCCTGGCGGGCGACAACCGCGCGCTGCTCGACCTGGTCGGGCGTTTCGTTCCCGGGCTCCGGGAATTGCCTGGCCTGATCGATCTGCCTCGCCTGGAAACCCATCCCCAAGCTCGCGACGCGCGCTCGGATCGCCATGTGCCCGGCCGCAAGCAGGCCCAGATCGAGGCCTTCGCCGCCGGGGTTGGCGAGGCGCTGGCGCCGGTGCTGGAGTGGTGCGCCGGCAAGGGGCACCTGGGCCGGTGGATGGCCCGGCGCTGGGGCTTGCCCGTCACCAGCCTGGAGTGGGATGGCGAACTCTGCGCCGAGGGGGAACGGCTGGCGGCGGGAACCGGCCAGATCTTCGCGCGCGCGGATGCCCTGGACCCGGCGGCCAGCCGCTATCTGGCGGGCCGCCACGCGCTCGCCCTGCATGCCTGCGGCGACCTGCACCTGGCCTTGCTGCGCGGCGCGGTGGAGCGGGGCGCGCCCGCCCTGGACCTGGCGCCTTGCTGCTATTACCGCATCGCCACGCCGGAATATCGGCCCCTCAATCCGGAGGCCGGCCTTTGCCTCAGCCGGGACGAGTTGCACCTGGCGGTGACCGAGACCGTCACCGCCGGCGCCCATGACCGCCGCCAGCGGGACCGGGCCCAGGCCTGGAAGCTGGCCTTCCTCGAACTGCGCGCCACCCGGGGCGTGCCCCGCGGGGCCACCTTCAAGCCCGTGCCCGCCGCCTGGTATCGCCTGGGTTTCGCCGAGTGGATGCGGCGGCTGGCCGACAGGGAAGCGGTGTCCTTGCCGGAGGCGCCCGATTGGCCGGGCTGGGAAGCCCAGGGCTGGAGCCGCCGCCGGGAAGTGGCCAGGCTGGAACTGGCGCGCCTGGCGTTCCGCCGCCCCCTGGAAATCTGGCTGGCCCTGGATCGGGCCCTGTTCCTGGCCCGGCACGGTTACCGGGTGCGCCTGGCGGAGTTCTGCGAGCGGTCGGTGACGCCGCGCAACATCCTGATATCGGCGCGCCTGGGAGCGGAGCCGGGATAGGTGGGCGATAGGTGGGGCGATAGGCGGTGCGCCTATTGCTCAGTTTTGCCCGGTTTTGTTCACGGCCGGAAAGGCCAGGACGTGGGCGTCCGTCTTCGGCGCCTGGCGCTCCGCCATCAGGCGCAGGGCCTTGAGAAAATCCCCCTGCAGGCGGCTCATGGTTTCCCGCGCGCCGGGCTGGTAATACAGGGCCTCGAAGCCCACCGGCTCGTCCAGGCGGGTCCGCTCGTCGGGGCGGAAGCGGGTCCAGGCGATCTCCACCTCCCGCGCCGCTTCCCGGTGGGTGAAGATGATCTCCTCGGCGTCGATCACCGCCAGAACCTGCATGGAGCGGATGGGCACGAACACGCAGCCCGCCGACGCCCTGGCCAGCAGCAGGCGGGTCAGGTTGTAGTCCTCCGCCGGCAGGCTGCGGGCCTCCCGGGACAGGGGTTCGTCACGGTAGAAGCGGATTTCCATGGCCGTTGTTTTATCATCGGAGCGCATCCACGGCCAGGCCTCATGACCCTCCCGCTCAACACCACCGTTCTCCAGACCGTCGTCCTGCTGGCCCTGTCCAACCTGTTCATGACGGTGGCCTGGTACGCCCACCTCAAGCACCTCAACGACAAGCCCTGGTGGATCGCCGCCCTGGCGAGCTGGGGCATCGCCCTGTTCGAGTACCTGTTGCAGGTGCCCGCCAACCGCATCGGCTACACCCAACTGACCCTGCCCCAGCTCAAGATCATGCAGGAAGTCATCACCCTGGCGGTGTTCGTGCCCTTCGCGGTGCTGTACATGAGGGAGCCCCTGAGCTGGAACTACCTGTGGGCGGGGTTGTGCCTGATGGGGGCGGTGTATTTCATCTTCCGGGGGGCGTGATCCTGGGATGCCGGCGGGCATTGAGCTTGTGAGTAAAGGTGGTAGTTGGGGTGGCTGGATGTCGGTTTCTCGGCCTTAGCAGACACCCACTAAGCCGCTGTGGCAAACCGGCAATGTCCGCTGTCCGGACACATTACCCAGCAGTCCCTTGCGGTTTGTTCGTAGCGTGGCCATGCATGAAGATCGCATCAGGCTGACGGATAGTTCCGTCGAAAAACGTCCTTGTATACTGCCACCATCATTTAACTTCTTCCTTTTCCATGGCCCGAGCCGATCTCATCGTAAACCTCGTTCGTGCTGGCACTCAGGGTGATCAGAAGCTGTTTCGATCGACTGTGGAAGCCATTGCCGCCGAGGAGCGCGCCAAACACCACAACTCAACTGGCAGACAGGTTGGAAGGAACTTGCGCGCGGCTATTACACCGCACCGACCAGCAGAGGTCGTGCGCAGTTTTGACGGTGGCCATGGGGGACTGCTATATGAGATCCAACCTCGCCGCAGTCTGGAGTCCATCATCCTCGCCCCCGAGGTGAGCGTTGCAGCAAGGGAGTTGATAGAGGAGCAGCAGCGCTGCGACTTGTTGAGGTCTTATGGTATCGAGCCCCGCCACCGCGTGCTCCTTGCCGGCCCGCCCGGTAACGGAAAGACAACGCTTGCCGAGGGCATAGCATATGAATTGATGGTTCCACTGTTTGTAGTGCGCTATGAGGCGGTGGTTGGCAGCTTTTTGGGAGAAACCAGTAGCAGGTTGAAGCGTCTTTTTGACTTTGCCCGTACACACCATTGCGTGCTCTTTTTTGATGAGTTCGACACTCTAGGCAAGGAACGGGGTGACACACATGAAACGGGTGAGATCCAAGCGCGTCGTCGGTTCGCTTCTCTTGCAGATTGACGGGTTACCCAGCCATGTGGTGGTCGTGACAGCAACCAATCATGCCGAGTTGTTGGACCGGGCAGTGTGGCGCCGTTTTCAGCTGCGCCTCATGCTGCCAGGGCCGACGCTGGCTCAGCGGACTGCATGGTTCGAGCGTTTCCAGAAAACGCTCGGCACCCCACTGGGGGTGCTTCCAAAAACTCTAGCCACCCGGCTTAAGGTAAGCAGTTTTTCGGAGCTAGAGCAGTTCTGCCAGGACGTGCATAGACGGTATGTGCTGTCTATGCCCTCTCTGGCAACGTAAAGGACATCATTGCGGATCGCATTGAGCAATGGAAATATCGCGCGTCCGCTTCAGGCTCAACTGTAGTCAGCAATAGCAGTCTACAGGCATGACTCAAGGGCAGCTGCCTCTCCTGCTTTTTCCCAAACCCACGGCCGTTGATCGAGCGAGAGGCACACCAACTCGCCCGACGTTGCATATCCCGGATCATGGGCGTCAGGCTGAGCGCCTGTCCCCGAAACTTCAAACGTTACAGGCGGCCTTTGAAGCGCGCCGCGTAGAGTTGCAGACGTCTGCGCCAAACAGCGACCCCGACTTGGTTGTTGTGTTCGAAACGGTTGGAGCGGTAGGAGACTTCATATCAACGGCCAACCGTATCCCGGGCTTGGAATGGCTTGCCGGGACGATGGATGTGCAATTCGAACCGGACGAGGATTTCTATGATGCCGAAGACGCCGAGAGATCTCTGAGCGGAAAGCTGTTTCTCTTGGGCAGCAACCGGCAAGCATTGGATGAGGTTGTCCGCCTCTGGGGACTATGTCGAGCGGATAGTAGTGTCAGCCTTGGACCAGGCTTGAGCGCATGGAAAGTGCTGTTTTCTCACCTAAAGGACGTTCGCTTCTGGGGTCCGCAAGACCGAGTCGGTGCGGATGTCCGCCAGGCATGGATGGATCGACTCGGGCACGACGCGCAATCCATCCGGTTCGAGATTGAAGCCTGGTGCTTTGAATCCAGCGCCAAGAACGTGGCGGCATCTGAAGAAATTCACAGCCTCGTGCGTGAACTGCATGGCAACGTCTTGGACGAGCGGCTGTTATCCGAGATCGCTTATCACGGGTTCTTGGTCGAGATGCCGGCGGGGGATGTTCGGCAGTTGCTTGGTGAGGGGCGGCCGTCGCTACTTCTCTCCGAACGGGTAATGTTCTTTCGTCCCCAGGGACAGGCTGCAGTGCGTGCTGGTGAGCCAGCTCCTCACCACCCAGATGCGGGTATGCCTCAACAATTTGCTTCCGGTCCTCCCATCGTGGCGATGTTGGACGGGCTGCCTCTGGCCAATCACCCACGTCTTCAAGGTCGGCTGGTCATAGATGACCCCGCGGACTTGGCTGCCGACTATCCTGCCGCGGACCGGGTCCACGGAACCGCGATGGCATCGCTGATCGCCTGGGGCGAACTGGACGGAGCTCAAGTAGCACTTCCCAATCCCATCTATGTGCGTCCCATCATGCGGCCCGACCCGACCAGCAACCCGCGCGAGGAACGTACTCCAGATGATCGCTTGCTTATAGACATTGTGCACGAGGCCGTGCGTCGGATGTTCGAAGGTGCGCCAGGCGTGTCGCCTGCGGCACCGACTGTGAAGGTTATCAATCTATCGGTGGGCGACGAGTACCGCCCTTTTGCAAATGAGTTGTCGCCTTGGGCGCGTTTGCTGGATTGGTTGGCCCATACATACAGGGTCTTGTTCATCGTCAGTAGTGGCAATCAGGCCGACAATCTCGTACTACCGATTCCGCGCAATACGTTGTCGGGCATGACCCAGGAACAGCGTGCCTTGGCTGCCATGAAGGCCTTGCTTCGTCAGGACACTCATCGCCGACTGATTGCGCCAGCAGAATCGGTCAATGCGCTGACAGTTGGCGCCTGCTACAGCGATGGTTCAACCTTCCCGGCGGTCCACGGACGGTATGCCATCTTCCCAGAGCGGGGCGTCGCTCCATACTCCTGCATTGGCCCAGGGTTTCGACGTGCGGTCAAACCCGACATTCTCCTGCCTGGCGGACGAGTGCTTTACAGCGAACGACCACTATCGCCACCTGGAGAGACTCATCTAAATGGCGTCTGGCAAACGCGCGCGCCCGGGCACCGTGTGGCAGCGCCGCCGGACGACTCAGGAGACACGATTTACACCCGAGGCACGAGCAACGCTGCCGCATTGGGTACACGGGGAGCAGCTCAGGCCTTTGCCGTGCTGGAGGCGCTTCGTGCTGGAATCCCTGATGCATTACCCGCGCGCTACGACGCAGTGTTAATCAAAGCGTTGCTTGGCCATGGAGCAAGCCTGGGCGAGATCGAGCCACAAATTCTCTCGGCCCGTCCGGACGTTGAACATTGGCACGCAAAGCGCCGCTTGGTAAGTCGGTATGCCGGTTATGGCCTTGCCGATGTGGACCGGGCGCTCACTTGTTCGGAACAGCGAGCGACAATGCTGGGCGTCAGCGAATTGCGTAACGAAGAAGGCGTGGGAATTCCCGTGTTCGATTCCCGAAGCGCTCAACGCAACTCTTGTCAGGGAGAAGGCTTATCGTCACGCTCGCGTGGTTCACGCCACCGAACCCTCGCCACTCCAAGTATCGAGTTGCCAGGCTTTGGGTTGATTTACCGGATGATCCTTTGCGCTTGGGCCGTATTGGAGGAGAGTCCAGGCAAGTGCAGCTCGGAACCCTACAACACGAAATCTTCGAGGGCGACAGCGCTGTCCCTATCGTTGCGGGTCAGGACTTGGTGGTTCGCGTCAATTGCATCGCTGATGCCGGCCGGCTCGTAGCGCCTGTCGGGTTCGCACTCTGTGTGTCATTGGAAGTCGCAGAAGGGGTTGCCCTCCCCGATTTATGAGCAGGTGAAAATCCGCATCGGACAGCGAATTGGCATCGCCGCTGCGAATAGCGCTTCCTAATTGACAAGACGAAGCTTGACTCCAAGATATAGGTCTTCTAGCGTCGCTGAAAGGTTGGTAACTGTAGCGTCCCATCGACGTTGTTGATGGCCAACCCGGGGTCCTAAGGACCGCTTCCGCGAGAAGCCGAGCGGCTATTAAGGCCGTTCTTCGGCCCTTCACCGTTTCCGCCAAATCCACTCCCTTCCCGCGTTTTGGGTCGCCAGACCCCCTATGTTTTCTTGAGCAAATCCTTCAATCCCGCGAAGGGATTGTGGCTGGCGGGCGTGGACGGCTCGTTGGCCGAACGGGTCAGGGAAATCAGCGCCGCGTCCATGTCGCGGGAATGTTCCGCGTCGTGGCAGTAGAGGCATAGCAACTCCCAGTTGCTGCCGTCGGGCGGGTTGTTGTCGTGGTTGTGGTCCTTGTGGTGGACCGTGAGCTGGGCCAGGTTGCGGCTGTCGAAGGTCCGGCCGCAGCGTCCGCATACCCAGGGGAACAGCTTGAGGGCCTGGCCCCGGTAGCTGTCGGCGCGGGCGTCGGCCTGGCGGCGGGCCTCGGCGACGACGCGGTCGAGGCGGGCATGGTCGGGCTGCTTGGGCATGGCGGCTTCTCCCGGAAAACGGCGGATGGGGCCATGGTAAAATCCGCGCCTTCTTTTTTCCCGGAATTTTCATCATGTTTTCCGCCAGCCAGACCCTCGCCAATACCGATCCCGAACTGTGGGCCGCCATCCAGGGCGAAAACCACCGCCAGGAAGAGCACATCGAGCTCATCGCCTCCGAGAACTACGTCAGCCGCCCGGTCATGGAAGCCCAGGGCTCCCAGCTGACCAACAAGTACGCCGAGGGCTACCCCGGCAAGCGTTACTACGGCGGCTGCGAGTTCGTGGACGTGGCCGAGCAGCTGGCCATCGACCGGCTGAAGACGCTGTTCGGCGCGGATCAGCATGGCTACGCCGCCAACGTGCAGCCCAACTCCGGCTCCCAGGCCAACCAGGCGGTGCTCATGGCCTTCTGCAAGCCCGGCGACACCATCATGGGCATGAGCCTGGCGGAAGGCGGCCACCTCACCCACGGCATGGCACTGAACATGTCCGGCAAGTGGTTCAACGTGGTGTCCTACGGCCTCGACGCCAAGGAAGAGATCGACTACGAGGCCATGGAAGCCAAGGCGCGCGAACACAAGCCGCGCCTGATCATCGCCGGCGCCTCCGCCTATGCCCTGCGCATCGATTTCGCCCGCTTCGCCAAGATCGCCAGGGAAATCGGCGCCATCTTCATGGTGGACATGGCCCATTACGCCGGCCTCATCGCCGCCAAGGTGTATCCCAACCCGATTCCCCACGCCGACGTGGTCACCTCCACCACCCACAAGACCCTGCGCGGCCCGCGCGGCGGCATCATCCTGATGAAGGCGGAGCACGAGAAGGCCATCAACAGCGCCATCTTCCCCGGCCTGCAGGGCGGCCCGCTGATGCACGTCATCGCCGCCAAGGCGGTGGCCTTCAAGGAGGCCGCGTCCAAGGAGTTCAAGCACTACCAGGAGCAGGTGGCCGCCAACGCCCTGGTGATGTGCAAGGTGTTGCAGGAGCGGGGCCTGCGCATCGTCTCCGGCCGCACCGAGAGCCACGTCTTCCTGGTGGATCTGCGCGCCAAGAACCTCACCGGCAAGGAAGCCGAGGCCGCACTGGGCCGCGCCCACATCACGGTGAACAAGAACACCATCCCCAACGATCCCCAGAAACCCATGGTCACCTCCGGCATCCGCATCGGCACCCCGGCCATGACCACCCGCGGCTTCAAGGAACTGGAGGCGGAGAAGCTGGCCCACCTAGTGGCCGACGTGCTCGACGCCCCCAACGACGAAGCCGTCATGGCCCGGGTCCAGGCCGAGGTGAAGCAGCTCACCTCGGCGTTTCCGGTATACGGACAGTAGGCAGTGGTCAGTTGGCGGTAGGCAGAAACCACGGCTTGACTGACGACTGCCAACTGCTGACTTTCGACTTGACGTCATGAAATGCCCCTTCTGCGGCGCCTCCGACACCCAGGTGGTGGAAACCCGCCTGTCCGAGGACGGCGCCAGCATCCGTCGGCGGCGCAAGTGCAATGCCTGCGACAAGCGCTTCACCACGTTCGAGACCGCCGAGGTCCGTTCGCCGGCGGTGGTGAAGCAATCCGGCGAGCGCCAGGAATTCAGCCGCGACAAGCTGCGCGAGGGTTTCCGCCGCGCCCTGCACAAGCGCCCGGTGCCCACCGAACTGGTGGACGCGGCCATCGACCGCATCGTCCACAAGGTACTGGCCCTGGGGGAGCGGGAAATCACCTCGCGCATGATCGGCGAACTGGTGATGAACGAGCTCAAGCGCCTCGACAAGGTGGCCTACATCCGCTTCGCCTCGGTGTACCGCGCCTTCCAGGACGTGGACGATTTCCGCGACGCGATCCGCGAAGTGGATAAGGCGGATAAAACAGATAAGGCGGATAAGGCGGATAAGGCCGGCGTGGACCCGGACGCGGGGAGTGGGAAATCGGAAGCGGGAAGTCGGAAGTAGGGGTACGGATGTTTGCCCACTCCCCACTCCCCACTCCCCACTTCCCGTTCAGCGCCGAAGACCACCTCCACATGGCCCGGGCCCTGCGCCTGGCCGAGCGTGGGCTTTACACCACCACGCCCAATCCCCGCGTGGGTTGTGTCATCGTCAAAGACGGCGAAGTGGTGGGTGAAGGCTGGCACGAGAAGGCCGGCGAGCCCCACGCCGAGGTACACGCCCTGCGGGCGGCGGGGGAAAAGGCCCGGGGCGCCACCGCCTACGTCAGCCTGGAGCCGTGCAGCCATCACGGCCGCACGCCGCCCTGCGCCAACGCCCTCATCGACGCCGGCGTCAGGCGGGTGGTGGCGGCCATGCGCGATCCCAATCCCCAGGTTTCCGGAAATGGCCTGGAACTGCTCACCCTGGCCGGCGTGACGGTCCAGGTGGGCTTGCTGGAATCCGAGGCGCGGGAACTCAATGTCGGCTTCATCGCCCGCATGACCCGGGGCCGTCCCTGGCTGCGCCTGAAGACCGCATCCTCCCTGGACGGCAAGACCGCGCTGCTCGACGGCGCATCCAAATGGATTACCGGCGAAGCCGCCCGGGCCGATGTCCAGCGCTGGCGCGCCCGCGCCTGCGCCATCCTGACCGGAGTGGGCACGGTGCGGGCCGACGATCCGCAAATGAACGTGCGTGGCCTGGATGTGCCACGCCAGCCCCTGAAGGTGATCGTCGACAGCCGGCTGGCCACGTCGCCGACGGCGAAAATCCTGGTTGGCGGCGCCCTGATCGTGTGCGCGGAAGCCGATCCCGCGCGTCGCGCCGCCCTGGAAGCGGCGGGGGCCGAAATCCTTGAAATGCCCAATGCGGTTGGCCGCGTGGGTCTATCCGCATTGATGCTGGAACTGGCCCGCCGCGGCATCAACGAGGTGCATGGCGAAGCCGGCGCCACCCTCAACGGCGCCCTGCTGGAAGCCGGCCTGGTGGACGAATGGCTGGCCTATTTCGCGCCCCTGGTACTGGGCCACGAGGCCCGGGGCCTGTTCAAGCTGCCGGCCCTGGCCGACATGGCCGGCCGGCGCGGCTTCGATCTTATGGACGCAACGAAGGTAGGCGCCGATCTGCGCCTGCGCCTGCGGCCGGTCTGATTTTCCTTTTATCCCTGGAAACGCCATGCAAATCAGCAGAAATCATGTGGTTACCCTCAAATACCAGGTCACCGATGCCGACGGCCAGGTGGTGGACACCGGCCAGGAGCCCCTGATCTACCTGCACGGTGGCTACGGCGGCCTGTTCGACGCCCTGGAGGTGGCCTTGCAGGGCAAGTCAGAGGGCGAGCCGTTCCGTGTCGAACTCACCGCCGACGAGGCCTTCGGCGACTACGACGATGACCTGGTCAGCGTCGAGCCGCGCGACAGCTTCCCCGCCGACATTCAGATCGGCACCCACGTCGAGACGGATGACGAGGAGGGGGACGGCCCCCTCTACACCGTCACCGCCATCGAAGACGACAAGGTCGTGATCGACGGCAACCACCCCCTGGCCGGCATGGACCTGGTGTTCACGGGTACGGTGGTGGCCGTGCGCGCGGCCACCGCCAGGGAGATCGCCCGGGGCGAGGCGAATTAGATTTACGAATTGGGTTTCGCCTCAGGACGTTTTTTCAGTCATGTCATCCCAACGCTTGACTGAACCCCTCTCCCCACCCCAACCCTCCCCGTCAACGGGGAGGGAGCAACCCCTCCCCCGCATGCGGGGGAGGCCGGGAGGGGGAGGGCCCTCCGTTTCGTGAGGATTGGCCCATGGGCGAATTCAAGGACCATTTCTCGGCCCGATCCCCGGACTACGCCGCCCATCGGCCGGGCTATCCGGCGGCGCTGTTCGAGACCCTCGCCGTCCTGACCCGGGACCATGACCTGGCCTGGGATTGCGCCACCGGCAACGGCCAGGCGGCGCGGGGGCTGACGCGGCATTACGCGCGGGTGGTCGCCAGCGATGCCAGTGATGCGCAGATCGCCGCCGCGCCGGCCCATTCGGGCATCGAATTCCGCGTCGCGCCGGCGGATGCCAGCGGCCTGCCGGACCATTGCGCGGACCTGGTCACCGTGGCCCAGGCGGCCCACTGGTTCGACTTGCCGAGGTTTTATGCGGAGGCGCGGCGGGTGCTGAAGCCGGGTGGCGTGCTGGCGATCTGGTGCTATGAGCGCCTGTCCGTCGATCCCGCGGTGGATGCCATCGTCGAGGCCTTCCACGGCGATCTCCTGGGCCCCTATTGGCCGCCGGAACGACGCCACGTGGAGGCCGGCTATCGGGATCTGCCCTTCCCTTTCGCCGAACTGCCGGCACCGGAACTGGGGATGGAAGCCAGCTGGAATCTGGACCAGTTGCTGGGCTATTTCTCCACCTGGTCGGCGGTCAAGGCCTACCGCCAGGCCGTGGGCGAGGACCCGCTGCCGGCCTTGCGGGAAAGCCTGGCGGCGGCCTGGATTTCCCTTGCTCCCGCCAAAACCATAAAATGGCCGCTTTCCGTGCGGCTCGGTCGCGTCTAGCCAAACCCGCCGGTCCAACTTCCACCCCGGGCGTTTCCCCATGTTTACCGGCATCATCCAGGCCGTCGGCCACATTTCCCATCTCTCCGAATCCGGCGGCGCATCCGGCAAGACCGATGCCCGCGTCACCGTCGCGGCGGGCGGCCTCGACCTGGCCGACGCCCGGCTCGGCGATTCCATCGCCTGCAACGGGGTCTGCCTGACCGTGGTGGACAAGACGCCCGAGAGCTTCAGCGTGGACGTGTCCGGCGAAACCTTCTCCTGCACCATCGGCTTCGCCCCCGGCGACCGGGTCAACCTGGAAAAGGCCATGCGCCTGTCCGACCGGCTGGGCGGCCACCTGGTGTCCGGCCACGTGGACGGAGTGGGGGAGGTCATCCACTTCGCCCCGGTGGCGGGCGGCGACGGCAGCTGGCGCCTGGACATCCGCGCCCCGGGCGCCCTGGGCCGCTACCTGGCGCCCAAGGGCTCCATCGCCGTGAACGGCGTTTCCCTGACGGTGAACCGGGTCCAGGGCAACGAGTTTTCCATCAACCTGATTCCCCATACCCTGGAGCAGACCATGCTCAAGGACCTGAAGCCGGGTACCAGGGTGAATCTGGAAGCCGACATGCTGGCCCGCTACGCGGACCGGTTGCTGAACTACGTAAACGAACAGGATAAAGACTGATGAGCCTCGCCCCTATTGAAGAAATCATCGCGGAGCTCAAGGCCGGCCGCATGGTCATCCTGGTCGACGAGGAGGACCGGGAAAACGAAGGCGATCTGGTCATGGCCGCCGAGCATGTGACGCCGGAGGCCATCAACTTCATGGTCAGGCACGCGCGCGGCCTGGTCTGCCTGACCCTGACCGACGCCCGCTGCCGCCAGCTCGGCCTGAAGCAGATGGTGAGCGATAACCAGACCCCCCATGGCACCGCCTTCACCGTTTCCATCGAGGCGGCGGAGGGCGTCACCACCGGCATTTCCGCCGCCGACCGGGCCGTCACCATCCAGGCGGCGGTGGCCAAGAATGCCCAGCCCGACGACATCATCCAGCCCGGCCATATCTTTCCCCTGCGCGCCCAGCCCGGCGGCGTGCTGGTGCGGGCCGGACACACGGAAGCCGGCTGCGACCTGGTGGGCATGGCCGGCCTGGAACCCGCCTCGGTGATCTGCGAGATCCTCAAGGAGGACGGCACCATGGCGCGTCTGCCGGACCTGATGGCGTTCAGCCAGGAACACGGCCTCAAGATCGGCGCCATCGCCGACCTGATCCACTACCGCGCCGCCAACGAGCGCCTGGTGGAGCGGGAAGGGGAGCGGGAGATCGCCACGCCCTTCGGCGTCTTCCGTCTGGTGGTGTACCGCGACAAGATCAGCCGGGCTACCCACCTGGCCCTGACCCGGGGCGATATCCGCGCCGACGCGGAAACCCTGGTGCGGGTGCACGAGCCGGTGTCCCTGGTGGATGCGCTGGACATGGGGGGCTCGGGCCACGCCTATTCGGTCCATGCCGCCCTCAGGATTCTCGCCGAGGCGAATGCCGCCGGCGCCGTCGTGCTGCTGCATCGTCCCGAGTCCGCCGACGACCTGGCGGCCCGGGCACTGCCGGCGGACGTGGCCCCGGTCGCCCGCAAGTTCGACCTGCGCAACTACGGTACCGGCGCCCAGATCCTGCGCGATCTGGGGGTCGGCAAGATGAAACTCCTCGCCACGCCCCGCAAGATGCCCGCCATGGACGGCTTCGGGCTGGAAGTGATCGGCTACTACGAAGGAAACTGACATGGCCCGCTACGACAAGATCTTCGAATTCGAATCCAACCTGAGCGGCAAGGGTCTGCGCATCGGCATCGTCATGAGCCGCTTCAACCTGGATGTCTGCGAGGGGCTGCTTTCGGCCTGCACGGCGGGACTGCTCAAGCATGGCGTGGCGGCGGCGGATATCCGCATCGCCACCGTGGCCGGCGCCCTGGAAATCGCCCTGGTGCTGAAGAAGATGGCCGAGTCCGGCAAGTTCGACGCGCTGGTGGCCCTGGGCGCGGTGATCCGCGGCGAGACCTATCACTTCGAGATCGTCTCCAACGAGATGGCCAGCGCCATCACCCGGGTGAACCTGGATACCGGCATCCCCGTCGCCAACGGCGTGCTCACCACCAACACCGACCACCAGGCCACCGAGCGCATGTCCGAGAAGGGCCGCGAGGCCGCCATCACGGCCATCGAGATGGCCAACCTGCTGAAGGCGATATGAGCGCCCCCACCCGGCCGTCCGCGGGGGGCGCGCTGCCTCCCCCGGGGAGGTGGTCGCGCGGCGGCCGGAGGGTCGTCCGGTGAGCGAGGCGGGTTCCGGAAAACGCCCCTCCGGCGACGCGAAGCGTGGTCCCAGTCCGCGCCGGGTATCCCGGGAGCGGGTACTGCGCGCCGTGTACCAGTGGCTGGTCGCCGGCGGCGATTATGCCGGCCTGCTGGTCCAGGCCGAGGTGCACGATCCCGAGGAAACCGGCGATACCACCCGTCCCCACGAGGGTTTCCTGCGCGAACTGCTGGACGGCGTGATGAAGGAGACCGGGCAACTCGATATCGCCCTGGCGCCCCATCTGGACCGGCCGGTGGCGGAACTGTCTCCCGTCGAACACGCCATCCTCCTCATCGGCGCCTACGAGCTGAGCCACAGCCTCAACGTGCCCTACAAGGTCTGCATCAACGAGGCGGTGGAGCTCGCCAAGCTGTATGGCGGCACCGACGGCCACAAGTTCGTCAACGGCGTCCTGGACAAGCTGGCCCGCGTAACCCGGACCGTCGAACTGGAGGCCGAGGGACGCTGAATCGGCAGGAATGGGGTTCCCCTCACTCCTCACTCCCCGCCCCTCACGGCTCATGTCCTCCGAGTTCGACCTCATCGCCCGCTTCTTCACCCGGCCCGCGCCCAACGCCGTGCTCGGCGTGGGCGACGACGCCGCCTTGCTGGCGCCGACCCCGGGCACGGAACTGGTGATCTCCAGCGACATGCTGGTGGCCGGTCGCCACTTCCTTGCCGATGCCAATCCCTACCCGCTGGGCCACAAGGCCCTGGCGGTGAACCTCTCCGATCTGGCGGCGATGGGCGCCGTGCCGCGCTGGGCCACGCTTTCCCTGGCGCTGCCCGAGGCCGATGAAACCTGGCTGGCCGCATTCAGCCGGGGATTCTTCGAGTTGGCGGACCGCTACAACGTCAGCCTGGTCGGCGGCGACACCACCCGGGGGCCCCTCAACCTGTGCGTCACCATCCTGGGCGAGGCGCCCGTGGGACGGGCTCTGCGCCGAAGCGGCGCGAAGGTGGACGACGGCGTCTGGGTGTCGGGCGATCTGGGGGCCGCCGCCCTGGGGGTTCGCTACCTGAACGGGCAAATCATGCTGGACACGGCGGATGCCGCCCTGTGTCAGGACCGCCTGCACTGGCCGGAACCCAGGATCGTGCTGGGCAACATGCTGAGCTGCGTGGCCCATGCGGCCATCGATATTTCCGACGGCCTGCTGGCGGACCTGGGCCACATCCTGGAATGTTCCGGCGTGGGCGCGGAAATCGAATTCGATCGCTTGCCGGCCCACCCGGTGTTGGCGGCCAAGCGCGCCGACCCCCTGGTCCGGCGCTGCCTGCTGGCCGGGGGCGACGATTACGAATTGTGTTTCACCGCGCCGCCGGATCGGGACCGGGCCATCCTGGCCGTGGCCCAGGCCGCCGGCGTGTCGGTCAGCCGCATCGGCCGGATCACCGCCGAACCCGGCCTGCGCCTGCTGGACGGAGAGGGACGGGAGATGGACATCGGGGAAAAGGGCTTTGACCACTTCACCGAATGATCCCCCCTCCCCCGGGGGAGAGGGGGCAACGCCGGCCAAACAGCCCACCTTCGCCTT
This sequence comes from Hydrogenophilales bacterium, assembly GCA_016719465.1. Taxonomy (GTDB): domain Bacteria; phylum Pseudomonadota; class Gammaproteobacteria; order Burkholderiales; family Thiobacillaceae; genus PFJX01. The sequence goes on from JADJYY010000012.1 coordinate 55,207, forward strand.
CCTTCTCGCCCACCCCGCCCATTTCCTCGCCCTGGGCTTCGGCGCCGGCCTGTCTCCCAGGGCGCCGGGCACGGTGGGCACCCTGGTCGCCTTCCCCCTGTTCTGGCTGCTGGCCGACAGCGCCTTCTTCTGGGCCTGGGTCGCGGTTTTCCTGGCCGTGGGCGTCTGGGCCTGCGGCGTGGCCGGACGCAACCTGGGCGTCCATGATCACGGCGGCCTGGTCTGGGACGAGGTCGCGGCGTTTCTCATGGTGCTGCCCTTCGCCCCGCCCGGTCTGTTCGGCTGCGCGCTGGCCTTCGCCCTGTTCCGCCTGTTCGATATCTGGAAGCCGTTTCCCATCGGCTGGCTGGATGCCAGGGTGGAGGGCGGCCTGGGGGTGATGCTGGACGATGTCCTGGCGGCGGGTTACGCGATTCTTTGCTTGTTGGGAGTATCCCCATGGATGTGAGCCAGGACGAACTCGAAGATCTCGCCGCCCAATTGGGGCAGGCTCTGTTGCGCCACGCCTGGCGACTGGCGGTGGCCGAATCCTGCACGGGCGGTTGGGCGGCCCAGGCCCTGACCGCCGTGGCGGGCAGTTCCCAGTGGTTCGAGCGGGGTTTCGTCACCTACAGCAACGATGCCAAGCAGGATCTGCTGGGGGTGAACGGCAAGACCCTGGTCCAGTTTGGCGCGGTGAGCGCGGAGACCGCGCGGGAAATGGCGGAAGGCGTGTTGAGCCACAGCCGCGCCCAGGCCGCCTTCGCGATTACCGGCATCGCCGGACCCACCGGCGGCAGCCCGGACAAGCCGATCGGTACCGTCTGTTTCGCCTGGGCGCTGCCCGGAAAGCCGGTGCTGACCGGGCGCGAGCACTTCCAGGGCGACCGCCGCCAGGTGCGCGGCCAATCCGTGCGCCATGCCTTCAGGAAGATGCTGGCGCTCATGACATAATCACCCGGCGCGAAAATTACCGACCCGAATCAGGAGGAAAGCTTCATGGATGAGAACCGCAGCAAGGCCCTGGCCGCCGCATTGGCCCAGATCGAGAAACAGTTCGGCAAGGGCTCCATCATGCGCATGGGCGACGGCAGCATCGCCGACGATATCCAGGCGGTGTCCACAGGCTCCCTGGGCCTGGACGTGGCCCTCGGCATCGGCGGCCTGCCGCGCGGCCGGGTGGTGGAAATCTACGGCCCGGAATCCTCCGGCAAGACCACGCTGACCCTGTCGGTCATCGCCCAGATGCAGAAGCTGGGGGGCACGGCGGCCTTCATCGACGCGGAACACGCCCTCGATCCCCAATACGCCCAGAAGCTGGGCGTGAACGTGGGCGAACTGCTGATCTCCCAGCCGGACACCGGCGAGCAGGCCCTGGAGATCGCCGACATGCTGGTGCGCTCCAGCGCGGTGGACGTGATCGTCATCGACTCGGTGGCGGCGCTGACGCCGAAGGCGGAAATCGAGGGCGAGATGGGCGATTCCCACGTGGGCCTGCAGGCCCGCCTGATGAGCCAGGCCCTGCGCAAGCTCACCGCCAACATCAAGCGCACCAACACCCTGGTCATCTTCATCAACCAGATCCGCATGAAGATCGGTGTCATGTTCGGCAGCCCGGAGACCACCACCGGCGGCAACGCGCTGAAGTTCTACGCTTCCGTGCGCCTGGATATCCGCCGCATCGGCGCCATCAAGAAGGGCGACGAGGTGGTGGGCTCGGAAACCCGGGTGAAGGTGGTGAAGAACAAGGTCTCCCCACCCTTCAAGGAGGCCATCTTCGACATTCTTTACGGCGAAGGCGTCTCGCGCGAAGGCGAGATCATCGAACTGGGCGTGGCCAACAAGTTCATCGACAAGTCCGGCGCCTGGTACGCCTACCAGGGCGAGAAGATCGGCCAGGGCAAGGACAATGCCCGCGAGTTCCTGCGCGAGCATCCGGACATGGCCCAGGAAATCGAGGCCCAGATCCGCGAGAAGCTGGGCGTCAAGCCCGCCGCCGCATCCATTGCCGCGTGACCCTGCGGGAGCGAGCCTTGAATCTGCTGGCGCGGCGGGAGCATGGCCGCGCCGAGTTGGCGCGCAAGCTGTCGCCCCATGCCGAGGCGGATGAACTTGCCGCGCTGCTGGATGATCTGGAGCGGGAAAACCTGCTGTCCAATGCCCGCTACGCGGAAATGCTGGCCCATGCGCGCTCGGGACGGCACGGCAGCGTGAGGTTGAAGGCCGACCTGCGTGACAAGGGCGTGCCCGCCGAAGTGATCGACGCGGTGGTGAGCTCCGCCCGGGAAACCGATCTGGAGGCCGCGCGCGCTGTCTGGCTGAGGAAATTCGGCGCCCCGCCCAGGGATGCGGCCGAGCGGGGGAAACAGATGCGCTTCCTGGCCGGACGCGGATTTCCGGCCGATGTGGTGCGCAAGGTGGTGGGCGGCGGAGAAGACTGAAAGCCGCTGATTACAGCCGCGCCCGCACGATGGCGGCGATTTCCTCGTCGGTCAGTTCGATGGGGTTGGTCAGCATGCTGGAACCCCGGCTGTTGGCGACGATGCGGGCCACATCCGACTCCCTGACGTCGTATTTCTCCAGGCGCGGCAGATTCAGCCGACGGGTCCAGTCCTCCAGTATTTCCGGCAAGGCGGAGCGGGCCTCGGCATCGGAGAGTGGTTGCCGCGCGAGCAGGCGGCCCACGTCGGCGTACTTCCTCATGGCAGGATGGTCGGGGTTGCGCCGGGCCAGGGCGTCGATGTTCATTCGCGTGGCTTCCGCGACCAGGGTGCCGCACACCACGCCATGGGGGATCGGGAAGAAGGCGCCCAGGGGCGACGCCAGGCCATGCACCGACCCGAGCCCCACCTGGGCAAGCGTGATGCCCGAAAGCAGGGCGGCATAGGCCATGGCGGTCCGGTGTTCGGAGGTGTCGCCGGTTCCCGCATGCCAGGGAAGCAGGGCATCCCGGACTTTTTTCATGCCGGAAAGCGCCAAGGCGTCGGTAAAGGGATTGGCCTTGCCGGAGACATGGGACTCCAATAGCTGGGTGAAGGCGTCCATGCCATTGGCCGCAAGCACGGGAGCCGGGCAACTCGCAAGCAGGTCCGGGTCGATGACGGCATATTCGGCCACCAACTTCTCGTCGCGGAAGGACTTCTTGAAACCGCCTTCGCCATGAACGGAAAGCACGGCATTCTTGGTGGCTTCCGAGCCGGTCCCCGCCGTGGTGGGAACGGCGATGAAGGGCGTGGCGGGGCCGCGATAGGGTAGTTCCGGACCCACACCCTCGAGATGGTCCATGACCGAATTGCCCGCGCGCAGCAGCCCGGCGATGGCCTTGGCCGCATCCAGGGCGCTGCCGCCGCCGATGCCCAGGACGCAATCGAAACCCTTGCCCGCGCATGCGCCGACACACTGGTCGACGAGGGCTGGCGAGGGTTCGCCGGGAACCTGGATGATCTCCCAGGCGACGGATTCTCGCCTCAGCCCTTCCGCCAGGGTTGTCCAGTGAGGCCCCGCCAGGAATGATCGGCTGCCGGTAACGATGAGGGCGCGACGACCATATCCGGCCACCAGGCCGGGCAGGGCGGCAAGCCGTCCTGCGCCGAATTCGATGCGCGGCAGGCGCGCCAGATTGAACTTGAAGGGCACGGAAGACCTCATACCATCGAGATGGCACATCCTAAGCCGAACTGGCTGGTGTGGAATCGGATATAAAAGATGTTGACGTACCGCGTGGAGACCTATATAGTCTCGCTTCTCTCGGACGCGGGGTGGAGCAGTCTGGCAGCTCGTCGGGCTCATAACCCGAAGGTCACAGGTTCAAATCCTGTCCCCGCAACCAGTTTTACCAGTTCTTTAACAGTTTACTTACAGCCTTAAGGTGTGGGCATTGGGTGAAGTGGAAGCTGAGCGGGTTCAGGCCTGCGAGGTGGAGCGAAAGATAAACCTGATGCTTGCACTAGTCAGAAGATTCTGAAGAGTGGAAGCGGCTTGCTTCGGCAAGTTGTAAGAGTTAACAGAGATTGAACTGAAGAGTTTGATCCTGGCTCAGATTGAACGCTGGCGGCATGCTTTACACATGCAAGTCGAACGGCAGCACGGGGGCAACCCTGGTGGCGAGTGGCGAACGGGTGAGTAATGCATCGGAACGTACCCAGTCGTGGGGGATAACGCAGCGAAAGTTGTGCTAATACCGCATACGACCTGAGGGTGAAAGCGGGGGACCGTAAGGCCTCGCGCGATTGGAGCGGCCGATGTCTGATTAGCTAGTTGGTGGGGTAAAGGCCCACCAAGGCGACGATCAGTAGCGGGTCTGAGAGGATGATCCGCCACACTGGGACTGAGACACGGCCCAGACTCCTACGGGAGGCAGCAGTGGGGAATTTTGGACAATGGGGGCAACCCTGATCCAGCCATGCCGCGTGCGGGAAGAAGGCCTTCGGGTTGTAAACCGCTTTCGGACGGAAAGAAATCGCATGGACTAATACTCTGTGTGGATGACGGTACCGTAAGAAGAAGCACCGGCTAACTACGTGCCAGCAGCCGCGGTAATACGTAGGGTGCGAGCGTTAATCGGAATTACTGGGCGTAAAGCGTGCGCAGGCGGTTTCTTAAGCCAGACGTGAAATCCCCGGGCTTAACCTGGGAACTGCGTTTGGAACTGGGAGACTAGAGTGTGTCAGAGGGAGGTGGAATTCCGCGTGTAGCAGTGAAATGCGTAGATATGCGGAGGAACACCGATGGCGAAGGCAGCCTCCTGGGATAACACTGACGCTCATGCACGAAAGCGTGGGGAGCAAACAGGATTAGATACCCTGGTAGTCCACGCCCTAAACGATGTCAACTGGCTGTTGGGAGAGAAATCTTTCAGTAGCGAAGCTAACGCGTGAAGTTGACCGCCTGGGGAGTACGGCCGCAAGGTTGAAACTCAAAGGAATTGACGGGGGCCCGCACAAGCGGTGGATGATGTGGATTAATTCGATGCAACGCGAAGAACCTTACCTACCCTTGACATGCCAGGAATCCCGGAGAGATCCGGGGGTGCCCGAAAGGGAACCTGGACACAGGTGCTGCATGGCTGTCGTCAGCTCGTGTCGTGAGATGTTGGGTTAAGTCCCGCAACGAGCGCAACCCTTGCCATTAGTTGCTACGAAAGGGCACTCTAATGGGACTGCCGGTGACAAACCGGAGGAAGGTGGGGATGACGTCAAGTCCTCATGGCCCTTATGGGTAGGGCTTCACACGTCATACAATGGTCGGTACAGAGGGTTGCCAACCCGCGAGGGGGAGCCAATCCCACAAAGCCGATCGTAGTCCGGATCGCAGTCTGCAACTCGACTGCGTGAAGTCGGAATCGCTAGTAATCGCGGATCAGCATGTCGCGGTGAATACGTTCCCGGGCCTTGTACACACCGCCCGTCACACCATGGGAGTAGGTTGCTCCAGAAGTAGTTAGCCTAACCGCAAGGGGGGCGATTACCACGGAGTGATCCATGACTGGGGTGAAGTCGTAACAAGGTAGCCGTATCGGAAGGTGCGGCTGGATCACCTCCTTTCTAGAGCGTACTTCGCTCAATGCTCACACCTCAAGGCTGTTGTAGATGGAAGATACGGGCTTGTAGCTCAGCTGGTTAGAGCACCGTCTTGATAAGGCGGGGGTCGTTGGTTCGAGTCCAACCAGGCCCACCAGACAAGCTGCTGCAAGGCCGATTGCCGTTAAGGTTTGAGAGCCAAGCAGCGCAAGGCGCGAAAGCGTGCAGTGTGCTAGTGCACACAAGCGGTTTCGCAACGCCGCGATGCGCCGGCTATCAAAGCTTAACGGGGGATTAGCTCAGCTGGGAGAGCACCTGCTTTGCAAGCAGGGGGTCGTCGGTTCGATCCCGTCATCCTCCACCATTTACGACGGAAGAGACCAGGGTGAATTGTGAACAGTGTGTGTCATGCATGCACTGTTCACCGTTTACGAGCGGTGAACATTAAAGCTGTGAGTTCTTTAACAAAGTGGAAGAAGAAGTTTGATTTCTATTGATGAGATAGGAATTGAACACTGGGTTTGATTGCGTCGAGTCATACTTTTAGTCGGGTATGGCGAGACAAACACACCTGTAGCAATGAAGCCTCGCGAGAGGGTTCAAGGTTATAGGGTCAAGTGACTAAGTGCATGTGGTGGATGCCTTGGCGATCACAGGCGATGAAGGACGTGCGAGCCTGCGAAAAGCTCCGGGGAGCTGGCAACGAAGCTTTGATCCGGAGATGTCCGAATGGGGAAACCCACCCTTCGGGGTACCCTGTCCTGAATACATAGGGGCAGTGGAGCGAACCGGGTGAACTGAAACATCTCAGTAGCTCGAGGAAAAGAAATCAACCGAGATTCCCAAAGTAGTGGCGAGCGAAATGGGACGAGCCTGCGCGATTTAGCGGAACTGTTAGAAGAACGGATTGGAAACTCCGGCCATAGAGGGTGATAGCCCCGTATTTGAAAACAGATTTGTGGAACTAGGCGCGCGACAAGTAGGGCGGGACACGTGTAATCCTGTCTGAAGATGGGGGGACCATCCTCCAAGGCTAAATACTCGTGATCGACCGATAGTGAACCAGTACCGTGAGGGAAAGGCGAAAAGAACCCCGGGAGGGGAGTGAAATAGATCCTGAAACCGCATGCATACAAACAGTGGGAGCCCCTGCTTCAAGCGTCTTCAGTTCTTTGCCGTCCGAGCGCGTAGCGCGAGACACGGCAAAAGGGCTAAAGGGAGTGGAGTAGGTGACTACAACGCGTAGCGTTGTGGTCAGCCCTGCAAAAACACCCGGAGGGTGTTTGAAGCAGGGGTGACTGCGTACCTTTTGTATAATGGGTCAGCGACTTACGTTCAGTTGCGAGCTTAACCGAATAGGGGAGGCGCAGCGAAAGCGAGTCTGAACAGGGCGTTCAGTAGCTGGGCGTAGACCCGAAACCGGATGATCTATCCATGGCCAGGTTGAAGGTGCGGTAACACGCACTGGAGGACCGAACCCACTAGTGTTGCAAAACTAGGGGATGAGCTGTGGATAGGGGTGAAAGGCTAAACAAATCCGGAGATAGCTGGTTCTCCTCGAAAGCTATTTAGGTAGCGCCTCGTGTATCACTCTCGGGGGTAGAGCACTGTAATGGTTGGGGGGGTCGTCTAGACCTACCCCGCCATAGCAAACTCCGAATACCGAGAAGTGCGAGCACGGGAGACAGACGGTGGGTGCTAACGTCCATCGTCAAGAGGGAAACAACCCAGACCCACAGCTAAGGTCCCCAATGATGTGCTAAGTGGAAAACGAAGTGGGAAGGCATAGACAGCCAGGAAGTTGGCTTAGAAGCAGCCATCCTTTAAAGAAAGCGTAATAGCTCACTGGTCGAGTCGTCCTGCGCGGAAGATGTAACGGGGCTAAGCACATAACCGAAGCTTGGGATGCGTACTTGTACGCATGGTAGAGGAGCGTTCCGTAGGCCTGTGAAGGTGTCCTGTGAGGGATGCTGGAGGTATCGGAAGCGCGAATGCTGACATGAGTAGCGATAAAACGGGTGAAAGTCCCGTTCGCCGGAAGCCCAAGGTTTCCTGCGCAACGTTCATCGGCGCAGGGTGAGTCGGCCCCTAAGGCGAGGCAGAGATGCGTAGCTGATGGGAAACAGGTCAATATTCCTGTACCGCTATCCAATGCGATGGGGGGACGGAGAAAGGTAGGCCAGCCAGGTGTTGGATGTCCTGGTTTAAGCGTGTAGGCGTGCCCCTTAGGCAAATCCGGGGGGCTAAGCTGAGGCGTGATGACGAGGCACTACGGTGCTGAAGTGGTTGATCCTATGCTTCCAAGAAAAGCCTCTAAGCTTCAGTTGGATAGTGACCGTACCGCAAACCGACACAGGTGGGCAGGGTGAGAATCCTAAGGCGCTTGAGAGAACTCTGGAGAAGGAACTCGGCAAATTGACACCGTAACTTCGGGATAAGGTGTGCCTCTATTACGTGAAGACCCTTGCGGTTGGAGCGGAAAGAGGTTGCAGTGAAAAGGTGGCTGCGACTGTTTAACAAAAACACAGCACTGTGCAAACACGAAAGTGGACGTATACGGTGTGACGCCTGCCCGGTGCCGGAAGGTTAAGTGATGGGGTGCAAGCTCTTGATCGAAGCCCCGGTAAACGGCGGCCGTAACTATAACGGTCCTAAGGTAGCGAAATTCCTTGTCGGGTAAGTTCCGACCCGCACGAATGGCGTAACGATGGCCACACTGTCTCCTCCAGAGACTCAGCGAAATTGAAGTGTTTGTGAAGATGCAATCTCCCCGCGGCTAGACGGAAAGACCCCATGAACCTTTACTGTAGCTTTGCATTGGACTTTGACGGGACTTGTGTAGGATAGGTGGGAGGCTGTGAAGCAGGGACGCCAGTTCTTGTGGAGCCACCCTTGAAATACCACCCTGGTGTCGTTGAGGTTCTAACCTGGACCCCTTATCGGGGTCGGGGACCGTGCATGGTAGGCAGTTTGACTGGGGCGGTCTCCTCCCAAAAGGTAACGGAGGAGCACGAAGGTTGGCTAGACACGGTCGGAAATCGTGTTGATAGTGCAAGGGCATAAGCCAGCTTAACTGCGAGACCCACAAGTCGAGCAGATGCGAAAGCAGGTCCTAGTGATCCGGTGGTTCTGTATGGAAGGGCCATCGCTCAACGGATAAAAGGTACTCTGGGGATAACAGGCTGATTCCGCCCAAGAGTTCACATCGACGGCGGAGTTTGGCACCTCGATGTCGGCTCATCTCATCCTGGGGCTGTAGCCGGTCCCAAGGGTATGGCTGTTCGCCATTTAAAGAGGTACGTGAGCTGGGTTCAAAACGTCGTGAGACAGTTTGGTCCCTATCTGCCGTGGGCGCTGGAGATTTGACGGGGCTGCTCCTAGTACGAGAGGACCGGAGTGGACGCACCTCTGGTGTACCGGTTATCACGCCAGTGGTATCGCCGGGTAGCTAAGTGCGGAAGAGATAAACGCTGAAAGCATCTAAGCGTGAAACTCGCCTGAAGATGAGATCTCCCGGAGGCTTGACCTCCTTGAAGGGTCGTTGAAGACCACAACGTTGATAGGCTGGGTGTGGAAGCGCGGTAACGCGTTAAGCTAACCAGTACTAATTGCCCGTACGGCTTGACCCTATAACCTTGAATACTCAAGGGTAATCAAACCCAGAACTTCTTCTTCCCTTTATCTGAACACACCGTTCAGACCTAATTCAGGATCGCTGACCCAGTCAGCATCCAAACAGTTATGTCTGGCGACCATAGCGGGGCGGTCCCACCCCTTCCCTTCCCGAACAGGACCGTGAAACGCCCCTGCGCCAATGATAGTCGGCATCTCGCCGGCGAAAGTAGGTCATCGCCAGACTCCTCCTCCTAAAACGCCCCATCCCTCGATGGGGCGTTCCCGTTTGTAGGGGGGCGATCCCCGCGCCGGCTTGAGCGTTGCACTGCGCAAACGTATAATTACACGATATTTCAACCGGGCGGGATGGACGCGAGTCCGTCCCGCTTGTCACATCTGGACCAGGGGTTATCTTGTCTGCGTTCGTGCCTGCAATTCTTGCACTGGCCGACGGTACGGTGTTCCGCGGCTATGGTATCGGCGCCGAAGGCGTCGGTGTCGGCGAGGTGGTATTCAATACCTCCATCACCGGCTATCAGGAAATTCTGACCGATCCGTCCTATTGTCGGCAGATCGTCACGTTGACCTATCCACATATCGGAAATGTCGGCACCAACGGCGAAGATGAGGAGTCGTCGCGCATCCATGCATCCGGCTTGATCATTCGCGATTTGCCTCTCCTGGCAAGTAACTTCCGCATGAACCGGACCCTGCCGGAATACCTCAAATCGCACGATGTCGTGGCGATCGCGGGTATCGACACCCGCAAATTGACTCGTCTGTTGCGGGAAAAAGGCGCTCAAAACGCATGCATCGTGGCCGGAGCCATCGACGAGGATGCCGCGCTTGCTCGGGCGAGGGCCTGTCCGAGCATGGCTGGACTGGACCTGGCCAAGGTGGTGACGTCAGACAAGGTTGTTCAGTGGGAAGAAGGTGAATGGGCGCTGGGGTCGGGCTTTTCGACTCCCCCCCAGCCTGTGTTCAATGTTGTTGCCTATGACTTCGGTGTGAAGCGCAACATTTTGCGCATGTTGACGAGCCGAGGCTGCAAGGTGACAGTGGTGCCCGCCCAGACCACCGCCGCCGATGCGCTGGCGATGAAACCGCAGGGGATCTTCCTTTCCAATGGCCCCGGCGATCCGGAACCCTGCGACTATGCCATCCGCGCCATCCAGGAAATCCTGGAGGCGCGTATTCCGACCTTCGGCATCTGCCTTGGCCATCAATTGCTGGGACTGGCGTCCGGCGCGCGCACGGTGAAAATGAAGTTCGGCCACCATGGCGGCAACCATCCGGTCCAGGATCTGGACAGCAAGCGGGTCATGATCACCAGTCAGAACCACGGCTTCGCCGTGGACGGCGCGACGCTGCCGGCGAATCTGCGCGCGACTCATGTCTCCCTGTTCGACGGTTCGCTCCAGGGCATCGCCCGCGCCGACGTGCCCGCCTTCAGTTTCCAGGGGCACCCCGAGGCCAGCCCCGGACCCCATGACGTGGCCTACCTGTTCGATCGCTTCATCGCCATGATGCGGGATCATCAGGCCAAACAAACACGATAAGAAGAAGCGCGATGCCCAAGCGTACAGACCTCAAATCCATCCTGATCATCGGCGCCGGCCCCATCGTCATCGGCCAGGCCTGCGAGTTCGACTATTCCGGCGCCCAGGCCTGCAAGGCGCTCAAGGAAGAGGGGTACCGGGTCATCCTGGTGAACTCCAACCCGGCCACCATCATGACCGACCCGGAGATGGCGGACGCCACCTACATCGAGCCCATCAACTGGCAAACGGTGGAGCGCATCCTGGAAAGGGAACGGCCGGATGCCATCCTGCCCACCATGGGGGGGCAGACCGCGCTTAACTGCGCCCTGGACCTGGCCAAGCACGGCGTGCTGGAAAAATACGGCGTGATCCTGATCGGCGCATCCAAGGATGCCATCGACAAGGCGGAAGACCGGGAAAAATTCAAGCAGGCCATGGCCCGCATCGGCCTGGCCAACCCCCGTTCCGCCCTGGCCCACAGCATGGAAGAAGCCCTGCAGATCCAGGCGGGCATCGGCTTCCCCACCATCATCCGGCCTTCCTTCACCATGGGCGGCAGTGGCGGTGGCATCGCCTACAACATGGAAGAGTTCGTCACCATCTGCGAACGGGGCCTGGAGGCCTCGCCCACCAAGGAACTGCTCATCGAGGAATCCCTGATCGGGTGGAAAGAATTCGAGATGGAGGTGGTGCGCGACCACGCCGACAACTGCATCATCGTCTGCTCCATCGAGAACCTGGACCCCATGGGCGTGCATACCGGCGACTCCATCACCGTGGCGCCGGCCCAGACCCTGACCGATCGGGAATACCAGCTCCTGCGCAACGCTTCCATCGCCGTGCTGCGGGAGATCGGCGTCGATACCGGCGGCTCCAACGTCCAGTTCGCCATCAGCCCCGAGAACGGCCGCATCGTGGTCATCGAGATGAATCCCCGGGTGTCCCGTTCCTCCGCCCTGGCTTCCAAGGCCACCGGTTTCCCCATCGCCAAGGTGGCGGCCAAGCTGGCCGTGGGCTACACGCTGGACGAACTGCGCAACGATATTACCGGTGGCGCCACGCCCGCCTCCTTCGAGCCGTCCATCGACTATGTGGTTACCAAGGTACCGCGCTTCGCTTTCGAGAAGTTCCCCCAGGCCAACGATCGCCTGACCACCCAGATGAAGTCCGTGGGCGAGGTCATGGCCATCGGCCGCACCTTCCAGGAATCCCTGCAGAAGGCCCTGCGCGGCCTGGAAACCGGCATGGACGGCCTGGACGAGAAGAGTGGCGACGAGGACGAAATCGAGGCGGAAATGGGCAACCCCGGCGCCGAGCGGCTCTGGTACGTGGCCGACGCTTTCCGTATCGGCATGAGCTTCGAGGACATCCGCCGCGCCAGCAAGATCGATCCCTGGTTCCTGGCCCAGATCGAGGATCTGGTGAGGCAGGAAGGCGCCTTGAAAGGCCGGACCCTGGCCGACTTGTCCAGGGACGAACTATTTGTCCTCAAGCGCAACGGCTTCTCGGACCGTCGGCTCGCCAGGCTGCTCGGCGGCGATCAGCATGCGGTACGCGGGCGGCGCTGGGAACTGGACATCCATCCGGTGTACAAGCGGGTGGATACCTGCGCGGCGGAATTCGCCACCTCAACCGCCTACATGTATTCCTCCTACGAGGAGGAATGCGAGGCGCTGCCCTCCGATCGGAAAAAGATCATGGTGCTGGGCGGCGGTCCCAACCGCATCGGCCAGGGCATCGAGTTCGATTACTGCTGCGTGCATGCGGCCCTGGCCATGCGCGAGGACGGGTACGAGACCATCATGGTCAACTGCAACCCGGAAACCGTCTCCACCGACTACGATACCTCGGACCGCCTCTACTTCGAGCCGCTCACCCTGGAGGATGTGCTGGAGATCGTGCGCATCGAGAAGCCGGTGGGCGTCATCGTCCAGTACGGCGGGCAAACCCCCCTCAAGCTGGCGCGCGATCTGGAAAAGAACGGCGTGCCCATCATCGGCACCACGCCGGACATGATCGACGCCGCCGAGGATCGGGAGCGCTTCCAGAAGATGCTGCACGAACTGGGCCTGCTGCAACCGCCCAACCGCACCGCGCGCGCCGAGGACGAGGCCATCCGCCTGGCCACCGAAATCGGTTATCCCCTGGTGGTGCGCCCGTCCTATGTGCTGGGAGGCCGCGCCATGGAGATCGTCCATGAGGAGGCAGACCTGCAACGCTACATGCGCGAGGCGGTGAAGGTGTCCAACGACTCCCCGGTGTTGCTGGACCGCTTCCTCAACGACGCCATCGAGGTGGACGTGGATGCCCTGTCGGATGGCGATCAGGTTCTGATCGGCGGCATCATGGAACATATCGAGCAGGCCGGCGTGCACTCCGGTGACTCCGCCTGCTCCCTGCCGCCCTACAGCCTGACCCCCGCCATCCAGGACGAGCTTCGGCGCCAGACCGTGGCCATGGCCAAGGCGCTGAACGTGGTGGGCCTGATGAACGTGCAGTTCGCCATCAAGGGCCGGGGCGACGCCGCCCAGGTCTACGTGCTGGAAGTGAACCCGCGCGCGTCGCGGACCGTGCCTTTTGTTTCCAAGGCCAGCGGCCGGCAACTGGCCAAGATCGCCGCGCGCTGCATGGCCGGCAAGACCCTGAGGGAACAGAATGCCGAGCGGGAAATCATCCCGCCCTATTTCTCGGTCAAGGAAGCCGTGTTCCCGTTCCGCAAGTTCCCCGGCGTGGATCCCATCCTGACGCCGGAGATGAAGTCCACCGGCGAGGTCATGGGCGTGGGCGAGAGCTTCGGCGAGGCCTTCCTCAAGTCCCAGTACGGCGCCAGCGTCAAATTGCCGCGCGCGGGCAACGTCTTCATTTCCGTGCGCAATCCGGAGCATCCCCAGGTGGCCGAGATCGCCGCCCATCTCCACGAGCTGGGTTTCAAGCTGTTCGCCACCAGCGGCACGGCGCGGGCCATCGCGGTGGCCGAGGTGCCGGTGACCCGGGTCAACAAGGTGGCGGAAGGCCGTCCCCACATCGTCGACATCATCAAGAACCGGGAAATTCAACTGATCATCAACGTGGTGGAAGACAAGCGGGCGATGAAGGATTCCTTCGCCATCCGCGCCGCCGCCCTGGCCCAGAACATTCCCTACTTCACCACGCTGGCGGGCGCCAAGGCGGCCTGCCTGGGCATGAAGGAGCGGCGCGACATCACCGTCTACCCGCTGCAAGAACTGCACAAGCGCTTGCACTGAGATAACAAGAGGTTTTCCCCATGAGCAAAGTCCCCCTGACGGTGGTCGGCGCCGAGAAACTGCGCGTCGAACTGCAAAGATTGAAGAGCGTGGAGCGGCCCAACGTCATCGCCGCCATCGCCGAAGCCCGTTCCCACGGCGATCTGTCGGAGAACGCCGAATACGATGCCGCCAAGGAAAAGCAGGGCTTCATCGAGGGCCGCATCAAGGAACTGGAAGGCAAGCTGGCCAACGCCCAGATCATCGACCCGCGCCATCTGGACGCCGAGGGCCGCGTGGTGTTCGGCGCCACCGTGGAACTGGTGGACGCGGAATCCGGCGATGAAGTGAAGTACCAGATCGTCGGCGACGACGAGGCGGACATCAAGGCGGGCAAGATTTCCGTCGGTTCCCCCATCGCCCGCGCGCTCATCGGCAAGTACGCCGGCGACGTGGCCGATGTGCACGCGCCCGGTGGCCTGCGCCACTACGAGATCGTCGACGTGCATTACGTTTCTGACATGAAACGCTTTCCCGACCTCCTCACAGCCTGGGCCGTCGCGTTCTGGGTGGGAGGGTTGTGGGCGGTGGGCTATCTGGCCGCGCCGATGCTGTTCTACAACTTGGAAGACCGCATGCTGGCCGGCATGATGGCGGGCAAGATGTTCAGCGCCATGGCCTGGGTGGGTATGGTTTGCGCTGCCTGGCTGCTGTTGTTCCGTCTATCCCGTTTCGGCGGCGCGGCCCTCAAGCAGGCCTTCTTCTGGATCGTGGTCCTCATGCTGCTGCTGACCCTCGCCGGCCATTTCGGCATCCAGCCCATCCTCATGCGACTGAAGGAAGCCGCCTTGCCCAAGGATGTGATGGAAAGCCTGTTCCGGGATCGATTCGCCACCTGGCACGGCGTCTCCAGCGCGGTCTACCTGGTCCAGAGCCTGCTGGGCCTGGCCCTGGTGGCCAAGCAACACTCAAGGTAGCCTGAGCCTGGGCTTCTCCGCCGCAAGATACAGCAGCAGGAGCTTGCCGATGTGCTGCACCGGCGAGGCGCCCAGGGTCGCGCAAAGTTCCGCCAGATAAGTTTCCCTGGCCTCCCGGTCGTCTCCCAGCACCCTGATCTTGATAAGTTCGTGGGCGGCCAGGGCCCGTCCCGCCTCCTGGATCACCGCCTCCGTAAGCCCCTGGGCGCCGATCATCACCACGGGCTTCAGGGCGTGAGCCTGGGCCTTGAGAAATTTTCGTTGTTCGGGCGTGAGTTCCCGCGCTTGCCGTGCGATAGCCTTAACCATAAAGACCCCATGAAAATGAGACGATAGTAGCCCATGAAGCGACAAGCCAAAACACGCGCCTGGCATCATCAGCATGCCAGAGACTTCTATGTGCGCCGCTCCGTGGAGCAGGGCTATCGTTCCCGCGCCGCCTACAAGCTGATGGAGATCGACGACAAGGATCACTTGTTGCGTGCCGGCGGCGTGGTGGTGGACCTGGGTTGCGCCCCGGGCGGATGGTGCCAGGTGGCGGCGGAACGCATGAAAGGGCAGGGGCGTATCATCGGCATCGACCTGCTGGAAATGACCGGCCTCAACCACGTGGACTTCATCCAGGGCGATTTCACCGAGGACGCCGCCCTGGCCAAACTGGAATCCTTGCTGGCGGGCCATCGGGTCGATCTTGTATTGAGTGATATGGCCCCCAATATCACCGGTGTCAGCGTCGCCGACCAGGCCCGCGCTTACCACCTTGCGGAACTGGCGCTGGAATTCGCCGAGAAGTGGTTGAAACCAGGCGGGGCCTTTCTGGTCAAAGTTTTTCAGGGCGCGGGCTTCGAGGATTACGTGAGGCGGATGCGCGCAAGCTTTCAGGCGGTGGCGGTGCGGAAGCCCGACGCATCGCGGGATCGTAGCCGGGAGGTCTATCTTCTGGGGCGGGGTCTCAAGGCGGAAGTTGTGGCAAGCGCGGGCGATGATTGAAGCCGGCGTGGAATTGAACTAATTTCGTGTGCCTGCGGAGCGTTTCCGCGAAGGAGTCAAATTGAACAACCTCTTCAAGAATGTCGCCATCTGGCTGGTCATCGCCCTGGTCATGATGACGGTATTCAACCAATTCAATACCCGCCAGACCGCCCAGTCCCAGGTGGACTACTCCCAGTTCATCGAACAGGTGCGCCAGGGCCAGGTCGCCAAGGTCACCATCGAGGGCCATGTCCTGCGCGGCGTCCAGGCCGACGGCAAGCGCTTCACCACCTATGCGCCGTCCGACCCCTGGCTGGTGTCCGATCTGCTCAAGAACGGCGTCCAGGTGGAGGCCAAGCCGGAAGAGCAGCCTTCCATGTTCATGAGCATTTTCGTGTCCTGGTTCCCCATGCTGCTGCTGATCGGCGTCTGGGTGTTCTTCATGCGCCAGATGCAGGGCGGCGGCAAGGGCGGCGCCTTTTCCTTCGGCAAGAGCAAGGCCCGTCTGCTGGATCAGGACAGCAACACGGTGACCTTCGCCGATGTGGCCGGTTGCGACGAGGCCAAGGAGGAAGTGGGCGAACTGGTGGAATTCCTGCGTGATCCCTCCCGCTTCCAGAAACTGGGTGGCCGCATTCCCCGCGGCGTGCTGATGGTGGGTTCGCCGGGTACCGGCAAGACGCTGCTGGCCAAGTCCATCGCCGGCGAGGCGAAGGTGCCCTTCTTCAGCATCTCCGGTTCCGACTTCGTGGAAATGTTCGTCGGCGTGGGCGCGGCCCGGGTGCGGGACATGTTCGAGCAGGCCAAGAAGCAGTCGCCCTGCATCATCTTCATCGACGAAATCGACGCCGTGGGGCGCCAGCGCGGCGCCGGCCTGGGCGGCGGCAACGACGAGCGGGAGCAGACCCTGAACCAGTTGCTGGTGGAAATGGACGGTTTCGAGGCCACGGCGGGCGTCATCGTCATCGCCGCCACCAACCGTCCCGACGTACTGGACCCCGCCCTCATGCGTCCCGGCCGCTTCGACCGCCAGGTGGTGGTGCCCCTGCCCGACATCCGCGGCCGCGAGCAGATTCTCATGGTGCACATGCGCAAGGTGCCCATGAGCCAGGACGTGAAGGCCGACATCATCGCCCGCGGCACGCCCGGTTTCTCCGGCGCCGACCTGGCCAACCTGGTCAACGAGGCCGCCCTGTTCGCGGCGCGTGGCAACAAGCGCGTGGTGGACATGGAGGACTTCGAGCGCGCCAAGGACAAGATCATGATGGGTGCCGAACGCCGTTCCATGGTCATGCCCGAGGAAGAGCGCAAGAACACCGCCTACCACGAGTCCGGCCATGCCGTGGTGGCCAAGCTCATGCCCAAGACCGATCCGGTGCACAAGGTCACCATCATCCCCCGTGGGCGCGCCCTGGGCGTGACCATGCAGTTGCCCACCGAGGACCGCTATAGCCAGGACCGCACCCGCCTGCTGTCCACCATCGCCGTGCTGTTCGGCGGACGGATCGCGGAAGAGTTGTTCATGCACCAGATGACCACCGGCGCTTCCAACGATTTCCAGCGCGCCACCGATCTGGCCCGGCGCATGGTGACCCAGTGGGGCATGTCCGACGCCATGGGGCCGATGGTGTATGGCGAGGAAGAGGGTGAGGTTTTCCTGGGCCGCTCGGTCACCACTCACAAGAGCGTGTCCGAGGAAACCCTGCGCAAGGTGGACGCCGAGGTTCGCCGCATCATCGACGAGCAGTACGCCCTGGCTCGCAAGATCCTGGAAGAGAACCGGGACAAGGTGGAGCGCATGACCCGCGCCCTGCTGGAATGGGAAACCATCGACGCCGTGCAGATCGACGCCATCATGGCGGGCGACGAACCCCATCCGCCCAAGCCCGTGACGCCGCCCACCAGCAGCGCCGGCACGCCGCCGCCCGGCGCGCCGGAGCCCACCACCACGCCGGCCGAGGAAGCCTGATTCGGGCATGGGGAGTAGGTAGTGGGGAGTGGGCAGTGGGTTTTCCCTGCTCCCCGCTTCCCAGTCCCGACTCCCCACTTCCAATTTCATGTTCCGCTGCGGCCGCTTCAGCTTCGCCCTGGACCGTCCCCTGGTCATGGGCATCGTCAATGTCACCCCGGATTCCTTTTCCGATGGGGGGCGATATCTGCATGTCGACCAGGCCGTCGCCCACGCCCTGAGCCTGCGCGAGGCTGGCGCGGACATCCTGGATATCGGCGGCGAGTCGACGCGGCCGGGCAGCGCCCCGGTCGGCGCGGAGGAGGAAATGGCGCGGGTATTGCCGGTGGTGGCCGGCCTGCGCGACGCGGGGGTGGCCCTCTCGGTGGATACCATGAAGCCCGAGGTCATGGCCGCCGCCCTGGATGCCGGCGCCGACATGATCAATGACGTCCATGGCTTTGAGGCGCCGGGCGCCTGGGATGCCGTCGCGGAGTCGGATTGTGGCCTGTGCGTGATGCACATGCGCGGCACGCCCCGGACCATGCAGACCGAGCCGGTCTACGCGGATGTGGTGGCCGAGGTATCCGCCTATCTCCGCCAGCGCCTGGACGCGGCCCGTGCGGCGGGCATCCGGGCGGACCGGCTGTGCATCGATCCCGGCTTCGGTTTCGGCAAAACCCTGGCCCACAACCTGGCGCTGTTCAAGAATCTGGATCGGCTGGCCGATATGGCCCCAGTGCTCGTGGGCCTGTCGCGCAAGTCCATGCTGGGCGCGCTGACCGGCCGCCAGACCGCGGATCGGCTGCTGCCCAGCGTCTTGGCGGCGCTGCTCGCCATCCGGCGGGGCGCGACCATCGTCCGCGCGCACGACGCGCGGGAAACCGTGGATGCCATCAAGTTATGGCGCGAGTTGGGAGAAACGTAGTGAGCAGGAAATATTTCGGTACCGACGGCGTGCGCGGTCGGGTCGGGGAAGAGCCCATCACCCCGGAATTCGCCATGCGGCTGGGGTATGCCGCCGGCAAGGTGCTGGCCGCCACGGAACAGGCCGCCATGCACGGCGAACGGTCGGCGGTGCTGATCGGCAAGGACACCCGCATTTCCGGCTACATGCTGGAATCCGCCCTGCAGGCCGGGCTCACGGCGGCCGGAGTCGACGTCCGCCTCACCGGGCCGATGCCCACCCCGGGCATCGCCTATCTGACCCGCGCCCTGCGCCTGCAGGCCGGCGTGGTCATCTCCGCCTCCCACAACCCGTTCGAGGACAACGGCATCAAATTCTTCTCCGCGCGCGGCACCAAGCTGCCGGACGACGTGGAGCTGGCCATCGAGGCGGCCCTCGACGAACCCATGCGCACCGCGCCCTCCAAGCAACTGGGTCGGGTCAAGCGGGTGGACGACGCCGCCGCGCGCTACATCGAGTTCTGCAAGAGCACCTTTCCCACCGACATGGATCTGCGGGGCATGCGCATCGTGGTCGATTGCGCCAACGGCGCCGGCTATCACATCGCCCCCCACGTGTTCCATGAACTCGGGGCCGATGTCATCGCCATCGGCAACGAGCCCAACGGCATGAACATCAACAAGGAATGCGGCGCCACCCACACCGACGCGCTGTCGCGGGCGGTGCGCAAGCATCGCGCCGACGTTGGCATCGCCCTGGACGGCGACGGCGACCGCCTGATGATGGCCGACGCCAGCGGCCAGGTCATGGACGGCGACAAGCTGATCTACGCCATCGCCCGCTACCGCAACGAAAACGGCCAGGCCCTGGGTGGCGTGGTGGGTACCCTGATGACCAATCTCGGCACCGAGCTGGCCCTGAAAGCCCTGGGTTGCGAATTCAGGCGCGCCAAGGTGGGCGACCGTTATGTGCTGGAACTGTTGCAGCAGAACGGTTGGCAACTCGGCGGCGAATCCTCCGGCCACATCCTTTGCCTGGACAAGCACAGCACCGGCGACGGCATCGTCTCCGCCCTCCAGGTGCTGGCGGCCCTGCGCGGGTCCGGTCGTTCCCTGGCGGATTACACTCGCGACTGTCCATCCTATCCGCAAATTCTGCTCAATGTGCGGGTGGCCAAGGGCTTCAAGACCGACGGCCATGCCGGTGTCGCCCAGGCGGTGGCCGAGGTGGAAGCGGAACTGGGTGAAACCGGGCGCGTCGTGCTGCGGCCTTCCGGCACCGAACCCCTGATCCGCGTGATGGTGGAAGGTCGCGACGAAGCACAGGTCAGGCGCACCGCCGAGCACATCGCGGGCGCGGTGCGGACGGCCGCCGGCATGTAAGCCAGGATCAAGGGGTTTATTACAAAAGTCACAGTTCTGTAATATTCCGCCGGTAGGATGTTTTCCGTTATCAACTGAACATCCTCTGCGGAGTAACAAATGAACGCGACCAAACGTGTTTGCCTGTCCCTGACCAGTCTTGCCGCCGCGCTGGCCTTTAGCGCGAATGCCCTCGCCGCCGACATCACCGGCGCCGGCGCCACCTTCCCTTACGCCGTGTACACCAAGTGGGCCGAGGCTTATAAGGGCGCCACCGGCAACCAGGTCAACTATCAGGGCATCGGCTCCTCCGGTGGCGTCAAGCAGATCAAGGCCAAGACCGTGGACTTCGGCGGCACGGATGCCCCCGTCAAGGAAGAGGAACTGGATGCCATGAAGATGGTGCAGGTGCCCACGGTCATGGGCGGCGTCACCATCGTCATGAACGTGCCCGGCATCGAATCCGGCAAGCTGAAACTGGATGGCGCCACCGCGGCCGACATGTTCCGCGGCGCCATCACGAAGTGGAACGATCCCGCCATCGCCAAGCTGAACCCCGGCGTCAAGCTGCCGGACCTGGCCGTTACCGTGGCCCACCGTTCCGACGGTTCCGGCACCACCTACGCCTTCTCGCATTACCTGGCCAAGCAGTCCATGGCCTTCAAGCGCGACGTGGGCGCCGGCAATACCGTGAACTGGCCCGCCAACGGCGTGGGCGGCAAGGGCAACCCGGGCGTGGCCGCCAACGTGCAGAAGATCGCCGGCGCCATCGGTTATGTCGATATCGCCGATGCCATGAAGAACAAGATGAATTTCGTGGCCCTGAAGAACAAGGCCGGAAACTACATCGTGCCGAACCAGGATGCCGTGGCCGACGCCGCCGCCGGCGCCAACTTCAAGGTCAAGGGCATGGCGCCCGATCTGCTGGACCAGAGCCACAAGAACGCCTGGCCGATCACCAGCGCCACCTACATCCTGGCCTATGAGAAGGGTGCCGACGCCGCCAGGCAGAAGGGCGTGGTGGACTTCTTCACCTGGTCCCTCAACAATGGCCAGAAGATGGCGGAGGACCTGGGCTTCGTGCCGCTGCCCGCCAGCGTGGTGAAGATGGTCGAAGCCGAGATGAAGAACATCAAGTAATTTCCTTGATGGGCCGATTTGGGCGCGGATAACATGCCGCGCCCAAACTTTCTCCGCAAGCCCCATCGCGGCCCGATGGGGTTTACGAAGATTGCACCATTGAATCAGGACAGATCCGAATGAGCGAAGTGACGACACCCGTAGACGTGCACGCCGCGCAGGTCAAGAAATTCAAGCTGCAGGATCTGTTGTTCCATCAGGTCACCCTGGTGTTCGCCTTCATCGTCCTGGCCGCCCTGGCCGGCATCCTGATTTCCCTGGCCATCGAGGCCATGCCGGTGCTGAAGGCATTCGGGCCCGGCTTCCTGTGGACCAACGTGTGGAACGTGCCGGAAGACCAGTACGGCGCCCTGTCCGCCATCTACGGCACGGTGGTGACCTCCATCATCGCCCTGATCATCGCCGTGCCGGTGAGCTTCGGCATCGCCCTGTTTCTTACCGAAACCTGTCCGGTCTGGCTGCGTCGGCCCCTGGGTACCGCCATCGAACTGCTGGCGGGCGTGCCTTCCATCATCTATGGCATCTGGGGTTTGTTCGTGTTCGCGCCGTTGTTCGCGAAACATGTGCAACCCCATCTGCAAGCCGCCCTGGGTGATGTGCCGGTGATCGGTGGCTGGTTTGCCGGCCCCCCCATCGGCATCGGCATCCTGACCGCCGGTATCGTGTTGTCTCTCATGGTGATTCCCTTCGTGGCTTCGGTCATGCGCGACGTGTTCGAGACCGTGCCGCCGCCCCTCAAGGAATCCGCCTACGGTGTCGGCTGCACCACCTGGGAAGTGGTGACCAATGTGGTGCTGCCCTACACCCGGGTCGGCGTCATCGGCGGCATCATGCTGGGCCTCGGTCGCGCCCTCGGCGAGACGATGGCGGTCACCTTCGTGATCGGCAACGCCAATCGCATTGTCGGCAGCCTGTTCGCGCCGGGCACTTCCATCGCCTCCACCCTGGCCAACGAATTCGGCGAGGCCGATCCCGGTCTGCACATATCCGCCTTGTTCGCCCTGGGCCTGGTGCTGTTCATCATTACCTTCATCGTGCTGGCCATCTCCCAATGGCTGATCAAGCGCGGTGTCGCGAAACAAGGCAAGTGAGCGGGCGAGTAGGAGCCATGCAATGAACCTGTATTCCCGTCGTGTCCTGACCAACCGCGTCGGCATCGTGCTGTCGATGGTGGCGATGTCCTTCGGCCTGATCGCCCTGATGTGGATTCTCTGGACGCTGTTCTATAACGGCTTCGCCGCCCTGAGCTGGGACTTCTTTACCCAGGATACGCCCGCCCCCGGCAGCGAAGGTGGCGGGCTGCGCAATGCCATCGTCGGCAGCCTGATGATCATCGGCGTGACCACGCTGGTGTCGACGCCGATCGGCATCCTGGCGGGCATCTATCTGGCGGAATTCGGCACCACGTCCCGGTTCGCCGCCGCCACCCGCTTCGTCACCGACATCATGCTGTCCGCGCCGTCCATCGTTGTCGGCCTGTTCGTGTATGCCCTGGCGGTGGCGACCCTGGGCGGTTTCTCCGGTTGGTCGGGGTCGCTGGCCCTGTCCCTGATCGCCATTCCCGTGGTCGTGCGAACCACGGAAAACATGCTGTTGCTGGTGCCCACGGCCCTGCGCGAAGCGGCCTTCGCCGTGGGCGCGCCGCGTTGGCAGGTGTCCCTGAAAGTCACGCTGCGGGCGGTCAAGGCCGGCGTGGTGACCGGCATCCTGCTCGCCATCGCCCGAGTCACCGGTGAAACCGCGCCGCTGCTGTTCACCGCGTTGAATAACCAGTTCTTCAGCACGGACATGTCGCAACCGATGGGCAACCTGCCGGTGGTGATCTTCCAGTTCGCCATGAGTCCCTATGACAACTGGGTCAGCCTGGCCTGGGGCGGCGCCCTGCTGATCGCCCTGTTCGTGCTTGGAATCAACATCCTGGCCCGCGTGATGTTCCGTAAAAAATCCTCAGACTGAACCCGGAGTTCTCTATGTCCGCCCCTCAACGCCTTGCCGACGGCGAAGCCATCCTGGCCATCCGCGACCTGAATTTCTTTTACGGCGACTTCCGCGGCCTGATCGATGTTTCCCTGGACATTGCAACAAACAAGGTGACGGCGTTCATCGGACCTTCCGGGTGCGGAAAATCGACCCTGCTTCGCACCTTCAACCGCATGTACGATCTTTACCCGGGACAGCGCGCCGAGGGCCAGATCAACTTTCACGGCAAGAACCTGCTGGACAAGAAACAGGACGTCAACCTGGTACGCGCCAAGATCGGCATGGTGTTCCAGAAACCCACGCCATTTCCGATGACGATCTACGAGAACATCGCCTTCGGCGTTCGCCTCTATGAAAAGCTGCCCAAGTCGGAAATGGACGACCGGGTCGAATGGGCCCTGCGCAAGGCCGCGATCTGGGAGGAGACCAAGGACAAGTTGCAGCAGAGCGGCCTGTCCCTGTCCGGCGGCCAGCAGCAGCGCCTGTGCATCGCCCGGACCATCGCCGTGAAGCCGGAGATCGTGCTGCTGGACGAACCCACTTCCGCCCTGGATCCCATCTCCACGGCCAAGATCGAGGAGCTCATCGACGAACTGAAGAGCGATTACACCATCGCCATCGTTACCCACAACATGCAGCAGGCGGCGCGCATCTCCGATTTCACCGCCTTCATGTACCTGGGCGAACTGGTGGAATTCGGCAAGACCGACAACCTGTTCGTGAAACCCCAGAAACAGCAGACGGAAGACTACATCACCGGCCGTTTCGGCTGATTCACGCCATCTCCCGGCAATCCGGGAGATGGGCGGGCGTATCCCGCATCCTGTTGTCATATTTCCTTCATCTTCGTGTCACCTTGCGCGTCTAAGCTATCCAGCATTCTGGACAGCCTTTGGCCCGCATCTTGACTTCCCTCCCCGAACTTCAAAACCAGCTGGCGCGCTTGCGCGACCGTGTCGTCGCCGGCCGGCAAGCCCTGTTGCAGGGCTGGAAACCGGCGCTTGCCGATGCCGCCCATGCCCGCGACGCCGGCAACCTGGCGGCCTACATCGCATTCCGCCGCGAGGATCTGCGCGACCTGCAGGAACGCCTGTCGGACCTGGGCCTGTCTTCCCTCGGTCGCTGCGAGGGGCATGTGGAAGCCACCCTGGATTCCGTCGCCCTGGCGCTGGATGCCATGGTCCACGCCCGTCCCGGCGAGGACGATCTGCGACGGCTGGGGCTGGATAAGCGGGCGGGCGACAAGCGCCTGAAACAGAACACCCAGCGTCTGCTGGGCAAGGAACCGAGACGGCGGCGCGTTCGCATCATGGTCACCCTGCCCACGGTGGCGGGCCAGGATGTCCGCCTGGTGCGCGATCTGGTGGAACGGGGCATGGACATCGCCCGCATCAATTGCGCCCACGACGACCCGGATACCTGGAAGGCCATGGTCGACAACGTGCGTTCCGCCGCCCAGGCGGCGGGCCGGGACTGTCTGATCCACATGGATCTGGCCGGGCCGAAGCTGCGCACCGGCGACATGGCCGCCACACCCGGCCGCCTGCGCCTCAAGCCCAAGCGGGACGACCGGGGCGACACCCGGGCGCCGGCCTACTTCCTGTTCGACGCCAGCGGCGAACCCGGCGGGCCGGGCCTGCGGGGCGCCACCGGCCTGGCCGGTTACCCCCGGGTGAGCGTGACGCGGGACTGGCTGGCCCGCTTGCAGCCCGGCGAACTGGTGGAAGCCACCGACGCGCGGGGCAAGAAGCGCATCCTCAATGTCCTGGAACGCATGGGCGAGACCCATACCCTGGCCTGCGCCGCCGACAACGTCTGGCTGGAGCAGGGTTGCGCCCTGAAACATCTGTCCGGCGAGGGCAAGCAGCGATCCGCCACGGTCGGTCCCCTGGAAGACAGCTTCGATGTCATCCTGGCCCATGTCGGCGACAGCCTGCTGCTGTCCCGGGATGGCGCCCCCGGCGAGGTGGGGGGCGAGAATGGCCATGCCGGCCGCATCCCCTGTGCCCAGCCGGAGGTGCTGGACAGCCTGCGCGTCGGCGAGCGGGTGTTCATCGATGATGGCCAGATCGGCGCCGAGGTGGAGCGGGTGGACGAGGCGGGCGCCTGGTTGCGGATCACCCGCGCCCGTCCCGAGGGCGACAAGATTCGCCCGGCCAAGGGCCTGAATTTTCCGGATAGCGACATCCGCCTGCCCGCCCTGGGTGAAAAGGATTTGATCGATCTGGATTTCATCGCCCGCGAAGCCGACATTGTGGGCTATTCTTTCGTGCAGTCGGCGGCGGACATGACGCGGTTGGCCGAGGAGCTGGAAGCGCGCGGCGCCGGGACGCTGGGCCGCATCGCCAAGATCGAGACCCGTCGCGCCGTGGCCAACCTGCCGGAGATCATCGTCCACGGCGCCGGTCGGGCGCCGTTCGGCCTGATGATCGCCCGCGGCGACCTGGCGGTGGAGATCGGCTGGAGCCGGCTCGCCGAGGTCCAGGAAGAGATCCTCTGGCTGGCGGAGGCGGCCCACGTGCCGGTGGTCTGGGCCACCCAGGTGTTCGAGCAGTTGATCAAGGAAAATCTGCCTTCGCGCGCGGAGATGACCGATGCCGCCATGTCGGAGCGAGCCGAATGCGTGATGTTGAACAAGGGGCCGTTCGTGCTGGATGCGATTGCCATGCTGGATGACATCGCCCGGCGCATGCGCGACCATCAGCACAAGAAATCCGCCCGCTTGCGAGCTTTACATTGGTAAGGAAATCATCATGGCCAACGCCGTAAAAAATATCGCCAAGTTCATCCAGAAAAATCCGGACGACAAGGCCGCCTCGGACCTCCGGGATCTCTGCATGGCCCTGGAGTCGTCCGCCACGTTCGACCTGGGTTGCCTGTATCAGCTCGACAAAAAGCCGTTCGAGCTGGCGATGAAGCTCCTCGAGGAATGGCGCTTCGATCGCCACGTGTTCGAGCGGCGATTGCAGAAATACCTGGACGAGCCGGCCGAGGAGTGAGGTGGTGGCGCGGATCTTCCGCGTATATGCTACGGCGTCCACGGCGGCCACGGCGCGGCCGTGGTTGATTTTTCCCTCAGGCCGTTTCCCGCGCCTTCAGGTCGTTTCCCGCAACACCGTCGCGAAGCGTTCGACGATGCCGTCCCAGCCGTGCTCGCCCATGGATTCCACGGCGGCGTGGCCAAGACGCTGGCGCAGGGCGGCGTCGCCCGCCAAGGCCAGGGCGGCGCCGGTGAAGGCTTCGGCGTCATCGGGCCTGACCGTCATCCCGTTTTCCCCGTTCCGGATCAGGGCCTCCGCCGCGGCCCGCCGGTAGGCCAGCACCGGCAGGCCGCTGGCCAGGGCCTCGCCCAGCACGTTTCCCCAGGTTTCCGAAAGACTGCCGAACAGGAACAGGTCGGCGCTGGCGTAATGGGCGGCGAGTTCCTCGCCGACACGCGGCCCGGTGAAGACATGGTCCGGGTGGGTCGCTCGCAGCGCCGGCAGGCTGGGGCCGTCGCCCACCCAGATCATGCGGGCGCGCGGATGCCGGGCGGCGATGGCGGCGTAGGCCCGCTCCACGACGGCCAGGTTTTTTTCCGGGGCCAGGCGGCCGACATACAGACAGGCCAGGGCGTCGTCCGCCAGGCCCCAGCGCCGCCGGAATTCCGGATCGCGCCGCCCCGGGTGAAACAGGCGGGTATCGACCCCGCGCCCGACCACCCGAACATTGGGGATGCCGCGCGCCGCGAGGGTGTCGGCGAGTTCCCTGGTCGGCACCAGGGTGGCCTGGCAACGCCGGTGCAGGCCGTCCAGCCAGCCGGTGACCCAGGGCATGAGCCAGGCCAGGCCATAGTGGTTGCTGTACTGGTCGAAATGGGTGTGATAGCCGGAGGTGACCGGCAGCCCCCGTGCTCGCGCGGCCCTTAGCGCGGCCCAGCCCAGGGGCCCCTCGGTGACCACGTGCACCCGCTCCGGGCGCTGTTCGTCCAGCAAGCGTCCCAGGCGCCGCCAGGCCGGAAGGCCGAGATGCAGGCCCGGATAATTCGGGATCGGCAGGCCCGGCACGGTCCAGGTATCGGGTTCCAGGCCGATGTCCCGGTCGTTTTGCTGGCGTGGCCGCACCAGGCCGACCCAATGGCCGCGTTCGCGCAGCCCCCGCACCATGCGGGAGGTGGTCATGGCCACGCCGTTGATCTCCGGCGGATAGGTTTCGGTGACGAGCAGGAGGCGCAGGGGCTTCAAGGCATCAGGGCCCGGTAGATGTCGACCAGTCGCCGCGCCAGGGTTTTGTCCGACCATTCGCCGGCGTAGGTCCGGGCTTCCTCGCCGAGCCTGGCCCGGGCATCGGGGTCGTTCAACAGCTTGACCAGCGTGGCCGCGAAACCGGCGGGATCGTCCGCGGCGACGCGGCAGCCGCGCCTGGGTTCGAGGATGTCGGCGGTGCCCATGACCGAGAGCGCCACCACCGGACAGCCCTGGGCCATGGCTTCCAGGAGCACCAGGCCCTGGGTTTCCGTGCGCGAGGCGAACACGAAGGCATCGGCCGCCGCGTAGGCGGCGGGGAGTTCGCGGTGGCGATCCATGTAACCGAGAAAGCGGACATGGTCGCTCAGGCCGAGCCGCGCGGCCTGTCGTTCCAGGTCCGGGCGCGCCGGCCCTTCCCCGGTGATCAGGAAGATCAGGTCGGGGCGACCCCGACGCGCCAGCGCCACGGCTTCCAGCAGGAAGCCGATGTTTTTTTCATGGGCCACCCGCCCGACGAACAACACCACCGGCACATCCGCCGCGATGCCCTGATCGGCCCGAAAGCGCGGGCCGTCCCCCGGGGTGAAGACGGCGGCCGGAAGCCCGGTGGGCAACACGTGCGGGGGTCGAACCACGCCGTATTCGCGCAGGCGTTGGCGCATCGCCGTGGACGGCACGATCACCGCGTCCAGGGCGTTGCACTGGCCGCGCGAGAAGCGCCGCGCCAGGCCCCGCAGCATCGCCGCCGGCAGCCAGGGGATGTAGTGCTGGAGATATTCCTCGAACAGGGTGTGGTAGCTGGCCAGCACCGGTTTGCGCAGCGTCCGCGCGGCATGCAGGCCGGCATAGTGGGCGGCGAACGGGGTCTGGATGTGGATCACGTCGCAGTTCGCGGCGGCCTCCAGGGTGGCTCGCCTCAGCTTGCCATAATGGGCCAGCCGGTCCTCCGGATCATGGGGAACGCGCCATGCCGGCACGCGTATCACCCCCGGCCTGGGCGCGTCGCCACCGTAGTCCGGCGCCACCAGGTCGACGTCGATGCCCAGGTCGGCGAGGGCGCCACGGAAGGTTTCGATGGAGGTGGAAACGCCGTTGATGCGCGGGAAGTACACGTCGGAAACCATCAGGATGCGCATCAGTACGCCTCGATAGGCCCGGACACGGGCTCCTGGCGCGGCAGGCGGCAGAGCGCGCTCCACTGCACCATCTCCAGCCTGCCGTCCTCATGCTCGACGATGGCGCTGCAGGAATCCACCCAGTCGCCGCAGTTGGCGTAGACCAGTCCGTCCACTTCCTTCAGGGAAGCCCAGTGGATGTGGCCGCAGATCACGCCATCCAGGCCGCGCTCGCGCACATGGCGGATGACCGAGTCCTCGAAATCGAAAATGAATTGCAGCGCCGTCTTGATCCGCCGCTTGGCGTAACCGGCCAGGGACCAGTAACCCGGAATGCCCAGCAGGCGGCGCGCCCGCGACAGCCAGCCGTTGAGGCGGACCAGGCCGTTGTAGGCCATGTCGCCGAGCACGGCGACCCAGCGGTGGTGGCGCGTCACCTGGTCGAAATCGTCGCCATGGGTGAGCAGAAAGCGGCGGCCGTCGGCGGTTTCATGCACATATTCGCGTTCCACGCGGATGTCGCCGAAGGCCGTGTCGCAGTGGTCGCGCAACGCCTCGTCGTGGTTGCCCGGCACGAACACCACCTTTTCGCCATGCCGCGCGCGCTTCAGCACCTTCTGGATCACGGTGTTCTGGGCCGGGCTCCAGTGCACGCCCCGGCTCATGCTCCAGAAGTCGATGATGTCGCCCACCAGGTACAGGTGTTGGGCGGGATATTCACGCAGGAAGGCCAGGAGGCTTTCGGCCTGGCAGGCGCGGGTACCCAGGTGGACATCGGAAATGAAAACGGAGCGAACGGCTGGCATGAGCGCAATCTGCCAGCCATAGATGACAGACCGGTGACAGGGCGGGTGCGCCCCATGGCCCCATGGTGCCTGTCGCGGATGCGCCACGCGCCGCCCGGCTTCACGGTGACCTGCCCGGGAATGGATACAGCGTCAATTTCTGCCCTACCCCGGCTATCGCGCAGACCTGTCAGCCGGCGCGGCGCGATCGTGGGCTTTCGCATCCGCGTGCATTGAAAACGGTAGCAAGGGCATCGAAAACGGCGCTTGGTTTGTCATCAATAGTCAGCCGGTAATAACCCCTACTACCAAGTAGGTAGTGCATGCATCAGATTGTCCGTCACCTTGGAACCAGCGCTTAATCGCCTCCAGAAAGGAAGGAGGATTCCATGAGCCGATCAATCAGATTCGCATTACGCGGTGTGGGGAGAATCGCCCTCCTGGTTCCGATGTGCTTGTTTGCTGTATCCGCAAGCGGTTCGGACCAGGCAATCATCAAAAAAGGCCGTCAGGTTTACGAGGAAAACTGTTCGGCCTGCCATCAGGCTGATGCGATAGGCAAAGCTGGATTCGCGCCTTCCCTGACGAACCCGGAATTCCTGAGCATCAGTTCGGACGGTTTTCTGCGCGGCAATATTCTGGGTGGGCGAGAAGGGACGGGCATGCCTCCTTTCGCGCACCTGGGCGAAAAGGACGTCAATGCCATCGTTGCCTACTTGCGTTCGTTCAGCACGTTGCCGGATCGCGTCGCGGAAGTTGATGCCCAGCCGGAAGCGCGAGGCGACCCCCGTCTCGGCAAGCAGTGGTACGAGTATGTCTGTTCCACCTGCCACGGCGGGGAGGGTGACGGCTACACGTCTGGCGGCGCCGGTACCGCAATCGGCAAACCGGGCTTTCTGGACAGGGTCTCGGATGGCTATATCCGCACGACCATCAAGGAAGGCCGCTCCAATACCCGAATGCTTGGTTTCAAGGGGCCGGCGGCGATGGCCAATCTCTCCGACGACGAGATCGACGACATCATCGTTTACATGCGCAGCCTGAGCGCGAAGTAGGAAGGAATACACCCATGGCAAAGCACACCAACGGAGGGCTGGACCAATGAAGCGGATCAAAATGCATCGACGTGACTTCCTCAAGGGAAGCGCCTTCATTACCAGTTCCGCGGTCGGCGCGAGCTTGATGGTCGGCGGCAATCCGGAGCTCGAAGCAGCGCCCATTTCGCCTGAAGCGGCGTCGGCCAAACGCACCACGGCGATCGCCCAATGCCCCTACTGCGGCGTGGGCTGCGGCACGATCATCATTTCGGAGAACGGCAAGATCGTCTCCATGCGTCCAGACAAGGACCATCCCACCAACTACGGCTTGCAGTGCATCAAGGGGCTGACCGCCGCCGAGCCGATCTATGTGGATCGCATGCAGGGCGACCCCTACGTGCGCAAGGACGTGTGGGAGGAATGGAACAAGCCGGGCCATGGTGACATGGACTTCATCAGCAAGACCAAGGGCTCCTTCGACGAGCAGCACTTCGTGCGCGTGCCTTACGAGAAGGCGTCCGACATGACGGCGCACAAGATCGCCCACTTCGCCAAGAAGTATGGCGGCAACAGCATCGCGCTGTACGGCTCCGGCCAGCTCACCATGGAGGGCCAGTACCTGGAGAACGTGTTCATGAAGGGGGTGCTGGGCTCGAACACCATCGAGGCCAATGCCCGCATGTGCATGACCTCGGCGGTGACCGGCTACTACGCGACCCTGGGCTCGGACACGCCGCCGATGGCCTACGAGGACATCGAGCTGTCGGACATGATCATGCACTTCGGGCACAACGCCCGCGAGGCGCATCCCATCATCTTCTGGCGCTGCGCCGACCACAAGAAGAAGACCAACATCCCCACGGTCGTCGCGGATCCGCGCTACACGGGCACCGGCAAGGGCTATGCGGACATCAATCCGAAAAACCATGTGGATGTGCCCGTGCTCAACGGCGACATCAGCTTCCTCAACGCCATCGCCCACGTGCTGCTCAAGGAGCACGAGGACGTGATCGACTGGAAGTTCCTGAAAGCCCACACCACCGGCTGGAAGGAATACGTGGATGGCGTGCTGGCCCACTACAGCCCCGAGCAGGTTCAGGACCGGATGGGCACCGACGAGGTGCCGCCGGCGAAGATCCGGCACGTCGCCAAGTTATTCGCCGACGCCACGCGCAAGCGCCTGGCGCGCGGCAAGGACGGCCATGGTGGCGTGCTGATGATGTGGGGGATTGGCTACAACCAGCACATCCACGGGCAGAACAACGTCATTTCCATCATCAACCTGTGCACCTTGACCGGCAATCTGGCCAAGCCCGGCTGCGGTCCCTTCTCCATGACCGGCCAGCCCAACGCCATGGGCGAGCGCTTTACCGGCGGCCTGACCGGCCGGCTGCCGTTCAACGAGCCGCTCGACAACCCCCTGCACCGGCTGAAGATGGCCAAGGCCTGGCGCGTGCCCGAGAAAAACCTGGAGCGGGCGCTGAACTCGCAGAACCCCGGCTTTGCCGTGGGCATGCTGGAACGGGCGCTCAAGGGCGACCTCAAGGCCATGTTCTGGGTCTATGCCACCCACATCGACCTGCCGGACCAGGACAACCTGGTGCGTCCGGCGCTCCTGAAGACCTTCAACGTGGTGCAGGAGATCTACCGGCACGCGCCCAACAACCTGTATGCCGACGTGATCTTCCCCGCCGCCACCTGGGGCGAGGTGGAGGGCACCTACATCAGCTCGGAGCGGCGCATCAACATTAACCAGAAGGCCGCCGAAGCCCCCCCCGGCTGCCGCCCCGACATGGACATGGTGATCGACAAGGGCAAGGAAATCGCCCACCTGCTGGGCCTGGATGCGGACGCCATCTTTCCCTACAAGAAACTCAAGGACGGCACCTACGATTCGCAGGAAGTGTTCCGCGATGTTTGCCGGGCCAGCGCCGGCACCGACGTGGACCTCACCGGCATCCTGGAGGTGGAGAAGGCGGACAAGCTTACCCCTTATGAGCAGCTTGCCGAACTGCGCGGCATCATGTGGCCGGCGCCCACCTACCAGATCGCCCGGGACGGCGGCACCAAGCGCCGCTACATGAACCAGGAAAACCAGTGGACCAACCGGCCCTACGGCTACTTCCGCACCAAGGATGGCAAGGTGCACATGCAGCTTTGCCAGCAGGACTACACCAACCGCGAGGCGATCACCGCCAAGCTGATGGAGTTCGGCGTCAAGAAGGGGGTCTACACCATCGACAACCTGGCCTTGCTCAAGGAGGCGCGCGACAAGGGCCTGACCCCCGACCTGCCCGACATGAAGTTCCGGGGCAAGGCGTGGGATGCGGTACCCAAGGACAAGTACCCCTACTGGCTGGGCCTGGGCGTGGTGTACGAGCACTTCCACACCGCCAAGTCCAACCGCAGCCCCACCACGCGGCGTCTGGTGCCGGAGATGTATGTGGAAATGCACGAGCAGGACGCGAAGGAACTCGGCATCAAGGACGGCGACAAGGTTCGCCTGGTGACGCGCCGGGGCTCCTTCGAGGCGCGCGCCCAGGTCGGCACCCACAGCCTGGTCAAACCGGCGCGCAACAGCGTGCCGCGCGGCTACCTGTTCAGCCCCTGGAACCTGTCGGTGGCCGACAGCGCCGATCCCAGAAAGAACAAATGGCTGGTCAACAAGACCTCCAGCCGTGTCTGGGACCTGGTGTCGGGGCAGGTGGACTTCAAGAAACTCGCGGCGCGCGTGGAGAAGGTATGAGGTGGGGTAGGTCGAGAAATTTTCGCGCCGGCCTCCATGCAGCGCAGAACCTTTCTTGACGCCCTGCTCAGCGCCGCCGCCGCGACGGCGCTGAGCCCCCTGCTGGCCGAGGCGCGCCCGGAGGCGCGCCAACCCGCGCGCGCGATCCGCTATCTGAGGCCGCCGGGGGCGCGCCCGGAGGAGGAATTCCTGGCCCATTGCATCCACTGCGGGCAATGCGGCGAGGTCTGCCCCAACCGCTGCATCCAGTATTTCGGCTTTGAGAACGGGCCGCGCTCGCTGGATACGCCCTACATCGTGCCGCGGGAACAGGCCTGCATCCTGTGCATGAAATGCGGCGAGGTCTGCCCCACCGATGCCATCCAGCCGGTGGCGCGCGAACTGGCGCCCATTCTCAAGCAGGTGCGCATGGGCCGGGCCCGGGTCGATGAACGGCTGTGCCTGTCGTATCAGGGCAAGACCTGCGGCGTCTGCTACCGCGCCTGTCCCTTGCAGGACGTGGCGATCCGCGTGGGCCGCCTGGAACAGCCCCAGGTGCTGAAAGACTGCGTGGGCTGCGGCCTGTGCGAGCGCTCCTGCATCCAGATCCCCCAGGCCATCCGCATCATCCCGGACTACGGTTAGCCATTTTTTGAGCCTCCCGATGGGCACACACAAACCCTTTTTCCTCTGGCGACACCTCAACAAGTTGCGCTGGCTGAGCCTTTCCATCGTGTTCGCGATGCTGGTGGCCCTGCCCTTCATTCATGTCTACCAGACCTATGCCGCCGCGCATGCCTATGACCTGCTCGCCCCCTCGGAAAAGCAGCTCTACGACGTGATGGAAACCCTCACCGCCGCCTTCGCCGATGACCCGGCGGAAGACCTGGACGCCATCAAGGGCAACACCTGGTCGGGCAGTTTCTTCGGCTTGCAGTTGAGCGACCCGCTCGCCGTGGCCGGGCAGATGGCGGCGGGGCTCAAGGCGTATGCGCCGTTTCTGCTGACGGCCCTCATCCCCGTGTTGTTCACGCTCGTGCTGGGGCGGTTTTTCTGCGGCTGGATCTGCCCCGCCACCTTTTTGTACGAACTGAACACCAACGTCTCCACCTGGCTTGCCCGCCTGGGCTTCAAGGTGGGCAACCGCCGCTTCGACCGCCGCCTGAAATACGCGGTGCTGGGCGTGGGGCTGGCGCTGTCCGCCGCCACCGGCTCGGTGTTGATGGCGGCGATCTACCCGCCCGCCATCGTCGGGCGCGAGCTGTATTACGCCATCGCCCTGGGCGGGTTCGGTGCCGGCGCGGTGTTCTTCGTCGGCACCCTGCTGTTCGACACCCTGGTCGCTCGCCGCGGGTTCTGCCGCTATCTCTGCCCCGGTGGCGCGCTTTATGCCCTGCTGGGCCGTTATCGCCTGGTGCGCATTCGCCGCATCGTGGAAAGCTGCAACGACTGCGCCAGGTGCAATGCCGTCTGCGAATTCGGCCTCGACCCCCTGCGCGACCATTTCGGCCAGGAATGCAACAACTGCGCGGCCTGCATCGCGGTTTGCCCCACCCAGGCCATGACCTTTGTGCTCCGGCCCACGGATTACCCGGAACAAGGTCCGGGCCATCTGGGCAAGCAATACCGCCGCAATCACCCGGAATCCGCCGCGAAAGGTGGCCATTGATGCGGCGCCGCGGCGCCCTGCAACGCCTGATCCGGGGCGCGGCCCTGCTCGCCGCCGCCAGCCTGCCCTATGGCATGGCGCGCCTGATGGTGCCGGAGGCCAAGGCGCAATCGCGCAACCACATCCGCCCGCCGGGGGCGCTGAAAGACGATGCCGCCTTCATCGCCGCGTGTATCGGCTGCGGGCTGTGCGGAGAGGTCTGCCCGCCGCGTTGCATCCGCTTTCACGGCCGGGATGGCGGGGAGAAGGTCAACACACCCTGGATCAACCCCGAGGAGAAGGGCTGCACCCTGTGCAACAAATGCATGGAGGTCTGCCCCACCGAGGCCCTGGTCGAAACGCCCCTCAAGGAAATCGACATGGGCATCGCCCAGATCGACCGCGCCGCATGCTATCCCTGGGTCGATCGCGGCATCTGCGGCGCCTGTGTGAGCGTCTGCCCACTTGGTGACCAGGCCATCGGCTTCGAGATGTGGAACCAGTATCGTCCGATCATCAAGTCAGGGTGCGTAGGCTGCGGGCTGTGCGTCGAGGTCTGCCCCGAGCCCAGCCTGCCGATCTGGGTCGTCGATCGTATGCAGGGTTCGGTGGCCAAACACAGCGTATGAAGCGCTTGTTTTTGTTATTGCTGTTCCTACTCCCGCCCTGCCAGTTTGCCGGGGCGCACCACGTGCTGGGCCGCCCCACCTACAGCCTGAGCGAGGATTCCAACACCCCGCCCAGCATGCAGGTGGAGACGCAAATCGGCGCGTATTTCGTGAGCTACATGGCGTTCCCCGCGTTTCCGAAACCCAACGAACCCGGCCGCGTCAGCGTCTATGCCACCCGGCTCGATGACGGCGCGCCCTTCCAGGGGGAAATCACCTTCAGCGTGCGCGACGACAGCTGGCTTGACGGCTGGTTCGCCAGCCGGAAAGAAGTGCTGGGCGTCCAGCGCCCCAATGACAACACCCACCGCCAGGGCTTCATCTTCAAGAACGAAGGCGACTACATCATCACCGCGGAATTCGAGGACGGCGGCGAGCCCTACATCATCGATTTTCCGCTGCGCATCGGTGAGCCCGTCGCGGTCGGCCCCATCGGCGTCGCCGTGGGCGTGATCACCGTCATCCTGGTCGGCGTCAACCTGGTGCAACGCAAGCGGCTGCCGCGCGCGGGTAAACAAGGCAGGCGGGCTGCTTCGTGATCTATTGCAGCGTGGACGGCGCGTTGATGATGACCCATCCGGGGCTGCCGGAATTCTGGGGGATTTGCATCCTCATCATGATGATCCTGACGGTGGTGTGGGCCATGACCGCGCCAATGACCGCAATGAAAACCGCCATGCATGGCGCGGGCGCGCTAACGCTCGCCCGGCTGCCGGTGGTCGGCAACGGGGTTCGTCTGCTGGCGGCAAACCGCTGGGTGCCGCTGGTCTTGAAGCTGGCGATGGTTTCGCTCTTTTTGCTGGTGATTGCCGCGGGCTTGTTCGGCACCCCGTTCCCGGAGCGGAATCTCGCCACCGTGCTGACCTGGAACCTGTGGTGGGGCGGACTGATTTTTTCGATCTTCTTTCTTGGCTCGGCCTGGTGCGCGATCTGTCCCTGGGATGCGCTGGCGCAGTGGCTGGTGCGGCGTCGGCTATGGCGGCGCGCGCGGCCGAACAACTCCCTCAATCTGCGCGTGCCACGCTGGCTGCGCGGTGTGTGGCCGGCCCTCTGGCTACTCGTTGGCCTGACCTGGCTTGAACTTGGCATGGGCATCACCCTCGATCCCCATGCCACGGCATTGGTCGCGCTGCTGATCGTGGTACTCGCCACGGCCTCGCTCGCGGTTTTTCGGCGCAAGGCGTTTTGCCGCTACTTCTGCCCGGTGGGCCGCACCGTTGGGTCCTATTCCCAACTGGCCATGGTGGAACTGAGACCCATCGACGCCAGCGTGTGCGCCCGTTGCAAGACACTGGATTGCTATCACGGCAACCAAGAGATCGAACCCTGCCCGACCGGGCTGGTGATGGGCAGTCTGAAGCAGAACAACTACTGCACGTCATGCGGAAACTGCACCCAAAGCTGCCCGCATGCCAACATTGCCTGGCGCTTGCGCCCCCCCAGCATCGAGGCCGTGCGGGGCGCGCGTCCGCAAACGGATGAAGCCTGGTTCATGGTCGCGCTGCTCGCGCTCACCGCCCTGCATGGCCTGACCATGATGCCATTCTGGGAAGCGTGGATGCGCGCCCTGGCCCGTGCCATCGGCGACAGCGGCGGTTTGTTGTGGAGCTTCAGTCTCGGACTCGCGGCCTGTCTGATCTCCGTGGGCGGGCTCTATGCCCTCCTGGCGGCGGCGACCCACCGCCTGACCGGTGGCAGCCAGCCTTTCAGGCGTTACCTCACCTCGTTTGCGTTTGTCGCGCTTCCACTCGCGTTTGCCTATCACATGGCGCACAACCTGAATCATCTGGTGCGGGAAAGCGCGGGCGTGGGCGGCGTGTTGCGGAATCCCCTCGGCGTAGGCGCGTTGCCGCTTGGCATGGCGGAAAAGCAGATTCGCCACATGAACATGCTGATCTACCAGGACGTGGTATTCGCATTGCAGGCCGGCCTGTTGGTGCTGGGATTTCTGATCGCCGTGCGAATCGTGCGCCATCGGGGTGCCTCTCTTCTTGAAGCGGGCGCGGGAAGCCAGGGCTGGAGGCTCTTCCCCATGTTGCTGTTCGCGGCCGGCATATCCGGCTTCAATCTTTGGTTGCTGATGCAGCCCATGGTGATGCGGATGTAAACCAGGAGAAAACGGATGGATCGTCGAGCATTCTTCCAGCAGGCATTTCGTAACACGGGCAAGAAAATTGTCGCGGTATGCGATGCCAAAGTCAGCCGACAGGCTGCGCACTGGATCCGCCCTCCCCATGCGCTTGGCGAACTGGAATTCCTCCTTGCCTGCACGCGTTGCGGCGCCTGCATTGCCGCTTGCCCGCACGAAGTGATATTTCCCTTGGCCGCAAGACTCGGAATCAGTGTGGCCGGCACGCCCGCATTGGACCTGCTCAACAAAGGCTGTCACTTATGCGAAGAGTGGCCGTGTGTCGCCGCCTGTGAACCGGCAGCGCTCAAGAAAGATACGGAAGAGGGCGCCGCGGGATGGCCGACGCCTTTCGCCCGGGTTCAAGTCGACACGAGCGCCTGCTTGCCTTATCAAGGCCCGGAGTGCGGCGCGTGCGAGGGGAGTTGCAAGGTGCCGGGCGCGCTCGTCTGGGATATGTATCGCCCACGCATCGATCCGGAACATTGCGTGGGGTGTGCCCTGTGCCGCGAGGCCTGCATCGTGGAGCCCTCGGCGATCAAGATCGAGGCCGTCGCGCGCGCCGTCGATGCTTCGTGAGGTTCCCGGCAACCCCGTCTGACAGGGGCGGAAGGGGCGCGGTCATGCCGCGGGTGGAAATCGACGTTGGCATGAGGCTATTGGGTTGGGCCGATCGCTTGGCGTGCCCGGTCGATATGCGCCCAGGCGGCAACGAATCCGCGGAAACAAAACGCGTAAACCGGGACGTATCGACAAGGACGGCTGACTTCACGGTGTCTTCATATCCCCGCGGGGGGGATTCAGGATTCCTCGGGAGTCGGATATTCCGGGCTTGACCACGAAGCCCGCGTTTTTGCGCGGGCTGATGATTGACCAGGCAGGCCTTCCTCTTTACCATACGCGGTCTTTTTCGAGGGGGAACCCATGCGTCGCAAACTGGTCGCCGGCAACTGGAAAATGCATGGCAGTCTGGCCGAGAACAAAGCCTTGTTGGCCGGCGTGCTGGCCGGCATGGGCGATGTGAAGGCCGGCGTGGCGGTGTGCGTGCCCTTCCCCTATCTGTCTCAAGCCCAGGCCGGGCTGACCGGTTCGGCCGTCGCCTGGGGCGCGCAGAACATGAGCCAGCATGCCAAGGGTGCCTACACGGGTGAAGTGTCGGCGTCCATGCTCAAGGACTTCGGTTGTACCTATGTCATCGTCGGCCATTCCGAGCGTCGCGCCCTCTATGGCGAAAGCGATGCGGTGGTGGCCGAGAAATTCGCCGCCGCCCAGGCGGCCGGCCTGACGCCGATTCTTTGCGTGGGCGAGACCCTGGAGGAGCGCGAGTCCGGCGTCACCGAGCAGGTCGTCGGCCGTCAACTGGATGTCGTCATCGCCAAGTGCGGGGTTGCCGCCCTGGCGCGGGCCGTGGTGGCCTACGAGCCGGTCTGGGCGATCGGTACCGGCAAGACCGCCACGCCGGAGCAGGCCCAGACGGTGCACGCCTTTATTCGCGGCAGGGTGCGCGCACTGGATGCCGCCGTGGCGTCGGGTCTGGTCATCCAGTACGGTGGCAGCATGAAAGCCAGTAATGCGGTCGAACTGCTTTCCCAGCCGGATATCGATGGCGGACTGATTGGCGGCGCTTCTCTCAACGCCGAGGAATTCCTGGCGATTTGCCGGGCCGGTTAAGGCGCGGACCAGGTTCAGGATAGGGTGCAATAAATGGAATTTATGGTTTGGATTCTTCATCTTCTGGTGGCCGCCGCCGTGGTCGGCCTGGTGCTGCTCCAGCATGGCAAGGGAGCCGACATGGGCGCCGCCTTTGGCAGTGGCTCGTCCGGCAGCCTGTTCGGCGCCAGCGGTTCGGCGAATTTCCTGTCGCGCACCACCGCGGTGCTGGCGACGGCGTTTTTCGTGACCAGCCTTGGCCTGACTTATTTTTCCAGCCAGAAGCATGGGGCTGCGGTCACGCCCGTGGCCGCGCCCGCCCAGCCCGCGGCGCCCCAGCCTGTCCAGCAGCCCGCGGGTGGAATCGATAAGTCGGGGGCGATCCCGAAGTGAGTTTTTCGGAATGCCCGCGCATTCCGAGTAGGCCGACGTGGTGAAATTGGTAGACACGCTGTCTTGAGGGGGCAGTGACGAAAGTCGTGCGAGTTCGAGTCTCGCCGTCGGCACCATCGAATTTCCTTATGATCCTTTTGTGATATTTAATAACCCATTGATATCAATGGGTTTTTTCTTTTTGTGCGCCTTGACGCGGGGCCCTCGAAACCCTAGACTTGCGGCCTTCTTTGGTGCGCGCCGACGTATGTGGCAACGCGCCATTCCGGGGAATCCATGCTCGAGAATTATTTTCCGATTCTGCTGTTCATCCTGGTGGGGCTGGGGGTGGGCGTCGGTCCCATGGTGGTGGGCTGGTTGCTGGGTCCCCATCGTCCGGACGCGGAAAAGATGTCTCCCTACGAATGCGGCTTCGAGGCCTTCGAGGATGCGCGCATGAAGTTCGACGTGCGCTATTACCTGGTGGCCATCCTGTTCATCCTGTTCGATCTGGAAATCGCCTTCCTGTTTCCCTGGGCCGTGGTGCTGGAGGAGCTGGGCATGTTCGGCTTCGTTTCCATGGTGATTTTCCTTGGCATCCTGGTGGTGGGCTTCGTCTACGAGTGGATGAAGGGCGCCCTGGACTGGGAATGAGGTAGGCATATGGGTATCGAAGGCATCCTCGAAAAAGGTTTCGTCACCACTACCGTGGACACGGTGGTGAACTACACCCGTACCGGATCCCTGTGGCCCATGACCTTCGGCCTGGCCTGTTGCGCCATCGAGATGATGCAGGCCGGCGCTTCCCGCTACGACCTGGACCGCTTCGGCATCGTGTTCCGCCCCAGTCCGCGCCAGTCCGATCTGATGATCGTGGCCGGCACCCTGTGCAACAAGATGGCGCCGGCCCTGCGCAAGGTCTACGACCAGATGGCCGAGCCGCGCTGGGTGCTGTCCATGGGCTCCTGCGCCAACGGCGGCGGCTACTACCATTATTCCTATTCCGTGGTGCGCGGCTGCGACCGCATCGTGCCCGTGGATGTCTATGTGCCGGGCTGCCCGCCCACCGCCGAGGCCCTGTTGTACGGCCTGATCCAGTTGCAGAAGAAGATTCGCCGCACTTCCACCATCGCCCGCTGACAGGACCGACGCCCCATCATGCCGCTGACCCCGGAAGCCCTCCTCGCGCGCGTCGAAGACGCCCTGGGCGACAAGCTCGTCTCCAGCAAGATCGCCGTGGGCGAAGTCACTGTCGAGGTGAAGCCGGAGGATTGGCTCGAAGTGGCCACGACCCTGCGCGACGAGCCGGGACTGGCCTTCGATCTCATGATGGACCTGTGTGGCGTCGATTACTCCGCCTACAAGGACGGGGCCTGGGAAGGCGCCCGCTTCGCCGTGGTGGTGCATCTGCTTTCCATCGTCAAGAACCATCGCCTGCGCCTGCGCGCCTTCTGCGCCGACGACGACATGCCGGTGATCGCTTCCCTGATCGATATCTGGCCCGCCGTCAACTGGTTCGAGCGGGAGGCCTTCGACCTGTTCGGCATCGTCTTCGAGGGGCATCCAGACCTGCGCCGCATCCTCACCGACTACGGCTTCATCGGCCATCCCTTCCGCAAGGATTTCCCCGTCTCCGGCCATGTGGAAATGCGTTATGACCCGGACCTGAAGCGCGTCATCTACCAGCCGGTGAGCATCGACCCGCGCGAGATCACGCCGCGCATCGTGCGCGAAGACAACTACGGCGGGGTGGCGTAAATGGCCGACATCCGTAACTACACCATCAATTTCGGCCCTCAGCACCCGGCCGCCCACGGGGTGCTGCGCCTGGTACTTGAGCTGGACGGCGAGGTGATCGAGCGCGCCGATCCCCATGTCGGCCTGCTGCATCGCGGCACCGAGAAGCTGGCCGAGACCAAGACCTTCCTCCAGGCCGTGCCTTACATGGATCGTCTGGACTACATGTCCATGATGATGAACGAGCACGCCTACTGCATGGCCATCGAGCGCCTGCTGGGCATCCAGGTGCCGGAGCGGGCCCAGTACATCCGGGTGATGTTCGACGAGATCACCCGCATCATGAATCACCTGTTGTGGCTGGGCACCCACGCCCTGGACGTGGGCGCCATGACCGTCTTCCTGTACGCCTTCCGCGAGCGGGAAGACCTGATCGACGTCTATGAGGCGGTGACCGGCGCCCGCATGCACGCGGCCTATTACCGTCCGGGCGGCGTCTACCGCGACCTGCCCGATCGCATGCCGCAATACCTGGCCTCCAGGAGCAAGAACGAGTCCGATCTGCGTCGCCTCAACGAGAACCGCCAGGGCAGCGTGCTGGACTTCATCGAGGACTTCACCCGTCGTTTCCCCGGCTACGTGGACGACTACGAAACCCTGCTCACCGACAACCGCATCTGGAAGCAGCGCACCGTCGGCATCGGCGTGCTGACGCCGGAGCGGGCCAAGGCGCTGGGCATGACCGGCCCCATCCTGCGCGGCTCCGGCATCGCCTGGGACATGCGCAAGCAGCAGCCCTACGAAGTCTACGATCGCATGGATTTCGAGATCCCCGTGGGCCGCACCGGCGACAGCTACGACCGCTACCTGGTGCGCATGGAAGAGATGCGCGAGTCCAACAAGATCATCAGGCAGTGCGTGGACTGGCTGAAGCAGAACCCGGGCCCGGTGATCGTGGAAAACCACAAGGTGGCGCCGCCCAACCGGGAATCCATGAAGTCCAACATGGAAGAGCTGATCCACCACTTCAAGCTGTTCACCGAAGGCATGCACGTGCCCGAGGGCGAGGCCTACGCGGCGGTGGAACATTCCAAGGGCGAGTTCGGCGTCTATCTGATTTCCGACGGCGCCAACAAGCCCTACCGGCTCAAGCTGCGCGCCCCCGGCTTCTCCCACCTGGCCGCCCTGGACGAGATGTCGCGCGGCCACATGATCGCCGACGTGGTCGCCATCATCGGCACGCTGGACATCGTGTTCGGCGACATTGACAGGTAAGCCATGCTATCCGCTGAATCCCTGGCCCTCATCGACAAGGAAGTCGCCAAGTACCCGTCCGAGCACAAGCAGTCGGCGGTGATGAGCGCCCTGCGCATCGCCCAGGTGGAACTGGGCTGGCTGTCCAGGGACGCCATCGAGTACGTGGCGAATTACCTGGAGATGCCGGCCATCGCCGCCTACGAGGTGGCCACCTTCTACAACATGTACGACCTGGCGCCCGTGGGCCGCAACAAGGTGACCCTGTGCACCAACCTGCCCTGCCAGTTGCAGGGCGCCGACAAGATCGCGGAACACCTCCAGGCCAGGCTTGGCATCGGCTTCGGCGAGACCACCGCCGACGGCCGCTACACCCTCAAGGAAGGCGAGTGCATGGGCGCCTGCGGCCACGGCCCCCTGTGCCTGCACAACAACCACAAGATGCACGCCAATCTGACGCCTGAAGCGGTGGACAAACTCCTGGATGAGATGAAATGAGTTTGAACGCCCCCAACCACAAGGTCTGCACCTGGACGCTGGATTACGACAATCCGGCTTCCCTGGCCACCTACACCGC
Source organism: Hydrogenophilales bacterium (assembly GCA_016719465.1). Lineage (GTDB taxonomy): Bacteria > Pseudomonadota > Gammaproteobacteria > Burkholderiales > Thiobacillaceae > PFJX01. The sequence goes on from JADJYY010000012.1 coordinate 98,292, forward strand.
CAACGGCGGCTACGAGGCCCTGAGGAAAATCCTGTCCGAGAAGACCCCGGCCGAGGACATCATCGCCCAGGTCAAGACCAGCGCCCTGCGCGGCCGCGGCGGCGCGGGCTTCCCCACTGGCCTGAAGTGGAGCTTCATGCCCCGGGCCTTCCCCGGCGACAAGTACGTGGTGTGCAACACCGACGAGGGTGAGCCCGGTACCTTCAAGGACCGGGATATCCTCATGTTCAACCCGCATCAGCTCATCGAGGGGATGATCATCGCCGGCTACACCCTGGGCGCCAAGGCGGGCTACAACTACATCCACGGCGAAATCTTCGAGCAGTACGAGTCCTGGCAGCAGGCCTTGGATGAAGCCCGCACCGCCGGATTCCTGGGCAGGAACATCCTCGGTTCCGGCTGGGACTTCGACCTGCACGCCCACCACGGCTACGGCGCCTACATCTGCGGCGAGGAAACCGCCCTGCTGGAGTCCATCGAGGGCAAGAAGGGCCAGCCCCGCTTCAAGCCGCCGTTCCCCGCCAGCTTCGGCCTCTACGGCAAGCCCACCACCATCAACAACACCGAGACCCTGGCGTCCATCCCCTGGATCATGCGCCACGGCGGCCAGGCTTTCCTGGAGCTGGGCAAGCCCAACAACGGCGGCAGCAAGCTGTTCTCCGTGTCCGGCCACGTCAACAAGCCGGGCAACTACGAAATCCCCCTGGGCACCCCCTTCGCCGACCTGCTGGAAATGGCCGGCGGCGTGCGTAAAGGCCACCAGTTGAAGGCGGTGATCCCCGGCGGCTCCTCCGCGCCGGTGCTGACCGCCGAGGCTATGATGGCCTGCACCATGGACTTCGATTCCATCTCCAAGGCCGGTTCCATGCTGGGTTCCGGCGCGGTCATCGTCATGGACGACAGCGTCTGCATGGTCAAGGCCCTGGAGCGGTTGTCCTACTTCTACTTCGAGGAATCCTGCGGCCAGTGCACGCCGTGCCGGGAAGGCACCGGATGGCTCTACCGCATCGTCCACCGCATCGAATCCGGCCGGGGTCGGCCCGAGGACCTGGACGAGCTGCTGCGCATCGGCAAGAACATCGCCGGCAACACCATCTGCGCCCTGGGCGAGGCGGCGGTGGGGCCGGTGGCCAGCTTCGTGAAGCACTTCCGCAAGGAATTCGAGTACCACATCGAGCACAAGCGCTGCATGGTAGGTGTATGAACAGCCCCCTTGCTCACTACGTTCGCGTCCCCCCGAGGGGGAGCTATGCCTCCCTCGGGGCGGCCCGTCGGGAGTCATGACAATGCCCCTGATCGAAATCGACGGCCAGCAACTCGAAGTCGCCCCCGGCGCGACGGTGATGGATGCCGCCCATCAGGCGGGCATCTACATCCCCCATTTCTGCTACCACAAGAAACTCTCCATCGCCGCCAGCTGCCGCATGTGCCTGGTGGAAGTGGAAAAGGCGCCCAAGCCCCTGCCCGCGTGCGCCACGCCGGTCACCGACGGCATGAAGGTCATGACCCGCTCGCCCAAGGCGGTGACGGCCCAGAAGGGGGTCATGGAGTTCCTGCTCATCAACCACCCCCTGGATTGCCCCATCTGCGACCAGGGCGGCGAGTGCCAGTTGCAGGACATCGCCGTGGGCTACGGCGGTTCCGCCTCCAACTATCAGGAACCCAAGCGGGTGGTGAAGGACAAGGAACTCGGCCCCCTCATCGCCACCGACATGACCCGCTGCATCCACTGCAGCCGCTGCGTGCGCTTCGGCCAGGAAATCGCCGGCCTGATGGAGCTGGGCATGCCCGGCCGCGGCGAGCACACCGAAGTGATGCCCTTCCTGGAAGCCCAGGTCACCCACGAGTTGTCCGGCAACGTCATCGAGTTGTGCCCGGTGGGCGCGCTGACCTCCAAGCCGTTCCGCTATGCCGCCCGTTCCTGGGAACTGTCCCGGCGCAAGTCGGTGAGCCCCCACGACGGCCTGGGCGCCAACGTCCAGGTGCACGTGAAGAACGGCAAGGTCTTCCGCGTGGTGCCCCAGGACAACGAGGCGGTCAATGAATGCTGGATCGCCGACCGGGACCGCTACAGCTACGAAGCTCTCAATTCCGACCAGCGCCTGACCCGTCCCATGCTCAAGGACGGCGGAACCTGGCGCGAGGTGAGCTGGCAGGATGCCCTGGAACGGGTCGCCACACGCTTGGCCGAAATTCGCGCGTCCAAGGGCGCCGCCGCCATCGGCGGCCTGGCCAGTCCGCACCAGACCGTGGAGGAGCTCTACCTCTTCACCAAGCTGCTGCGCGGCCTGGGCACGGAGAACATCGACCATCGCCCGGCCCAGGCCGTGGATACGCAAGGGCAGGGCGCCCGCTGGCTGGGCATGCCGGTGGCCGACCTGAACAATTTGGAGCGGGTGCTGCTGATCGGCGCCACCCTACGCCAGGAACAGCCCCTCATCGCCCAGCGCCTGCGCCAGGCCGTGAAGCGCGGCGCCCAGTTGCACGTGGTGCATGCCGCCGACGACAACCTGCTGTGCAAGCTGGCGGGCAAGCTTATCGTCAAGCCCTCCGCCTGGGTCAATGCCTTGGCTCGCATTGCCGCCGCCTTGCGCGATGCGGGTGCGTCCGTCTCCCTGTCCACGGGCGATATCCAGGCCGATGACGCCGCCCGCGCCATCGCGGCCAGCCTCATGTCGGGCGCGCGTAAAGCGGTGCTGCTCGGGGCCGTGGCCCAGAACCACCCGGCCGCCAACGAAATCCACGCCCTGGCCCAGGCCATCGCGGCCGCCACCGGCGCGACCCTGGGCTTCCTGTCCCCCGCCGCCAATTCGGTGGGCGGCCAGGTCGTGGGTACCCTGCCCGGACCCGGTGGCCTCGCCGCCGCCGCCATGCTGGGCAAGCCAGGGGTTGCGTCCATTGCCGCCTACGTCCTGCTGGGCGTGGAGCCGGAACTGGAGGCTTGCGACACCGCCCAGGCCCGCGCCACTCTCGATGGCGCCGAATTCGTGGTGCTGATGAGCGCCTTCAAGACCCAGGCCATGGACTACGCCGACGTGCTGCTGCCCATCGCGCCGTTCACGGAAACCGGCGGTGCCTTCGTCAACACGGAAGGCCGCCTGCAGGTTTTCCACGGCGCGGTGAAGCCCCGGGGCGAAGCGCGGCCCGCCTGGAAGGTGTTGCGGGTGCTGGGCAATCTGCTCAGCCTCGGTGGTTTCGATTACGACAGCGTGGAAGGTGTGCGCGCCGATGCGCTGCCCCAAGGCCAGGACGGCATCGCCGCCCATTTGAACAATGCCGCCGCCACGGTCGATCTGCCCGGCCTGAATATGGCCGAGGGCCTCGAACGCCTGGGCGAGACGCCTATCAACCAGCTCGATGCCCTCACCCGCCGGTCCGCGCCCCTGCAGGCCACGGCCGATGCCGCCGCGCCCCGGGCCTGGATGTGCGGCGACCAGTTGGCCGGCCTGAACCTGAACACGGGCGATGCCGCGCGGATTCGCCAGAACGGCCATGAAATCGTGCTGCCGGTGGATCGGGATGATCGCCTGGCACCCGGCACGGTGCGCATCGCCGCCGCCCATCCCCTGACCGCCGGTCTGGGCGCCCGCTTTGGCATCATCAGCGTGGAGAAGGCCTGAGTGGACGCAAATACCATGGACACCCTGCACGACCTCCTCGGCCCCGCCTGGCTCCCGATCTGGACCCTGGTCAAGATCGTCGCCATCGTCGCGCCCCTGATGCTGTGCGTGGCCTACCTCACCTATGTGGAACGCAAGGTGATCGGCTACATGCAGGTGCGCATCGGCCCCAACCGGGTGGGCCCCATCGGCCTGCTGCAGCCCATCGCCGACGCGGTGAAGCTGATGTTCAAGGAAATCATCGTCCCCAGCGGTGCCAACAAGGGCCTGTTCTTCCTCGGCCCCATCCTGGTCATCGCCCCGGCCCTGGCGGCCTGGGCGGTGTTCCCGTTCACCGACAAGCTGGTGCTGGCCAACATCGACGCCGGCCTGCTGTACATCATGGCCATCACCTCCATGGGCGTGTACGGCGTGGTGGTGGCGGGCTGGGCGTCCAACTCCAAGTACGCCTTCCTGGGCGCCATGCGTTCCTCGGCCCAGATCGTGTCCTACGAGATCGCCATGGGTTTTGCCCTGGTGGGCGTGCTGATGGCTGCCCAGAGCCTGAACCTGGTCGACATCGTCAACCACCAGGCGGGCGGTTTCTGGCAGTGGTACTGGCTGCCCCTGTTCCCCCTGTTCATCGTCTACCTGATCGCCGGCGTGGCGGAAACCAACCGGGCGCCCTTCGACGTGGCGGAAGGGGAATCGGAGATCGTCGCCGGCTTCCACGTGGAATATTCCGGCATGGCCTTCGCCGTGTTCTTCCTGGCGGAATACGCCAACATGATTCTCATCGCCGGCCTCACCAGCATCATGTTCCTGGGCGGCTGGCTGTCGCCGTTCCCGTTCCTGCCGGACGGCTTCTTCTGGATCGCGGCGAAGATGTCCTTCGTGCTGTTCCTCTTCCTCTGGTTCCGCGCCACCTTCCCGCGCTATCGCTACGACCAGATCATGCGCCTGGGCTGGAAGGTGTTCATCCCGGTGACCCTGGTGTGGATCCTGGTGGTGGGCGCGGCCATGCAGACGCCTTACGGCCATCTGTTCCACTGAGGCGGATGCGATGCTGAAATCGATCAAGTCCTTCTTCGACACCTTCCTGCTCGTCGAGCTGGTCAAGGGCATGGCCCTCACCGGCAAGTTCCTGTTCTCGCGCAAGATCACGGTCCAGTTCCCGGAAGAGAAGACGCCCCAGTCCCCTCGTTTCCGCGGCCTGCACGCCCAGCGCCGCTATCCCAACGGCGAGGAACGCTGCATCGCCTGCAAGCTGTGCGAGGCGGTGTGCCCGGCCATGGCCATCAAGATCGAGTCGGAGCAGCGCGAAGACGGCACGCGTCGCACCACGGTGTACGACATCGACCTGACCAAGTGCATCTTCTGCGGCTTCTGCGAGGAAGCCTGCCCGGTGGACGCCATCGTCGAGACCCGCATCCTGGAATACCACGGCGAGAAGCGCGGCGACCTTTACTACACCAAGGACATGCTCCTGGCGGTGGGTGACAAGTACGAAGAACAGATCGCCCGCGACCGGGCGGAAGACGCGAAATACCGGTAATGGGGAAACGGGAAAAGTGAAACGGGAAACGCACAAATCCAACCCCTGCCGGCGCGGGTCGTCTCCGCGCGAAGCGGCGTTTCCCGTTTCCCGTTTCCCGTCTCCCGGGGTCGACTGATGGAATTCAAGAGCCTCGTTTTCTACTTCCTCTCCACCATCCTGGTGCTGGCGGCCCTGCGCGTCATCACCGCGCGCAACCCGGTGCATTCCGCCCTGGCCCTGGTGCTGGCCTTCTTCACCGGCGCCGGCCTGTGGCTGCTGCTGGAAGCGGAGTTCCTGGCCATCACCCTGGTGCTGGTCTACATCGGCGCGGTCATGGTGCTGTTCCTGTTCGTGGTGATGATGCTGGACATCAACCTGGAGGAACTGCGCAAGGGCTTCTGGAGCTACCTGCCGGCGGGCCTGCTGGTGGCGGGCCTGATGGTGGTGGAAATGGTCATGGTGCTGGGCGGCAAGGACCTGGGCCTGGGCACCCCCGCGCCCCATGGCGCCGACTACAGCAACATCAAGGAACTGGGCCGCCTGCTTTACACCGACTACGTCTACCCCTTCGAACTGGCCGCCGTGCTGCTGCTGGTGGCCATGGTGGCGGCCATCGCCCTGACCCACCGCAAGCGCGGCGACACCCGGCAGATGAATCCGGCTGACCAGGTGAAGGTCAAGCGCGCCGACCGCATCCGCATGGTGTCCATGAAGCCGGTTAAACCCGAGCCGCCCAAGTCCGACGAGGATGAAGAATGATCGGCCTGAACCATTACCTGATCCTGGGTTCCATCCTGTTCGCCATCAGCGTGGTGGGCATCTTCCTGAACCGGAAGAACGTGATCATCCTGCTCATGGCCATCGAACTCATGCTGCTGGCGGTGAACACCAACTTCATCGCCTTCGCCCGCTACCTGGACGACACCGCCGGCCAGGTGTTCGTGTTCTTCATCCTCACCGTGGCGGCGGCGGAATCCGCCATCGGCCTGGCCATCCTGGTGGTGCTGTTCCGCAGCATGCGCACCATCAACGTGGACGACCTGGATCGGTTGAAGGGCTGAGATGCTGAGCCAAACCACCCTCCAGGAAGCCGCCCGCGTTTTGGGCGAGGCCGCGCGGCCGGCCAGGGTGATCCTGTTCGGCTCCTATGCGCGGGGCGACGCCGACGAGGGGTCGGACGTGGATTTCCTGGTGATCGAGCCGGAGGTCGCGCATCCGGGGGAAGAGGCGGTGCGCCTGTACCGGGCCTTGCGCCCCCTGCGCCTGCCAGCGGATGTGCTGGTGTACTCCCAGGCCGAGGTGGAACGCCGGCGCGACTGGTGTTCCAGCGCGGTGTACTGGGCCATGCGCGAGGGCAAGGTGTTGTATGAGGCCGCATGAAAATGAAGCGCGAACCATGTTGCGTCTGGCCGGACAGGATCTTGAAATCCTGCGCCTCATCCTGGACGCGCCTCAGATCGAAATCCATGGCCTGTGCTTCCACGCCCAGCAATGTGTGGAAAAGGCATTGAAGGCAATGTTGGCGATGCGCGGCGCGGTTTATCAGCGGACACACAACCTGGCTACTCTGGCGGACACCCTGGCCGACCTGGGCCTGAAAACACCCGTGGACGCGGAAATCCTGCTTCGCCTCAATCCCTGTGCCGTGAACTTTCGCTACGACGATATGGAAATCCCCACCTTTAGCCGCCAGGAAGTCATGACGATCGCCCGGACTATCCTGGACTGGGCCAACGCGGAAGCCGCCGCGAGCCGCGAAGGTTGACACCCATGGACATGCAATCCCTCTACCTCATCGTGCCCCTGGCCCCCCTGGCCGGCGCCGTCATCGCCGGCCTGTTCGGCAAGGCCATCGGCCGCGCCGGCGCCCACGTGGTCACCATCCTGGGCGTGGCGATTTCCTTCCTGGTTTCCCTGGTGATCTTCCAGGACGTGCAGGGGGGCAATACCTACAACGGCCCGGTGTACACCTGGCTCACCTCCGGCGACATTTCCCTGGAGATCGGCTTCCTCATCGACAAGCTCACCGTGTTGATGATGCTGGTGGTGACCTTCGTGTCGCTGATGGTGCACATCTACACCATCGGCTACATGGCCGACGATCCGGGCTACCAGCGCTTCTTCAGCTACATCTCCCTGTTCACCTTCTCCATGCTCATGCTGGTGATGTCGAACAATTTCCTCCAGTTGTTCTTCGGCTGGGAGGCGGTGGGCCTGGTGTCCTACCTGCTGATCGGTTTCTGGTACACGCGGGAAACCGCCATCTACGCCAACCTGAAGGCTTTTCTTGTAAACCGCGTCGGTGATTTTGGATTTCTACTTGGCATCGGCCTGGTGCTGGCCCACTTCGGCACCCTGGATTACGCCCAGGTGTTCCAGAAGGCGCCGGAACTGGCCAACCACACCATCACCCTGTGGGAAGGCCACACCTGGAGCCTGATGGCGGTGATCTGCATCCTGCTGTTCATCGGCGCCATGGGCAAGTCGGCCCAGTTCCCGCTGCACGTGTGGCTGCCGGATTCCATGGAAGGCCCCACCCCCATCTCCGCCCTGATCCACGCGGCGACCATGGTGACGGCGGGCATCTTCATGGTGGCGCGCATGTCGCCCCTGTTCGAGCTGTCCGATACCGCGCTGTCCTTCGTCATGGTGATCGGCGCCATCACCGCCCTGTTCATGGGCTTCCTGGGCGTGATCCAGAACGACATCAAGCGGGTGGTGGCGTACTCGACGCTCTCCCAGCTGGGCTACATGACCGTGGCCCTGGGCGCCTCCGCCTACGGCGTGGCCATCTTCCACCTGATGACCCACGCCTTCTTCAAGGCCCTGCTGTTCCTGGCCGCGGGCAGTGTGATCATCGGCATGCACCACGACCAGGACATCCGCAACATGGGCGGCCTGCGCAAGTACATGCCCATCACCTGGATCACCTCCCTGATCGGTTCCCTGGCCCTGATCGGCACGCCTTTCCTGGCGGGCTTCTACTCCAAGGACTCCATCATCGAGGCGGTGAAGTTCTCCCACCTGGCCGGTTCCGGCTTCGCCTACTTCGCCGTGACCCTGGGGGTGTTCGTCACCGCCTTCTATTCCTTCCGCATGTATTTCCTGGTGTTCCACGGCAAGGAGCGCTTCAAGTGCGCCCACGACACCCACGACCACGAGGCGGACAAGGACGGCGATGCCCACGGCCATCACCATGGCGGCCATAGCTGCCCCCACGAGACACCCTGGGTGGTGACCTTGCCGCTGATCCTGCTCGCCATCCCATCCGTCGCCATCGGCTATCTGGCCATCGAGCCCCTGCTGTTCGGCGGCTGGTTCGGCCCCGCCATCCAGGTCAACGAAAACCACGGCGCCATGGTCGAACTGGCCCACCATTTCCACGGCGCCGCCGCCATGGGCCTGCATGCGCTGATGACCCCGCCGTTCTGGCTGGCCGTGGCCGGCGTCGGGTTGTCCTGGTTCTTCTACCTGAAGCGGCCCGACATTCCCGCCGCCATCCAGAAGCGTTTCGGCCTGATCTACCGCATCCTGGAAAAGAAATACGGCTTCGACGATTTCAACGACTGGTTCTTCGCCGGCGGCGCCCGCTTCCTGGGCGGCAGGTTCTGGCGCTGGGGCGACGTGGGCGCCATCGACGGCGTCATGGTCAACGGCACGGCGCGTTTGGTCGGCCATATCGCCAGCGTCGTGCGCCATCTGCAAACCGGTTACATCTACCACTATGCCTTCGCGATGATCGTGGGTGTGCTGCTCCTGGCCACCTGGTTCGCGCGGGGATGAGGATAAATACGCATGTTTGAAGGGATCGGCCTGATCAGCCTCGCCATCTGGGTGCCCATCCTGGCCGGGGTGCTCATCCTCGTCACGGGGGGCGACAAGAACGCCGATGGCCAGCGCACCCTGGCCCTGATCGGCTCCGTGCTGGGCTTCCTGGTGGCCATTCCCCTGTGGACCGGCTTCGATGCGTCCACGTCCGCCATGCAGTTCGGGGAAGCGGCCGAGTGGGTGCCCATGTTCAACATCCATTACCGCCTGGGCGTGGACGGCATCTCCATGCCCTTCATCCTGCTCAACAGCTTCACCACCGTGCTGGTGGTGCTGGCCGGCTGGGAGGTGATCAAGGACAAGGTGGCCCAGTACATGGCCGCCTTCCTGATCCAGTCCGGCCTGTTGAACGGCGTGTTCGGCGCCCTGGACGGGGTGCTGTTCTATGTGTTCTTCGAGGCCATGCTGATCCCCCTGTACCTGATCATCGGTATGTGGGGCGGCCCCAACCGGGTCTACGCGGCCATCAAGTTCTTCCTCTATACCCTGCTCGGCTCCCTGCTCATGCTGGTGGCCCTGGTCTACCTCTACTTCCAGAGTGGCGGCAGCTTCGAGATCCTGACCTGGCACAAGCTGCCCCTGGCGATGACCGCCCAGATCCTGCTGTTCGTGGCCTTCTTCTTCGCATTCGCGGTGAAGGTGCCCATGTGGCCGGTGCACACCTGGTTGCCGGACGCCCACGTGGAAGCCCCCACCGGCGGTTCCGTGGTGCTGGCGGCCATCACCCTGAAGGTGGGCGCCTACGGTTTCCTGCGCTTCATCCTGCCCATCGTGCCGGATGCCGCCCATGAACTGACCTGGCTCATCGTCACCCTGTCCCTCATCGCCGTGGTCTACATCGGCCTGGTGGCCCTGGTGCAGGCGGACATGAAGAAACTCATCGCCTATTCGTCCATCGCCCACATGGGCTTCGTCACTCTGGGCTTCTTCCTGTTCAACCCCCTGGGTGTCGAGGGCGGCCTGATTCAGATGATCTCCCATGGCTTCGTCTCCGCCGCCATGTTCCTGTGCGTGGGGGTCATGTACGACCGGGTGCATTCGCGCCAGATCGCCGACTACGGCGGCGTGGCCAACACCATGCCGCGCTTCGCCGCCTTCTTCATGCTGTTCGCCATGGCCAACGCGGGCCTTCCGGCCACCTCCGGCTTCGTCGGCGAATTCATGGTGGTGCTGGGCGCGGTGCAGGTGAATTTCTGGTGGGCCTTCCTGGCCGCCACCACCCTGATCTTCGGCGCCGCCTACACCCTGTGGATGGTCAAGCGGGTGGTGTTCGGGCCGGTGGCCAACGCGCACGTGGCCGGGATGAAGGACATCAACTCCCGCGAATTCGTGGTTCTCGGCCTGCTGGCGCTATGCGTGCTGGGCATGGGCGTGTATCCCCTGCCTTTCACCGAGGTCATGCACGCGTCCGTGAACAACCTGCTGGAACACGTGGCCCACAGCAAGCTGGCGTATTGAGCGAGAAGAACCTTCCATGATGTTTCCCGTTCCCGACCTCCTCCCCGCCCTGCCCGAGATTTTCGTGCTGGGCATGGCCTGCGCCATTCTCCTGGTGGATGTGTTCACCAGGGAACGCAACTACGCCTATGTGCTGACCCTGGCCACCCTGCTCGGCGCGGCGGCCATCACCGTCTTCACCAGCGTGCCCCAGGTGCAGACCACCTTCGGTGGCCAGTTCATCGACGACGCCATGGGTGACGTGCTCAAGCTGATGGCCTACCTGGCCGCCATGACCGCCGTGGTCTACTCGCGCAATTACCTGGGCGAGCGCGGCCTGTTCAAGGGCGAATTCTTCGTGCTGGCCCTGTTCGCCGTGCTGGGCATGATGGTCATGATCTCGGCCAACCATTTCCTGGTGCTCTACGTGGGCCTGGAATTGTTGTCTCTCTCTCTCTACGCCATGGTCGCCCTGCAACGGGAATCGAAGCAGGCCACCGAGGCGGCCATGAAGTACTTCGTGCTGGGGGCCCTGGCTTCCGGCCTGCTGCTCTATGGCATGTCCATGCTCTACGGCCTTACCGGTACGCTTGAACTGCCCAGGATGGCGGCCATCCTCCAGGACGGCGTGAAGGACACCATGATCCTGGCCTTCGGCATCGTGTTCATCGTCGCCGGCCTGGGCTTCAAGCTGGGCGTGGCGCCCTTCCACATGTGGGTGCCGGACATCTACCAGGGCGCGCCTTCCGCGGTGACCCTGTTCATCGGTACCGCGCCCAAGCTGGCCGCCTTCGCCTTCACCATGCGCCTGCTGGTGGACGGCCTGCATCCCGCGGTGGGCGACTGGCAGGGCATGCTGGCGATCATGGCGGTCCTGTCCCTGGCCATCGGCAACCTGGCGGCCATCATGCAGACCAACATCAAGCGCATGCTGGCCTACTCCACCATCTCCCACATGGGTTTCCTGCTGCTGGGCATCCTGTCCGGCACCTTCGCCGGCTATTCCGCCGCCATGTTCTACGTCATCGCCTATGTGCTCATGAGCCTGGGCAGCTTCGGCCTGGTGGTCTACCTGTCCCAGAACGGCCTGGAAGCCGAGCACCTGGACGACTTCAAGGGCCTCAACAGCCGCCATCCCTGGCTCGCCGCCCTGATGGCCATCCTCATGTTCTCCATGGCCGGCATTCCCCCCTTCGTCGGCTTCTACGCCAAGCTCGCCATCCTGCAATCCCTGGTGGGCGCGGGCTTCCTCTGGCTGGCCGTGGTGGCGGTGATGTTCTCCCTGATCGGCGCGTTCTATTACCTGCGCGTGGTCAAGATCCTCTACTTCGACGCACCCAGGGCGGATGCGCCGGCCATGACGCCGGCCTTCGACATCCAGGCGCTGCTGTCCGCCAACGGCCTGGCGGTCCTGGCGCTCGGCATCCTGCCCCAGCCCCTCATTACCCTCTGCACCTACGCGATGCAGATGACCTTGCAGTAAGCCACCGGCCGCTCGCGCCCACCCGCCTGTCGTAATCGCCGTCCTGGGACGGCGGCCCACCCGACCATTCGCCTGAAGCCATGATCCGTCGCCTCGAAACCGGCGCGGGGATTCAAGTTCCGCCCACGGTTGACCGTTAATCAAGTCCGGCGGGCCGCCTGAACGCGCGGCGTCGTCGGGTCGGTCGAACTTTCACCTTTACGTGGGCAGCTTCATGACAAAAGACCACCTGTCGGTTCAAGCGAAGATTGTCATCGCCATCACCCTGATCTTCATCGCGGCATTGGCGGCCTCGACCCTGCTCACCGCCCGCAACGAGCGGAACCTGGCGGTGGATGTGGGCATGGAAAAGGCGCGGGACCTGGCCCAGTCCTACTTCGACAGCGTCAACACCATGATGCTCACGGGCACCATGGATCAGCGCGAGAATCTCCGCAAGAAATTCCTGGCGGTGCCGGGCGTTCGGGAAATTCGCATCGTCCATGCACCCGGCAAGCTTGCCGGGGTCGGCACGCATGAAGCCAGGCCCCAGGACGCCCTGGAAGCGCGCGGCGTGGGCGGCGAGGTGGTCACGGAAGCGGGGCAGGACGGGAATGGCCGCTTCGTGACCGTGGTCAAGCCGTTGCTGGCCAGCGCCAGCTATCTGGGAACGAACTGCCTGGGCTGCCACCAGCATGCCGAAGGCACGGTTCTCGGTGCGGTGCGGGTGACCTACTCCCTGAGCGAACTGGACAGCGAATTCAAGCAGAGCCTGTTCCTGGTCGCGGGACTGAACCTGCTCATATCCCTCATCGGCATTGCCCTGGTCATGGCCTTGATGCGCCGCATCATCGTGATCCCGCTTCTGGGCATGCGCCGCGCCATGCATGACATCGAACAGAATTCCGACCTGGGCCGTCGCCTGGAACTCGACAGGAAAGACGAGGTCGGCGCCCTTGCGCAAGCCATCAACGGCATGCTGGACAAGTTCAGCGGCAGCCTCGGATTGGTGGCGGACACCACGGGACGCCTCACCACCGCCGCCGACCGGGTCGCGGCGGTATCGGAGTTGACCGCCGAGGGGGCGGGCAGGCAATTGCGGGAAAGCGAGGCCACGTCCCGTTCCATCGACGACCTGAGGACCATCGCCGGGGAAGTCGGGGCCAGCGCCGCGCGCACGGCCGAGGCGTCGGTGGAGGCCGAGAAGGACGCCGGCCAGAGCACTCAGACCACGCGCGAGGCCATCTCGGGCATCCTGTCCCTGGTCGGCGAGATCCAGCAGGCGGCCCAGGTCATCGAGGAACTCGACCAGCGCAGCCAGGACGTGAGCAATGTGCTGGATGTCATCAAGGGCATCGCCGAGCAGACCAATCTGCTGGCCCTGAACGCGGCCATCGAGGCCGCCCGGGCCGGGGAGATGGGGCGCGGATTCGCCGTGGTGGCCGACGAGGTGCGCAAGCTGGCGAATCTTTCCCATCAATCAACCCAGAACATCGAGGGCATCGTCGCCCAGCTCCGCCAGGAGGCCCATCGCGCCGTGCAGGTCATGAACCAGGCGCGCGATACCGCGGCCCAGCACAGCCACCAGCTGGAAGATGCGGTGGGCGGCCTGGACCACATCGTGGAAAAGGTGGCGGATATCCGTGAACTCAACGCCCGGATGGCCGACGCGGTGAGGACCCAGGGGGAGCTGACCGAGAGCGTGGGGCGACGCGTCCTGGACATCAGCCAGGTCGCCGGCCGTACCGCCAGCGAGGCGGTGGAAACCCGGGGCGTGAGCGAGGAACTGGTGGCCCTGGCCCGGGAAATGAACGAGCTGCTCGGCCGCTTCAAGCTCGGCCGCTGAGCCACCGAGCCAGGGGCGTCACTCCCCGATCAGGGCCAGTACCTGGCCTTGTCCGGCAAGATCCAGCGCACGCCGCCACGCGGATCCGCCTTGTCGCCCAGGTAGCGGGGAATCACGTGGATATGGAGGTGGGGCACGGATTGCCCGCCGGCCTTGCCGTGGTTGATGCCGATGTTGTAGCCATCCGGATGATGGCGCTGGTCCAGGATTTCCTTGGCCCTGGCCAGGGCTGCCAGCAGGGCGGCCTGTTCCTCCGGCGTGGCCTCGAACAGGGTGGCGAAGTGACGCCGGGGAATGATGACGGCATGGCCCGGCGAGACCGGGAAGCCATCCTTGTAGACCACGGTGAGTTCATCCTCGGCCAGGATGCGGGCGGGGTCCAGGACACAGAAGGGGCAGGGTTTCGCGGAGGTCATGGCGGCGCTTTCGAAGACGGGCGATTTTCGCATGTCCGCCCGCGCCCCGACCCTTGCTATGCTTGGCGCTGGATGGAACGCGGGAGTTGCCGGCATGGCCAATGTGGTTCCGCACGGTTGGCGCGAGTACGCGGTCACCGGCGCCGCCCAGAGGGAGATCGAAACCCTGGATGCCCTGGCCCGGGGGCTGTCCGACGACTACACGGTCTATCACGCGGTGCACTGGAGCAACGCGGAGCGGGGCTACGCCATCCATGGCGAGATCGATTTCGTGGTGGTCAACCGGGCCGGCGACCTGCTGCTCATCGAGCAGAAAAGTGGTTTCCTGGAGGAGGGGCCGGGGGGCCTGGCCAAGCGCTACGCGGAAAAGACCAAGAGCGTGCCCGTGCAGATGGCCCGCTCCCTGGCGGCCATCCAGGCCAAACTGCATGCCCGGCCAGGGTGTCGCGACATTTCCCTCGATATCCTGTTGTATTGCCCGGATTACACCGTGCAAAAGCTGCCCACCGCCGGCATCGATCCGGCGCGCATCGTCGACAGCCGCGGGGCCGGCCGCCTGGCGGAAACAGTCGCCCGCATCCTGCCAGCGGGGGAGGGCGACGACCGGGCTCGGCAGGTGCACCGCTTCCTGCGCGACATCCTGCAACTGGAAACCGATGTCAGCGCCCTCATCGGCCAGGCGCGCGGCCTGGTGACCCGCATCGCCGGCGGCCTGGCCCACTGGGCCAGGCGGCTGGAGTTCGAGCCCCATCGGCTGCGGGTGACCGGCACGGCCGGCTCCGGCAAGACCCAGCTGGCCCTGGCCGAATACGCCGCCGCCCTGGAAGCGGGCAAGCGTCCCCTCTACCTCTGTTACAACCGCCCCCTGGCCGACCATTTCCAGCGCATCGCCCCACCCGGCGGCCTGGCCTGCACCCTGCACATGCTGTGCGACCAGCGCCTGCGGGCGGCGGGGGAGACCCCCGACTTCGCCAGGCCGGATGCCTTCGAGTGGCTGCTGGAGCGGGCCGCCGCGCTGCCCGTGGGGGAGGACTGGCGCTTCGATAGCCTCATCGTCGATGAAGGCCAGGACTTCACCGAGGCCTGGCGCGACCTGGCCCTGGCCCATGCCGGGCCGGCGGGGCGCATGCTCTGGCTGGAGGATCCCATGCAGAACCTGTATCTGCGGCCGCCCGTGGATCTGCCCGGCTGGGTGCGCCTGCGCGCCGACGGCAATTACCGCAGCCCCCGCGCCGTGGTGCGCATGCTCCAGTCCCTGCTGCCGGCCGACGCGCCCATCGAGGCCCGGGGACCGTTCCAGTCCTCCGGCCTGGAGGTGCTGACCTACCGGGATGCCACGGAACTGAACCAGAAGGTGAAGGAGGGCATCCGTCTTTGCCTGGCGGAGGGCTTCCGCAAGTCGGACCTGGCCCTGATCAGTTTCCGCGGCCGGGAGCAGTCCCTGCTGTTTGCCTATGACCAGCTCGGCCCCCACCGGCTCAAGACCTATACCGGCCGCTACGATCTGCTGGGGCAGCCGATTCACACGGAGGGCGATGTGCTGCTGGAATCGGTCTACCGCTTCAAGGGCCAGGCGGCCCCGGCCATCGTCTTCGCCGAAATCGACTTCGAGGCGCTGGACGAGCGCGCGGTGCGCAAGCTGTTCGTGGGCGCGACCCGGGCCATGATGAAGCTGGTGATGGTGGTGTCGGAGCGCGCGGCCGAACAATTGATGGCGCACCTCGATTAGCGCTGTCAAAACAGACTTGCCACCACCCGGTGTTCCCGCTCCTCCAGGCGCCGCAGGCCGTCCATCGCCTCCCGGGTGGCGCCCTGCTTCTCCGCGTGGTCCAGGAAAAAGGCCAGGGCGCGCGCCAGGTCATAGTCCAGCGCCCGCCATTCCCCGTCGAAGCGGGCCCGTTCCAGCCTGGTCGCGGAAAGGTGGCCGCTTTTCATGGGCACCAGGGTGACATGGTGGCCGTCGTGGCGGATGACGATGGCCGTGGTGCGATGGGAATTGACGACCACCATGGCTCGTCTCCGCCTCAGGCCAGGCGATCCAGGCCGGCCCGCAGCTTGCCGATGACCGCGTCCCGCAACGCCTCCGGCGCCAGCACCTCCACCTCCGGCACATGGCGCAGGATGTCCATGATCAGTTCCCGGTCGTCGGCATAAGGCACTTCCAGCAGGTATCGGCCATCCCTTTGCAGTTTGCCGCGTTGCTTGGGGTGCCATTGCTCCAGGGCGATCCAGCGCGAGCGTTCGGCGCTGAAGCGCAGCCTGGCCCAGGCCAGCCGGCGTCCGGAAAAGATCCCGTAGCCCGCCCCCAATACGGCGTCCAGGGTCTTTTCCGGGATGTCGCGCGCGTGGGATTCCAGGATCTCCGCCCGCCGCACCCCGTCCACCGCGAAGCTCCTCAGCCCCTCGCGCAGATGGCACCAGGCGTCCAGATACCAGTTTTCCCGGTAGTGGACCAGGCGCTGGGGCGAGATCTCCCGTTCGCTGGTCTCGTCGCTGGACTTGGCGTAGTAGGTGACGAGCAGGCGCTTGCGGCGCAAGAGGGCCGAGCCCAGGGCGGCGAAATGCTCCAGGGATAGCCGGCGCGCGGCCAGGGGGATCAGCTTGATGCGCTTCCTGACCTCCTCGGCCGGATGGCGCCCGCTGCCCAGCAACCCTGTGATCCGCGCCATCAGGGGCTGGATATGGGAACCGAGCAGGCCGCCCGCGTCCAGGTTGGCGAGCAGGTGCTGCATGGTCAGCAGGGCGTGGATTTCCTCGGCGGAGAACCACAGGCCCGGTAACTCGTACTGGCCGCCGACCCGTTCCTCACGTTCGAAGCGGTAGCCGCCTGCATCCCGGTCCCAGACGATGGGCGCGTTGAGGCGGTTGCGCAGGTATTCCAGGTCGCGCTTCAAGGTGGCCCGCGAGACCTCCAGGCGTTCCTGCAGGCGCTGGAAGGTCACCACGCCGGGGCCGGACAACATCATGTCGATGAGATGGAAGCGTTCGGTGCGGTCCATGGCGATCCTCGGGAAGGACTTTGCGCCATTGTAGTCCTCGCAGGCTCATCTGGTGAGCCTTGCCTCCCATAGCCTGGGCGCCATCACCAATTCAAGGAGAAATCCATGAGCACCAGCCTGGGACTGACCCTCTATCTCATCCTCGGCCTGGCCCTGGCCCGCCTCCGCCTGGCCCAGGGTTGCCGGCCCGGGGACGCCCTGTTCGGCGGCCTGTTCTGGCCCCTGGATTTCAGTCGCCGCTGGATCGACCTGCTGGTTGCGCTGGTGCTTGACGCGGGCGTCTGGAACAAGCGGGTCTGAATCAACCAGGCTTGTCATCGCCCGGCGGGCGGGCGTCCGCCAGTGCAATGTCCTCACTCCCGTGGCGCTTAACGCCTCCACGCAAACGCTTGTAAACTGCGCCCGAGCCAAGTCATGGCCGGCGTCGTGGCAACAGCCTGCCCAGGCTTTGTCGGCCGCGGGAATTCCGAAACCAGCGTATAGAGGAGAAGAACGATGCATCGGTTTTTTCATTCCTGGCTGCTCTGCGGCCTGGTCACCCTGGCCGCGCCGGCCCAGGCCCTGGATCTCTGGGGTTCGGTGAAGGGTTTGCTCGGCTCCGAGGAATCCGCTGCCAAGCCAGCCGGTGCGGAGTCCTCCGCGACAAGCCCGGGGCCGGTTTCGGCCGGCAAGCCCGCCACCCCCATGGCCACCCTGGACCGGGCGCCCGGCGTGGTGGATCTGGACGCCGGAACCTTCCTGGAAAAGCGGATCTGGCCCAAGGAAGATCTCGCCACGATGAAGCAAGTGGTGGTGGGCGGTTTCCGCGTTGCCCTGGCCACCAAGGCGACGGTTTCCGACAGCGTGCGTTCCTCCTATCTGCCAGGCGGTGTCCACAATTCCGGCGTCAATTCCCAGATTGAAATCACCCTGGAGGGCATGGACCTCCAGCGCATGCAGGCGCTGGTGGATCGCGTCTACCGGGATTTCCTGGCGCAATTGAAGGCCAATGGGGTGGATCTCATCCCTTACACGGAATTCGCCGCCCATCCCTCGTTCGGCGAAATCGAGGCCGCCAAGCAGGAGGACGGCAAGCCCTACACGGTGAGCCATGAGGGGCGTACCTATGTGGTGCTGTCTCCTACCGGCATGAAACTCTGGTTCGACCAGGCCGAGGCCCTGGGGGACCAGGGCGCCTTCGGCTGGGGCAACGGCCGCCGCGCCGGCGATTTCGCCTATGACCGCAAGGCTCTTGTCCTCAATCCCTTGCTGGTGGTGGATTTCGCCGAGACCGCCAGCGCCCGCAACAAGGGCCTGTTCGGCGTCCGCGACGAGACCGACGTGGAAGCCAGGGCCGGCATGAGCCTGCGCAAGGCCCAGACCCTGCTCTACGTGCGCGGCCGCGCGGCGCCGATCTCCTCGGCGGTGATGGGAGGCGTGGCCCCGCTCAAGGAAAACGTGGTCTTCGCCGGCCGCTATGGCCAACTCGAAATGGGAGAAATGAGCAGCAACCGCGGCCTGGTGGCGGGCCTGGCGCTGATCGGACTGTCCGGCGGCCCGGTGCGCGCCAGCCAGAAAGGCGTCATGCGCGCAGACCCGGCGAGCTTCGAGGAATACGCCGGCAACCTGCTGTTGTCGGGCAACCGCCTGTTTGCCCGCGCCATGGGGGATCTGTATCGCTGAGGGTGGGCACTGGTGTGCCGGTGGGCAACGCGCTACCCCGACAGTCCGATGTGATGTGGTGCCGGGACCGGAATCGAACCGGTACGGCCGAAGCCGAGGGACTTATTTCCACTTCATCGACGTGTGAATCACACGGATGATCAAGACTTCTTCAGCAGTAACCCTATAGAGCACCGCATAAGGCTTGATAACCATGCTTCTGAATTCAGGCCTGTCCGGATGGATTGCTTCGAAAGACAACGGATAAGCCTGAATGGCTTCTGTCTGATGCGCGATTTTCAGGACGGTTTGGGCGGCGGCTACTGGGTTATCCTGCCCTATGTATGCCTGAATATTCCGTAGATCATGCCGTGCCCTGGCAGACCAGTGCAGAACACGATCAGACACCAGCCTTTTCCTTCCACTCCGCTAAAACCTCTTCATGAGTGGAAATATTGTCCTTTTCAAGGTCCTGAAGCCCCTCTTCAAGGGCTTCCATCATCCAAAGTTTCTTGTCCATGTATTCCTGGATGGCTTCGCCAGCGATAAACGACTTTGAGCGCCGCGTGTAATGGCATAGGCGCTCCAGACGCTCCTTGGACTCATCAGAAATCCGGATAGTGACAACGTGAGACATGAAAACCTCCCAGGATGAGTAATGAAATGTATACATCCTAGTCTTTCTTATTGTCTGCGCAAGCACCAAAGCACCTCGATGTAGCGTTGACAGTTGGTGGACAGGGAGCGTCGAGGGGGTCTGGCTCCGCTGAAACCTACGTCAATATTGGTGCCCGGGACCGGAATCGAACCGGTACGGCCGAAGCCGAGGGATTTTAAGTCCCTTGTGTCTACCTGTTTCACCACCCGGGCGGTGGCTTATTTCTTGCCGTTCTTCCCGCGCTCCTGGGCGATGAGGTCATCCAGTGTCTTGAACAGGGCGGCGTTGCTGCCGGTCAGATAGGCGGAGGTGACGAATTTGCCGTTGACGGTGAAGGCGGGCACGCCGCTGATCCGGTAGCCGGTGGTCAACTGCTGGGCGCGCATGACCTTGGTGTTCACCGCGAAGCTGTTGTAGGCATCGGCGATCTGTTTGCGGTCCACGCCCTTGGTGACGGCCCAGTCGAAGAAGCGTTCGGGCGGATTGAGGTCCATGCCTTGCGCGTGGATGGCGTTGAATACCTCGCTGTGCAGCTTATCCAGCATGCCCACCGCTTCCAGGGCGTAGTAGGCGCGGGCGAGGGCCGTCCAGCTTGGATTGAGGATGCCGGGCACCTTCTTTAGGACCACGCCCTTCGGCAGTTTCCTGGCCCAGGCGTTGACTTCGGTTTCCAGGTCGAAGCAATGGGGACAGCGATACCAGAAGAATTCCAGTACCTCGACCTGGCCTTTCTTTACGTCGGTCGCTTGCGCGGGGCTGATGACCAGATAGTCCTTGTCGGCTTCCGCGGCCAGGACGGACTGGGTGAGGGCCAGGGTGGATGCCATGGCCAGGATGGCGAATAGGCGCTGCATGCTGTCTCCTGCGTTTAGGGTTTGACCGGTTCTTTGAACAGTCTGGGTTCGAAATTGTTCTCGGCCAGGGTGTCCAGGTCACCCAGGGCGTCGTCTTCACGCTTGTAGGGGCCGACCCGGACCCGGTAGAGGGGAAGGCCCCCGCCTTCCACCTTCTGGGTCGAGACCTCGAGGCCCAGCAGGGCGAGGCGGGCTTTCAGCTTGTCCGCATCGGCCGGGTTCTTGAGGGCGGCCACCTGCAGCCACCAGGTTTCCTTGGACTTGGGCGGTTCGATGGGTTTCGCGGGCTTGTCGCCGGGAAGAATGCCATAGAAGGTGTAGTCCACGCGGGGCTTGGCCGTGGTGCTGGCGGCAGCCTGGGATTCGGTTTTTTTGGCGGGGGCCGCCGCTGGCGCGGGTGGTGGTGTGGGCTCGGGATCGTCGGTCTCGGGAATCGGCCTGGCGAGGATCTCCGGCTTCTCGGACGATTGGCCAGCATCCTTTGCCTTCAGGCCATCCGTGCCGAGATTGAAGTACCAGGCCAGTCCCGCCGCCGCCACCAGGCCGATGACCAGGCCGATCAGCATGCCGGTGAACATGCCGCCACGTTTTCCACTGCGGGCCGGCGCTTCTTCGCGTCGCCCGGCGCGGGGGTCTTTGCGTGCCATGCCTGGGTCCGCGTCCGACGCTTACATCTTGGCCGGGGCGGAAACCCCGAGCAGGCCGAGTCCGGTGTGCAATACCTGGCGGGTCGCGGCGATCAGGGACAGCCTGGCCCGCTTGAGTTCGTCGTCGTCCACCAGGAACTGGCAGGCCACGTAGAGGCCGTGCAGGTCGGCGGCCAGATCCCTGAGGTAATAGGCGAGCAGGTGGGGGGCCAGGTCCCGGGCGGCATTGGCGACGATTTCCGGAAACTCCGAGAGGCGCTGGAGCAGGGCCCGTTCCTGGGGATGCTCCAGGCGGCGGCCATCGGCCTCGGGCAGGTCGGATTCCGCGCCGCCCCAGGCGTTCAACACGCTGCAAATGCGGGCGTGGGCGTACTGGATGTAATAGACCGGATTGTCGTTGCTCTGGGACTTGGCCAGGTCCAGGTCGAAATCCAGGTGCTGGTCGGACTTGCGCAGGACATAGAAGAAGCGGGCGGCGTCGTTGCCCACCTCGGCGCGCAGGTCGCGCAGGGTGACGTATTCGCCGGCCCGGGTGGACATGGAGGCCTTCTGGCCGTTGCGATAGAGCACGGCGAACTGGACCAGGGCCACGGTGAGACGCTCGGGATCGACGCCGGCGGCGGCCAGGGCGCCCTTCACCCGGGGAATATAGCCGTGGTGGTCGGCGCCCCAGACGTCGATGACGCGCTGGAAGCCCCGCTCGAACTTGTTCAGGTGATAGGCGATGTCGGCGGCGAAGTAGGTGTAGATGCCGTTGTCGCGCCGGACCACCCGGTCCTTCTCGTCGCCGAAGGCGGTGGAGCGGAACCAGAGGGCGCCGTCCTGTTCGTACAGGTGGCCGTGCTGGCGCAAGCGCTCCACGGCCTTGTCGATGAGGCCGGATTCGTGCAGGGTCCTTTCGGAAAACCACTTGTCGAAGGTGACGCCGAACTCGGTCAGGTCGTTGCGGCCATCCCCCAGTTGCTCTTCCAGGGCGTGGCCGTGGATGTAGGCGTAGTCGGCGCCCAGCAGGCGCTTGGCGCTGGCGATCAGGGCGTCCAGATGGCCTTCCGGGTCGGCGGCGGCATCGGGTGCCCCGGCCGTGATGTCGGCGGCCGCGCGCTTGTAGCGGTCGCCATGCAGGGCGAAGATGCTGTCCGCCATGGCGCCGACATAGCCGCCCTGGTAGGCGTTGGCCGGGAAGGGCACGAACTCGTCGCACAGGGTCAGGTAACGCAGCCAGGTGGACAGGGCCAGGATGTCCATCTGCCGGCCGGCGTCGTTGACGTAGTACTCCCGGTAGACCTCGTGGCCGGCATGGGCCAGCACGTTGGCCAGGCTGGCGCCGAAGGCCGCGCCGCGGCCGTGGCCCACGTGCAGGGGGCCGGTGGGATTGGCGGAAACGAATTCGACCTGGATCTTCTCGCCCTGTTTCGGGTCGCCGCGACCGAAGGCTTCCGGGGCGCGCAGGATGTCGGCGGCCACGCGCTGCCAGGCCGAAGGCTTGAGGAACACATTGATGAATCCCGGCCCGGCGATCTCGGTTTTTTCCACCCATTCCGACGCGGGCAGGGAAGCCAGGATGGATTGGGCGACCTCCCTGGGGTTGCGCTTCAGCGCCTTGGCCAGCTGCATGGCCGCGTTGCAGGCGAAATCACCGTGGCTGAGCTGTTTGGGGCGTTCCAGTTCCACCGCGATGGC
The DNA here is from genome assembly GCA_016719465.1 of Hydrogenophilales bacterium. Taxonomy (GTDB): domain Bacteria; phylum Pseudomonadota; class Gammaproteobacteria; order Burkholderiales; family Thiobacillaceae; genus PFJX01. Next base: position 120,896 of record JADJYY010000012.1, read on the forward strand.
CAGGGCCTGGGGAAACTGGGCGAGGGCCTGGGTGAACAGGGTGGTCAGGTGGGCTTTGGGGGAGAAGTGGCTGGACATGGGGAATAACCTCGAATTCGTCCGGATTATAACGGCTCGCCCCGGGAATCAGGGGGGGACTTCCCGTCCGGCATGGACCATGGCGCGCGCGCCGGGTTGGCAGGCGCGAACGTGAAAAAGAAAAACCCCGCCGCGGCGGGGTTCGTCCGGTACGGGCCGGGGCGGGCCCCGGTCCGTTGGCGGAAGGCGCTCAGAAATCCATGCCGCCCATGCCGCCCATGCCACCACCCATGCCGCCCATGTCGGGGGCGCCGCCGCCTTTCTTGTCTTCCGGCAGATCCGACACCATGCAATCGGTGGTCAGCATCAGGGAAGCCACGGAAGCGGCGTTTTGCAGGGCGATGCGGGTGACCTTGGTGGGGTCCAGCACGCCCATTTCCATCATGTCACCGTACTCGCCGATGGCGGCGTTGTAGCCGTAGTTGCCCTTGCCGTTCAGCACCCGGTTGACCACCACGGAAGCTTCCTCGCCGCAGTTGTTGACGATCTGGCGCAGGGGCTCCTCGATGGCGCGCAGCACGATCTTGATGCCGGCGTCCTGGTCGTGGTTGGTGCCCTTCAGCTTGACGATGGAGGAGCGGGCGCGCAGCAGCGCCACGCCGCCGCCCGCCACGATGCCTTCTTCAACGGCGGCGCGGGTGGCGTGCAGGGCGTCCTCGACGCGCGCCTTCTTCTCCTTCATCTCGACTTCGGTGGCGGCGCCGACCTTGATCACGGCAACACCGCCGGCCAGCTTGGCCTTGCGCTCCTGCAGCTTTTCCTTGTCGTAGTCGGAGGTGACTTCCTCGATCTGGCGGTTGATCTGGGTGATGCGATTCTTGATCGCGTCGCTGGAACCCGCGCCGTCGATGACGGTGGTGTTTTCCTTGCCCACTTCGATGCGCTTGGCGCGGCCCAGATCGGTCAGGGCGGCCTTTTCCAGGGACAAGCCGACTTCCTCGGCGATGACGGTGCCGCCGGTGAGGATGGCCATGTCTTCCAGCATCGCCTTGCGACGGTCGCCGAAGCCGGGCGCCTTGACGGCGCAGGTCTTGAGGATGCCGCGGATGTTGTTCACCACCAGGGTGGCCAGGGCTTCGCCATCGACGTCCTCGGCGATGATCAGCAGGGGCTTGCCGGCCTTGGCGACCTGTTCCAGCACGGGCAGCAGGTCACGGATGTTGGAGATCTTCTTGTCGAACAGCAGGACGAAGGGATCCTCCAGCACCGCCATCTGCTTCTCGGCATTGTTGATGAAGTAGGGCGACAGGTAGCCGCGATCGAACTGCATGCCTTCCACGACTTCCAGCTCGCTTTCCAGGCTGGTGCCGTCTTCCACGGTGATGACGCCTTCCTTGCCGACCTTGTCCATGGCGCTGGCGATGATGTCGCCGATGGTGGAGTCGGAGTTGGCGGAGATGGAGCCGACCTGGGCGATTTCCTTGCTGGTGGTGCAGGGCTTGGAAATCTTCTTCAGTTCCTCGGTGATGGCGATCACGGCCTTGTCGATGCCGCGCTTCAGGTCCATGGGGTTCATGCCGGCGGCGACGAACTTCATGCCTTCGTTGACGATGGACTGGGCCAGCACGGTGGCGGTGGTGGTGCCGTCACCGGCGATGTCGGAGGTCTTGGAAGCGACTTCCTTGACCATCTGGGCGCCCATGTTCTCCAGCTTGTCCTTCAGCTCGATTTCCTTGGCCACGGACACGCCGTCCTTGGTCACGGTGGGGGCGCCGAAGGAGCGGTCCAGCACCACGTTGCGGCCCTTGGGGCCCAGGGTCACCTTGACCGCGTTGGCCAGGATGTTGACGCCGGCCACCATGCGGGCACGGGCGGAATCACCAAAACGTACGTCTTTAGCTGCCATTGCTTATATCTCCTGATATCTGTTCCGTCATTCCGGCGAAAGCCGGAATCCAGAGAATTTGAGGGTTGGAACTGGATCCCGGCCTGCGCCGGGATGACGTGTTTGTGCTCGCGCTGAAGCGCGAACAAACACGTCACTTCTCGATCACGCCCATGATGTCTTCCTCGCGCATCACGAGGAGTTCCTCGCCTTCGACCTTCACGGTCTGGCCGGAATACTTGCCGAACAGCACGCGGTCGCCAACCTTGACGTCCATGGCGATGTGCTTGCCCTGGTCGTCCTTCTTGCCGGTGCCCACGGCGATGATTTCGCCCTGGTCGGGCTTCTCGGTGGCGGTGTCGGGGATGACGATGCCGGAAGCGGTCTTGCGTTCCTCTTCCATGCGCTTGACGATAACGCGGTCGTGCAACGGGCGAATCTTCATTACTTTCCTCCTGACGGGAATCCGTGTTTGAACAAATCGGGGTCGGTGCGACACGAGACATTAGCACTCATGTCCAGCGAGTGCTAATGGTAGGGATGGGGCGGGTCTATTTCAAGAGCCTGATAAAGAAAAGGGCGGCTGGAAGGGCCGCCGAGGCAGGAGATGGGTGCGGTAAAGGCTTACTTCACCGCTTCTTTCAACTGACCGAGGATCGCCGGGTTTTAGCCCCGGCCGCGCTGCGCGCTTAACCTCCCCGCTTGCGCGGGGAGGTTAGCCTTCACTTAAATCCATCGATCCGGCTTCGCCCTAAGCGGCAAGCCGCTTACTTGACCACCTCTTTGAGCTGGTCAAGGATCGCCGGATTTTCCAGCGTGGAGACATCGGAGGTGATCTCCTCGCCCTTGGCCAGGGTGCGCAGCAGGCGACGCATGATCTTGCCGGAGCGGGTCTTGGGCAGGTTGTCGCCGAAGCGGATCTCGTCGGGCTTGGCGATGGGGCCGATCTCGTGGCCCACGTGGTTGCGCAGGTCGTTGACGATCTGCCTGGCCTCGTCGCCGGTGGGGCGGGCGCGCTTCAGCACCACGTAGGCGACGATGGCCTCGCCCTTGATGTCGTGGGGCTTGCCCACCACGGCGGCTTCCGCCACCAGGGGGTGGCTGACCAGGGCGGATTCGATTTCCATGGTGCCCATGCGGTGGCCGGAGACGTTCAGCACGTCGTCGATGCGGCCCATGATGGTGAAGTAGCCGGTGGTGGCGTCGCGCACCGCGCCGTCGCCGGCCAGGTAGAGCTTGCCGCCCAGGTCCTCGGGGAAGTAGCTCTTCTTGAAGCGCTCCGGGTCGTTCCAGATGGTGCGGATCATGGACGGCCAGGGCTTCTTGATGACCAGGAAGCCGCCCTTGCCCCATTCCACCTCATGGCCGGCCTCGTCCACCACGGTGACCATGATGCCGGGGAAGGGCAGGGTGCAGGAGCCGGGCACCAGGGGGGTGACGCCGGGCAGGGGGGTGATGACGTGGCCGCCGGTCTCGGTCTGCCAGAAGGTGTCCATCACCGGGCAACGGCCGCCGCCGATGTTCTCGTGGTACCACATCCAGGCTTCCGGGTTGATGGGCTCGCCCACGGAGCCCAGCACGCGCAGGCTGGACAGGTCGTAGTTCCTCGGATGCGCGGCCGGGTTGGTGTCGGCGGCCTTGATCAGGGAACGGATGGCGGTGGGGGCGGTGTAGAAGATGTTGACCTTGTGGTCCTGGATCATCTTCCAGAAGCGGCCGGCGTCCGGGTAGGTGGGCACGCCCTCGAACACGATCTCGGTGCCGCCGCAGGCCAGGGGGCCGTAGGTGATGTAGGTGTGGCCGGTGACCCAGCCGATGTCGGCGGTGCACCAGAACACGTCGGTGGGCTTCAGGTCGAAGGTCCACTTCATGGTCATGATGGCCACCAGCAGGTAGCCGCCGGTGGAGTGCTGCACGCCCTTGGGCTTGCCGGTGGAGCCGGAGGTGTAGAGCAGGAACAGGGGGTGCTCGGCGTCCACCCATTCCGGTTCGCAGGTTTCGGCCTGGCTGGCCACCACGTCGTGCCACCAGAGGTCGCGTCCGGGGGCCATGACGGCGGGGCCGCCGGTGCGCTGGTAGACCACCACGTTCTTGATGGTGTCGCAGCCGCCCAGGGTCAGGGCCTCGTCCACGGCGGGCTTCAGGGGGATGTTCTTGCCACCCCGGCACTGCTCGTCGGCGGTGATGATCAGCACCGCGCCGGCGTCCTCGATGCGGTCGCGCAGGGACTGGGCGGAGAAGCCGCCGAATACCACGGAGTGGGTGGCGCCGATGCGGGCGCAGGCCTGCATGGCCACCACGCCCTCGATGGACATGGGCAGGTAGATGACGACCCGGTCGCCCTTCTTCACGCCCAGGCTCTTCAGGGCGTTGGCGAACTTGCAGACGCGGTTCAGCAGTTCCTTGTAGGTGACGCGGGTGACTTCGCCCTTGTCGGCCTCGAAGATGATGGCGGTCTTGTCGCCCAGCCCGGCCTCGACGTTCTTGTCCAGGCAGTTGTAGGAAACGTTCAGCTTGCCGTCCGGGAACCACTTGTAGAACGGGGCATTGGATTCGTCGAGAACGGTGGTGAAGGGCTGCTTCCAGACCACGTTTTCCCTGGCCAGCTTGCCCCAGTAGCCTTCATAGTCGGCTTCGGCCTGGGCGCACAGGGCCTTGTAGGCGTCCATGCCGGAAACGTTGGCCTGGGCCACGAATTCCGGGGAAGGATCGAAGACTCGGTTTTCGTGCAGGACGGATTCGATGGTGGTGCTCATGACGTGCGTCTCCTCGACGGCAAATTAAAGACAGGTCGCTTCCTCCCCCAAGGAAGCGGCAAAATTAGGCTACTTCCCAATTTTTCGCATTTTGCACCGCAACATGTCACTTCTGCCAGCCTCCCAATACCTGTCCCGCGCCGCCGCCTACAGCCGCTGGCTCGCGGGGCGCCTCGACGCGCGGGCCGGGTTGGCCGAGTGGCTGGCGGAAACACTGCCGCAACCGGTGTCCCGCGCGGAAATGGCCGATTTCCTCGCCGCCGGCATCGACGGCGAGGAAGCGCTGAAACGGCGCCTGCGCCAACTGCGGGAACGGGTGTTCGCCCGCGTCATGACGCGGGACCTGAACGGCCTGGCGGACCTGGCCGAGGTCACCCGCACCCTGACGGACCTGGCCGAGGTGGCGGTGGCCACCGCCCTGGAGTTCCACCACCGGGAACTGGCGGCCATCCACGGCGAGCCCCTGGACGGCGAGGGCCTGCCCCAGCGGCTGATCGTGGTGGGCATGGGCAAGCTGGGGGGCGGCGAATTGAACGCCTCGTCCGACATCGACCTGATCTTCGTTTTCCCGGAAGACGGCGAGACCGCCGGCCCGCGCAAGCTGGAGAACTTCGAGTTCTTCACCCGCCTGGGCAAGCGCCTGATCAACGCCCTGGACGACAAGACCGGCGACGGCTACGTGTTCCGCGTGGACATGCGCCTGCGCCCCTACGGGGATTCCGGCCCCCTGGTGTCCAGCTTCGCCATGCTGGAAGAGTATTTCTACACCCAGGCCCGGGAGTGGGAGCGCTACGCCTGGATCAAGGGCCGCGCCCTGACCGGGATGGGACGGGTGGAGGAACTGGAAAGCCTGCGGCGGCCCTTCGTGTTCCGCAAATACCTGGATTTCGGCGCCTTCGGTTCCATGCGCGACCTGCACGCCCAGATCCGGCGCGAGGTGGCGCGCAAGGACATGGCCGACAACATCAAGCTGGGGCCCGGCGGCATCCGCGAGATCGAGTTCGTCGCCCAGGTTTTCCAGTTGATCCGCGGCGGACGCATGGCCTCCCTGCAGATGCGCCCCACCCGCACCCTGCTGCACCAGCTCGCCGCCTACGGGCTGATCCCCGAGGGCCAGGCCAAGGAGATGGAATCCACCTACGTGTTCCTGCGCAACGTGGAGCACCGCCTGCAATACCTCGACGATGCCCAGACCCAGACCCTGCCCCATGCCGTGGAGGATCGCCGGCGGCTGGCCGAGGCCATGGGCTACGCCGACTGGGAGGGTTTCGAGGCCCATCTCAACAGCCTGCGCCGGAAGGTGGCGGGCCATTTCGAGCAGGTGTTCGGCGCTCCCCAGGAAGACCAGTCCGGCCACCCCCTGGCCGGGTTGTGGGAATTGCCGGAGGCGGAGGCCGGCGCCCTTCTGGCCGGGGCGGGGTACGACGATCCCGCCGCCGTCCTGAACCAGTTGCTGGCCCTCAAGCGGGGCAGCCGCTATGCCGGCCTGCCGGCCAGCAACAAGGCCATGATCGACGGCTTGCTGCCGCCCCTGGTGGAGGTGGCGGCGGGCTTTGCCAACAGCCGGGAAACCCTGGGCCGCATCCTCGACCTGCTGGATGCCATCGCCCGCCGCGGGCCTTATCTGGCCCTGCTCAAGGAATACCCCCAGACCCTGCGCCAGGTGGTGCGCATCGCCAGCAGCAGCGCCTGGGCGGCCCAATACCTGACCCGCCAGCCCCACCTGCTCGACGAGTTGCTCGACGCCCGCCAGCTCATGGCGCCCCCCGACTGGCCCCAGGCCGCCCAGGAACTGCGCCAGCGCCTGGGCGCCCACGCCGGCGACGTGGAGCGCCAGATGGACGAACTGCGTCACTTCAAGCAGTCCGAGACCTTCCGCCTCCTGGCCCAGGACCTGGCCGGCCTGTGGACCGTGGAGAAGCTGTCCGACCACCTGTCCGACCTGGCCGACCTGCTGGTGCAGGCCACCCTGGACCTGGTCTGGGACAACCTGCCCGGCCGGCATCGGGAAACCCCCGCCTTCGCGGTGGTCGCCTACGGCAAGCTGGGCGGCAAGGAGCTGGGCTATGCCTCGGACCTGGATATCGTCTTCCTCTACGACGACCCCCATGCGGATGCCCAGGAGATCTACGCCAGGCTGGGCAAGCGCCTCAATACCTGGATGGGCACGCTGACCTCGGCCGGCATCCTCTACGAGACCGATCTGCGCCTGCGCCCCGATGGCGCGTCCGGACTCCTGGTCAGCAGTATCGAGGCCTTCGAGGACTACCAGCTCCACCATGCCTGGACCTGGGAGCACCAGGCCCTGACGCGGGCCCGTTTCTGCTGTGGAGACAAGGGGGTGGGCGAACGCTTCGCCGCCATCCGCGAGGCGGTCCTGACCCAGGGGCGCGATGCCGGGAAGTTGCGCGGCGAGGTGCTCGACATGCGCCGCAAGATGCTGGACGGCCACCCCAACACCAGCGGCCTGTTCGACCTCAAGCACGACCGGGGCGGCCTGGTGGACGTGGAATTCGCCGTGCAGTACCTGGTGTTGTCCCAGGCCGCCGACCACCCGGAAATGACCGCCAACATCGGCAATATCGCCCTGCTCAGGCGGGCGGGGGAGCTGGGCCTGATTCCCCTGGAGATCGGCCTGGCCGCCGGCGACGCCTATCGGGAACTGCGCCGCAGGCAGCACGCCCTCAAGTTGCAGGGCCTGGAGCACGCCCGCGCCGAGCATGGCGGCCTGGCCCAGGAAATCCAGGCGGTGAGGGCCTTGTGGACCAACGTGATGGGGGAGGGGCCCTAGTGCTTACTTGCAGAAGTCTGCGTTAGCACCGAGGGCCGCTTGGCGCCCCGATCGCAAGGCGCGAACCGCAGCCATAGCACAGCTATGGCGAGGATTCGCAACGCGGCGAGCGGGGATGCCAAGCGGATCGAATGTAGCGAGATTTCTGCAAGTAAACATTAGAGACCGGGACTGACGCCGGGCGGCGCCTTCCGGCTCAAGCTTGATGTCCGGATTGCCGTCAAAGGGAACGACGCAAGTGTCTGTTTCCACGGAGGAGGGTGCGATGCCGGGACAGTCCTGGTGGGGGGCGGGGCAATGGGCGGCCTTCCTGGAATACAAGGAGCAACCCATCAGGGCGGCCAGCAAGGCGGCCCTGGACGCCCTGGAGGCGGGCGCGGAGGACACCCTTTCCGCCCATGCCTACGCCGCCCTGCTGCTGGAGGATCCCCTGCTGGCCCTGCGCCTGCTCAAGGAAGCCAACCGCCGCCTGCCCCGGCGCATGGCGCGGGACATCACCACGCCCCTGGGGGTGGTGCTGGCCCTGGGCACCCAGCAGTTCAAGGAACAGATCCGGTCGGCGCCGGAGGTGGGGGAGGAAAACGCCGGCTTCCTGGCCTGCGAGGCCCGCGCCACGCTGGCCGCCCGAATATCCCTGGCCTGGGGCGCCTTGCGCCACGACCTGGACCCCGGCGAGCTGGCCATGGCCGCCCTGCTGGCCAACGCCGGCGAGATCGAGCTGTGGGCCTTCGTGCCGGAACTGCCGCAGAAGGCCCTGGACGAACTGCATGACGGCCGCGCCGGCCGCAGCGAACAGGCCCAGCGCCAGGCCTGCGGCTTCGCCTTCATGGACATCACCCTGCTGCTGATCGAGAACTGGAGCTTGCCCCAGCTCATCAAGCAACTGATCCGGGGTGACGACGGCATGCGCGCGCGCATGGCCCGGCTGGCGGTGAATACCGCCCGGCATTTGAGCAACGGCGTCGAGGATGCCGCCCTGCCCGACGATATCCGGGAGGCGGGCAAGCTGACCGGCGCCGGCCCGGATGTGCTGGTGGCCGCGCTACCGGGCCTGTCCGCCGGGGAAAGGGCGCGATTGCGGCATGCCGTCCAGGCGTCGCCGCCGGAAGCGTGAGCGGCGGCGCGGGCGGGCCGCTCAGTGGCCCGACGCGCCCACCCAGAACCCCACGTTCTTGTCCAGGAACTCGTCCCAGGGCATGTAGTGGGAGCCGTCGCAGGAGAAGGTGAGGCCCACCATGCCGTTGAAGATGTTGATGGTGCCCGAGCGCAGGTAGAGGGTTTCGTCCATGAAACGCAGTTCCTTGAAGCAGTTCAGCACGTCCCGTACCTTCTCCGCCGGGATGCTGGCGTCCGCCGGGTAGGGCAGGCGCGGGTAGGCCAGGCACAGGTTCGGGTCGGACAGATCGGCGAAGCCGTGCAGGCGATAGCGGAACGGATCGTCCACCACCCACAGGGTGGCGCGGGAACTGGAGAAATGCAGCTTGGCGTGGAACACGCCGTGCACGGTGATCAGTTCGTCGATCAGGGCCAGAACCTCGTCGATGTGCTCGTCCAGGGGGCTGTTCACCCGCTCCTGGTGGAACAGGCCGGCGCGAATGGCCGGGTCGCCCTTCATCTGCATCCATTGTTCCGGTTGCTGGTACAGGGCCTGGGTGGCGGGCAGCTCGCGCAGGTCGAAGTCGGCGCCCAGGTAGCCCAGCAACTCGCCGGCGTTTCCCTGGATGCGGGCCACGGCGGTGAGGGAGGGGCGGCGCGCGTTGCGGCTGATGTAGGCCTCGGACAGGGAAAAGTCGGCGCCGGCCAGGGCCTCGGCCAGATAGGGGCGTTCGCGCCGGTCGCGCCCGAACTGGTCCGGCATGAGCCCGGAGCGGGCCACGTTGGCGGTGATCTGGCGGGCGTTGGCGTCCAGCGCGTAGAGGTACTTGCAGTAGGGTAGTTCCTCCATGCCCTGGATCAGGCGCGCTTCCAGTTTTTGCCGGTCCGGCCAGATATCGCGGCAGCCTTCCGCCAGGATGGCGAGGGAGGAGGCGAGCCAGCCTTCGAGGATGCGACGCTGGCGCTGGATGGCTTGTTGCAGGGTCGGGTTCATGGCGGGGGGGCGGCGGGAATGTCGATATCGCCATGATCCCGCGCGGATGCGGTGTTGGTCGAGCGGCGCGCGGAATTTTTTCTCCTGCTGGAGCTACAAGGCGGGCTTTCGGGGCGTCGTCCATGCCCGAGGCAGAGCCATGCCCTTCTTGCATTATCGATATGTAGTTAAAATACATAACGAGATCGGAGCAGGAGAATGGGACATGAACACCGCAACGGAATCCACCGCCTTTCCCAAGGCCATGCTGGCCAGGGGCCGGCGCTGGGATCATCTGGAACTGTTGGAGCGCATCGACGCCTCCGGTTCCATCTCGGCCGCTGCAAATGCCATGGGCATGAGCTACAAGGCTGCCTGGCAGGCGGTGGAAGCCATGAACAACGTCTCCGAGCAGCCCGTGGTCGCGCGCCAGACCGGCGGCAGGCACGGTGGCGGCACGACGTTGACCGAATACGGCCGCCGCGTGGTGGCCGCCTACCGTCGTCTGGAGAAGGAACAGGAACGGGTTCTGGCCCACCTGAACCGGATCACGGACGACTTCGACGAGTACTACCGCGTGATCAGGAGATTCGATATGCAAACCAGCGCCCGCAACCAATTCCTCGGCAAGGTCAAGACCGTGAAACCCGGCGCCGTAAACGCCGAGGTGATCCTCGACATCGGCGGCGGCGACCAACTCGCCGCCATCATCACCATGGACAGCGTCGAGCACCTGGGCCTCAAGCCGGGCATGGAAGCCTACGCCCTGGTCAAGGCGCCCTGGGTCATCCTCACCACCGACGACAGCCTGAAGACCAGCGCCCGCAACCGTCTGTGCGGCACCGTGGTGCGCTGCCAGGAGGGCGCGGTCAACGGCGAGGTCATCGTCGAACTGCCCGGCGGCAAGACCGTCGCCGCCATCGTCACCAACGACAGCATCCAGTCCCTCGGCCTGAAGGTCGGCGTGCGCGCCTGCGCCCTGATCAAGGCCTCCCACATCATCCTGGCGGTCAACGCCTGAACCGGTTTTCAATCAGAAAGGAATATCGCCATGCATCCCCTCGCCAAGAAGCTCTTGCCCCTGGCTTTGTTGTTCGCCGGCCACGCGACCTGGGCCGATGAAGTCCAGGTCGCCGTCGCCGCCAACTTCACCGCGCCCATGCAGAAGATCGCCGCCGAGTTCGAGAAAGACACCGGCCACAAGGCCCAGCTTTCCTTCGGCGGCACCGGCAAGTTCTACGCCCAGATCAGGAACGGCGCGCCGTTCCAGGTCCTGCTCGCCGCCGACGACGAAACCCCGGCGAAGCTGGAAAAGGAGGCCATGACCCAGCCCGGCAGCCGCTTCACCTACGCCATCGGCAAGCTGGTGCTGTGGTCCACCAAGCCCGGCTACGTGGACGACCAGGGCGAGGTTCTGCGCAAAGGCGATTTCAACAAGCTGGCCCTGGCCAATCCCAAGCTCGCGCCCTACGGCCTCGCGGCCATGGAATCCATAACAAGGCTGGGCGTGCTGAGTGCCGTCGAGAGCAAGTTCGTGCAGGGCGAGAACATCGCCCAGACCTATCAATTCGTAAGTACTGGCAACGCGGAACTGGGCTTCGTCGCACTGTCCCAGGTGATGAAGGATGGCAGGATCGCCTCCGGTTCCGCCTGGATCGTGCCGGCCAGCCTGCATACGCCTATTCGCCAGGACGCGGTCGTTCTCGCCAACGGCAAGGGCAATGCCGCCGCGGGGGCACTTATGAAGTACCTGAAGGGCGACAAGGCCAGGGCGATCATCAAGGGCTACGGATACGACCTGTAAACTTGCCATCCATGTTTGAAAGCACCGACCTCGCCGCCGTCTGGCTTACCCTCAAGCTTGCCGCCGTCACCACCACGCTGCTGCTGGTGATCGGCACGCCCCTGGCCTGGTGGCTGGCGCGTACCCGCTCGTGGTGGAAGGGGCCGGCGGGGGCGGTGGTGGCCCTGCCCATCGTGCTGCCGCCCACGGTCATCGGCTTCTACCTGCTGGTGGCGATGGGGCCCAACGGGCCGGTGGGCCAGTTCACCCAGGCCCTGGGCCTGGGCTTGCTGCCCTTCACCTTCGCCGGCCTGGTGGTGGCGTCGGTTTTCTACTCCCTGCCCTTCGTGGTGCAGCCCCTGCAAAATGCCTTCGAGGCCATCGGCGAGCGGCCCCTGGAAGCGGCCGCCACCCTGCGCGCCTCGCCCCTGGACGCCTTCTTCAGCGTCGTCGTGCCCCTGGCCCGCCCCGGTTACCTCACCGCCAGCGTGCTGGGTTTTGCTCACACCGTGGGGGAGTTCGGCGTGGTGCTGATGATCGGCGGCAACATCCCCGACCAGACCCGGGTGGTGTCGGTGCAGATCTACGACCACGTGGAGGCCATGGAATACGCCCAGGCCCACGGGCTGGCGGCGGGCATGGTGGTGTTCTCCTTCCTGGTGCTGCTGGCGCTGTACACCCTGAATCCGACCGGGAGGCGGAAGTGAGGCGCGCCCTTTGCCTGCCGTTCCCCCCTTTGCAAAAGCCCCCTTGCGAGGATAAAGGGGGACAGGGGGGATTCGTCGTCGGAGGAAAGGCGGCACAGATAAATCCCCCCCCGCCCCCCTTTTGCAAAGGGGGGAGTTGCTTCAGCGGGGAGTCCGGGCGTGAACGCCATCCGCGCCCGCTTCCGCCTCGATCGTTCCGACTTCCGCCTGGATGTGGACCTGAATCTGCCCGGCCGGGGCGTCACCGCCCTGTTCGGCCCTTCCGGCTCGGGCAAGACCAGCCTGTTGCGCCTCATCGCCGGCCTGGACCGGGCGCAGGACGGCGAGCTGAGCGTCAACGGCCAGGTCTGGCAGGACGCGGGCAGCTTCCTGCCTATCCACCGGCGCCCCTTGGGCTATGTGTTCCAGGAAGCCAGCCTGTTTCCCCACCTCAGCATCCGCCGCAACCTGGAATTCGGCATGAAGCGGGTGGGCGCGTCGGACCGCAGAGTGAGCCTGGACCAGGCCATCGAGTTGCTGGGCATCGGCCATCTGCTGGATCGCAAGCCGGACAGCCTGTCCGGCGGCGAGCGGCAGCGGGTGGCCATCGCCCGGGCCCTGGCGGTGAGCCCGCGCATCCTGCTCATGGACGAGCCCCTGGCGGCCCTGGACCTGGCGCGCAAGCAGGAAATCCTGCCCTACCTGGAAAAGCTCCACGACGAACTGGAAATCCCGCTGCTCTATGTCAGCCACGCGCCCGACGAGGTGGCCCGGCTGGCGGATCACCTCGTGGTCATGGACGGCGGGCGGGTCCTGGCGGACGGTCCCCTCATCGACACCCTGGCGCGGGTGGACCTGCCCATCCGCCTGGGGGAGGACGCGGGCGTGGTGCTGGACGCGGTGGTGGAGCAGCGGGATGCGGACTGGCACCTGGCCCGCGTGGCGTTCGCCGGCGGCGCCGTCTGGGCCAGGGACGCCGGCCACCCACCCGGCCATCGCGTGCGGGTGCGCATCCTGGCCCGGGATGTCAGTCTCGCCCTGGAACATGCGAGCGGCACCAGCATCCTGAACATCCTGCCCGCCGAGGTCCGGGAAATCGCCGACGACGAGCATCCGGGCCAGGCCCTGGTCAGTCTGGACGTCGGCGGCTCGCCCCTGATGGCCCGCCTCACGCGGCGCTCCATCCATGCCCTCGCCCTGGCCCCGGGCAAAAGGGTCCATGCCCAGATCAAGGCGGTGGCGCTGGTGGGTTGATTTCCTCGCGGATGGATGTCCGGGCACCGGGGTCGGCATGCCTGCCCGAGTCGTCGACTACAACACCACCTGGGCCCCCAGTTCCACCACCCGGTTGGGCGGCAGGCCGAAGTAGCGGGCCGGGCCGCCGGCGTTGCGGGCCAGGGCGATGAACAGATGCTCCCGCCACCAGCTCATGTCCGATTTTTTCCTCGGAATCAGGGTTTCCCGGCCCAGGATGAAGGTGGTGTCTTCCGGGTCGCAGGGCATGCCCTTGCCGGCGCAGGTGCGCAGGGTCTTGCTCAGGTCCGGCTTGTCCATGAAGCCGAAAAGGACACGGACCCGGTGGAAGCGCCCACTCAGGTGTTCCACCTGGACCCGCTTGTGGGTGGGCACGAAGGGCAGGTCGGCGAAAGCCACGTTCAGGATCACCACCCGCTCGTGCAGGCTCTTGAAGTGCTTGAGGCTGTGCAGCAGGGCGTGGGGAACCTGGTCCGGGTGGGGCGTGAGGAAGACGGCGGTGCCGGGGATGACGGGCATGTCGGACTGGCCGAGGCTCTCGACGAAGGCCGCCAGGGGCAGGGCGTCCCGGTCCCGGCGCTCCTTGAGCAGTTCCCGGCCGCGCTTCCATGTGGTCATGAACAGGAAGACCAGCGCCGCGAAGGCCAGGGGGAACCAGCCGCCGTCGGCGAACTTGAGGATATTGGCGGAGAAGAAGCCCAGGTCTACCGCCAGGAAGGCGCCCAGGATCAGGCCGCCCCGTACCGGTCCCCAGCCCCAGAGCCGGCGCGCCACCACGTAGACCAGCAGGGTGGTGATGATCATGGTGCCGGTGACGGCGATGCCGTAGGCGGAGGCCAGGCGGGTGGAGGAACCGAAAGCCAGCACCAGGGCCGCCACGGCGATAAACAGGGCCCAGTTCACGCCGGGCAGGTAGATCTGGCCGCGCTCCCGGTGGGAAGTGTGCTGTACCCGCATGCGTGGCGCGTAGCCGAGCTGGATGGCCTGGTGGGTGATGGAATAGGCGCCGGAGATGACGGCCTGGGAGGCGATGACGGTGGCGGCGGTGGCCAGGGCCACCAGGGGGTAGAGGGCCCAGTCCGGCGCCAGGTGATAGAAGGGGTGGGCGATGGCCTCCGGCCGGGTCAGCAGCAGGGCGCCCTGGCCGAAGTAGTTCAGGGTCAGGGCCGGCAGCACCAGGCCCAGCCAGGCCAGGCGCACGGGTTTGCGCCCGAAGTGGCCCATGTCCGCGTACAGGGTTTCCGCGCCGGTCACGGCCAGCACCACCGCGCCCAGGGAGAAGAAGGCCAGCCCGGGATGGGCCTGGAAGAAGAACACGGCATGGTGCGGCGAGAGGGCGAACAACACCTGGGGGGCCGCCAGGATGTTGAGGATGCCCAGGGCCGCCAGGACCAGGAACCAGACGCCGGTGATGGGGCCGAACAGGGCGCCCACCCGGCCGGTGCCCTGCTTCTGCACCGCGAACAGGCCCAGCAGCACGCCCAGGGTGATGGGCACCACCCAGGGTTTGAACACGGGCGTGGCGATCTCCAGGCCTTCCACGGCGGAGAGCACGGAAATGGCCGGGGTGATGACGCCATCGCCGTAGAACAGGGCGGCGCCGAACAGGCCCAGCAGCATGAGGGCGCGGGCCTGGCGGGCGTTTTCCGTGCAGCGTTGCACCAGGGCCATGAGGGCCATGATGCCGCCCTCGCCCTGGTTGTCGGCGCGCATGATGAAGGCGGCGTATTTCACCGACACCACCCCCACCAGGGACCAGAAGATCAGGGACAGGATGCCCAGGATGTTGTCCGGGGTGATGGGCACCGGATGGTGGGCGCCTCCGAACACCTCCTTCATGGCGTAGAGGGGGCTGGTGCCGATGTCGCCGTAGACCACGCCGAGGGCGGCCAGGGTCAGGGCGGGAAGGCGGTTGTCGCTGTCATTGGCGTGCATGGCGGTAATCCGGAAAGGTCATCCCCCCCTTTGTAAAGGGGGGCTAGGGGGGATTTTGGCGAGGCCAGCCATGGCCCAGGTGGCGAAATCCCCCTCGATTCCCTTTATCCTCGCAAGAGGGCTTTGCAAAGGGGGAAGAAAACCAGCGTGGTGCCCGGTTGGGATGGTCATCTCACGCCTCGAACCGATACCCCACGCCCAGTTCCGTCAGCAGGTGCCGGGGCCGGGCCGGGTCGGCCTCCAGCTTGTGGCGCAGGCGACCCACGTAGATGCGCAGGTAGTGGCCGTGCCCGGCATAGCCCGGCCCCCACACCTCCGCCAGCAACTGGCGCTGGGTGAGCACCCGGCCGCGATGGGCGACCAGGGTGGTGAGCAGGTGGTATTCCCGGGGGGTGAGGTGGACCGGCTGCCCGGCCCGGGTGACGTTGCGGCGGGCCAGGTCCACTTCCACGTCGCCGAAGGCGAGCACGGCTTCGGCGGGCTCGCCGCGTTGTTCCCCCCGGCGCAGCAGGGCCCGCACCCGGGCCAGCAGTTCGGCCACGCCGAAGGGCTTGGCGATGTAGTCGTCGGCGCCGGCATCCAGGGCCGCCACCTTGTCCGCTTCCAGGCTGCGCGCGGAGAGCACGACCAGGGGCCGCTCCGACCAGGCGCGGTAGGCGCGGATGAACTCCAGGCCGTCACCGTCGGGCAGGCCCAGGTCCAGCACCACCAGGTCCGGCTTCTCGGCCGCGGCCCGCTCCAGGCCGCCGTTCACCCGATCCGCCTCCAGCACCCGGCAGCCTTCTCCCTCCAGGGCCAGGCGCACGAAGCGGCGGATATGGGGCTCGTCCTCGACGATCAGGACCGTGTTCATGCTTCCTCTTCAACGGTGGGCGGGGTGCCCAGGGGCAGGTGAAGCGGGCGCGGGCGCCGCCTTCCGGCGGGTTGTCCAGGGTCAGCGCGCCGCCGTGGGCTTCCACGATCACCTTGCAGATGGCCAGGCCCAGGCCGACGCCGGGCTGGGCGGATTCCGCCTCGCCCCGGCTGAAGGCCTCGGCCAGGGCCGCATGGGGCGGGTAGCCGGGGCCGCCGTCGCGCACCTCCACTTCCGCGCGCTGCTCCAGCAGACGGGCGGCGATGGTGATGGGCCGGCCGGGCGGCGAATATTTCACCGCGTTGTCCAGCAGGTTGCCCAGCACCCGTTCCAGCAACAGCGGATCGAATTCCAGCAGGGGCATGTCGGCGGGCAGTTCGACGGCGATGGGGTGGGCAT
This sequence comes from Hydrogenophilales bacterium, assembly GCA_016719465.1. Taxonomy (GTDB): domain Bacteria; phylum Pseudomonadota; class Gammaproteobacteria; order Burkholderiales; family Thiobacillaceae; genus PFJX01. Next base: position 137,324 of record JADJYY010000012.1, read on the forward strand.
CCAGGGCCGAGCCCAGCCACTGGATGGCCGAGCCGATGACTTCCTCCAGGGAGTGCCAGTCCTTGCGCGGTGTGACGCCGCCAGCGGAGAGGCGGGCCAGGTCGAGCAGGTTGGTGACCATGCCGGACAGGCGCAGGGCCTGGTTGCGCAGGGCCCGGGCGGTTTCCCGATGCTGTTCCGGCATGTCCGCCGGGAAGGCCAGGGTGTCGGCCAGGCCCACCAGGGCGGTGAGGGGCGTGCGCAGGTCGTGGGACAGGCTGGACAGGATGGAGGCGCGCAGGCGCTCCGAAGCCATCCGCACCTCGGTGGCCTGGGCCACTTCCACGTAATGCAGGCGTTCCAGGGTGAGGGCGGCGAGGGAGGCGACGGTGTCGAGCAGGGGCCGTTCCCGGTGCAGGGTTTCGGCGTCCATGGCGACTTCCAGCACGCCCCGGGTGCGCATGGGCGCCTTCAGCGGCAGGTAGAGCACCGCTTCGCCGCGGCCGGTGGCGCCCAGCAG
>JADJYY010000013.1 GCA_016719465.1 Hydrogenophilales bacterium
GGCGCAAGTACACTCGATATGCAGATTCGGGCAGCAAGACCGAGCCTCCGTAAAACCTTAAAATGGGCCATAGACATCTGCGAGGGAATGAATCATGCAAAATCAAGAGGGCTAATTGCGCATCGTGATTTAAAGCCCAGTAATTTGATGATTGACGCCAATGAAAGCATAAAAATAACCGATTTTGGGCTAGCCATTTTTCCGGTTGACCCATCAAATAGGTTTGTTGATACTTCGCCTTCTGGCACGCCAGTATATATGCCACCAGAACAATTTGTTGCTGGCGCGAAAATCAGCGAAAGAAGCGATGTATACAGCTTCGGCATAATTCTTTATGAAATACTCTCAGGCGGCCAACTTCCATTCAGGATGCATAGAACAAACCCTGAAGACTATTTTGCTTATTTCCATAATCTTCATCTTACATTCGAACTACCTCGCTTTGATTCACCACTCTTTCCTCTGATTGCAAAATGCCTTAACAAACAACCGCAAGACCGATACGCATCATTTGCTGAGATCAGCAAGGAATTACAAACTCTTTACCTCGTACATGCAGGCGAAAACTACCGCCCGATACCTAAAGATGAAATGAATGCGGCAGAGAATGTCAACTATGCAGTAAGCTACATGATTCTAGGTGATACGACTAGAGCTTTGAAGCATATTGACCAAGCAATCAATGCCGCACCTTGGTATATGCCAGCTTACAACAACAAAGCCGGAATTCTGGCGCAATTAGGGAGAGTCGGCGATGCCGTCTCAATTTGGAGCGAGCTAACAAATAAGGCACCTAAGCTTGGTCGGCCCCATTACAATCTAGGCAACGTCTCAATGCAGAGCGGTGATATAACATCAGCAATTAAGCAGTTTCGTCAAGCCATTGAGCTAGAGCCAGATTACATACCAGCTATTGTTAATCTTGCGATTTGTCTACAGAATAGCGGCAATATTCAGGAAGCTATCCAACTTTATAGCCAGGCCATGACATTAAGTCCCAATGATGCGCAAATAAAGTACAACAAAGCATATTTGTTATATGAAACTGCACAATATGTGGAAGCAATAGAGATACTCAACAAGGTCATTGCGTTAAACCCAAGGAATCTCTTGCCTATACCATTACCTTGGGCTTTGTCATCAATCCATGAATCAACGACGAACTAGCTTTATCGTATTACGACAAAGCATTAAGCATTGACCCACAATACCCTTACGCCCTTAAGAACAAAAATGAGCTTCTGCATGAGTTGAATAAAAGGCGGGGGCTCTTTGGTCGACTGTTTGGCAAGTAGCGATGCCGAACAATCGCTTCGAGAGGGACGCTCCGCCAGCAAGCTTCTACTGCCTCCCGCCCTCAAGCTAAACGTTAGCTGCGCTAAAAAATTCTACACATCGAATAGTCAATCATTAGCAGAGTTAGGTGGCTCACCTAGAGGATCATCTTGGGTTTTTACGAAGATCCGCTGAGGAATTTGATGGCGGGCACAAAAGCGAAGCTAAACGACTTGCTGTGTCGCTACGCGTACTATTCCATGCTACCGCTCAGTCTCATTCTCTTCTGAGTCAACTTAATCGACTGAGTGGCAAGTTCATTTCAACCTCAATTCCATACGACCCAAAAAATGGGCTATCTCACTGTGGTCTCATAATGACAGCCATGTCCACCACTCACGCTGAATATGTAGCGCCGTTGGATGATTTTATTTTTCAGAGATGGTTATCGTTCCCTGAGTGGTGGGAGGAAATCGTGTTTGTGGACAATAAAAAAAACACTCTGTCGAGGAAGACACTTGTATTATCCATTGCAAACCAAGATGGCGGTGCTCACGTCGACCCGAAATTGACAGATGTCTACGCTCGTCTATCAAGACAGAACTCACTTGGTTGGATCTTGACGACTGGCGAAGACATGCCAGCTATTGAAAGCCCTGAACGTGCTGCTATTCGTCAAATTGCGCACGAAACACTCGAGACACTCATTCCGGGTTATCGTAAAATGCCTAAGTACGAATGCGAGATTGTCTTCGGCGGTGCAATGGACGTAGAAGGCGAGACGTTGCCGCCACTTCAAAACAAGAGCGGTTGAGCCGCAATGAAAAATGTCCTTGTGGAAGTGGTCGTAAATACAAAAGTGTCATGGCGCCATCTAACTGGCGGTTCAAGCGGAGCGCGCGAAATGCTGGTTCACTCCGTGTTTGCCGCCTCGCGCGCGCCCGCTTAACCTAAACGTTGGAACTCACAGGAACCGTCTTTACCATGACCGAACAGAATTCGAGCAGCTTAGACATCCTGGGTGTTAAGCCCGTTGCCGATGCCGTGTCCCACGTATCGAAGGTAACGGTCGACGGCGCATCTTCATTCCTAAGTCGTATCTGCCTTCCAGCCGCAGAAGAATTTGGCTTGCTACTTCAAGATAAGGTTCGCGCCTGGCGTGCAGCTAATGCGATCCGCGTTGTCACCGAAGCGCAAGCCCTGCTCCAGAAGTTTGAACCAATGCCGGACGGTCATGCACATCCACGATTAGTGGCCTCGGTAATAGAGGAAGGATCGTGGTCTGATGACGCCACATTGCAGGAAATGTGTGGCGGACTGCTTGCATCGTCGTGTTCGCAAGACGGTCACGACGATAGCAACCTAATCTTCATCGGTCTTCTTAAGCAGCTTACGCGCGTCCAAGTGAGGCTACTGCGCTTTTCGGTCGAGCAGGCGAAAAAGGGAACAGATTCGAACGGCCTAATTACTGTGATCGAACCGTTAATGACCGATATTTCGACTGTTTTGCGTGTTGCAGAAGTCGATGACATACACCGCGTGGATCAGGAACTTGACCACCTCAGGGGTAGCGAGCTAATTGCAGAGGGTTTTGCTACAGGTCGATCGCAAGCCAACTTGATGCCCACTGCATTGGCAATCAATCTGTATGTACGGTGCCAAGGCTACAGGGGAAACGCAGCCGACTACTTCGGAATCGCAAAGTCAGAAGGCGTTACCCCATGAGTTCCAACCCGGCAGTCGAGCGGACCTGCGCGAAAAGCCGCGCAGGTCCGCTCACTTCTACGTTAGGTTTCATGGGCACCACTACAACTCAAGGCCGAAGCACCACGGTAATCTCCTACCTCGCTGTTGGGTTCGTTATCGCCCTTGTTGTCGGGCAATCCCTTAATCCGGCAATCGGCCCAGCGGAGGAAACTCACGGCATAGTTCAAGGCACAGCTCTCGTTCCCGCAGATGGCCCAGCTCCGTCAAAGAACGTGTGGGTGTTGCTGGGCAATGGAACAACCGTGGTAATTAACGCGCCGACAGATCTCGTGGTTGCGCCAGGGCAGGAAGTCAAACTTCTCGTCTATCGGCGTCTGCTTACCAACACCAAGTCATATGCGATCGTGAACACCGGGGTGACTAAATGAAACCTAACCCGCCGGTCGAGAGGGACCGCCGAGAAGCTGCGCTTCTCGGTTCCCTACGCGGCTTCGCCGCTCCGGCGGCCCCTCACCTAGCACGTTAGGCCTCTTGATCGGTGGATTGACGAGACGTACGAAAAGGCGTACCGTCCAGCATCACCTGAAGGAGATCGAACATGGTCACCCTTACCGCCAGCGAAGCCCGCGCCAACCTATACCGCCTCATCGACCAGGCAGCCGAATCACATCAGCCTATTCACATTGCCGGAAAGAGGACCAGCGCGGTTCTCCTATCAACTGAAGACTGGGACGCCATTCAGGAAACGCTCTACTTGCTTTCGATTCCCGGTATGCGCGAATCAATCAAGGAGGGTATGGCCGAGCCCCTCGGCAAGAGCGCCAAGGAGCTTGGGTGGTGAGTTGGCACGTCGTCTATTCGAAGCACGCACAGAAGGACGCCAAGAAACTTGCGGCCGCCGGCCTCAAGGACAAAGCGCTGGATCTGCTGGCGGTTCTCGCCGCGGATCCATTTCAGAACCCACCGCCCTATGAAAAGCTCGTTGGCGACTTGGCCGGTACGTACTCGCGACGCATCAACATACAGCACCGTTTGGTCTACGAGGTATTTGCCAAGGAGCGCATTGTCCGTGTGCTTCGCATGTGGTCGCATTACGAGTAGAGGCCCAATCTGTTCATACCCGCAAGGAGATTTCCCACAGTGGACATCCCACGAATATTCAACATCACTGAAAGCGCTCACCGCATCCACAACCCGATCACCCCCGAAAAGCTCGCCACGCTCGGCGCGGCGCTGCGTCTGGAATCGGGGGCCCGAGTGCTCGACCTCGGCAGCGGTTCGGGGGAGATGCTGTGCACCTGGGCACGCGATCACGGCGTCATCGGCACCGGCATCGACATGAGCCGGTTGTTCACCGAGCAAGCGAAACGCCGTGCCGAAGAACTCGGCGTCGCCGATCAAGTCAGGTTCATCCATGGCGATGCCGCCGGCTATGTCTCTGACGAGAAGGCCGATGTGGCGGCCTGTGTCGGTGCCACCTGGATCGGCGGGGGCGTTGCCGGCACGATCGAGCTTCTGGCGCGGAGCCTGCGCGCCGGTGGGATCATCCTCGTCGGCGAGCCCTTTTGGCGGCGGTTGCCGTCGACGGAAGAGGTTGCCAAGGGCTGCCTTGCCAACTCGATCGCCGACTTTCTCACGCTTCCCGAACTGCTCGCGTCCTTCGGCCGCCTGGGCTACGACGTCGTGGAAATGGTTCTGGCCGACCAGGACGGCTGGGACAGATACGAGGCGGCCAAATGGCTCACCATGCGCCGATGGCTAGAAGCCCATCCCGACGACGAGCTGGCGCAAGAGGTTCGAGCCCAACTGACCTCGGAACCCGGACGCCACGCCGCTTACACGCGTGAATACCTGGGCTGGGGTGTGTTCGCGCTGATGCCGCGGTGAGCATTGGTCGCCGCCCACGATTACAGGAGGCCATGAAATGAAAGAGTTCAGTCCCGCGACAAAGCGAGTTGAGGTCTCGGTGGGGGAGTCTGTCCGTATCCTGCGCGAGCTTCAAGAGTTGAGCCAAAACCAACTTTCCGAACTTACCGGTATTCCTCAAGCGACCATTTCCGCCATCGAAAACAGTCGCGTTAATTTGGGTGTGGAGCGCGCCAAGGTGCTCGCCCGTGCCCTTAACTGTCATGCTGCCGTGCTTGTGTTTCCCGGTTGGAAAGTTCCGGTTGCACACGCCGCCTGATCCTCCGCGCCAGTGGGAAGCTTCGCCGGAAAGCCGGCTGCGCGCCCCTGAGCTGGCACGTTGGGCGTCTCAGTAATGGAAACGCAATTGGGCTATTTGGAGTTCGTCGCCTTCAAGCCGATACACCATGCGGTGCTCATCCGTGATCCGGCGTGACCAAAATCCTGAGAGAGCATGTTTCAGTGGCTCGGGCTTGCCAACGCCGCTGAACGGCTCTCGCTGGGTTTCGCGAATCAGCTTGTTGATCCGATCGACCATCTTTTTGTCTTGCTTCTGCCAATACAGATAGTCTTCCCATGCCTCGTCCGCGAAAACCAGCTTCACTTGGCCAGGTTCCGCTCGACGCCCTTGCCGGCGTTCAACTGAGCCATTGCCGCAAGAAGACGCTTGGCGTTCGCGGGTGTGCGCAGCAGATAGGCGGTCTCTTCCAGCGCCTTGTAATCTTCGAGCGAGAGCATCACGACCGACTGTTCTCCGTTGCGGGTGATGATCAACGCCTCGTGGTCATTGCAAACGCGGTCCATGGCATTCGCCAGGTTCGCGCGAACCGTCGTGTAGGTAATCGCATCCATTTCGGGGCTCCTTATATGTACGCGAGACTGTACATGTTTGCCAACCACTTGTCAGCGCTGGCGGCCTGGGGCTCAGGCTCCATGCTGAAGCCGGTCATGGCTGATCAGAGGCCCAACCCAATAGGAACCGGACCTGGGCAATAAGCCACCCAGACCGATTCCTCCCTCGTTCCACATCAAGACCACAGAATGCTCCTGCCGCGCGAATCAGCACTCCGCTTCATCGAAGGCTACAAGGCCATTCTCTTCCGCGTACTTGACGATGCGGGTATCAAAAGAACGCGCTCGGTCTCGAATGACCTTGTGGCCGCTCGCACGCATGCCAAGGGCAAGCCCGAGTTGATCGATCTGGCGATCGCTGAACTGGAGTCCGACGGCCGAGCGGTGGAACCTGACGTAGTGTTGGCCGTGAAGCGCATGAAAGTTGATCGATGGGTCTACTTGCGGCAGACGAAGAGGTTCGCCGTGTTCATCGACAAGATGGTCGAGAATGCCTACGAGGTCAGGGCACTTACAACTCCCCTGAACGAACTGGTCGGTGAACCTCCATGTACGTTTGAAATCGGCGTGTTCGAGTACGAGGGTGTCTTTGTCTGCGACGGCTTGGCACTTGGCCCGATCGCTCTCGGCCCCGGCTACAGGGCACAGTTCAAGGCCGCCTACACCGCCATACGCAAGGCGGGCAGACTTCACACGAGAACCGCCACCTGACTACTACTCTATGTGGACTCACTCTGAATGAGAGGCCCAACCCATCCATCAACACGGACGGGCTTACAGCGGGCCTCACCAGCCTCCAGCCAGCCAGTTATGTCGAACGTCGCGCATCCCATGTTCCGCTCCGCCCTGATTTGCCTTTGCCTCTTCCTTCTGGCCCCGCCGGTGGCGCGGTCGGAAGACACGGACCTTGGGCGGATATTCTCCGAGGCGGGCGTCACGGGCACGATCGTCATCGCGCCCCTGCATGAGGGCGAGGCCTTCGTGCACGATGAAAGACGTTCAAGCCGGAAGTTTCCGGTGGCGTCCACCTTCAAGATTCTGAACACGCTGATCGCGCTGGAAGAAGGGGCCATCGCCGACGGCGATACCTTCACCTGGGACGGCGTGGCGCGGGAAGTCCCGGGCTGGAATGGGGACCAGACCCTGGACAGCGCCTTCAGGCTGTCCTGCGTGTGGTGTTATCAGGCGCTCGCCCGCCGGGTCGGGGCCGCGAAATACCAGCGCTACCTGGCCGCGACAGGCTATGGCGAGCTTTCCGCGCCATTCGATGAAACCGCGTTCTGGCTGGATGGCTCGCTCCGGATCAGCGCGGCCGGGCAAATCGAATTCCTCAAGGCGGTTCATCGGCGATCCCTGCCGTTCGGCTCCGCCGCCTATGAAACGCTGCGCCGGATCATGCGGGTGGAACAGACGCCGCGGCATGGGCTTTGGGCCAAGACCGGCTGGGCGGCGCGCGGCGACCCGGGCATCGGCTGGTATGTGGGTTATGTGGAGACAGCCCGGGGCACCTGGTTTTTTGCCTTGAATCTGGACATCCGGAATCCGGGGGATTTGCCCCTGCGCCAGAAAATCGCCCGGGAGGCGTTGCGCGCCAAGGGGATCATTCATTGATGCGGCATCCGACAACGGGCCTGGCAACGATGGCGCCGGCATCAGGCCCGTACAGCCCGTACCGTTCATGGAGGAATTCATGATGATCATGCCGTGGGGAACCCTGAGGCATGGGCTGGCCTGCATGCTCGTTGTGCTTGCCGGTACCGCCGTGGCGCAAGACTCGCCGCGAGCGCCGCCGGTACAGGCCTTGAAGCGCCTGTACGAAGCCGACCCTGCGTTTCGCGCCACCCTGGAACGGGCCTTCGCCAACATGCAAGACCCGGACCCCGATACCCGGGCCCTGTGGCCGACCCCCCGCGTGGAGAATCCCTGGAAGGGCAAGAAGTTCGACGATCTGCTGGCGTTCTTCGACGACTGGTACCGCCTGCTGCCGGAACCCGATGGGGTGCGGGACGAGTTCAGCTACATCGAGAAGTTCGCCTGGTTCTACTACCGCAACGAAGACGGCCAACGCTTCGTCGGCACGCAGCCGGGCCTGGGCTGGACCCGGGATTTCGTCGCGGCGCGGGGGCGTTTCCTCGATTCCCCGGAATCGACCGCCGTCATTCCCCAATGGACCGCCGATCCGGCCATCCGCATGGGGGACTATGCCGTTCCGCCGCAGGGCTTCAAGTCGTTCAACCAGTTCTTCATCCGCGATTTGCGGCCCGGCGCGCGCGCGGTGGCCAGCCCGGAGGATGACGCGGTGCTGGTGGCGCCCACCGATTGCGTGCTGACCATGATGCAGCCGCTGACGCCGGACCAGGGCATCCCGACCAAGCTGGGCCGTAAGCTGGACGTGAAGGCGCTGCTCGACGGTTCCGGATACGCGAAGCGCTTCGAGCACGGCAGCGCGGTGTCCTGCATCCTGCTGCCAAGCACCTACCATCACTTCCACGCGGTGGTTGCCGGCAAGGTGGTGGAGGCGCGCGAGGACGTGGCGGGTAGTTATCATGGAATCAATGACTTCGGCGCGTTTTTTAATGCCGGAAATATCGGCCAGGGCGCGAGCTACAGTGCCTTCGAGCACTTCCGCCGGGGCTACTTCATCATCGAGACCCCCGGATACGGCCACGTCGCCATGATTCCGGTGGGCCTGGATAGCGTCGGCTCGGTGGTGTTCGAGGACAAGTTCAGGAAGGTGACGCCGGATCAGCCCGTGCCCGTCCGCAAGGGCGAGAAACTGGGGCATTTCGCCTATGGCGGTTCCCTGGTCATCACGCTGATCGAGCAGGGCATGCCCGCCATCACGATCCCCCAGGGCCAGCAGATCGGCGTTTTCCGGCGCAAGAAGGCGCCGGTGGCCGAATGACGACGGGGGCGGGTTTCCAGACGGATACGGTTCGTCGGGAGGAGGGCTTCCGGCCAGTGGCGCTCCGCCACGGGGACGGTGATGCATGAGGAATCCCACGTGCTCAGCCTGGTTCATGGGGACGACGCGGGAGCCGAGCGCGCGATCCGGGAGATCGTCGCATCCTACAAGGCGCGTTTCCGGCAGGAGGCGGTACTGCGCGTCCGGTCATTCGCCTGCATGTCGCGGTGACAGGGAAAGCTCGCTCCGCGTGCAGCCCTACTGGTGACAAAAGGCACACATAGACGTAGCATGCCCCCATGAAGCCAATGCGCTGGAGTCCGGAAAAGAATGAGACGCTCAGAGCGGAGCGGGGTATTTCGTTCGAGAGCATCGTTGTCGCGGTCGAATCCGGCGGCCTGCTGGATATCCTGGCTCACCCGAACCGGACAAAATACCCCAAGCAACGTGTACTGGTGGTCGCGTGTGACAGCTATGCCTACTTGGTGCCATTTGTCGAAGAGGACGATTATTTCTTCCTCAAGACCATCATTCCGAGCCGCAAGGCGACGAGGGACTATCTGAATCAAGGTGAAGCGGATGCCGAAAATTAACGACGACGAACTCGCAATTCTCAGTGCCTATGAAAAGGGCCAACTCGAATCGGTCGCCACGAAAGCCGAGCTTGCGAGATTCAAGGCCGCCGCGCGCGCAACCGGCATCAAGGATCGTCGGGTCAATATTCGACTGTCCTCGGGCGACCTGAGCGATATTCAAGTCAAGGCACTCGAAGAAGGGGTGCCATACCAGACGCTGATCGCGAGCGTATTGCACAAGTACGTTACGGGTCGTTTGGCCGAGCAACCCGCGAACCCGACCGAACAGGTTCATCCTTCCTCGACGAAACGTCGCGTCACGTCGGATCACTGACGGCTTGGCCTTGCCAGGCTTCGGCTCCCGGCCGGACTCGTGGCCGGGCGGCTGCTCAGCCCCGGGTGTTGGAGTTGCCCGCGAACTGGGTCAGTTCCACGCGCGGGGCTGGCTCCCAGCCCGCCTTGCGGTGCTCGGCCACCACGTTGGTGAAGATGCCGCCGCGCACGTAGAACTTGCTGGTCAGCCGCATGAAGCGCGGATCGGTGGCCCGGGCCAGGTCGTCCAGGATGCGGTTGGTGACGTCCTCGTGGAAGTGGCCTTCCTCCCGGAAGGACCAGATATACAGCTTGAGGCTCTTGAGTTCCACGCAGCGCGCATCCGGGATGTAGTCCAGGAACAGGGTGGCGAAGTCCGGCTGGCCGGTCTTGGGGCACAGGCAGGTGAATTCCGGGATCTCGATGTGGATGTGGTAATCCCTTGCCGGCTGGGGATTGTCGAAGGTTTCCAGGGATTTGGCGGGTTGGCTGGGCATGGAGCGAAGCTTAAAAGTTAGAATGCGCGACGCATTATAAACGCCAGACCACCCACTCCTTTCCGCCCCCTTGCGCCTCAAACACATCCACATCGCCGGCTTCAAGTCCTTCGTGGACCCGGTGATCATTCCCGCCACCGGCCAGCTCACCGGCATCGTCGGCCCCAACGGCTGCGGCAAGTCCAACGTCATCGACGCGGTGCGCTGGGTGCTGGGGGAATCCAAGGCGCGGGAACTGCGCGGCGCCTCCATGCAGGACGTGATCTTCAACGGCTCGAGTGGACGCAAACCGGCGAGCCGCGCCTCGGTGGAACTGCTGTTCGACAACAGCGAGGGCAGGGCGGCGGGCCAGTGGTCCCAGTACGCCGAAATCTCGGTCAAGCGCATCCTGACCCGGGCCGGCGACTCCAGCTACCACATCAACAATGTCCAGGTGCGCAAGAAGGACATGGCGGACCTGTTCCTGGGCACCGGCCTGGGGGGCGACGCCTACGCCATCATCGAGCAGGGCATGATCTCCCGCATCATCGAGGCCAAGCCCGAGGAACTGCGCGGCTTCCTGGAAGAGGCGGCGGGGGTGTCCAAGTACAAGGAGCGGCGCAAGGAAACCGAGTCCCGCCTGCGCGACACGCGCGAGAACCTGGACCGGGTTGCGGATATCCGCGAGGAACTGGGCCGGCAACTGGACAAGCTGGCCGGCCAGGCGGAAGTGGCCCGGCGGTTCTTCGACCTGGACGCCGACAAGGGCCTCAAGACCCATGTGCTGGCCCTGACCCGCAAGCGGGACGCCCAGGCGCGCCAGGTGGACCTGGAACGCCAGATGGAAGCGGCCCGCACCGACATCGAGGCCAAGACCGCCGAGCTGCGCCGCCTGGAAGCGGAACTGGAAGCCCAGCGCCTGAACCAGTTCAGCGCCACCGAGGCCTTGAATCAGGCCCAGGCCCATTTCTACGCCGAGAGCGGCGAGGTGGCCCGGGTGGAGCAGGAACTGCGCCATCTGCACGGCACCCGGGAACGCCTGGCCAGCGAAATCCGCCTGGCCGGCGAGCGCCGCGTCCAGACCGAGGCCGAGCAACAGGCCGCCGAACTGGAAACCGGGCAGCGCCGGGAAGAACTGGCCCAGGCCGAGGAGCAGGCGGAAATCCTGTCCGAGCGCGCCGCCCAGGCCAGCGAGAACCTGCCCGAGGCGGAAACCGTCTGGCGCGAGGCCCAGGCCGCCGTCGCCAACGTGCAGCGGGAGATGGCCCAGTTCGAGCAGGCCATCCAGCTGGAAGAAGCCAACCAGGCCCACGCGGAACGCATCCTGGACCAGCACAAGGCGCGGGAACTGCGCCTGATGGAGGAGAAGGACAAGCTCGCCGGTTCCGACGAATCCGCCCTGGAACGCCAGCGCATGGAACTGGAAACGGAACAGGAGCGGGTGGAGCGTCTGGCCGAATACCTGGAAGCCGCCCGCGCCGAATGGCCCGGCCACGAAGCCCGCCTGCGCCAGGCGCGCCTGGCCCTGGACGAGGCCAACCGGGAACTGCATCGCAAGGAAGCGGAAGTGGCCGCCCTGCACAAGATGCAGGCCGCCGCACAGCAGACGGAAAGCGAGGGCGCGGCCTGGCTGGAACGCCAGGGTTTGGGTTCGGTGGCGCGGCTGTGGCAGCGAATCCGCGTGGAAGAGGGTTGGGAAACCGCCGTGGAAGCCGCTCTCGGCGAAGCCATGGCGGCGCTGGCGGTGGAAGCGGATCCTGCCTGGACCGATGAACCGCCCGAAGGCCGTTTCGAGCTGTTGCTACCCGCTCTGGAATCCGAGAGGGAATCCGAACTACTTACAGAAATGCCGGCGGGGGAGGGTGACATGCACGCCCTGGCCGACCTGATCCACACCGACGATCCCCTGGTCGCCCGCTTCCTGGCCGACCGCCTGGCCCTGGCCTTCGCCACCGATAATCTCGGCCACGCCCTGACCCAGCGCGACCGGCTGCCGCCCGGCGGCTTCATCGCCACCCTGGACGGTCACCGGGTCAGCCGCGAGAGCCTGACCTTCAACGCGCCGGAGAAGGGCCACCATGGCCTGCTGGCCCGGGCGCGGGAAATCGAGACCCTGGAATCCGACCTGGAACTGGCCCAGGCCGGCGTGGAGGAGGTGGCCGACGAAGTCCGCCAGTCCGAGGAAGCCCAGCAGGCCGCACGGCGCCAGGGCGAGGCCCTTCAATCCCAACTCGCCCAGGCCCAGGCCCAGGCGCACCAGCTCCAGGTGGAAGTGGTGCGGGGCCAGGAAGCCCTGCGCCGGGTGCAGGAACGCCGCGCCCAGATCAGCAAGGAACTGGACGAGATCTACGACCAGATGGCCGTGGAGGAGGAAGCCTGGAACGACGCCAGCGAACGCCATCGGGAAGCCCAGATGGAATACGACATGGCCAGGGAGCGCCTCGATGAAGTCCGCTCCGCTCGCCAGGCCGCCGACCAGAAGATGCAGACGGTGCGGGAAGCCCAGCGCCGGGCCGAGCGGGAGGCCCAGGAGGCGGCGTTCCAGACCCGATCCCTCGCCGCCCGCCTGAAGGAGCTGGAGGAACGCAAGGGCCGCGCCGCCCGCACCCTGGAGGACCTGGCCCAGACCTTTGCCCGCCTGGAAGCGGAGTTGGCCCAGGCCCAGGAAAGCCCCACCCTGTCCGCCCTGGATGCCGCCCTGGAACGCCGCCAGGTGGCCGAGGCGGCCCTGACCGCCGCCCGGGAAGCCCTGGAAGGGGCCAACGGCGCCCTGCGCGACATGGAAACCGCCCGCCTCACCACCGAGCACGCCCTGGAGCCCTTGAAGGAACGGGCCATGGCCTTCGAGCTCAAGCTCCAGGAAGCCCGGCTGGTGGAAGCCCGCTACACCGAGGAACTGGAAGGCGTGGACGAGGCGGAACTGGAAACCCGCGCCCAGGCCGCCGGCCTGGCCGGCAAGGGCGAGACCTGGCTGAAGAACGACCTGGCCCGCCTGGAGGCCGACATCGCCGCCCTGGGGCCGGTGAACATGGCCGCCCTGGACGAACTCAAGGCTGCCCAGGAGCGCAAACAGTACCTGGACGCCCAGGCCGAGGACCTGGAGACAGCCGCCAATACCCTGGAAGAAGCCATCCGCCGCATCGACGCGGAAACCCGCTCGCGCCTGAAGGAGACCTACGACAAGGTCAGCCGGGAGTTCAAGTCCCTGTTCACCGAGCTGTTCGGCGGCGGCGAGGCCCAGCTGATCCTCACCGGCGAGGAGATCCTGGACGCGGGCCTCACCGTGCTGGCCCAGCCGCCGGGCAAGAAGAACAGCTCCATCCACCTGCTGTCCGGCGGCGAGAAGGCGCTCACCGCCCTATCCCTGGTGTTCGCCTTCTTCCGCCTCAACCCGGCGCCGTTCTGCCTGCTGGACGAGGTGGACGCGCCCCTGGACGACAGCAACACCGAGCGCTACGGCAACCTGGTGAAGAAGATGTCGGCGGAAACCCAGTTCCTGTTCATCACCCACAACCGCATCACCATGGAAATGGCGGAAAGGCTGGTGGGCGTGACCATGCCGGAACCCGGCGTGTCGCGACCGGTGGCGGTGGACGTGGAAGACGCGATACGCATGGCGGCCTGACGAAAGTGTCAGGGGCAAGGGGCAAGGGCGGCGCTTCGCGCCTGCAAGGTTCAAGGAAAACCTGGACTTTGCTTGCCCCTTGCCCCTTGCCCCTTGCCCCTGATTTTTTAGCCCTTGACCTTGGCCATGCCCCGGGCGGCCTGCAGGCAAAACATCTTGAAATCCGTGTAGGTCAGGGGATCCAGGCCGCATTCGCCGTGGCCCCGGTCGGCGTAGATGAGTCCCAGGGGCTTGCCGCCGTTGAACAGGCTCATGGCGTAGAAGTCGCCGGCGCCGATGACCTTCTGCAACCGGGGATCGACCATGGGCCACAGGCGTTCCCGGTTGCCTTCGTTGATCCAGACGCCCTGCATCTTGCCCATGAGCTGGGCGAACAGGTCCTTGCCGTCCAGGCGGAATTCGAAGTGCCGGAGGGAGTCTTCCGTCGGAACGCCCAGGGTGAAGCGGGATTTCACCCGTTCGCCGTCGGGGGTGATCATGGCGAACAGGATGCGCGACAGCCCCAGGCCGGTGTGCAGGCCCTTGAGGATGAGGGCGGACATCTGGTTGAGGTTGAGGGAGCCGTCCAGGTGGCCTTCGATCCCCCTGATGGTTTCCCGGAAAACCTGCTTGTCGGGCATGGGGCAGACCGTGTGCCCGGGCTCCTCGGCTGGGGCCGGCGCGGACGGCTGGGTGGTGGGAGCGGTGACAGGCGCGGGAGTGGGAGCGGGCGTGGCGGGGGTTGGCGCCTGGTGCGCCTCGACCGGGGCGGGTGATTTTCCGGCCATGGCGCCGGGGGCGACCACCTCGGGCTTCGGCTGGACTGGCGCGGGGCGGGCCGCTTCGGTAGCCGCGGCTTCCTCCTCGTCCGGCTCCTGTGGCCAGGGGCCGGGAATCATGGGGATCCATGCGGCCGAGGGCGTCGCCGCCAGCCAGTCGCCGTGGCGGGCGACGCGGGCGGCATTGCCGTGGACGGTGGCGATGACGTTTTCCACGGGCAGGTTTACCACGCCGGCCAGGGCGTTGTAGGCCGCCAGGAAGCCCTCGTCCCACCAGCCCCGTTCGCTGCGCCGGGCGATGTCCAGGCTGGCGGCGAGGATGGTCTGGCGGGCCCGCTCGGCATGGCGCTCGTCAAGCAGGTCGCGGGTGAGTTCGGGAATGCTCCAGGCTTCCAGCAGTTGCAGGCGGAAGGCCCCCATGGATTGCCCCAGGACTTCCATTTCCGCCTCGGCGGCGGGGCGGGCGCGACCCAGGCGCTCCAGGCGCCGGGCTTCCTCCGGCGCCCGCAGCCAGAGCAGCATTTCCGGCAGGTGCCACAGGATGGCGGCGACCTGGACTTCCTCGGCGCGGATATCGCTGTGCTGCACGGCGAAGTCCCGGGCCTGCCAGGCGGCGTGCTGGGCGCGCCGGGCCAGCACGCCCAGGGCCTTGAGCGCCCGGGCGTCCCGGCCGGCGGGGGTGGTTTCCAGGATCGGCAGTCCCCGGGCCGCGTCCAGGTAGGCGCCGATGCCCCACATCATGAGGGCATGTTCCACGGTGGGCACTTCCGTGCCATAGCGCTGGGCCACCTTCTTGTTGACGGTGTGGAGGGTGTGCAGGGTGGCGAGGGGATCGGCCAGGACTTCCTGGGCGATTTCCCGGGCGGCGAGGTGTTCCCGCCGGGGGCCGAATTCGGCCAGCGCCCGGTGGGTGTGGCGGAAGATCGGAATTTCGCCGGGTTGCAGGCGCGCGAGCCAGTCGGTCATCGCATCCTCCGGATCAGCAGGCGGGAGCGGGAGAGGTCGTCGAGTTCGATCACTTCATCGAACGCCAGGCCGGGAACCGCAAAGCTGTTGCTGATGAACAGGCTGCCGGGCTTCATTTCCGCCTCGGCCTTTTGCCAGAGCCGGGCCATGGGGGCGGGGGAAAGGTAGGCATAGACCACGTCGCAGCCGGAGAGATCGGCATCCCACAGGCTGCCCAGGCGGATGTCGGCGCGACGCCAAAGCCTGACGCGGGCGATAAGCCAGTTGAGGGGGGCGGCTTCCACACCCTCCAGGCGGGCGTCGGGCCGGGCACGGCGCACCCCGGCCAGGGGACCGCCCAGGCCGCAGCCCAGGTCCATGAGACGGCCGTTGCCGGGCAGGCGGCGGGCCAGTTCCCGGGCCGCGGCGGCGCTGGAAAGATAAAGCGGGACGCGGGTGCGAACGGCGCCCAGGGAGGTCAGGGCCAGCGCCAGGAACCCCGCCAGGAACCAGCGGGAATCCAGGTCGGCGGCCAGGCCGAGCCACAGCAGGGGAACGAAGGTCAGGTTGATCAGGCGCCACCAGGACGGCAGTCGCCAGTGGATGGCGAGGGCGGCGGCCACCACGCCGACGAGCATGGCCAGGGCGGGGAGGGGAAGGGGGGCGCCGCTGGTCAGCAGGACGGCCGCCAGGGCGAGGCCGGGAAGTTGGGCCAGCAGGGCGGCCAGGGCCGGCGGCAGGCGGAGCATGGACGGTGACGACAGGGCGTCAGCGCTTGACATCCAGTGTCTCCGCCACTTCCTTGGCCGTGCTGGCCTCGACCTGGCGCGATTCCCTGGTGATGGCTTCCTCGGCCTTCTTGTTCATGACGATGATGGAGATGCGCCGGTTCACCGGGGAGTTGGGGTTTTCCTTGTCGAAGGGGATGGCGGAACCGAGCCCCACCACGCGCAGGACCTTGCCGTCCTCCAGGCCGCCGGCCACC
This sequence comes from Hydrogenophilales bacterium, assembly GCA_016719465.1. Taxonomy (GTDB): domain Bacteria; phylum Pseudomonadota; class Gammaproteobacteria; order Burkholderiales; family Thiobacillaceae; genus PFJX01. Next base: position 16,321 of record JADJYY010000013.1, read on the forward strand.
AGTTCGCGCCGGGAGGCGTTGGCGCGGTCGGCGGACAGTTCCCAGTTGCTGTAGCCCGCCTCGCCGCCGGAGTAGGGCACCGCGTCGGTGTGGCCGGAGAGGCTGATCCGGTTGGGCACTTCGTTCAGGGTGCGGCCGATCTCCCGCAGGACGTCCCGGGTATAGGGCTTCATGACGGCGCCGCCGGAATCGAACATGGGCCGGTTCTGGTCGTCCACGATCTGGATGCGCAGGCCCTCGCTGGTGATGTCCAGTTTGAGCTGCTTCTTGAACTGGGCCATCTTGGCGTTGTTGTCGATGGCCTTCTCCAGCTTGGCTTTGAGGTCCTGCAAGCGGGCGGATTCCTGGCGCTCCTGATCGGCCCGCGAGGTGGAGGTTTCGATTTCCCCCTTCTTGACCTGGCCGGCGCGGCGGGTGAGATCCGTGCCGCCGCCCTGGATCAGGCTGGTGGCGTCCCCGGAGCCCGAACCGCCGGTCATGGCCACCTTCATGGGGGTCTTGAAGTACTCGGAGATGCCTTCCAGCTTGGCCTTCGTCGCCGAGCCCAGCAGCCACATGAGCAGGAAGAAGGCCATCATGGCGGTCACGAAATCGGCGTAGGCGATCTTCCAGGCGCCGCCATGGGCACCGCCGCCCGCCTTCTTGATGCGCTTGATGACTATGGGTCTTTGGGAATCGTCAGCCATCTTCCAGGCTCCACTCGCTATGCGTTATCCGCCACGGGCTACTTGCCCTTGCGCGCCTTGATGTCTTCCTCCAGTTCGCGGAAGGACGGCCGTTCCGTGGAGAACAGCACCTTGCGACCGAACTCGGCGCAGGTCTGGGGCGCGAAGCCGTTGAGGGAAGACAGCAGGATGACCTTGACGGTCTGGTAAACCTTGGTGGATTCGGCGGCCTTGCCCTCCAGCACGGTGGCGAGGGGGGCGACGAAGCCGTAGGAAAGCAGGATGCCGAGGAAGGTGCCCACCAGGGCGTGGGCGATGAGGATGCCCAGTTCGGACGGGGGCAGGTGCAGGGATTCCATGGTGTGCACCACGCCCATCACCGCCGCCACGATGCCGAAGGCGGGCATGCCGTCCGCCAGTTTGGACACGGCGTGGGAGGCATGCATTTCCTCGTGGTGATGGGTTTCGATTTCCGCGTCCATGAGGTTTTCGATTTCCATGGCGTTGAGGTTGCCGCCCACCATCATGCGCATGTAGTCGGTGATGAAATCGACCAGATGGTGATTCGCCAGGATGTTGGGGTACTTGGAGAAGATGGCGCTCTTGTCCGGCTCCTCCACGTCGCCTTCCAGGGACATGAGGCCTTCCTTGCGGGCCTTGGCCAGAAGCTCGAACAGCAGGCCGATGAGCTCCATGTAGAAGGCCTTGGTGTACTTGGAACCCTTGAAGCAACTGGCGATGCCCCCCAGCGTGTGCTTCATGCCATGGGCGTTGTTGGCGGCGATGAAGGCGCCGAAGGCGCCGCCGCCGATCATCACCAGTTCCAGGGGCTGGAACAGCGCCGCCAGGTGGCCTCCCGCCATGGCGAAGCCGCCGAACACGCCTACCAGTGCAACCGCCCAGCCGATGATCACGAACATGATCGGGTTCTCCTTTTTTTAGATCAGCGCCTTTTGCAGCAATCGTTTCACCGGTCCGAAGCTTTTCCGGTGGATGGGGCTCGGACCGTGGGATTCCAGGGCCGCCAGGTGATCCGGGGTGGGATAGCCGGCATGTCGCTCGAAACCGTAATCAGGGTAGATATCGGCCAGTCGGCGCATTTCTTTATCGCGTTCGGTCTTGGCCAGGATGGAGGCGGCGGAAATGCAGGGTTCGCTGGCGTCGCCCCGGACGATGGCGCGGGCGGGGATGGGCAGCTCGGGACAACGGTTGCCGTCGATCAGGGCCCGGGCCGCGGCCGGGTTCAGGCCCAGCACGGCGCGCCGCATGGCCAGCAGGCTGGCGCGCAGGATATTGAGCCGGTCGATCTCTTCCTCCGTCGCCCAGGCCACCGACCAGGCCAGGGCGTGGGCGCGGATCTCGCCCGCCAGGCGGACACGGCTGGGCTCGGGGATTTTCTTGGAATCCTTGAGGCCGGGGATGGGCCGGGCGGGATCCAGGATGACCGCGGCGGCATACACGGGGCCGGCGAGGGGGCCGCGCCCGGCTTCGTCGACGCCGCAGATCAGGCCGGCGCCGTCAGCCATGGGCAAGCAGGGGGCGCAGGGCCTGGGCGATCAGGCGGGGCGTGTCGCGCTTGAGGCGGGCGCGCTGGATGCGGAATTCGTCGATCTGGGCCTGGCGGGCATCGGCATCGGCCAGCAGCTTGCCCAATGCCCGCGCCAGGTTTTCCGGGGTGGCGCGGTTCTGGAGGATTTCCGGCACCAGCTCGCGTCCCGCCATGATATTGGGCAGCCCGACCCAGGGCAGCATGGCCTGGCGTTTCATGATGTGCCAGGTCAGCCAGGGCACCTTGTAGGTGATGACATGGGGGCAATCCAGCAGCAGGGCTTCCAGGGTGGCCGTGCCGGAGGCGATGAGGGCCACGTCCGCCGCCTGGAGGGCATCGTGGGAATGGCCGAACAGCATGCGCAGGGGCAGGTCGCGGGCGTCCGCCTGGTAGAGGGCCTGCTCGAACAGCAGGCGGGTTTCCCGGTTGACCAGCGGGATCAGGAAGCGGGTGTCCGGGCGGGTCTTGTGCAGTTCCCTGGCGGTCTCGATGAACAGCTTTGCCAGGGCCTTCAATTCCCCCGGCCGGCTGCCGGGCATGAGCACCAGGAATTCCTCATCCTGGGGCAAGCCCAATCGCTCCCTGGCCTGGAGCCGGCGGGGCTCGGGCAAGGCGTGGGCAACAGGGTGGCCGACATAGGTGGCCGGGATGCCGGCCTTCTGGAACAGGGCTTCCTCGAAGGGAAAGATGAGCAGGACGTGGGATACCGCCTTGCGGATCTTTTCGATGCGCTTGGGGCGCCAGGCCCAGATGGAAGGACTGATGAAATGCACGGTGGGAATGCCGGCCCGTTTCAGGTCGGCCTCCAGCGACAGATTGAAATCCGGCGCGTCGACGCCGATGAACAGGCGGGGGGGCGCGGCGCGGAGTCGCGCTTTCAGCGCCGCGCGTATGCCCAGGATCTTGCGCAGGCTGCCCAGGGCCTCCACGTAGCCCCGCACCGAGAGCGCCTCCATGGGGAACAGGGAGCGGGCGCCCGCCGCCTGCATCTTGGGCCCGGCGATGCCGAAGAAGTCCGCCGCCAGCCCGGCCTGTTTCACCGCGTTGATCAACAGGCTGCCGAGAAGGTCGCCGGAGGCTTCTCCCGCGACGATGGCGACTTTAGGGTGAGGAGTGAGGAGTGAGGAGTGAGGGGTAGGGCCGGTGTCCGATACGGGGTTTCCCTCCTCACTCCTCACCCCTCTCTCCTCACCGTCAACGAACGATGCCACGTCCGGCATTCGCCAGGAAGTCCGCCAGCGGCTTGAGTTCGGGCAACTTTTCCGCCTCGGCCGCGATGGCGGTCTGGGCCTCGGCGAGGGAGAGGCCGGACTTGTACAGGGTCTTGTAGGCACGCTTGAGGCCGGCCAGGGCTTCCGGCGAGAAGCCGCGCCGCTTCAGGCCCTCGGAATTGACGCCGTGGGGCGCCAGGGGGTTGCCGGCGACGGTGAGGAAGGGCGGCACGTCCTGGCGCACCACCGAGGCGATGCCGGTGATGACGTGGGCGCCGATGCGGCAGAACTGGTGCACGCCGGTGAAGCCGCCCAGGATGGCGTGGTCGTCGATATGGACGTGGCCGGCCAGGGTGGCGTTGTTGGCGAAAATGGTGTGGTCGCCCACCACGCAGTCATGGGCGATATGCACGTAGGCCATGATCCAGTTGTGGTGGCCCAGGCGGGTGACGCCCAGATCCTGGGCGGTGCCGGTGTTGAGGGTGCAGAACTCGCGGATGACGTTGTGGTCGCCGATCTCCAGGCGGGTGGGCTCGCCGGCGTACTTCTTGTCCTGGGGTTCCTCGCCGATGGAGCAGAACTGGAAGATGCGGTTGCCGGCGCCGATACGGGTGTGGCCGTTGATCACCACATGGGGACCGACGCGGGTGCCGTCGCCGATCTCCACGTGCTCCCCGACCAGGCTGTAGGCGCCGATTTCCACATCCGCGCCCAGCCTGGCGCCGGGATGGACGAGGGCGGTGGGATGGATGCCGGCCATGGCCTCAGTCCAGCTCTTTCAGGGTGCACATCAGTTCGGCTTCACAGGCCAGTGTGCCGTCCACCGTGGCCCTGGCGGCGAATTTCCAGATGCCCCGGGTGTGGCGCAGGATGCTCGCCTCCATGCGCAGCTGGTCGCCCGGCACCACCGGTCGCTTGAAGCGGGCACCGTCGATGCCGACGAAATAGATCACGGAATTTTCGGTGATCTCCTTGCCGGAACTGCTGAATGCCAGCAGGCCGGCGGTCTGGGCCAGGGCCTCGATCATGAGCACGCCGGGCATCACCGGGTGATGGGGAAAGTGGCCGGGGAAATGGGGCTCGTTCATGGTCACGTTCTTGATGGCCACCACCCGCTCGTTGGGCACCAGTTCCAGCACTCGATCCACCAGCAGGAACGGATAGCGGTGGGGGAGGTATTTCATGATCTGGGTAATGTCCATCATTCCGCGTCGTCCTTGTCTAGATCGTTGATTCGGCTTTCCAGCGCTTTCAGGCGCCCCGCCAGGGCATCCAGGTGACGCAAGTGGGCCGCGTTTCGCAGCCAGTCCTCGTGGGGCATGAGGGGCATGACCGAGGTATAGACGCCGGGAGCGCGGAGGTTCTTCGCCACCACGCTGCCGCCGGATATGGTCACCTTGTCGGCGATGGCGATATGGCCGCTGATCATGGCCGCGCCGCTGATCTGGCAGTAGGCGCCGATGGAGGTGCTGCCGGCCATGCCGACGCAGGCGGCGATGGCGGTATGCCGGCCGATGCGGCAGTTGTGGGCGATGTGGATGAGGTTGTCCAGCTTGACGCCATCCTCGATCACCGTGTCGTCCAGGGCGCCCCGGTCGATGCAGGTATTGGCGCCGATCTCCACATCGTTGCCGATCACGACGCGGCCGATCTGGGGCACCTTCAGCCAGTGGCCGCCCTCTGGTTCGGCTTCCCAGGCCAGACCGAAGCCGTCGGAGCCGATGACACAGCCCGAATGCAGGACCGCCCGGTCGCCGACCACGCAAGCATGCTGGACCGTGACCCGGGGATGCAGCAGGCAATCCTCGCCGACGATGGCGCCGGGGCCGATGACGCCGCCGGCATGGATCAGGCTGCGGGCGCCCACCCGGGCCCCCGCGCCGATGCAGACGTGGGGGCCGACGCGGGCTTCGGCGTGGACATCGGCGTCCTCCGCGACCACGGCGGTGGGATGGACGCCGACAGGCAGGCCGGGCTCGGGATGCAGCAGGGCCACCGCCCGGGCAAATGCCGCATGGGGATTGGCGACCGCCAGGCAGGCCTGGGGCAGGGTTTCGTTCAGGGATTCCGGGATGATCAGAACCCCCGCCCGGGAGGCGCGGGCCTGGGCGAGGTACTTGGCGCTGACCAGGAACGCGATCTGGTCGCCGTCCGCCCGGTCCAGGGATGCGGCACCCCGAATCAGCGTCCCGCCATCACCCCGTAGTGTTCCGCCCAGGCGGACCTGTAAATCGGCCAGCGTCAGGACAGGCATGGAAACCTCAGCGGTCGAGGGCCTTCAGGACCCGCTCGGTGATATCCACCTTGGGGCTGGCGTACACCACGTTCTCGACGATCAGATCGAATTTTTCCTTCTCGGCGATTTCCACGATGGCCTTGCGGGCGCGGTCCTGGACGCCGGCGAATTCCTCGTTCTTGCGCTGGTTGAGGTCTTCCCGGAACTCGCGCTGGGCATGCTGGATGTCGCGGGTCAGGTTGGCCAGATCCTTCTGCTTCTTGCCGCGGTCGGCCTCCGACATGGTCAGGCCTTCCTTTTCCAGGTGGTTTTGCAGTTCCCGCGCCTGCTTGACCTGTTTCTGAATTTCCTGCTCCCGGCTCTGGAATTCCTTCTCCAGCTTTTTTTGCGCCTTGACGGCGAGGGGAGATTCCCGGAACAGCTTTTCCGTGTTGACGAAGCCGATCTTCAGGTCGGCGGCCAGGGACATGGCGGGAAAGGCCATGCAGAGAAGCAGTAATGCGATGCGTTTCAAGGTGGGGCTCCTTGTCAGAACACGTTGCCGAGCTGGAATTGGAAGACTTGTTCCTCCTCGTCATCTTCCGCGTTGAGGGGTTTGGCGAGGGACATCTTGATGGGCCCCATGGGCGAGTACCAGAGCACCGCCAGGCCGGCGGAATAGCGCATGTCCGAGAAGGAAAGCTTGTCGTAGCGATCGAACTCGTCTCCAGGACCGGCCACGGCGCCGATGTCCACGAAGGTGGAGAGCCGCACCGAACGGTCGTTGCCCATGCCCGGGAAGGGGAACATGACTTCGGCGTTGCCGACCACGCGGGTGTCGCCGCCGATGGAGAAGATCTCGCCATCCTGGTTCAGGGCCTTCGGGCCCAGGGCGCCGGTATCGAAACCACGCACCGAGCCGATGCCGCCGGCGAAGAAGTTGCGGAACAGGGGCAGGGTGGGACTGTCGCCATAGCCGTCGCCGATGCCGATCTCGCCGTTGAGCAGGAGGCTGACGTTCCGGGACAGGGATTTGATCCACTGGTACTGGTAGTTGAGCTTGTAGTACTCGAGGTCGCCAAGCGGCGTGCCAAGTTCGAGGGCCACGCGCTGGTAGGTGCCCTTGGTGGGGTACATCAGGCTATCCCGCGTATCCCGGGCCCAGCCCACCTCCATGCGCACGGTATTCATGTCGGTGGTACAGCCCGTCTTGGGATTGAGGGCGAGTTGCCCCTGGCAGGACGAGGAGTACTGGGCGGCGTATTTGTAATACACGTCGGGCGCCTCGGGATTGATGTCAAGGGTGACATCCTCGTAGGCGAAGCCGAAGTTGATCGTATCCTTTTCGCTGATGGGCACGCCAAAACGCATGCCGATACCCATGGTGTCGGTGTCGTAGTCCGCCACGCTGTCCAGCTCGGAGGTATCCACCTTGCGCTTGTAGATGTCGTAGCCCAGGCTGATGCCATCCGGGGTGAAATAGGGGTTGGTGAAGGACAGGGCATAGACCTGGTTGACGCTGCCGCTGTTGATCTGGAGGGAAAGCCGGTTGCCGCTGCCGAACAGGTTGTTCTGGGAGATGGAGCCGGAAAGGACCACGCCATCCGAGTTGGAGAAACCGGCACCCAGCAGGATGTTGCCGGTGGGCTGCTCGGTGACGCTGACATTGATGTCCACCTGGTCCGTCGTCCCGGGAACCGGGGGGGTTTCCAGGCTGGTTTCCTTGAAGTAGCCCAGGCGTTCCACCCGTTCCCGGGAGCGGGTGATCTTGTCGGCGGCATACCAGGCGCCTTCGATCTGGCGCATCTCCCGACGCACCACTTCGTCCTTGGTCTTGGTATTGCCCGTGACGTTGACGCGCCGGACGTGGACCTTGCGGCCCGGATCCACCAGGAAGGTGAAGCTGGCCGTGCGCTTTTCCTTGTCGATTTCGGGCGCGGCGTTGACGTTGGCGAAGGCATAGCCGTCGTTGCCCAGGCGGTCGCCGATCTTCTTGGAGGATTCGTTGAGTTTTTCCCGGGAGAAATGCTCGCCGGGCTTCAGGGTGACCAGCGCCTTCAATTCCGCTTCCGGAACGGGCAATTCACCGGCCAGGCGGAATTCGGAGACGGTGTACTTCTCGCCCTCGTTCAGGTTGATGGTGATGTAGATGTCTTTCTTGTCCGGCGTGATGGAGACCTGGGTGGAGTCGATCTTGAATTCCAGGTAGCCCAGGTTCAGATAGTGGGATCGCAGGGTTTCCAGATCGCCGGCGAGCTTCTGCTTGGAATACTGGTCGTTCTTGGTCCACCAGGTCATCCAGCCGGGCGTGCTCAGGTTGAGCAGCTTGAGCAACTCCTTTTCCTTGAAGGCCTTGGCGCCGACGAGGTTGATGGCCCGGATCTTGGCGATTTCACCTTCCGTGACATCGAAATTCACCGCGACCCGGTTGCGCTCCAGAGGCGTCGAGGTGGCCTTGACCTGGACCGCGTACATGCCGCGGTTGAAATACTGGCGCTTGAGTTCCTGTTCGGCCTTGTCCAGCAAGGCCTTGTCCAGGATCCGGCCTTCCGCCAGGCCCAGATCCTTCAGGCCCTTCTTCATGTCGTCCTTGGGAAACTCCTTCAGACCGGAGAAGTCGACGCTGGCGATGCCCGGCCGCTCTTCCACCGTGACGATGAGCACCTGGTTGCTGGTCTCCAGGCGCACATCCTTGAAGAAACCCGTGGCATACAACGCCTTGATGGCTTCCGAGGCCTTTTCCGGGGTCAGCGTCTCGCCCACCTTGACGGGCAGATAGCTGAATACCGTGCCGGCTTCGGTGCGCTGGATTCCCTCGACACGGATATCCTTGATCTGGAAGGCATCGAACGCTTGGGCTTGGGCGGCGAACAGGGCGAGGGCGAGCAGGCTGGGACGAAAGGAAAACATGGGAGCGGTCACCCGACGAAGAGTCGCTGTAGATCGTTATAAAGGGCAAAAAACATGAGCAGGGTCAGGAGGCCGATGCCGATTTTCTGGCCGATTTCCTGAACTTGCTCGGAAACGGGCCTGCCAGTAAGAAATTCGGCGAAATAATACAGCAAGTGCCCCCCATCCAGTAGCGGCACGGGCAGCAGATTGAGCACGCCCAGGCTGACGCTGACCAGGGCGAGAAAGGCGATGAAGGATGCCGCGCCGGTGGCCGCCGACTGGCCGGCGTAGTCGGCGATGGTGATGGGGCCGGACAGGTTCTTGAGGGAAACCTGGCCGATGAGCATGCGGCCCAGCATTTCCAGGCTGAACACCGACAGATCCCAGGTGCGCGTGATCGCCCGGGTCAGGGCTTCCCAGGGACCATAGCGGGCCTCGCCCTGGTATTTCGCCAGTTCGGCCATGTCCAGCCTGGGCGCCGCGCCGATGCGGCCCACCGTTTGCCCCCCCTCGTTGATGCTTGCCGGGATGAGCGTCAATTCAATCGCCCGGCCCTGGCGTTCGACCTGGAAGCGCCGGGGCTTCCCCGGCGCGGCCCTGACCAGGGCCACCACCTGTTCCCATTGCGCCACCGGGCGGTCATCGATGGCGAGGATCAGATCACCCTGCCGCAGGCCGGATCGGGCCGCCACGCCATCGGGGGCGAGATCGCCCAGAACGGCGGGGAGGGGCGGCCGGTAACGTTGCAGGCCCAGGGCGGCAAGGGGAGCCTGGTCGAAACTGGCATCACGCTCGCTGACGGTGAGGGTGCGGTAGGACAGATGGCCCTTGTCGTCGAGGGTATCGACCCGCAACTGGGCATTGCCGATGGCATGGCGCAGCGCGAGCCAATGCAGGTCCTGGAAGCTTTCCACGGGCTCGCCGTTGACCGCGGTCACGGTTTCGCCCGAGCGTATCCCCGCCAGGGCCGCCGGGGTCCCGGCGGGAGGTTCGCCCAACACCGGTTTCAGGGTGGGAACCCCGGTCATGAAGAGTCCCCAGAACAGCAGGATGGCCAGCAGGAAATTGGCCAGGGGGCCCGCCGCGACAATGGCGGCGCGGGCGGCCAGCGGCTTGCGGTTGAAGGCGCCGGCGAGTTGCTCCGGAGGAACCGGGGCTTCCCGCTCGTCCAGCATCTTCACGTAGCCCCCCAGGGGGATGGCCGAAAGCGCCCATTCGGTGCCCTGCCGGTCCTCGCGCCGGGCGATGACCTTGCCGAAACCCACGGAAAAGCGCAGCACCTTCACCCCGGCCAGGCGGGCCACCAGATAGTGTCCGAACTCGTGAAAAACGATGAGGATGGCCAGGGTGGCCAGGAAGGCGAGCAGCGTGGTCATGCCCGGCAGACGTCGGCGCCGGCGATGAGTTCCCGCGCGGCGACGCGGGCCAGCCCATCCGCCGCCATGAGATCGTCCAGGGAATCCGCCGGCTGGCCCGACAGGCGTTGCAGCACGCCATCCAGGGTGGCGGCGATGCTCAGATAGGGGATGCGCCGGTCCAGGAAGGCCGCCACGACTTCCTCATTGGCGGCATTGAGTATGGCCGGCGCCGCGCCCCCCGCCGCCAGGGCCTGATAGGCCAGGCCCAGGCAGGGAAAGCGCCGCAGATCCGGGTTTTCGAAGGTCAGGGTGCCGATCCTGGCCAGGTCCAGCCAGTTGACGCCGGCTTCCACCCGCTCGGGGTAGGCGAGGGAATGGGCGATGGGCGTGCGCATGTCCGGGTTGGAGAGCTGGGCCAGCACGGAGCCATCCAGGTACTCCACCATGGAATGGATGATGCTCTGGGGATGGATGACGACCTCGATCTGATCGGGCCGGGCATTGAACAGCCAGCGCGCCTCGATCACTTCCAGGCCCTTGTTCATCATGGTGGCGGAGTCCACCGAGATCTTCCTGCCCATGACCCAGTTGGGATGGGCCACGGCTTCCTCCGGCGTGATGTCCTTCAGGGTAGCCAGCTCTCGGGTACGGAACGGCCCGCCGGAGGCGGTGAGCAGGATGCGGCGCACGCCGTGGGTGGACGGGTTGCCGTCGTAGCCCGCCGGCATGGACTGGAACACCGCGTTGTGCTCGGAGTCGATGGGCAGGAGCGTCGCGCCATGTTCCTTGACGGCTTCCATGAAGAAGCGGCCGGCCATGACCAAGGTCTCTTTGTTGGCCAGCAGCACCCGCTTGCCGGCGCGGGCGGCGGCCAGGGCGGGGCGCAGTCCGGCTGCGCCGACGATGGCGGCCATGACGCTGTCCACCTCGGGCAGGGCGGAGACGAATTCCAGGGCTTCCAGGCCCGCCAGCACCTCGGTCTCGCCGCCGGCCAGCAGGGCGCGCAGGGCGCCCGCCTTGTCGTCGTCCAGCACCACGGCATAGCGCGGGTGGAACTGGCGGCATTGTTGGGCCAGCTTGTCGATCTGGTTCTGTCCGGTGAGGGCGATCACCCGGAATTTGTCCGGGTGGCGGGACACCACGTCGAGGGTGTTGACGCCGATGGTGCCAGTGGCGCCCAGGACGGTCAGGTTATGTCGCATGTGCGCTCGATGCTGGATGGTTGATGGACTGAGCGCGCGCGGCGGCGACCGAATCGCGGGTTTGCCGCTTTCCGCCCCAGGTTTTCCGCTGTCGGAGAAGACTCATTTCAGCCATATCCAGAGCAGGGTGGCGATGGGAAGCACCGCGCTCAGGCTGTCGATGCGGTCCAGGATGCCGCCGTGGCCGGGCAGCAGGTTGCCGCTGTCCTTGATGCCGGCCTGCCGCTTGAGGGCGCTTTCGAACAGGTCGCCCAGGACGGAAAGCACAAACAGCACCCAGAACGCCGCCAGCACCCGGGGCAGACACGCCAAACCGCAGGTATCGGGCGTGGCGAAATGCACGACGAGGCCATACAGGGTCACCGCCAGCCCGGCACCGATGGCGCCTTCCCAGGTTTTCCCCGGACTGATGGCCGGGGCAAGCTTGTGCCTGCCGAAGCGCCGGCCGGAAAAATAGGCGGCGCTGTCGGCAATGATCACAATACCCACCACGACCAGCAGCAGATCCGGGCTTTCGCCGCGCAATTTCACCATGGCCAGGTGGGTGGGAATCAGGACGATGGCGCCCAGCAGCAGATGCATGGCACGGGAGCGAATCGCCACGCCTCGGGCCAGGAGAATGGGCGCCAGCAGCCAGAAAGCCAGGGCGGGATAATAGGGCTCGACACGATCGGGGGCCGCCACGGCCACGCCCAGGCTGGCCAGACTGAGCAGGCCGGCGTAGAGGAACGCGTGGGGACGTCCGAGACCGGCCATGCCGGCCCATTCCCTGGCCGCCAACAGCAGCACCAGGCCCGTCAACCCGATCCAGACACCGGTCGGCGCGAGATACAACGCGGCCAGGAATCCGCCGATCAGCGGTATGGCGGTGGTGATCCGTGTCCTAACGCTCAAGGAGTTGCTCGCTGGTGCGTCCGAAACGGCGCTCGCGTTTCTGGTAGGAGGCGATGGCCAGATCCAGCGCCTTGCCATCGAAGTCCGGCCACAGCGTGTCCGTGAAGTAGAGCTCGGCATAAGCCAGTTGCCAGAGCAGGAAGTTGCTGATGCGCTGTTCCCCGCCGGTGCGGATGAACAGATCGGGTTCCGGCGCATAGGCCAGGGTCAGGTAGGCCGCCAACCCATCCTCGGTCAACTCGTCCTGGCCGGGGTTGTCCCCGCGCCAGCGGTTCACGGCATTGAGGATGTCCCAGCGGCCGCCGTAATTGGCGCACACCGTGAGGGTCAGCCTGGCGTTGTCCAGGGTACGGGCCTCGCCCTGGGCGATCAGGTCCCGCAGCCGCTGGTCGAAACGGGACAAGTCCCCCACCACCTTGAGGCACACACCGTTGCGGTGCATCTTGTCCACTTCCCGTTCCAGGGCCATGACGAACAGTTCCATCAGACGGTTGACCTCGTCCTGGGGGCGGCGCCAGTTCTCGGAACTGAAGGCGAACAGGGTCAGGTAGCCGATGCCGCGTCGGATGCAGGCCTCGACGATGTCGCGTACCCGCTCCACACCCTGGGCATGCCCGGCGACCCGGGGCATGAGGCGCTTTTTCGCCCAGCGGCCGTTGCCGTCCATGATGATGGCCACATGGCGGGGAACGGCGGCGGCTTCGGGAATGTCCGCCGTGGAACTGAAGAAGCGTTTGATCATTTGACCCCGGTTGTCAGTTGGCAGTCATCAGTCGTCAGTCACCAGTAAAAGCTGCCAACTGCCTACTGCCAACTGGCTACTTTCTCATACGGCCATCAGATCCTTTTCCTTTTCCGCCAGGTACTTGTCCATCTCGACGATGTGCTTGTCGGTGAGTTTCTGAATTTCGTCCTGGGCGCGACGTTCGTCGTCCTCGCTGATCTCGTGCTTCTTGAGCAGTTCCTTCAGGTGGGCGATGGCGTCGCGGCGGATGTTGCGCACGGCCACCTTGCCGTTCTCGGCCTCGCCGCGCACCAGCTTGACCAGTTCCTTGCGGCGCTCCTCGGTGAGGGGGGGCATGGGCACGCGGATGAGCTCGCCGATGGTGGCGGGATTGAGGCCCAGGTCGGCGTCGCGGATGGCTTTCTCCACCTTGCCCACCATGTTCTTTTCCCAGGGCTGCACACCCAGAGTATGGGCATCCACCACGGAGATATTGGCGACCTGGCTGACCAGGGTCGGGGTACCGTAGTAGTCCACCTTGACGTGGTCCAGGATGCCGGTGTGGGCGCGGCCGGTGCGAACCTTGCCGAAATCGGCGCGCAGGGCCTCGACGGATTTCTTCATCTTGTCCTCGGCGGACTTCTTGATGTCGGCGATCATCTTTGTCTCCTGATTTCAGGAACGGTTGCGAAAGGCGCTTACAGCACCACGCGGGTGCCTTCCGGCTCGCCCATGACCACGCGCCTGAGCGCGCCAGGCTTGAAGATGCTGAACACGGCCAGGGGCAGTTTCTGCTCCCGGCACAGGGCGAAGGCGGCGGTATCCAGCACCCCCAGGTTGCGGGCGATGGCCTCGTCGAAGGTGAGGCTGTCGTAGCGGGTGGCCGTGGGGTCCTTCTTGGGGTCGGCGGTGTAGACGCCATCCACCTTGGTGGCCTTGAGCATCAGGTCGGCGCCGATCTCCGCGCCACGCAGGGCCGAGGCGGTATCGGTGGTGAAGAAGGGATTGCCGGTACCGCCGCCGAAGATCACCACCCGGCCGGCGGCCAGGTGGCGCACCGCGCTATCCCGCTCGAACGGCTCGCCCACGTGGGCGATGGTCACCGCGGTCTGCACCCGGGCTTCGACGCCGGCGGCCATCAGCGCATCCTTCAGGGCCAGGGCGTTCATGACCGTGGCCAGCATGCCCATGGAATCGGCGGTGGCCCGGTCCATCCCGGACAGGGCGCCGGTGGCGCCCCGGAACAGGTTGCCGCCGCCCACCACGATGCCCACCTCGGTGCCCATCTCCACCACTTCCTTGATCTGCCCGACGATGCCGGCCATGGTCTCGGCGTTGTAGCCGAAGGCGTCGGGGCCCATCAGGGCCTCGCCGGACAGTTTCAGCAGGATCCTGGTGATGGCGGCCATGGCGGCTTACGCCAACTAGATTTTCGAGGCGGCAGCCACTTCCGCGGCGAAGTCGGAAACCTTCTTCTCGATGCCTTCGCCGACGATGAACATGCTGAAGCCGTGGCACTGGGAACCCTTGGACTTCAGCACCTGCTCCACGGTCTGCTTGTCGTCCTTGACGAAGGGCTGGGACAGCAGGGTGACTTCCTTGAGGAACTTCTGCACCGTGCCTTCGGCGATCTTTTCCAGCATGGCTTCCGGCTTGCCGGCTTCCTTGGCCTTCTCGATGGCGACGCGGCGCTCGGTGTCGATGAGGTTCTGGGACACGCCGGAAGCGTCCAGGGACTTGGGCTTGGAGGCGGCGATGTGCATGGCGATGTCCTTGGCGATGGCCTCGTCGCCGGAGACGTCGACCAGGACGCCGATCTTGCTGCCGTGGATGTAGCTGGCGAACTTGCCGGTGGCGTTCAGGCGCACGAAACGGCGCACGGACATGTTCTCGCCGATCTTGCCCACCAGTTCGGTGCGCGTTTCCTCGACGGTCTTGCCGTTGTAGGGCAGGGCGGAGAGGGCGGCCACGTCGGCGGGGTTCTGCTTCAGGACCATGTCGGCCAGGGCGCGGGTCAGGGCCAGGAAGTCGTCGTTCTTGGCGACGAAGTCGGTCTCGCAGTTCACTTCCACCATGGCGGCGGTCTTGCCGTCAGGGCTGATGTTGATGGCGACCACGCCTTCGGCGGCGACGCGGCCGGCGCTCTTGGCGGCCTTGTTGCCGAAGCGCACGCGCAGGATTTCCTCCGCCTTCTGCATGTCGCCGGCGGCCTCGGTGAGGGCCTTCTTGCAGTCCATCATGGGGGCGTCGGTGCGCTCGCGCAGTTCCTTCACCATGGATGCGGTGATTTCCGCCATGTCAAATCTCCTGTTTTCCGTATTGAAAAACGCCCCGATGGGCGGGGCGTCATGAAATTCCTATGACGACCGGACCTTGCGGCGACCGGTCCTCGATCACGCGGCGCTGGCTTCGCCGGAATCCACCACTTCCACGTACTCGTCCTGGCTCTCGGACACCATCTCCTCGATGACCTGGGCCTTGCCTTCCAGGATGGCGTCGGCCATGCCCCGGGCGTAAAGGCGGATGGCCCTGTTGGAGTCGTCGTTGCCGGGGATGACGTAGTCCACGCCGGCGGGGGTGTTGTTGGAGTCCACCACGCCGATGACGGGGATGCCCAGCTTGTTGGCTTCGGTGATGGCGATCTTCTGGTAACCCACGTCCACCACGAACAGGGCGTCGGGCAGGCGCTCCATGTCCTTGATGCCGCCCAGGCTCTGCACCAGCTTGTCGTACTCGCGCTGGACGCGCAGGGCTTCCTTCTTGGTCAGGGCGCCGGCTTCGGACAATTGGGCTTCCATGTCCTTCATGCGCTTGACCGACTGCTTGACGGTCTTGAAGTTGGTCAGCATGCCGCCCAGCCAGCGGTGGGAGATGTAGGGCATGTCGCAGCGGGTGGCTTCCTCGCCCATGATCTCGCGGGCCTGGCGCTTGGTGCCGACGAACAGGATGGAACCCTTGTTGGAGGCCAGACGGCGGGCGAACGTGGCCGCCTCGTTGAACAGCGGCAGGGTTTTTTCCAGGTTGATGATGTGGATCTTGTTGCGGTGGCCGAAGATGAAAGGCGCCATCTTCGGGTTCCAGTAGCGGGTCTGGTGGCCGAAATGGACGCCGGCCTCGAGCATTTGACGCATGGTCACGGACATATACAACTCCTTGGTTAAGGTTGAGCCTCCATCCGCAAAGAACCCCGCGAGTCCGTGCGGGGCACCTTAACTGGTGCGGATGTGTGGATTGGGTTTGAAACCCGTGCCGCGCCGGCGGAATGCCGGACGCAAAGCGCGTGGATTCTAGCAGTGGGCGGCGCCGAGAGGCAAGCCGGATGGCTCTGGTGTCCTTATTTCCCGCGTTTATTCCGCGCCGAGAGGTCCAGATCGCGCAAGTGCTCCAGGCGCTCGCCGATCTTGCCTTCCAGGCCCCGGGGCGTGGGTTGATAGAAGCGCGGGGAGGGTTCGATTTCGTCGGGAAAGTAATGCTCGCCGGCGGCATAGGCTTCCGGTTCGTCGTGGGCATAGCGGTAGGCACGCCCGAAGCCCAGTTCCTTCATGAGCTTGGTCGGCGCATTGCGCAGATGCACCGGCACCGGCCTGGAGCCGTCTTCCGAGACGAAGCGCCGCGCCGCCTGGTAGGCGGTGTAGACGGCGTTGCTCTTGGGCGCGCAGGCCAGATAGATCACCGCCTGGGCCAGGGCCAGCTCCCCTTCCGGACTGCCCAGCCGCTCGTAGGTGGCGACCGCGTCCAGGGCGGTGGTGAGGGCGCGGGGATCGGCCAGGCCGATATCCTCGACGGCCATGCGGATGATTCGCCGGCCCATGTAGCGCGGGTCGGCGCCGCCATCCAGCATGCGCATGAACCAGTACAGGGATGCGTCGGGGCTGGAGCCGCGCACCGACTTGTGCAGGGCGGAAATCTGGTCGTAGAAGGCATCGCCGCCCTTGTCGAAGCGGCGCCGGGAGGGAGCCAGGGCTTCGCCGACGAAAGCGGCATCGGCGCTGTCCCGGCCGGCGGCCTTCAAGGCGGTGGCAAGCTGTTCCAGCAGGTTGAGCAGCCGGCGGCCGTCACCGTCGGCCTGGGCCAGGAGCAGCTTGCGCGCCTCCTCGTCCACGGCGATGCCCAGCCCACCCTGTTCCAGCGCCCGTCGCAGCAGGGCGGCGAGGCCGGCTTCATCCAGGGATTTCAGGACATAGACCTGGGCGCGGGAGAGGAGGGCGCCCACCACCTCGAAGGAGGGATTCTCCGTGGTGGCGCCGATGAAGGTGATCAGGCCGGATTCCACGTGGGGCAGGAAGGCGTCCTGCTGGCTCTTGTTGAAGCGGTGCACTTCATCGACGAACAGGATGGTCTGGCGCCCCGTGGTCTGGTTCACGCGCGCCCGTTCCACCGCCTCGCGGATTTCCTTCACCCCGGCCAGCACCGCCGAGATCTGGATGAAATCCGCGTCGAAGTGATGGGCCATGAGCCGGGCCAGGGTGGTTTTGCCCACACCGGGCGGGCCCCACAGGATCATGGAATGGGGCTTGCCTGCCTCGAAGGCGAGACGCAGGGGCTTGCCGGGGCCGACCAGATGGTCCTGGCCGATGACTTCGTCGATGAGGGTAGGGCGCAGGCGTTCGGCGAGGGGAACGTGGCCGGCGTCTGCCGCCGCTTTGCCGATTCGCCTGATGGGCGCGATGCCGGTGCCGAACAGGTCGGCGGTGCCGTCGTCAGCGATCGCCAAGGATGTCCGCGCCCTTGGGCGGGGTGAAGCGGAACAGGCTGGCGCCCAGGGCGGGATTGCGTTCCAGGCTGGAGAAGCGCAACAGGGTTGTCTGGCCGAAATTGTCTTTCAATTCCATGGCTTGCAGATCATTGTTCTTAAAACCCATGCGCACCATTTCGAAGCTGCCCTCCTTGCTCTTGGGGGTGGCTTCCAGCCATTCCAGGCCGTCCTTGGCGGGGGCATCCTTCAGGTTGAACAGCTTGGAGATATCGTTATCGCCGGCCAGCAGGGCGGCGGGACTATCGCCCAGGGCCTGGTCCAGTTTGCGCACCGTGACCTGGTCCAGATCCTCGTCGTAGATCCACAGTTTCTTGCCGTCGCCGACGATGAGTTGGGAATAGGGCTTCTGGTAGACCCAGCGGAATTTGCCCGGGCGGGAGAAGAACAGGTTGCCGGTGGATTCCTGGGTCTTGCGTCCGGCCTTGTCGAATACGGTCTGGGTGAACTGGGCCTTGAGGCCCTTGGTGCCCTGAATGAAGGCTTCCAGGCGAGCCTGGGCATCGGCCTGGACGCCGAAGGCGGGCAGGGCGGTAAAAATCATTGGAATCAGTAGCTTACGAATCATGTCTGGGGGCGATCACTTCACGGTTGCCATTGGTTTGCATGGGGGAGACGAGGCCGGCTTTTTCCATGGCCTCGATGAGCCGGGCGGCGCGGTTGTAGCCGATGCGCAACTGGCGCTGCACCGAGGAGATGGAGGCACGCCGGCTCTTGAGCACGTAGGCGACGGCATCGTCATAGAGATCATCGGCCTCCGCGTCATTGTCCTCACCACCTTCACCATCCTCGTCATCCGGGTTTTCCAACACGCTTTCGTCATATTGCGGCGGCCCAAGTTCCTTGAGCCAGGCACAAACCCGGTGGACTTCGTCGTCGGAGACGAAGGCGCCATGCACCCGGGTCGGCACGCCGTGACCCGGCGGCAGGTAGAGCATGTCGCCCTGGCCGAGCAGGGATTCGGCCCCCTGCTGGTCGAGGATGGTGCGGGAATCGATGCGGCTGGCCACCTGGAAGGCGACCCGGGTGGGGATATTGGCCTTGATCAGGCCAGTGATGACATCCACGGAAGGACGCTGCGTCGCCAGCACCAGGTGGATGCCAGCGGCCCGTGCTTTCTGGGCCAGGCGGGCGATGAGCTCCTCCACCTTCTTGCCGGCCACCATCATCAGGTCGGCCAGTTCGTCGATCAGCACGACGATGAAGGGCAGGGGAGGCAGCCGTTCCGGGCTCTCCGGCGTGATGGAAAAGGGGTTGGTCAGGGGCTGGCCGGCCTTTTCCGCATCCTTCAGTTTCTGGTTGAAGCCGGCGATGTTGCGCACGCCCAGGGCCGACATCAGCCGATAGCGCTTGTCCATTTCGCCCACGCACCAGTTCAGCGCCGAGGCGGCCAGCTTCATGTCCGTGACCACCGGCGCCAGCAGGTGGGGAATGCCCTCGTAGGTGGACAGCTCCAGCATCTTCGGGTCCACCATGATCAGGCGCACCTCGTCCGGCGTGGCCTTGTAGAGCAGGGACAGGATCATGGCGTTGATAGCCACCGACTTGCCCGAACCCGTGGCGCCGGCCACCAGCACGTGGGGCATCCTGGCCAGGTCCACCACGACGGGGCTGCCGCTGATGTCCTTGCCCATGGCCAGGGTCAGGGACGAGGCGTTGTCGTTGTAGACCTTGGCGGACAGGATTTCCGACAGCCGCACCACCTGGCGCTGGTTGTTGGGCAATTCCAGGCCCATGCAGTTCTTGCCGGGGATGGTTTCCACCACCCGGATACTGACCAGGGAGAGGGCGCGGGCCAGGTCCTTGGCCAGGTTGGTGATCTGGCTGCCCTTGACCCCGGAGGCGGGCTCAACCTCGTAGCGGGTGATGACCGGGCCGGGATAGGCCGCCAGCACCTTCACCTCCACGCCGAATTCCCTCAGTTTGCGTTCGATCAGGCGGGAGGTGGCTTCCAGGCCCGCCTGATCCAGGGCGGTCGCGGCCTCGGGCGGCTCGTCCAGGAGGCGCAGGGGCGGGCGCTGGGCATCCGGGCTGTCGCGGAACAGGAATTCCTGGCGCTCCTCCTCCCGGCGCTCGGATTTTTCTATCGCCAGGGGCGGGGCTTCGATGCGGACCGGAGCCTCCTTGCGGATGCGTTTGCGCTCCTGGCGGACCACCTCCTCCCGTTCGCTGGTGGCTTCCGCCCCTGCCGCCCGGTCGCGGCGTGCCTGCCATTTGCTCAGGGCCAGGGCGAACAGGGCTTCCAGCGCGGCGCCGGTCCTTTCGGCGGTGCCGATCCAGGAAAGCCCGGTAAACAGACTGATGCCGGCACCCCAGGCCAGCAACAGGATCACGGTGCCGCCATCGAAGCCGAATACACCTTGCACCATTCTGGACAGGGAATCCCCGAATGCGCCCCCGGAAGTCAGGGGCAGGTTGGTCGAAAGCGTATGGAATCGCATCGCTTCCAGGGTACCGCTGGTCAGGAGAACGATGAGAAAACCGCTCAGGGTGACGGTCAATCCATGCCTGTGCTCGCTGTCCGTCTCGCCGATCCTGCGGTATCCCCACCAGACCAGGAAGAGGGCCAGGATGACCCAGCACCAGGCGGAAACCCCGAACAAGTACAGCAGGAGATCGGCCAGCCAGGCGCCGAACGCGCCGCCGGCATTGACGATGGCATGACCGTCGCCGGTCCTGGACCACCCGGGGTCGCCGGCGTGATACGTCACCAGGATCATCCCGAGATAGAGCGCGAGCGCCACGGCGGAAAGCCACCAGGCCTCGCGCAGCAACGCGGCAACCCGAGGCGCCAGTGGTTTGCGCCGCGCGGGTCTGGTGATGGCGCAACGCCGGGATGACTTGCCTAACATGGGGTCGCACTATAAAGGATGGCTTGGTTTCCCTCCATGCAAGCGTGCATGGGGACACGGCCGTTTCGCCGAATAAACACTGAATGTATATTATGTTAAATAATAACAGGCTGCGGTTCAGTCGAGTGGCTTGTGCTGTTCTAGGCCCCTCTTCGGGCCACTGATAAAATTCGCCCGAATTCCATTCCACGAATTTCATTCCCTCTTCCACGCACCACTGGAGTCATCATGATCGTCAAGCATTCCCCGTTGCTCATTCTTGGTTCCGGTCCCGCCGGCTACACCGCCGCGGTCTATGCCGCGCGCGCCAATCTGAAGCCCGTGCTCGTTACCGGGCTTCAGCAAGGTGGCCAACTGATGACCACCACCGAGGTGGACAACTGGCCGGCCGACGTCAATGGCGTCATGGGCCCCGACCTCATGCAACGCTTCCAGCAGCACGCGGAGCGCTTCAATACCGAGATCCTGTTCGACCACATCCATACCGCCGACCTGAGGAATCGCCCCTTCACCTTGACCGGAGATGCCAGTACCTATACCTGCGATGCCTTGATCATCGCCACCGGCGCATCGGCCATGTATCTTGGCCTGCCGTCGGAACAGGCCTTCATGGGCCGGGGCGTTTCCGGATGCGCCACCTGTGACGGCTTTTTCTACAAGGGCCAGGATGTGGCCGTCATCGGGGGGGGAAACACCGCCGTGGAGGAAGCGCTTTATCTGGCCAATATCGCCAAGCACGTCACCCTGGTACACCGCCGCGACACTTTCAAGGCGGAAAAGATCATGGTCGAAAAGCTCATGAATAAGGTCAATGAAGGCAAGATAAGCCTTGAATTGAATAGTGTTCTTGATGAAGTTCTTGGCGACAAGTCCGGCGTCACCGGCATGCGGATCAAGCGGCAGGATGGGACCGGCAAGGACATCACGCTGACGGGCATATTCATCGCCATCGGCCACAAGCCGAATACCGAACTGTTCAAGGATCAGTTGGAAATGAACAGCCACGGTTACCTGGTCACCAAGGGTGGCCAGGAAGGCAACGCAACCCAGACCAGCATCACGGGCGTATTCGCCGCCGGCGATGTACAGGACCACATCTACCGCCAGGCGATCACCAGCGCGGGAACGGGATGCATGGCCGCGCTCGATGCGGAACGTTATCTTGATAAGCTGGCTTGATTCATTGATTCAAGCTCATGAAAAAAAGCGGGAATTCAGCATCACCCGCTTTGCCGGAAACAGAGCGGGCGGAGTTTCGGGACGCGCTCCCCGATGTGGAACCGATTACGCCTCACGGTCGCTTCCTGCACCCCCCTGCCCGCCTCCCTCCCATTCCCCTGAGCAGGCTCAGGGATGAACGGGAGGTCATCCATGCTTCCCTGCACGATCCCATTCGCTGGGATGAAGACACCGAAAATGGCGAGGAACTCGCCTTCCTCAGACCCGGGTTGTCGCGTCAGACCTTGAGGCGCCTGCGCCGGGGCGAGTGGGTCACCCAGGCGGAACTCGATCTCCATGGCTTGACCAGGGCGGAAGCCAAACTGGAATTGGCCGATTTCCTCCATGAATGCAAACGGCGTGGCACGCGTTGCGTGCGCATCATTCATGGCAAGGGCCTGCGCTCGATAAATCGCGAACCTGTCCTCAAGCACCACGTCCGGCATTGGCTGACCCAACGGGAGGAAATCCTGGCGTTTGTCCAGGCTCGTCCGATCGACGGCGGTGGCGGCGCGGTTATGGTATTGCTCAAGTCGCCGCATTGAGATTCGGCAATGGGCAGGTTTATAGCGGGTAGAAACAAGCAATAAGTGGCGTGCCGGCAATCGTTGCATCATCCTGCCGCCTTGCCCATTGGCAATGCGGTGAGATTGATTCAATTGAATATCGCCTTGCGTTGACCCGAGAGGCATTTCGATCGTCACGACTTGCGGATGAAGCGAATAATTGACTACCATCGGATATCCCCTTTTTCGGGGTGCTCACAATGGAGATCATCTATGGCTTCCTATCAGGAAATTCTGTCCCAAATTGAAGATTTGAAACAAAAAGCGCAAGAAGCGCGCAAACAGGAAATTGCCGGCGCCATGACCGAAATCAGGCGTCTGATGTCCGAATACGGCATTACCCTCGCGGATCTTGGCGGCAAGTCGGGCAAGGTCAAGGCGCGTGGCGCGGCCAAGTATCGCGATCCGGCCAGCGGCAAGACCTGGTCTGGCCGGGGCCGCCGGCCGGGTTGGGTTCTGGAACTCGAAAGCCAGGGCAAGAGTCTGGATGCCTGCCGTATCGGTTAAGCGCGCGGCGAGCAAAAAAAGCAGCCCCGCTCATCGGGCTTGCTCATCTGGTGGGCGGGAGGGTGGTGCCCCCCCCCCCCCGGCCCCCCCATCGGGGGAAAAGGGGGAGGGGATTTCACCCGCTCCAGCGCCAGCCGGAAACCCCTTCCTTTCAAAGGCACTCCGACATTTAACTCACGGAGCTTTTATATTTGTCGACAGGCGCCTAGCCCAGGGCGATTGCGATGATTTCTTCCAATTGTTTTTTGTGCAGGCTGGCTATTCCGGTTGCGGGCGCGGAAGATTCCGGTCTGCCGGAATAGACCAGAGGGAGACGGGTGGATTGGGCCAGATGGTGGGCCATGAAACGCCAGGGCCCCTGGTTTCTCGGTTCATCCTGGGCCCATATGATTTCCCTTGCCTTGGGATAACGCGCCAACAGCGCGCGCAGTTCCAGGTCGGGGAACGGATATAACTGCTCCACGCGCAACAGGGCGATATGCCGCAAGTCCCTTTCCTTCCGCGCCCTGGCGAGATCGAAATAGACCCGCCCACTGCAGAAAACCAGCCGGGTGACCTCGGAGACGTCCGGATTCGCCGGATCATCGAGAATGGGCTGGAATGTGCCGTGCCCCAATTCCTGCAGGGGAGAAACAGAATCCGGATGGCGCAATAGACTCTTGGGGGTAAAAACAATCAGTGGCTTTCTGTAGGGGCGAACCACCTGCCTGCGCAACATATGGAACATCTGGGCCGGCGTGCTGGGCTGCACGACCTGGATATTGTCGTGGGCCGCCAATTGCAGGAAACGCTCGATACGGCCGGAGGAATGCTCGGGGCCCTGGCCCTCGTAGCCATGGGGCAGGAATAGGGTCAGGCCGTTGAGGCGATCCCATTTGGTCTCGCCGGAGGCGATGAACTGGTCGATCACCACCTGGGCGCCGTTGGCGAAATCCCCGAACTGGGCCTCCCAGATGACCAGTTGATCAGGGGCGGAACCGGCATAGCCATATTCGAAGGCCAGCACGGCTTCCTCCGACAGCAGCGAGTCGATCACCAGGAAATTGGCCTGGCCGGGAATCACGTGCTGGAGCGGGATGAACACGCCGGAATCCCATTTTTCCCGATTCTGGTCATGCAGCACGGCATGGCGGTGGAAGAAGGTACCGCGCCCCGCATCCTGCCCGGTCAGGCGCACCGGCGTGCCATCGGTGAGCAGGCTGGCATAGGCCAGGCTCTCGGCCATGCCCCAGTCCAGCGCCAGGCCGCCCTCCCCCATCAACTTGCGATCGTCGATGATTTTCTTGACCCGAGGATGCAGGGTGAAGTTGGCGGGCACGTCCACCAGACGACGGGCCAGCGCCTGGAGGCGATTCATGGGAATGGCGGTCATGGCCGAGACCCGCCAATGGGTGTACTTGTAAATGTTCCAGTCCGCCGCGAATTCGCTCTTGGGGCCACCCTGATAGCCTACCGGCGTATCCAGGCTGGCCTTGTAGGCCTGGACCAGGGTGTCGGGCGTCTGATCGTCGAGGATTCCCTGTGCCACCAGCCATTCCGCATAGAGGGTGCGCGTGCTCGGCAGGGCATTGATGCGCCGGTACATGAGGGGCTGGGTCGCCATGGGCTCGTCCTGCTCGTTGTGGCCCAGGCGCCGATAGCAGATGAGGTCGATGGCGATGTCCCGTTTCCAGAACATGCGGTATTCGATGGCAATGCGGGTGGCGCGGATCACCGCTTCCGGATCGTCGCCGTTCACGTGCAGCACCGGGGCCTCCACCATCTTCATCACGTCGGTGCAGTAAAGGCTGGAACGGGTATCACGCGGGTCGGAGGTGGTGAAGCCGATCTGGTTGTTGATGACGATGTGGATGGTGCCGCCGGTGCGGAAACCCCGCGTGGCGGCCATGTTCAGGGTTTCCATGATCACGCCCTGGCCGGCGAAGGCCGCGTCGCCATGGATGAGGATGGGCATGACCTGGCTGCCATCCCGGTCGCCGCGCCGTTGCTGCTGGGCGCGCACCCAGCCTTCCACCACGGGATTGACGATCTCCAGGTGGGAGGGGTTGAAGGCCAGGGCCACGCGGATGGAACCGCCGGGGGTATTCAGGTCCGCGGCGAAGCCCTGGTGGTATTTCACGTCGCCGCTCTTGTGGGCCTCGACCTCGTCGTGGTGGGCATGTTCGAACAGCTCGATGACGGAACGGCCCAGCACGTTGTGCAGGACGTTCAGCCGGCCCCGGTGGGCCATGCCCAGGCCGATTTCCTGGATGCCTACACGGGCCGATTGCTCGATCAGGTCGTTCAACAGCGGGATGAGGGACTCGCCGCCTTCCAGGGAAAAGCGTTTCTGGCCGACGAAGCGGGTATGCAGGGTCTTTTCCAGGGTTTCGGCGGCGGTCAGTTGGCGCAGAAGCCAATGGCGCAGGTCTTCGTCGAATTTGGGCGCGTATTGCTCGTTTTCCAGGCGTTTCTGCAGCCAACGTTTCTGCTGGGTATCGGAGAGGTGCATGTACTCGGCCGACAGCGTGCCGCAGTAGGCCTTCTTCACCCGACTGATGATGTTGCGCAGCGTGTCCCGGGGCGGACCGGCCAGGGAACCCGTCTCGTACTCCACGTCCAGGTCGGACGGGGTCAAGCCGTGGTTGCTGGGATCTAGTTCCGGGATATGGGGCGCGGGCAGGCGCTTGAGCGGGTCCAGATCGGCGGCGCGGAAGCCATGGAAGCGGTAGGCGTTGATGAGCTGCAGCACGCCGACCTGGGTCGCCTCGCATTTCAGCAGGGGCAGGTCGGATACATTGACCGCCTCCTTCTTCTCGAAGCGCATCGGCGGCGGCGGTGGCACCAGTTCGGGGCGTTCGGCTTCCAGGGCGACCAGGTAATCGGCGCTGCCGGAAAACAACGCGGTGGCGGGAAGTGAATCACGCTTCATGTCTGCCCCTCGAAATTCATGCCAGGTTGAAACCTAGTTCCAGGTTTGCTGCAGTGCAAGAACCATTCTCGAGCAATTCACTGGGAAATTGACCCAGGTCATGCATCCCGCAGGGCGATGGGCACGAACTCCCGCCGTTGCGGGCCGGTGTAGAGCTGGCGCGGCCGGGCGATCTTGTGGCCGGGCGCCGCCACCATCTCGTTCCATTGCGCGATCCAGCCGGCGGTGCGGGCCAGGGCGAAGATGGCGGTGAACATGGAGGTGGGAATGCCCAGGGCGCGCAACACGATGCCCGAGTAGAAGTCCACGTTGGGATAGAGCCGCTTCTGGACGAAGTATTCGTCCTCCAGGGCGATCTGCTCCAGCTTGAGGGCGATCCTGAACATGGGATCGTCGTGCAGGCCCAGTTCGTCCAGCACCTCGTGGCAGGTCTGGCGCATGATGGCCGCGCGCGGGTCCATGTTCTTGTAGACCCGGTGGCCGAAGCCCATGAGCTTGAAGCCGGAGGCCTTGTCCTTGGCCCGGTTGACGAACTCGCCGATGCGGGAGATGTCGCCCATCTGCTCCAGCATGCTCAGCACGGCCTCGTTGGCGCCGCCGTGCAGGGGGCCCCACAGGCAGGCGGTGCCGGCGGCGATGCAGGCGAAGGGATTGGCGAAGCTGGAACCGGCGATGCGCACGGTGGACGTGGAGGCGTTCTGCTCGTGGTCGGCATGCAGGATGAAGATGCGGTCGAGGGCGCGGGACAGCACCGGGCTGGGCTCGTGGCTCTCGCACGGATTGGCGTGCAGCATGTGCAGGAAGTTCTCCGTGTAGCCCAGGTTGTTGCGCGGGTACATGAAGGGCTCGCCCTTGTTGTATTTGTAGGACCACGCCGCCACCGTGGGCACCTTGGCCAGCAGGCGGAACATCGAGATTTCCCGCTGCTTGGCGTCGGCCACATCGCTGCTTTCCGGATAGAAGGCCGCCATGGCGCCGATGATGGAAACCATGACCGCCATGGGATGGGCATCGCGGCGGAAGCCCTTGAAGAGCGACAGCATCTGGTCGTGCAGCATGGTGTGCTGGCTGACCAGGTAGTCGAATTCCTTCTTCTGCTCCGCCGTGGGCAGTTCCCCGTGCCAGAGCAGGTAGGCCGTTTCCAGGAAATCGGAGCGCTCGGCCAGTTGTTCGATGGGATAGCCCCGGTAGTAGAGCAGGCCCTGGTCGCCGTCGATGTAGGTGATGCTGGAGGAACAACTGGCGGTGGAAAGAAAACCCGGGTCATAGGTGAAGTGGCCCTGGTTGCCCAGGGCGCGGGTATCGATCACGTCGGGGCCCAGGGTGCCCCGCATGGTGGGGAGTTCGATGTTCTGGTCGCCGATGGTCAGCGTGGCATTGGGCTTGTTCATCTTGGGTACCTGGTTGTCCTGATCTCATCCACCACCACGCGGAATTCCGCGGGTGGCTCCTGTTCCCCAGTGAACCAGTCGAACAACGCCATGTCGTCCTGGTCCAGCAGCCTGGCAAAAGCGGTTTGCTGGTCGGCGGGAAGTTGCGAGTAACGCACGTCGAGAAAACGCGCCAGCCAGGCGTCCAGTTCCAGCATCCCGCGCCGGCATAGCCAGCGCAGGCGGCTCGGGTTCGGCTGGCCATCCATCGTGGCTAGAGCGCCCGTTTCACGAGAAGCGACTTGATTTTGCCGACGGCCTCGGTGGGGTTCAAGCCTTTGGGACAGACCTCCACGCAGTTCATGATGCCGTGGCAGCGGAACAGGCGGTACGGGTCTTCCAGATAGTCGAGACGCTCGTTGGTGGCCTGGTCCCGGGTATCGGCGATGAAGCGGTAGCCCTGCAGCAGGGCGGCAGGGCCCAGGAACTTGTCCGGGTTCCACCAGAACGAGGGACAGGAGGTGGTGCAGCAGCCGCACAGGATGCATTCCCACAGGCCATCCAGTTCGGCCCGGTCCTCCGGGGTTTGCAGGCGCTCGTTCTCCGGCTCCGGGTCCAGGTTGATCAGGTAGGGCTTTACGGCCCGGTAGTGCTGGTAGAACTGGGCCATGTCGACGATCAGGTCGCGGATCACGCCCAGGCGCGGCAGGGGACGAATGGTGATCGGCTCCTTCAGGCCTTCCAGCGCCGTGATGCAGGCCAGCACGTTGGTGCCGTTGACGTTGACGCCATCGGAACCGCACACCCCTTCCCGGCAGGAACGGCGGAAGGACAGGCTCTCGTCCAGGGTGTCCTTGATGGCGATGAGGGCGTCCAGCACCTTCTTGCCCCTGGGATCGAAGTCGATGTCGTAATCCTGCATGCGCGGGGCCGCGCCGGATTCCGGGTCGTAACGATAGATGCGGAATTTCATGACTGGACTCGCACGGTTCTCCCCCCTTTTGTAAAGGGGGGCTGGGGGGGATTTGACAACAGTTGCCAGACCGGGGCGTGGAAAAATCCCCCCTGTCCCCCTTCATCCCCGGACGGGGGCTTTACAAAGGGGGGAACGCGGATGGAAACGATGCGGTCCGGATTCATCATCAGTAAGTCCTCTCCTTCGGCTGGAAGGTCTCCACCGTCAGCGGCTTCAGCCGCACCGGCTTGTAGTCCAGGGTGTCGTTTTCCCTGAAATACAGGGTATGGCGCAGCCACTGGTCGTCGTCCCGCTTGGGATGGTCTTCCCGGGTATGGGCGCCGCGGCTTTCCGTGCGGGCCAGGGCGGAAACCAGGGTAGCCCGGGCGATGCCCAGTGAGGTTTTCCAGTTCCAGCGCTTCCAGGCGGGCGGTGTTGAACATCTTGCTCTGGTCCGACAGGGCCGCGTCGGGCAGCCGGGCCTCCACCTTGTCCAGCAGTTCCAGGCCTTCCTTGAGCAGGGCCTCGGTGCGGTAGACGCCGCAATGGTCCTGCATGATCTTCTGCATCTCCACCCGCAGGCCGGCCACGGTTTCCGAGCCTTTCGACTTTTCCCAGCGCGCCAGTCGCGCCAGGGCCTTGTCCACCTGTTCCTCGGGCAAGGTGCGCGGGAACGGGTTCTCGCGCAGGTATTCGATCATGTGCTGGCCGGCGGCGCGGCCGAACACCACCAGGTCCAGCAGGGAGTTGCCGCCCAGCCGGTTGGCGCCATGCACGGAGACGCAGGCGCACTCGCCCACCGCGTACAGCCCGGGCACCGCTTCCTCGGGGCCGGTGCGAACCGGCGCCACCACCTGGCCATGCATGTTGGAGGGGATGCCGCCCATCATGTAGTGGGCGGTGGGCGTGACGGGAATCGGATCGGTGATGGGATCGGCGCCGGCGAACTGCATGGACAGTTCCCGGATGCCGGGCAGGCGGGCCTTGATCTTCTCCGCCCCCAGATGCTCGATCTTCAGGTGGACATAGTCGCCATGCTCGCCGCAGCCGCGCCCGGCGCGGATCTCCTGGGCGATGGAACGGGCCACCACGTCCCGGGACGCCAGGTCCAGGGCGTTGGGGGCGTAGCGCTTCATGAACTTCTCGCCGTCCTTGTTCACCAGGTAACCGCCCTCCCCGCGCACGCCCTCGGAAATCAGACTGCCCACCTCCGGGATGCCGGTGGGGTGGAACTGCCAGAACTCCATGTCCTCCAGGGGCAGGCCGGCGCGCAGCACCATCCCTAAGCCGTCGCCGGTGTTGATGTGGGCGTTGGTGGAGTGTCGGAAGATGCGGCAGGCGCCGCCGGTGGCCAGCAGGGTGGCGCGGGACTCGAACAGGCAGGGCTCGCCGGTCTCGATCTCCAGGGCCACCACGCCCAGCACGTAGCCCTCCTCGTCGCGCACCAGGTCCAGGGCGAAGAATTCGTCGAAGAACTGGGTGCGGGCGGCGATGTTGCGCTGGTACAGGGTGTGCAGCAGGGCGTGACCGGTGCGGTCGGCGGCGGCGCAGGTGCGGATGGCCTGCTCGCCGCCGTAGTTCTTGGATTGGCCGCCAAACGGGCGCTGGTAGATCTTGCCGTTGTCGAGGCGGGAGAACGGCAGGCCCATGTGCTCCAGTTCGTACACCGCCGGCAGGGCGTTGCGGCACATGAACTCGATGGCGTCCTGGTCCCCCAGGTAATCCGAACCCTTCACCGTGTCATACATGTGCCAGTGCCAGTTGTCCTCGGACACGTTGGCCAGGGCCGCGGTGATGCCACCCTGGGCGGACACGGTATGGGAACGGGTGGGGAAGACCTTGGACAGCAGGGCCACCTTCAGGTTGGCCTGGGACAGTTGCAGGGCGGCGCGCAGACCGGCGCCGCCGCCGCCGATGATCACGGCATCGAATGTTCTTTTCGGGATCATGATTTTTTCGTCCGTTTCGTCGTTTGTCTCCCCCTCCCAACCTCCCCCGCCAGCGGGGGAGGAGATTCCTCCCTCCCCGTTTGCGGGGAGGGTCGGGGTGGGGAGGCTTTCAACTTGCAGCAGGTAATCACTTCACGCTCCAGAGGATGTCCACGGTCCAGACCAGGCAGCCCAGGTAAAGCGCGCCGAAAGCCAGGTACAGGGCCAGGCGCGGCACCAGGAAATGCACGTAATCGATGAAGATTTCACGCAGGCCGATCCAGGCATGGACCAGCAGCGCGGCGACGAACAGCAGCGCGCCGACCTTCATCGCCAGGGGAGCGAACAGGCCATGCCAGGTAACGAAATCAATGGGACCGGCGGCCAGGAAGCAGATCAGGAAAACCAGCAGGAACACGGCCATGTAGATGGCGCTGGCCCGTTGCAGCAGCCACATGTCCAGCCCGCGACGGGCGCCGCCGACGTGTCTCATGCCGCACCTCCCGTCAGGGTCAACAGGCCGATCAGGCCGACGACGGCGATGGCCGCGCCCAAGCTGAGCCAGGCGGTCTTGCGTGCCAGTTCCTTGCTCTCGCCCAAACCGAAATCGAAGCCCAGGTGGCGCAGGCCGGCCAGGAAGTGATGCAGGAGCGCCCACAGGGTACCCAGGCCGATCAGCCAGCCCAGCCCACCGGAGAAAAAGGCGCGCACCACGGCGAAATCCTCGGGCGATCGCAGGGAGAGCGTCAGGGTGTAGAGCAGGCAGGGAATCGCCAGGGAGAGAAAGGCGCCGCTGGCCCGGTGCATGATGGAAACCACCCCGCCAATGGGCAGCCGGATGGCAAGAAGATTGAGAAAAAACGGTCGCTGCCGATTCATCCGCGTGCTCATGTCTCCATCCTTCATGAAGACGCCCTAGCGTTGCATGGGCGTCGCTATAGTCGGCGCATTTAACGCTTATTGCGCCGCACAATCAACACCCGAAAACCCGCTTTTTTCGCGGGAAATGGCTCCCGGGCAAACTACAGGACGATTTCCCCGTGCCAGCCCATGGGCGACAGCCCGCGCGCCAGCGCGCCGGCCTCCAGGGCCTTGAGGAAGGCGTCCGGGCCGGCGGCATAGATGTCGGCCCGGGCGAGGTCGGCGTGGCGCGCGAGGATGGCCTCCGCCACAGCGGCGGCGCCGGGGGCGCGATCCAGGGGCTGATAGACGAAATCGTCCAGGGCGTCGGCCCAGGCCCGGCACAGGTTGTCCTGGTAATGGCCGTCCTTGTCCGCCACCCAGTAGAGATGCATGGACTCGGCGGTCTCCAGTGACATGGCGTGCTGCACCAGGCTCTTGATGGGGGCGAATCCCTCTTCCCAGGCGACGAAGATCACCGGCCGGCGCGAATCCAGCTTCATGACGAAGCGGCCGCGGGGCCCGGTGATCAGGACGCCGTCATCCTTGCCCAGGCCGTCGAACACCTTGCGCGAGAAACCCCGGTTGTCCCGGCGCACGTGCAGTTCGATATGACGGTCCTCGCAGGGACAGCTCGCCACGAAATACTCGCCTTCCGCGCCGTCCGCCGACAGGGTCACGCGCTGGCCAGCCAGGAAGCGCAGGCGCTGGCTGCGCGGGGCGGTGAGATGGAGGGCGGCCAGATGCTCGTTGAGCATTTCCACCGCCTTCACCCTGGTCGGGATTTCCTGCTCGGGGATGTCCTCGGCGCCCGAGACGTTGGCTTCCACCACCACGTCGGTGATGGGCGTGTAGGAGCACAGCAGGATGGCCCCATTGGCCTTGTCCTGCTCCTTCAGCACGTAGTCGTGGGGATGCACTTTCTTCACCTGGCCAGATACCAGGCGCGCCTTGCAATCCCCGCAGTTGCCGTTGCTGCAACCGTAATTCAGGGGGATGCCGGCGCGCAGGGCGGCTTCCAGCAGGGTGTCGTTGCCTTCCACGAAGAATTCGTGGCCGGAGGGTTGCACGGTGACTTGGACGGACATGATGCGCATCACGCTTTCCTGGGCCAGCAGCGCTTCCGCCCGTTCCGCCTCGCCTGGGGCGGCTTCGAGTTCGCGCTTGAGCCATTGTTTGAGTCCGGCCACGGCATCCACGCTCGCCGCGCCACCCGATTCCGCCACATCATCGAGCTTGTCGCCCAGGAAGCGGAACACCTCGTCGTAATGCAACAACAAGCTTTTGGCCGCGGCGAATTCCTTGCCCAGTTCGTACAGGCGTTCCGCCAGCACTTCCTTGTCCGGCAAGGCGCGTTCGTACACGCGCTTGCCAAAGGCCTTGGCCTTGATTTCCTCGACCCGCTTGAATTCACCGTCGTCTTCCCATTGCACGTCCGGGAACACGCGCAGGAGTTCGTTCATGTCCACCATGCCGTCGAAGGTGGAGAGCTCGCCGTCATGGATCATGCGCTGGATGGCGGAACGGGGCTGGCCAACCAGGCGGGCGACACGGGAAACGGGAAGGTAATGGGCCATGGACTGCATAATAGCCAGCCGCTCCCCTGGCAACAAAACAGCGCTCGCGAATATTTGAAGATGCTTAATCTGGCCGTCCGACCCTACCGGGAACACGCCTACCAGGCCCTGCGCCAGGCCGGCATGCCCGCCCTCCTCGCCCGCCTGTTCGCGGCCCGGGGCATAGCCGCGCCGGCGGAAATGAAATCCAGGCTGGCGGAACTGCTGCCGGTGGGCGATCTGAAAAACGCCGAGGCGGCCGGCGCGCGCCTGGCCGACGCCATCGCCCGTCAGGAGAAGCTGCTGGTGGTGGCCGACTACGACGCCGACGGCGCCACCGCCTGCGCCGTCGCCATGGCCGGCCTTTCCGCCCTGGGCGCCCGGGTGGACTACCTGGTACCCAACCGCTTCGAGTATGGGTATGGCCTGTCGCCGGAAATCGTCCGCATCGCGGCGGAGCGCGCGCCCGACCTGCTCATCACCGTGGACAACGGCATCGCCGCCCACGCCGGCATCGAGGAAGCCCGGCGCTTAGGGCTGGAAGTGCTGGTCACCGACCACCACCTGCCGGCCGAGACCCTGCCGGACGCCCTCATCGTCAACCCCAACCAGCCCGGCTGCTCCTTTGCCAGCAAGCACCTGGCCGGCGTGGGCGTCATGTTCTACGTGCTGATGGCCCTGCGCGCGGAGCTGCGCAAACGCGGCGCCTTCGCGGCTCAACCGGAACCCAACCTGGCCGACCTGCTGGACCTGGTGGCCCTGGGCACCGTGGCCGACGTGGTGCGGCTGGACGCCAACAACCGCCTGCTGGTGGCCCAGGGCCTGGCCCGCATCCGCCAGGGCAAGGCCCGGCCCGGCATCCAGGCCCTGTTCCAGGTGGCCGGCCGCCCCCTCGCCCGGGCCGGCAGCGAGGACCTGGGCTTCACCATCGGCCCCCGCCTCAACGCCGCCGGCCGCCTCTCGGACATGGGCCTGGGCATCGAATGCCTGCTGGCACCCGACCGCAATCATGCCCTGCCCCTGGCCGGCGAACTGGACCAGCTCAACCGGGAACGGCGCGGCATCGAAGCGGAAATGCAGGACCAGGCCCTGGCCCTGCTGGACGGCATCCAGGTCGCCGACGGCGCCAGCATCGTCCTGTTCGACCCGAGCTGGCACCAGGGCGTGGTGGGCCTGTTGGCCTCGCGCCTGAAGGAACGCCACCACCGCCCCACCCTCATCTTCGCCGACGCCGGCGACGGCCTGCTGCGCGGCTCCGGCCGCGCCATCCCCGGCCTGCACCTGCGCGACGCCCTGGATTTGGTGGACCGCCGCCTGCCCGGCGTCATCCTCAAGTACGGCGGCCACGCCGCCGCCGCCGGCCTCACCCTGCGGCGGGAACACCTGGAAGCCTTTACCAGCGCCTTCGAAACCGTGGCCCAGGAAAGCCTGTCCGCCGCCGACCTGATCCGCGTCATCGAAACCGACGGCGAACTCACCCCCGCCGAATTCACCCTGGAAAACGCCGAAGCCCTGCGCAACACCGTCTGGGGCCAGGGCTTCCCCGCCCCCGCCTTCCAGGGCGAGTTCAGCGTGCAAAGCCAAAGGCTGGTGGGGGAAAAACACCTGAAACTGCGCCTGGCCGGCAAGGGTCTGGCCGCGGACGCCATGCTGTTCTTCCACGACACGCCCCTACCCGAACGAATTCAGGCGGTGTATCGGCTGGAGGTGAACGAGTGGAACGGGGTGCGGAGTTTGCAGCTCAATGTGGCGCATTGGGCTGGGGTGTGAATGTCATTGGGTAACGGCTTGTTCAAGATTGACCGGCTGTAATCGGCCATCTCCGGCCCTTGGTTGTGCCAAGAAAATACGATTCTGGGTGGCGGGTTCGACTCCGACAGCTGCCAGCCGCAAAACTGGTATGGTCGACAAGTCGTCGGCCAAAGCAGTAGGTGTAGTCCAGAGCCGAATTAGCACATCCGCTGCCCGTCATATCCTCAATCGCACCCCTGGACCACTCCCCAGTACTTGTACGTCAGCGACGACGTCACCCTCCTGAATCTCGGAAACCGTGACCGTCACTGGCCAGTCCCCCAAGTGATATACCCCGTGCTCGCTACGACTAACGTCGAAATCCGCGCTCCCGATCGAAGGCACACCGTTCTTCATCTTCACCACTACCGTATCACGCGTCGTGAGATTGCGGATATCAATCCGCCGGACCTCGTAGTCGCAGATAACATCGAGCATGATCTCGTTGGCGCGAACAGTGATCTCGTCTGCCTTCCTGCGACTACCACCAACAGGCAGGCCGGAATCCTTCGCCGATTCCGTCAATTCGACTGCCTCTAGAGCTTGCCCGCCTCCTGCCTGTGTCGTTTTGATGTTCGCCGACTGGGGTCTTGACCCGTCGAGGCCCATCGCTGTGGCGAGTGGCTTCGTCAAGAGGGGGGGCGTTTCCACAGTTATTGACGCAATCGCAGCCCCTCCCTCTGGTGGCAAAACAACAAGTTCTGGTACGTTCTTCGCTACCGGCTCAACCGTGCCAACTTGGCGTTCTTCATAGAAGCGCTCGATCGCTTCGTGATAGCCATGAAGGTTAATGGTGAGCGGCAGGTGCGCAAGGTCGATCGACCACTCCCGCGCAGACCGCTTGTACTGTTCCTCGATGCGCCGACGGACCTTCGTCTGGTTCGTCACCTGGGCAAGCCCAACATTGGCGAAGACCAGCCGCTCGTGCGCGAACTCAACGATCGCGCGATCGGTATGCCGGTCGCAGGACTTGAGCACCAGTTCGTAGTACTGCTGCATCAGCCGGTACTTCCCGGAAAGCTCCAGCACTGACCCCACCTCGAACGGCGAAATGCCACCCAGATCCTTGTTCCTTACCTTCAGTAGGCCGTCGAAGTACTGTTCGATGCGATCCTTCAGCTGAATGTCTAGTTGCTCCCGAACGATGTTCGCGGCCGCCAGCGCCCTAATGGCCGTACAGTGGACGTCCGGCGCATTGCTCACGACCGTGCCCAGCCAAGCCTGCTTGTCCTTGGCCATGTCCGGAACCGAATGCACGACCACGCAACTGAGGAATGCCCTCAGTTCCCCTAGTTCCCCTGTTTCCGCCAAGCGGGTAATCAGCTTCGCCGCAAGAGTATGCGCGCGCGCATCCGCGCTCAGTTCATCAACTGGGATGTCGTCAAAAACGGCGAACGCCTTTGTTCCACGCAGCGCCAAGGCGAACTTCTCGAACCGCTCGGCGTCACCAGCCCCACGCAGGTCGGCGCCAATCCCAGCCACAACCTTCGCGGATATCTTCGACCTATCCCCAGCGTGCGTCGCCGCCAAGATACCGTCGAAGTCCTGTAGCCTCCTCAGGTACGACAGGTTTTCCGGGAACATTGCCGCGTTCGCAAGCGCAGGCAATAACACTTCAGGGACCTCCGCGTCCGGCCGCCGCGTGGCCTTCCATATCTCCGCCGCAGCCTTGCCATGCCCGCCGAGTGCAGTCAGCACCGCGTAACCAATGGACGGATGCGGTGTCCAGTCAAGACGCATCGAGACCGAAGCTACGTGTGCGTGATCACCGCGCGCAGCAGCCTGCGCCCGATCATCGCTCGGTGCCGCGTCGAGGCGCGCGAGAAGCGTTCCGAACGCTGCATCCAGCACCTCGCGCATGCGCTTGTCCGCCACACCTGCCACTCCGCTGCTATCTGCAATCGCGGCGTTCAGGGTGGCGAAGAATGCCCTCGCATCCTCTTCCTGGCGGTGGCTTCCCATGTACCGTGAGGCATGGAAACGCGGATCCCCAGCGACCCCCTTGTTGCGTGCTAGGTTAACGAAATCCGCGTATTCGCCCGCGAGCCAGTAGTTGTCTAGGGCATGCGGTACGTCGGGTATCCGTGCAAAGATTCGGCCCGCCTGCGTGAAATCTTCGCGGAAGTGGCATGCCCACGCCCGCGCCTTAAGCGCGTTCGACTCGTCTCCGACGCGGTCGAAGCGGCTGGCAGCGCGCTCGAGCAGGTACGGGTCGCGGTTATCGTAACCGTTGTCAAAAAACTGGCGTCCTATGTCGGCGCTATCGTCCAGCACATCTTCCTGCCAGGCTCCCATCTCCCCATTTATCGCCAAGCCGAGGTTCGCCAACTCCCAAGCCCCTCCCGACGTCTTGTACTGCCCGATCAGATCCTCGTAGCCTTGGCCGCGGGCAAAGCGCCAGAACTTCTCGATGGCCTCGCCGGTGTCGACGATGAGCAGGCGGCCGCGTGCGCGCGACAGCGCGACATAAAGCCGGTTCAGGAAATATTCGTAGGCCAGTCGGTCGCGGTTCCTCTTGGCCTGGGGCTCAGGTTTACCCAGTAGTGCCGGCAGTCCAGAAAATCGCCTCAGACAGTAGTCGCCAAACTTGTAGATCACCACGCGCCCGAATTCCATCCCTTTCGCGCGCATCGGGTTGAACACGTCACGCGACAACTTCCCGTCAGCTAGGGCAATGCGCGAGAGTTGCTCGTCGGCCTGTACGTATTCAACCTCCGTCTCCTCCTGGCTTGGGACTATGAACACCACATCGTCCGCCCTGCGCAGCGCGTCACGCGTTGCCGCTTCCGCAATGTCGAACAAAGCTGGATCTGGCGCCACCTCGTTGCGCCATGTCTGCTGAGGCTTGAGACCGCCCACCTCGAATAAGATGCCGCGCAGCAACTGAATCAAATTGCAGAGGCGCACGATCGGCTCGGTCGAACGATAGTTGAACTCAAGTTCCCGGAAATTCACCTGTAGTTGGTGGCGCCCGGTAGGATCCAGTTCGCGTAGCAAGTTCTCACGGAAGCTATCGGAGAGGGCATTCCAGTCGAAGCCGGTGGGGTTGAGCGTCTGGAACGGATCGCCAGCGAAGGCGAACGGGATGCGCCCGAGCAAGTAGTGCGGGACGTCCCTCGCGGAAAACAGCGACAGGCGGAGAATCACCGCTAGTTCGTTTGAAGTGAAGTCCTGTGCTTCGTCGCAGACTATCGCGGGATAGCGCGCCAAACCGTCTTCAAGTCGCAGCACCTCTAGGGCGAGGTCTTGGTCGTCCCACAGGCCATCCCGCTCACAACGTGGCTTGTACCAACCATGCCAGATGCTCTTGTAGATCTGGCCGTACAAATCCTCATCGATAGACTTCTGCCGCTTGGGCAGTTCCGCATAGAGGTCCGGACTGAAGTCATCCCCCTGTCCATCCACCGGGCGGCGACCCTTGATGAACGTGCGTATGGCATGCCACGCCAGTTCGGGTGAGTTACGCAAATCCGCCGGGCGCGTTGCGTCCTGTGCAACGCTCTTGATCCACAGTTTGAGGAACGCTGGAAAATCGACGTACCGCGCCACGTGGTACTTTACGCGCACTTCCTCGTCGAGAAGCGAGAGCAACATGTCCCGGAATCCGGAGAATGCTCTGTTAATGGTCGCTCGCGCCGGGCCGCTGTCCATGTCGGGTGGATCCTCCAGTCGCCGGTAGTCGCACGCCAGGATCGTCGACACCGTCTCCTTCGCACGCTCAGTGAGCGCCGGGCTGTAGGTCAGGTAGAGCGGTGGATCACCAAGCGGTTCCTTTGTGGTGAGGTGGTGGTGTAGGTGCTCGGCGAACAGGTAGTGCAATATGGTCGTTTTGCCCGACCCCGGCCGGCCATTAATGAATAGCGGGTATGGATTGCGCATCTCGCCGGGCGTTAGCAGAGTGTGCAGCAGCCCAAGCTCTTCCGGCGACAGCGACAGGTTTGCCTCCTTCCCGGCCTTCTGAAGGTTCACCCAGAGAGTGTCGTCAACAAGCACGAACTCTGGATAGGTTCGCAGCGAGAACTTGCGCAGTTCTTCTTCTGCGAGCGCCTCACCGGCGCTGAATACTTCCGCGTAGCGGGCACGCAGATCATCCTCGCGGGGACCTTCCGGGAAACCGACTGGGGCGACCAGCAGCAAGCCGTTCTGGAACTGGCGGTAGAGCACCCCCCGCTGGTTGCGGTCCGCAGGGTAGCGTGTCGCGGCTGTGCGATCCTCTTTCTTTGTCGAGACAACCAAGTCTTGGAGAATGGCGGCGAGCGACCACCGGAATTCAGTCATCTTAGGGACTTGAGCAACTCCACCCAGTCCAGGTTTCGTTGATACTGGTTCGCCCCGATTGAGCGTGGCGGAGGCGACATCGAGGTAGCCGGCTTCAGTGCTCAAGGGCAGCAGGCCTTTTTGACACCAGCGTCGATGCGGTCCTTGATAAAGGCTTCGAGGTTGCTTTCGTCAAAAGTAGCTTCTTCTATGAACTTGTTCCGGAATGCCTCTCCTCAAGGCGATGGTGGTAATCCTCGTTCTGTCCCTTGGCGAAGAACTTCGCGAATCGGATTACTCGATGCCCGGTGCTCTCCTGTATCAATTCGATTCCATACAGTCGGAAGGTCTTGCCGACCACTTTCTTCACGATCGGAGACGGAAGATGCTTTTTTTGTCGAGATTCGCAATGCTCTGCTGCTTTTCAATCTTCTCGGCAATGCTTTCGATGGAGTCGAACTGTGCGCAGTTGCGCCCTCGCTCGCACGCTGGCGTGATGTCTACGAAGATGGTCAAGATAACTCCCTAATGTTAGCGCTCCAGAATCGGGCACCGGATTGACGTATGAAACTACGTCGAGAATGCCAGGAGGTCAACAATGATGGAGAGGACGAACCCGCCTCGCGCTGTCCACGCAAGGTCAGCAGCGAAGGCCCGGTTTCGTGGAGGCCATTTGGTTTAAGTCAGGCCACCGGAGCGGCCTCATTGGCGAGTTGCCTGTAGTAGTTTGCCTCGGCTTCGGCGGGCGGGATATAGCCGATGGGTTCCAGCAGGCGATGGTGGTTGAACCAAGCCACCCATTCCAGGGTGGCCAGTTCGACCGATTCCCGGGTTTTCCACGGGGCGCAACGGTGGATCAACTCGGCCTTGTATAAGCCGTTGATCGTCTCGGCCAGGGCGTTGTCGTAGCTGTCGCCCCGGCTGCCGACCGAGGGCTCGATGCCTGCTTCGGCCAGCCGCTCGGTGTAGCGGATGGAAACGTATTGCGGGCCCCGGTCACTGTGGTGGATCAGGCCATCGAGCGCTCCGGTTGCCGGTCGTACAAGGCCTGCTCCAGCGCATCCAGCACAAAATCCGTCCGCATCGAAGTGCTGACACGCCAGCCGACGATCCGCCGGGCAAACACGTCAATGACGAAGGCCACATACAACCAGCCCTGCCAGGTCGAGACATACGTGAAATCCGACACCCACAGCTGATTGGGCCGCTCCGCCGTGAACTGCCGGTTGACCCGGTCCAGCGGGCAGAGCGGCT
The DNA here is from genome assembly GCA_016719465.1 of Hydrogenophilales bacterium. Lineage (GTDB taxonomy): Bacteria > Pseudomonadota > Gammaproteobacteria > Burkholderiales > Thiobacillaceae > PFJX01. Next base: position 55,849 of record JADJYY010000013.1, read on the forward strand.
TGGCATCCGGGGATCGTCGTGCGCACGACCTTGCCACGCCTGACGCCCTCAAGCCCCGTGCGCTTCATCAGCCGTTCCACCGTGCAGCGTGCCACCGTAATGCCCTCCCGGTTCAGTTGGCGCCAGACCTTGTCGGCACCATAGACCTGCAGGTTGGCCTGCCAGACCCGCTGTATTTCGGGCATCAGGGCCTCATCCCGCTGGGCGCGGGCACAGCGCAGGGTGGGGTCTTCTGCTGGGCCGCGTGGCGCCGATAGCCCGACGGGGCAATCTGCAGAACCTTGCAGATCGGCTCGACCCCATAGGCTTCACGATGCTGATCGACGAAGGTTCTCAGGACTTGAGTCGGCGGTCGAGCTCCGCCTGGGCAAAAACGCACTTGCCAGCTTCAGGATCTCATTGGCCCGGCGCAACTCCTTGACCTCACGCTCCAGGGCCTTGATGCGGTCGTGCTCTTCGCTGGTGATGCCAGCACGCAGGCCGCTCTCGACCTCGTGCCTTGCACCCATTCATGCAACGTCTGCGGCACACAGCCAATCTTCGGCGCAATCGATTCGATCGCCGCCCACTGCGAGGGATACTCGCCACGGTGTTCCTGCACCAGGCGCACGGCGCTCGTTCACGAACTTCGGGGAATACTTAAGGTTTCTTTCTTCATGGCTCCATCTTCTCAAGGAAAGGAGCCTCCTCAAAACCCGGGGCGATTCAGCACGAAGATAGTGTCGAGTTCGCTGAGGTCGCGGTACAAGGCGACATCGCCGCGCGAGCGGCGGCCGATGATCAGTTCCCGCTTGTCCATCTCGGCAGGCCGCCCGATGAGCGGGTTTTGTTCCAGCACGGCGATGGCCTGGATGATTTCCTGGATGCGGGCGGGGGCGTCTTCCACCTGGAAGTGGGCCAAGGGATCGAGGATGCCCTCGATGTCGCCGCCGACCTCGGGGCCAACTCGATTTTCGCCATGCTTAGCGGCCCGGTTTGCGGGCGACGGGGCGACTCGGGGTTTTTCCGGCCATGCGGCCTTCGAGGTAAGCGCGCATTTCATGCCAGGGCAGGGTTTCTCCCGTGGCGACGAGCTTGGCGTAGCGCGCTTCGGCCTCATCGTGGAACGCTTGGCGTTGTTCTTCCTGTTCGGTCTTTTCCAAGATGGCCTGGAGGATGAAGTTGTGCGAGGTGGTGCCCGCACGCTCGGCGGCGGCGGCAAGGCGGGCTTTCAAGTCATCGGGCAGGCGAATGGTGGTGGTGCTCATGGCGCGCTGCTGTTCGGCCGTTCCATGGAATGTCGCACTGCGGTGCTACATGTGGAATGAGGGGTGCAATGAGCGTTGCGCATTGCGCCGGAGGAAAACCCATCCGGCACAATGCCCTTCGGTTATTACACCCTACATCCGCTGAGCATCCGCCCCCCAAGAGCTTGCCGACGATAAGTGTCGGTGGGCTGAAAGTCCGATAGGGGTATGCCGACGGCTTCTAATTGCGAGGGGCAAGCACCGACTTGCGCTCTTCCTCCGTAATGTCCTTGGCACGTTTCAGGTTCCAGCCGCCTACCCAGTTCTTGAACAGGGCCAGGTTGGCGGCGCGTTCGGCGTCATCCTTGCCGAGATACTTGTGCATGTTGCCGGGCTGGTTGTCCTTGGTGTTGGCGCCATCATCCAGTCGCCGCATCATGGCGCCGGTATCGCTGCCGTTGACCATGACCATGATGTTTTCATAAGTGTCCATGCGCGGCCCGAGCTTCTTCGCTTTGTAGCCTTCCTGATCCTTCTTGAAAGCCTCCATGCTCGGGGCATCGCTGCCATGGCACTCGGCGCAACGCTTGTCCACCAGCTGGCGGATACCGTTATCGTAGGTGACCTTGGTCGTCGTGGAAGGGGCGGTGGAACAGGCTGCCACCAGTGCGCTCACCCCCAGCAAAGCCAGGGTGTTGTTTGCAAAATTCATTTCCGTCTCCTCGTTTGCGCGCGCATGCGCGTTGCGCATTATGAATATATTGTGAAAAAAGCTTGTATCACCAGTTGCGCCCGGTCGCTGCCAGTTCGACCTGGGCCACCAGAGCTTCGCATGCCAGGGGTGTCAGATATGCCCGAATCCTGGCCGTTCACTCAATCATATCGATGGGCTTTTTGGGATCGACACCGACCGGCGAAGCACCGACTTCCCGGAGAGAAATTTTGCGCCGATCGTTGAATCCGCTCCCGACTCCCTACTTCACGTAGCCCCACCCCTGCAACCGGCTGTAGGCGTGCTTTGCCTGGCCGCCCTGGCGGGTCATCTGCAGGTAGCGGTTGTATTCCTGGGCGGCGGCCTGCCTGTTCTGCATCTGTTCCAGGGAGAAGCCCTTGAGGAAGGTGGTGTTGGGGTTGCCGGGCAGCAGGCGGTCGTATTCCTGGAAGGCGGCCAGGGCGCGGTCGGGCTGCTTGAGTTGCAGGTGGGCGACGCCGGTGAGCTGGCTGGCCTGGGCTTCCGTGGGGTAGATGGCCTTGGCCTTGGCCAGGTAGGGCTGGGCTTCCTGGGGACGCTTCATGGCCATCTGGGTCTTGGCCATGAGCACCAGGCCGGGGTAGTCGTCCGGGGCCAGGCTCAGGGCCTGGCGCAGGTGGCCTTCGGCCACGTCGTATTTCTTCTGGTTGAGCATGGATTCGCCCTTCTGCTGCTCGCCGATGGCGGGCTTCAGGCCGCGCAGGCGGGCGGTGTGGTCCATGTAACGCTCTTTCTGGCGCGGGCGGCGGGCGCTGTCCTTGTAGGTGGTTTGCAGGGCCAGGCGGGTCGTGGCGAGCCGTTCCGAGCTCATGGGGTGGGTGGCGAACATGAGTTCCAGGGCGTTGGGCTTGGACTTGGACTGGCTGTTGAGCATGTCCATGAGGTCCGCCATGCCTTCGGGGGTATAGCCGGCCTTGCTCATGTATTCCATGCCCAGGGCGTCGGCTTCCCGCTCATTGTCCCGGCTGTAGTGGGACAGCAGGGCGCCGCCGCCCAGGCTGCCGATGAGCTGGGCCAGTTCGCCGTACTGGGGGCTCTTCGATCCCGCAGCCACCGTGGCGGTGGCCGTGACGATATCCAGCAGGGTGCCCTGGGCCTGGCGCTCGGCGAAGTGGCGGGCGTTGACATGGCCGATTTCGTGGCCCATCAGGGCGGCCAGTTCGTCCTCGCTGTCCAGTTCCAGCATGATGCCCCGGGTGGCGGCGATGGAGCCGCCGGGGAAGGCGTAGGCGTTGACGTAGTTGGCGTTCACGGCCTGGAACTTGTAGGGCATGTCCGGACGGTGGGAGATGCCGGCCATGCGGTTGCCCACGTCGGCCACGTAGCGGTTGAGGCCTGCGTCCTGGGAGATGCCGTAGTCCTCGGAGAACTGGTGGGGCGAGTGCTGCTTGTCGAGGGCGACCTCCTGCTCCTTGCCCATCATCACCATGGTCTTCTTGCCGGTGACGGGGTCGGTGGCGCAGCCGGTCAGCCAGAGGGAGGCGCCGAGGCCGGGTAGAGTCCAGATAAAATCACGTCGGTTCATAGTGTTGCCTTACATATTTAACGTAAATAATGAGCACAGTGCGGGTTGCCGGAAGCGCGGGGTTCTGGCTACGCCAGGCTGGAACATGGGGTCAATCAAAGCACAGACCGATTTTCCCCGTCTGTGACGCCCCACACCATCCCGATTGCCCGATAGACCCTACTCGGAGGGCGCCTTTAAGCTCAAACCCAGTTCTCCACCAATACCCCCGGCACCCTTTCAAATTCACGCAGGTTATTGGTTACCAGGGTCAGCCCCTGGCTGCGTGCATGGGCGGCGATGTGCAGGTCGTTGACACCGATGGTCTGTCCCTTGCTTTCCAGGGCAGCGCGGATGGCGCCATAGTGGTAGGCGGCTTCCTGGGTGTAGGGCAGCACCGCCAGACGGCTGCAGAAATCTTCCACAACATTCAGATTGCGGGCAGGGAATTGGCTCTTTTCGGCGCCGTGGACCAGTTCGGCCAGGGTGATTGCGGAAACGGCCATGTGGCCATGGTGGCGGTTGAAAACCTCCAGCACCTCCCTTGGCCGCCGTTTGATCACATAGATGACGATGTTGGTATCCAGCAGGTAGCGGATCATGGCCGAGGCTCAAGCCGGTAAGTTCTTAAAAGCCTTCCCGTTCCGGCTGCCGCTGGCTGGCCCGCTCGGCCATGAAGTCCTCGCTGGCGGTTTCCTGGGCGAGAAAGAAACTGTCCCAGGCCTGGTCCGCGGCGGCGATGATCCTTTCCTGCCCCACCTGCCGCACTTCGACCTTCTTGACGGTATCGGGGAAGCGCAATTCGGCCGGCAGGCGGACGGCCTGGGTGCGGTTGTTGGTGAATACGGTGCTGGTGGTCATGGTGCGCTCCTGAATGGCATCTATGTTTGCTATATACACTCGCCATCGGCATGCGTCAAAAGGCGCATCTGACGGGGAGAGCCACCCGAACTTATATGCCCTGGATCACCCCGCCTCCCAGGCAGTTCTCCCCCTCGTACACCACCACCGACTGCCCCGGCGTCACCGCCCACTGGTCCTCGTCGAAACGCAGCACGAGGCGGTCGGCCTCCATGACCTCCACCGTGCAACCCGCGTCCTGCTGGCGGTAGCGGGTCTTGGCGGAGTAGCGGCCGCCGGCCCTGGGAGGTTCTCCCACCCAGGAGAGATCCGCCGCCGCCAGGGTGGGAGACAGCAGCAAGGGGTGATCGTGGCCCTGGACGACGATGAGTTCGTTGCGCTCCAGGTTCTTGGCGGCGACGAACCAGGGCACGCCCTCCTCCGCCCCCTTGATGCCGCCGATGCCCAGGCCCTTGCGCTGGCCCAGGGTATGGAACATGAGTCCCTGGTGGCGCCCCATCACCTTGCCTTCCGGCGTGACCATGTCGCCAGGCTGGATGGGCATGTAGCGTTGCAGGAATTCCCGGAACGGCCGCTCGCCGATGAAGCAGATGCCGGTGCTGTCCTTCTTCTCCGCCACCGGCAGGCCGGCCTGGCGGGCCAGTTCCCGTACCCGGGGCTTGGGCAGATCGCCCAGGGGAAACAAGGCCTTGTCGATCTGGGCCTGGTTCAGGCGGTAGAGAAAGTAACTCTGGTCCTTGTTGGGGTCCAGGCCCTTGAGCAGGCGGCGGCTGGGGAAGGCCCCTTCCAGGCGGGCGTAATGGCCCGTGGCGATGTGGTCCGCCCCCAGGGTGAGGGCGTGGTCCAGGAAGGCCTTGAACTTGATCTCGGCGTTGCACAGTACATCCGGGTTGGGCGTGCGCCCAGCCCGGTATTCGGCCAGGAAATAGGTGAACACACGGTCCTGGTATTCCTTGCTGAAGTTGACCAGCTCGACTTCGATGCCGAGGACGTCGGCGATGGCCAGCACGTCCTGGAAATCCTGGCGGATGGGGCAGTCCTCCTCCAGATCGTCCGCTTCCCAGTTCTTCATGAACACGCCCACCACCTGGTGGCCCTGCCGCTTGAGCAGCCAGGCGGTGACGGCGGAATCGACACCGCCGGAGAGGCCGACGACGATGCGGCTCATGGGGCGGCGCACGTCAAGGTGGCGCGCGTCAAGGTAGTTGTCGCCTCGGTCATGCCACCACCGTCAAAATCCCCCCTGCCCCCCCTTTGTAAAAGGGGGGAATCCGCGACTCAACCGTTTCATCAGCATTCGATAGAAAAGCCTTTATCAAAGGGTGGAGCGGACACGTCCCCGATACTTCCCCCCTTTCGTAAAGGGGGGCTAGGGGGGATTTCCGGCGGCTGAATGAACGGATCATGGTTCGCCCTGAGGATTCCCTCTCCCCTACCCTCCCACGGAGGAGGGAGCAAGGTCGTCCGCATAATCCGTCAGCAGGTCGAGGGGATGGGACTTGCCGGCCAGATGATCCTCCATGCAGCGGATCAGCAGCGGGCTGCGGTGGCGGTGGCCGGTGGCGCGGATCTCCTCGGGCGTCATCCACACCGCCCGCAGGATGCCCTTGTCCAGGGGAGCGGTGGGGTCGAAGCCGGTGATCACGCCGCTGAAGGCGAAGCGCAGGTAGGTACGGTTGTGGCGCTTGGGGTGGCGCCAGCGGTAGATGCCGATCAGGGCCTCCGGCTCGAAGTGGTGGGCGGTTTCCTCGAAGCACTCGCGGATCACAGCGTCCACCAGGGATTCGCCCTCGTCCAGATGGCCGGCGGGCTGGTTGAAGAGAATGCCGTCGTCGGTCCTTTCCTCCACCAGCAGGTACTTGCCGTCCTGTTCGACGATGGCCGCGACGACGACGTGGGGTTTCCAGTTATCACTCATGACATGGCCTTGGTTGGCTCGGGGGGGGCAATCAGGCCTTCACCAGAGTCCAGATGCCGATGGCGATGAAGCCCGCGCCGGCGATGAAGTGCAATTGCCTTTCGCTGATGTATTCGCTGATCACGCCACCGGCCAGCACGCCCAGCGCCGAGGTGGCGACCAGGGCGAGGGAGGCGCCGGCGAACACCAGCCACTTGTTCACCTCCCGGTCCGCCGCGAACAGCATGGTCGCAAGCTGGGTCTTGTCGCCGAGTTCGGCGACGAACACGGTGGCGAATACGGTCAACAACAAGGAATAGTTCATGGATTTCTTTCCGGGCTGCGGGTTAACTAAGCTTTGCGAAAGTAAAACCACATTCCTCCCCTCCCAACCTCCCCCGCATGCGGGGGAGGAGTTGGCCCCCTCCCCGCTGGTGGGGAGGGTTGGGGTGGGGAGAAGAGTGCCAGCAAGACGGCATATGGCATTACTTTCGAGAAAATCAGTAAACGGGTTTTCCCCAAAGATCGTAGTCATCGGAACGGGTGATGCGCACCTTCACCACATCCCCCGGCGCCAGGCCCGCGCCCTGGGCGATGTGCACCACCCCGTCGATTTCCGGGGCGTCGGCATAGCCGCGGGCCACGGCCCTGCCACCGCCGGTCTCGTCCACCAGCACGGTCATTTCCTTGCCGATGCGGGCCTTGAGCTTGGCGGCGCTGATGTCCGCCTGGACATCCATGAACCGGGCCAGGCGGTCCTGCTGGATGTCCTCGTCCACGTGGTCCGGCAGGGCGTTGGCGGCGGCGCCATCCACCGGGGAATAGGCGAAGGCGCCGACCCGGTCCAGTTGGGCGGCTTCCAGGAAATCCAGCAGTTCGTCGAAATCGGCCTCGGTCTCGCCCGGGAAGCCGACAATGAAGGTGCTGCGGATCGCCAGGTCCGGACAGATTTCCCGCCATTTCTCGATGCGGCGCAGGGTGTTCTCGGCATGGGCCGGGCGCTTCATGGCCTTGAGGATGCGGTGGCTGGCGTGCTGGAAGGGCACGTCCAGGTAGGGCAAGACCTTGCCTTCGGCCATCAAGGGGATGACCTCGTCGACGCTGGGGTAGGGATAGACGTAATGCAGGCGCACCCACACCCCAAGCTTGGCCAGTTCCCGCACCAGTTCCAGCATGCGCGTCTTCACCGGGCGGCCGTTGTGGAAGCCGGTGCGATATTTAACGTCCACGCCGTAGGCGCTCGTATCCTGGGAAATGATGAGCAATTCCCTGACCCCCGCCTTGACCAGGGCTTCGGCCTCGGAAAGCACGTCGCCGATGGGCCGGGAGACCAGGTCGCCACGCAGGCTGGGGATGATGCAGAAGGTGCAGCGATGGTTGCAGCCTTCTGAAATCTTCAGATAGGCGTAGTGGCGCGGCGTCAGCTTGAGGCCGCCGGGTGGGATGAGGTCGGCGAAGGGGTCGTGGGGCTTGGGCAGGTGGGCATGCACCGCGCTCATGACCGCGTCCGTGGCGTGAGGACCGGTGACCGCCAGCACCTGGGGATGGGCGTCCATGACCACGGATTCCCGCGCCCCCAGGCAGCCGGTGACGATGACCTTGCCGTTCTCGCGCAGGGCCTCGCCGATGGCGTCCAGGCTCTCCTCCACCGCCGCGTCGATGAAGCCGCAGGTGTTGACCACCACCATGTCCGCGTCCTGGTAGGTGGGCACGATGAGGTAACCCTCGGCGCGCAACTGGGTGAGGATGCGTTCGGAATCGAAGGTGTTCTTGGGGCAACCCAATGAAACGAAACCGATTTTTGGCAGAACGGGCATGACGGGAGCCTATTTCAGCGGGGTTTGTAGCCGCAAGCCTGCAGGGCGGCGTAGCGGAACAGGGCGTCCGGGTTGCCGTCCAGGGCGGCGAAGTCCACCTTCAGCGCCTCGATCTGCCCGGGCGTGACGCGGCCGTGGGCCAGCAGTTTGGACGCGCCGCTGAGCACCAGGCTATGCCAGAAATCGACGGCGTCATGGCGGGCGGCGGGATCCCGGAGGCGGCCGTCGATCTGCGGCGTGACGTCGCGCAATTCGATGCGCTCGAATCCGGCCCGATCCAGCAGCGCCGCCAGCCTGACGCCCACGTCGGGATCGCCGCCCAATTCGACCTGCAGCGCGTTGAAGGCGACCCAGTAGGCTTCCAGAGCCGGCATCCTGGGCCGGGCGTAGAGGCCGCTGTTGAAGACTTCCGTGTCATACAGCACGCCGCCGGGCTTGAGCACGCGCAAGACCTCGCGCAGCAGGCCCGGGGGATCGTCCACGTGTTCCAGCACCCAGAACAGGCAGGCGCCGTCGAAGCTGGCGTCCGCGAAAGGCAGGCGGTAGGCGGACGCCTCCACCAGCTCCACCCGGCCCGCCGCGATGGGCCCGGCCAGGAATCGACGGGCCTGATCCAGCTGGAGCTGGGAAACGTCGATGCCGGTGAAATGGGTCTCCGGAAAGCGGTCCAGCAGGATCCGGATCTGGGCGCCGACACCGCAACCCACCTCCAGCACGCGGGCGCGGCCGGCGAAATCCACTCCGGGATGGACCCAGGGCGCCAGGAAGCGTCCCTGGCGGATCAGGCGGGCCTGCTCGTCGGGCTCGTAGGTGTGGATATAGCGTTCAGCCGTCACGCTCAATGTCCGTGCCCGTCCATCCACCCCTCGGCCAGGGTGCCGGCGATCCACACGGTGAACACGCCAAGGCCGATCAACACGGCCTGCTGGGCCGTGTGTCCGAGTTCCGCGCGCTTGTGCAGGCCGGGAATCAGGTCCGCCACCGCCACGTAGATCATGCCGGACGCGGCCAGGGCCAGCATGTAGGGCAGCAGATCATGCAGGGGTTGCAGCAGGAAATAGCCCAGCAGGGCGCCCGCCAGCATGGCGGCGCTGGACAGCAGGTTGAGCAGCAGCGCCTGGGTCTTGCTGTAGCCGGAATGCAGCAGGATGAGGAAATCGCCCAGTTCCTGGGGCACCTCGTGGGCGGCGATGGCGAAGGCGGTGACCACGCCCAGCTTCACGTCCACCAGGAAGGCGGCGGCGATCATCACGCCGTCGACGAAGTTGTGCACGGTGTCGCCCACCGTGATCATCATGCCGGAGCGGCCATGATCGTGGCTGGGCGCATCCGCGTGGTGGGCCTCGCAGGTTTCGGTATGGCAATGGCGCCAGAGCACCAGTTTTTCCAGGATGAAGAAGCCGAAGATACCCGCCAGCACCGCGCCGCTGACGGCCTCGAAACTGCCGGCATGCTCCATGGCGTGGGGCAGGATCTCCAGGAAGGCCGCCCCCAGCAGGGCGCCGATGGCGTAGCTCACCATCACCGGCACCCACTCCACCTTCATGTTCAGGGCCACGCTGGCCAGTAGCACGGACAGCAGGCCACCGGCGGCGCTGGCGAGAAGGATGGCGGCAAGCAGGCTCATGGGGTATTCGGCTCGGGAAAACGGGGATTCTAGTCTTTTCGGCCCGATCACTCGAACCAGATCAGGCTGGCCATGCGGCCGGTGCGGCCGTCGCGCCGGTAGGAAAAGAAGCGGCGGGAATCCTTGAAGGTGCAGGCGCCGCCGCCGTGGACCCGTTCGACGCCGATGGCCGCCAGGCGAATGCGGGCGAGCATGTAAATGTCGGCCAGCCATTTGCGCGGGGTTTCGTCCAGGGTGCCGGGGAAGGCCGGGCGGAAGGCGATGCCGGCCATGGGATGGCGGGCGACGAAGGCTTCGCGCACTTCCGGCCCCACCTCGAAGCTGTCCGGCCCGATGGCCGGCCCCAGCCAGGCCAGGATGCGGCCGGGGTCCACGTTCATGGCCTTGACCGTTTCCTCCAGCACGCCCGAAGCCAGCCCGCGCCAGCCGGCGTGAGCGGCGGCGACCACGCTGCCGGCATCGTCGCAGAACAGCACCGGCAGGCAGTCGGCGGTGAGCACGGCGCAGACCTGGCCGGGCTCGCGGGTCAGGCTGGCGTCGGCTTCCGGCATGATTTGACCGCCGGCAAATCGATCGCGGTGGATGGTTTTCTCCCCCTCCCAACCTCCCCCGCCCGCGGGGGAGGGGTTTTCTCCCTCCCCGCTGGCGGGGAGGGATGGGGTGGGGAGAGCCAGATCGAACACCCGCGTGCCATGCACCTGGTTCAACCAGAGCGGCTCGGCGGGCAGCGACTCGCGCAGGATGCGACGGTTCTCCGCCACGGCGGCCGGCTCGTCGTCCACATGGCCGGCCGGGTTGAAATTGTCATAGGGCGGCTTGCTGACGCCCCCGGCCCGGGTGGTCATCAGCGCCCGAACATTGGCGGGCGCCGGCCAGTCGGGAACGATCCAGTCAGGATGCATCGCTGCGCTCCAGTGCATTCAATAGCTCGGCGAAGTCGGCGGGCGGCGGCGCTTCCCACTCCATGAACTCGCCGGTGGTGGGGTGGACCAGGCCCAGGCGAACCGCGTGCAAGGCCTGGCGATGGAACGGCAGCGTCGTGCCCGGGGTTCGGCCGCGATACACCGGATCGCCCAGGAGGGGTGACCCAGATGGGTCAGGTGCACGCGGATCTGATGGGTGCGTCCGGTGGCCAGGCGACATTCCAGCCAGGCGGCGCGGGGGAACTGGCGCAGCACCTTCCAGTGGGTCAGGGCGGGTTTGGCCCCGGCGTGATCCTCGTCCAGCACCGCCATCTTGACCCGCTGGGTGGGATGGCGGCCGATGGGCGCGTCGATATCACCCTCCCTTTGCTTCATCACGCCCAGGACCACCGCCCAATAGATACGTTTGACGGTCCGGGCCTGGAGATCGCGCACCAGCCGGGTCTGGGCCTCCAGGGTCTTGGCCACCACCATGAGGCCGGAAGTGTCCTTGTCCAGGCGGTGCACGATGCCGGCGCGGGGAAGGGAGGCCGCGCCGGGGACATGATGCAGCAGGGCATTGAGCAGGGTCCCTTCCCAGTTGCCGGCGCCGGGATGGGTCACCAGGCCGGCGGGCTTGTCGACGACCAGGATGGCGTCATCCTCGTAAACGATATCCAGGCCGATATCCTCCGCGCGAAAAGCCGTCTCTTCCGGCGGGGCCTCCGGCGTCACCTCCACCGCTTCGCCGCCCCATACCTTCTGCTTGCGGCTGGCGGCGGCGCCGGCGAGCCGCACGTGGCCGGACTCGATCCAGCCCTGCAGACGGCTGCGGGAATACTCCGGCAGGAGTTCCGCCAGGCTCTGGTCCAGGCGTTTGCCGGCATGGCCGGGGGGAATGGTGAATAGTCTGGGAGTCGTCATCGCGGGGAGGTGGGGCGGGGGTCTCCTGGGTATAATCCGCCGGTCTTATTGGGGATCGAAATGCCGCGAATTCTAGCTTTGACCAGGTCGAAACTCCGTTTTTTCCTTTTTCTGCCGATGGCCCTGGGTCTGCTCGCCGGTTGCGGGCTGTTGCCGGAACAGATCGACGAAACCAAGGGCTGGTCGGCTTCCAAGCTGTATTACACGGCCAAGGAGGATTTGTCGGAGGGCAATTTCGAGAAAGCGATCAAGCTGTTCGAAAGCCTGGAGGCCCGCTATCCCTACGGCGCCTATGCCCAGCAGGCCCAGCTGGAAGTGGCCTACGCCTACTACAAGGACAACGAGCCCGCCTCCGCCGTCGCGGCCGCCGAGCGCTTCATCAAGCTGCATCCCAATCATCCCAACGTGGACTACGCCTACTACCTGCGCGGCCTGGCCAACTTCGTCGAGGACCACAGCTTGATCTCCCGCCTCGGCGACCAGGATTTGAGCGACCGGGATCCCAAATCCGCGCGGGAAGCCTTCGAGGCCTTCCAGCAGCTCGCCACCCGTTTTCCCGAAAGCAAGTACACGCCGGACGCCGTCGCGCGCATGAAGTATCTGGTCAACGCCCTGGCCTCCAGCGAAGTCCACGTGGCCGTCTACTACTACAAGCGGGGGGCCTACGTGGCCGCCGCCAACCGCGGCAAATACGTGCTGGAGCACTATCGCCAATCGCCCGCCCTGGAAGAAGCCCTGGCCATCATGGCGAAAAGCTATGACAAGCTCGGCCTGAACGACCTGCGGGACGACGCCCTGCGGGTTCTCAAGCTGAACTTTCCCAAGAGCGAATACCTGAGCAAGGACCCGAGGGCCCGCGAAAAGTCCTGGTGGAAGTTCTGGTAAGAACGGCAGGGGCAAGGGACAAGGCAAAAGGGGCAAGGCAGCCGCACCTGAACCGCATCCTCCATCGCGTTTTTCCTTGAACCTTGCCCCTTCAACCTTGCTCCCGCCCGAATGGTCGCCCACGCGCTTACCCTTTCTCCCGATGACGCGGAATCCTGGCTCGCCAGCCTGGAGGAGCGTTATCCGGAGGAGCAGCGGCAAGTCCTGAAGCGGGCCGCCGACTGGCTCGCCGGCCACTGCGGCGAGGAAGCGGTGGATACCGGCTGCCCCCTGGTCGCCCACAGCCTGGGCACCGCGGCGGTGCTGGCGGGCATGCGCTTCGACGCGGAAACCGTCGCCGCCGCCCTGCTCTGCGGCCTGCCGGAAAAGGCCCTCAAGCGGGAAACCCTGCTACCCCGCTTCGGCCCCCATCTCACCGCCCTGGTGGAGGGCGCTGCCAAGCTGTCGCGCATGGACCACCTGTTCACCCAGATCAACGCCGAGGGCGGCCAGAGCGAGGCCCTGCGCCAGATGCTGCTGGCCATGACCGACGACATCCGGGTGGTGTTCATCAAGCTGGCGGAACGCACCCAGGCCCTCAGGGAGTTGGCCAACCAGGACGAATCCCGCCGCCGCAAGGTGGCCACCGACGTGCGCGAACTCTACGCGCCCCTGGCCAACCGCCTGGGCGTGTGGCAGCTCAAGTGGGAACTGGAGGACCTGTCCTGCCGCTACCTGGAGCCCGACACCTACCGCCAGATCGCCCGGCAGCTGGACGAGCGCCGGCTGGACCGGGAGTGGTACATCGAGCGGGTCATCAAGGACCTGGGCGCCGCCCTGGAGGCCGATGGCCTGTCCGGATTCTCGGTGAGCGGCCGGCCCAAGCACATCGCCAGCATCCTGGCCAAGATGCGCAAGAAGCACCTGTCCTTCGACGAGGTCTACGACGTGCGCGCCCTGCGCGTGCTGGTGAAGGACGTCAAGGACTGCTTCCACGCCCTGGGCCTGGTGCACAGCCTGTGGCAACCCATCCCCGGCCAGTTCGACGACTACATCTCGCGCCCCAAGGGCAACGGCTACAAGAGCCTGCATACCGCCGTGGTGGGGCCGGAGAACAAGGCCCTGGAAGTCCAGATCCGCACCTTCGACATGCACCAGGAGGCGGAGCTGGGCGTGGCCGCCCACTGGCGCTACAAGGAGGGCGGCAAGGGCCCCGGCGGCGATGGCGTCCAGGACAAGATTTCCTGGCTGCGCCAGTTGCTGGCCTGGAAGCGGGAACTCGCCGACAGCCACGAGCTGGCCCAGCATTTCCGCAACGAACTGTTCCAGGACGAGGTCTTCGTGCTCACGCCCCAGGGCAAGGTGGTGGCCCTGGCTTCCGGCGCCACGCCCCTGGATTTCGCCTACGCGGTGCACACCGAACTGGGCCACCGCTGCCGGGGCGCCAAGGTGGACGGCAGCCTGGTTCCCCTGGACACCGCCCTGGCCACCGGCCAGCGGGTGGAGATCCTCACCGTCAAGCAGGGCGGCCCCAGCCGGGACTGGCTCAATCCCCACCTGGGCGTGCTCAAGACCCATCGGGCCCGGGCCAAGGTACGCCAATGGTTCAAGCAGCAGGACCACGACACCCATGTCCAGGAAGGCCGGGAACTGCTGGACCGGGAGCTGCATCGCCTGAACCTGAACAACGTCAACCTGGACAAGATCGCCGCTCGCCTGAAATTCCCCGGGCCGGATGAACTCTGCGCCGCCCTGGGACGGGGCGATGTGGGCACCGGCCAGCTCGACCGTGCCCTGCACGACGAGTTCGTGCCGGCCCCGGAAAAACCCCTGGTGGCCGCTTCCCGCCGCAAGGCCGACGCCGGCGGCGTGCTGGTGGAGGGCGAACCGGGCCTGCTCACCCAGATGGCCGGCTGCTGCAAGCCGGCGCCGCCCGACGCCATCGTCGGCTATACCACCCAGGGCCACGGCGTCACCATCCACCGCGCCGACTGCCCCATGGTGGCCCACATGACGGATGAGAAGAAGGCCCGGCTGCTGCGCGCCGCGTGGGGCGGCGAGGATGACCAGGTGTTCGCCGTGGATGTGGAACTCCTGGCCCAGGATCGGCCCGGCCTGCTGAAGGATGTCTCGGAAATCCTCTCCCAGGAGAAGATCAACGTCATCCGCGTCAGCACCCTCTCCCAGCATGAATCCGCGCGCATGGAATTCACCCTGGAGGTGCGCAACCTGGGCCAGCTCACCCGCTTCCTGGCCCGGGCGGAACATGTCCGGGGCATGCACGAGGCGCGAAGAAAATAGCCCCCTCCCCTGTTTTCATTCACCCTTACGGGAGTAAGCTTGGACACTCAATTCAAGTAAATTTTCCCGGAGGGTTCATGCAGCGTCTCATCCCGATTCTCGCCTTGTTCCTGATGACCCCTGTCGGCCTGGCGCAATCAGCCGGCCGCCCCGCCCAGGACATCCGTCTGATCATTCCGGTCAGCTCGGCGGAACGGAATCAGGTGCTGGCTGAAATGCGGGAATTCCTGCATGGTCTGCACAACATCCAGAACGCCCTGGCGAGCAAGGACATGAAGGGGCTGGCGGTCACCGCCAAGGACATGATGCCCTTGATGGAGCGGATGCCGCCCAGCCTCAAGGAACGTTTCCCCGAGGCGTTCTCGGAGATGGCCCTCGCCCAGAGCGAGGCTTTCCGTTCCCTGGCCCGCATCGGCGAAAGCAATGGCGAGGTCGGCGCCGCCCTGGAACAGACGGCGGAAATCCTCACCTACTGCTCGGGCTGCCACGACACCTACCGCTTCGAGGTACGGGCGCCCGCGCGGACGCGCAAGTAAGCCTCAACCGCCCAGCAGCAGGCGGGCCATTTCCAGGTCCCGGGGGTAGGTCACCTTGAGATTGCCCAGGTCGCTCTCCACCAGCCTGGGGGAATGGCCCGACAATTCCAGGGCCGAGGCCTCGTCGGTGACCTGGTTCCCGGCTTTCTCCAGGGCTTCCCGCAGCATGCCGTGACGGAACATCTGGGGCGTCTGCGCGCCCCAGAGATCCGCCCGGGGCACGGTTGCCGCGATGCGTCCGTCCCGTCCCTGCCGCTTCAGTGTGTCCGCCACCGGCGTGGCCAGGATGCCGCCCACCGGATCATCGGCGAGTTCCCCCATCAGTTTGTCCAGCAGGTTCCGGGTAAGGCAGGGCCGGGCCGCGTCATGGACCAGCACCCAATCCTCGGCGGCCACCTCGCCGGCGATGGCGGCCAGGCCGTTGAGCACGGTCTCGGCGCGGGTGGCGCCGCCTCGGCGCAAGACGGAGAGCTTGGCGCAGCCGGACCAGTCGTAGCCCGCCCACCAGCCGTCATCCGGCGAAATCACCACGTAAACCCTGTCGATGCCGGGATGTTCCTCGAAGGCCCGAATGGCATGCCAGATCATGGGCCGACCCAGGATATCCAGATACTGCTTGGGATGGCTCGCGCCCATGCGGGCGCCCACGCCGGCGGCGGGCAGGAGGGCGAAATACCGGGCGAAGTGTCGTGACATGGCTTGTAAGGGGCTGGAAGTGCCCTAGATTTTAATTGAGAGGCTTGAACGGGGAGTCTTCCATGATGCGCATCCGTCCCCCCGCCGTCGCGGGCATGTTCTATCCGGGTGATGCCGCTGAATTGCGGCGCGCCATTCTGGGGAGTTTCGGTCATGCGCGCGCCACCGGGGCGCTTCGGCCCAAGGCGCTGATCGTGCCCCATGCCGGTTATGTCTATTCCGGCCCGGTGGCGGCTTCCGCCTATGCCCTGCTGGAACCCCTGCGGGCCGTGATACGGCGCGTCATCCTGCTGGGGCCCGTGCATCGGGTCTGGGTGCCGGGGCTGGCCTTGCCCGGCGTCGACGCCTTCGCCACGCCCCTGGGCACCGTTCCCCTGGACCAGGCGGCCATCGCCGCCATCGCTGACCTGCCCCAGGTGGAAGTCTCCGCCGCCGCCCACGCCCAGGAACATTCCCTGGAAGTCCACCTGCCCTTCCTGCAGAGCGTGCTGGCGGATTTCACCCTGGTGCCGCTGG
Source organism: Hydrogenophilales bacterium (assembly GCA_016719465.1). Taxonomy (GTDB): domain Bacteria; phylum Pseudomonadota; class Gammaproteobacteria; order Burkholderiales; family Thiobacillaceae; genus PFJX01. The sequence continues at coordinate 72,271 of JADJYY010000013.1, forward strand.
CGGTGGGCGAAGCCACGCCCGAGGAAGTCGCCCAGGTCCTGGACCGCCTGTGGGGCGGCGAGGAAACCCTGATCGTGGTGAGTTCCGATCTTTCCCACTTCCTGCCCTATGTCGAGGCGGAACGCTCTGATCACGCCACCGCCCAGGCCATCCTGAAGCTGAACAGCCACCTGGGCGGCGAGCAGGCCTGCGGCGCCTACCCGATCAACGGCCTGATGCTCGCCGCCAGGCGGCGCGGCATGGCGGTCCATCTGCTCGACCTGCGCAATTCCGGCGATACCGCCGGCGACCACAGCCGGGTGGTGGGCTATGGCGCCTTCGCCCTCACCGAGGGTGCCCGGGGGGCCACACATGCCGCTTGATCCAGTCGCGCGCCCCACCTCAGATCGCGGCAGGCTGCTGGTGGCCCTGGCGCGCGACGCCATCGCCCGGGAATTGGGAGAGCGACCGCCGACGCCCTGCCTCCCCCGCCCAGGCTGGCTTGATACCCCCGGCGCGGTCTTCGTCACTCTCACCCGGCACGGCAGGCTGCGCGGCTGCATCGGTTCCCTGGAAGCCCATCGCCCCTTGTGGCGGGACCTGGAAGCCAACGCCCGCGCGGCCGCCTTCGACGACCCGCGCTTTCCGCCCATGACGCCCGCCGAATGGCCCGATACCCGGGTGGAGGTTTCCGTCCTGTCCCCGGCCCGGCCCATGGATTTCTCCGGCGAGGAGGAGGCCCTGGCCCAACTGCGTCCCGGCATCGACGGCGTGATCCTGGAATATGGCTGGCATCGCGCCACCTTCCTGCCCCAGGTCTGGGAACAACTGCCCGATCCCCTGGAATTCATGGCCCACCTCAAAAACAAGGCCGGCCTCGCCCCGGATTTCTGGGCCGACGGCATCCGGCTGTCCCGCTACAGCGTGGATAAATTCAAGGAGGATGCATCATGAGCCTGAGCGAAAGCGCTCATCCCGCCCGCTGGTGGCACCCCCTGGACGACGGCCGCATCCAGTGCGACCTGTGTCCGCGGGACTGCAAGCTACATGAAGGCCAGCGCGGCGCCTGCTTCGTGCGCAAGATGGAAGCCGACAAGATGGTGCTCACCACCTATGGCCGCAGTTCCGGCTTCTGCGTCGATCCCATCGAGAAGAAACCCCTCAACCACTTCTATCCCGGCAGTTCGGTGCTGTCCTTCGGCACCGCCGGCTGCAACCTGGCCTGCAAGTTCTGCCAGAACTGGGACATCTCCAAGTCCAAGGACATGGATCGGCTGATGGAATCCGCCAGCCCGGAAAAAATCGCCCGGGTCGCCCAGGAATTGGGCTGCAAGAGCGTGGCCTTCACCTACAACGACCCGGTGATCTTCGCCGAGTACGCCCTGGATACCGTGGAAGCCTGCCATGCCCTCGGCATCCGGACCGTGGCGGTCACCGCCGGCTACATCCATCGGGAACCCATGATCGAGTTCTACGCCGGGATGGATGCGGCCAATATCGACCTCAAGGGTTTTACGAACGATTTTTATGTCAAATATTGCGCCGGCCAGTTGCAGCCCATCCTGGACACCCTGATCTATCTCAAGCGTCATACGGATACCTGGTTCGAACTCACCACCCTGGTCATCCCCACCCTGAACGATTCGGAAGCGGAAATCAGCGCCCTGACGGAATGGGTGGGCAAGGAGCTGGGGCCGGACGTGCCCCTGCACTTCACCGCCTTCCATCCGGACTGGAAGATGAAGGACATTCCGGCCACGCCCCCCGCCACCCTGTCCCGGGCCAGGGACATCGCCCTGGGGGCCGGTCTTCACTACGTCTATACCGGCAACGTCCACGACGCCGAGGGCGGCACCACCTTCTGTCCCAACTGCCATGCCCCCCTGGTGGTCAGGGACTGGTACGAGATTCCGGCCTATCACCTCACGGCGGACGGCCATTGTCCGAAGTGCGGCACCGCCATCGCCGGCCGCTACGAAAGCTACGGACGTCCCTTCGGCGCCCGCCGCATCCCGGTAGCCATGGCCGAATGGCCATGACACCCCATGACACCCATCGCCGACATCAATCCAGGCTGGCGAACAGGACGGTTGGATCCTGGCGCTTATTCCGCGCAACCTTCCCGGCCTGGAGATTGCGGAAACGCTGCAGGCGCGGATCGAGCTTGAGACTGAGGCCGACCCGCTCCGCCCCACCCCGGGGCATCCGGGCCATATGCGCCTGATCCATATGACCTTGGTTGATGGGGCCCTGGCTGGCCAGGCCATTCGCGGCCAGGAACAGGAGAATCGCGAGTTGTTCCGTGTACATGTCTGCCTCCTTCGGTTTGCCGGCACCCGCCGGACACCGTGAAGGCTAGGCAACCGGGCAGCGGGCCGTTAGCAACCGGGTTGAAACCCGGAAGGCCAACCGGGAGGGCCAACCCGGTTGGTGTCGGCCAGGTCACGGGCGCACTATGCTCACTTGCAGGTCGCCCTCATGCGGTGTGGCATTCCCGCCGTTAAGGGTTCCATCAGGTCGATGAAGGAGAAGGTCCATGTCTTTTCTACAGGAACAATGGCAATCCCACAGCCGCCAACTGAACCCGGCGCGGCGCTATAGCAGCCAACGCGAGTTCGAGGCGGACTGGGTCGGACGCCTCCGCCGCCGCTACGGCCTGTCCCAGGAGGCCCTGGCGGTGCTGGCCAGCGTCTCGGTCACCACGGTGCAGAACTGGGAGAACCCGGGTAGCCGCAAGAACATCGCCCCCCACAACCAGGACCGCCTGCGGGACATCGAGCGGGAGATGTGGATCAAATCCCACGTCACCGTGCTGGAGCCCTGCCCGCCTTTCATCCGCGCCCTTCATGACCTGCTCTCCGGCAACCGGGACACCAGCGCCCAGGGACTGGCCGAGTATCTGGTCGCCAGCATGGACGCCAACGATCCGGAACGCCCGCGCCTGTTGCATTGGGCCGGCCTGACCCACAGCATCGCCGATCCCGCCTCGTCCAGGGCCCGCGAATACCAGCAGGCCGCCCTCGCCGCCCTGGGCCAGGGTCTCACCCCACTGGCCGCCGCCATCGAGAACGAAATCCTGGGCAGCCAGTTCGAGGATCTGCTCAACCAGCCCAATGCGCCGGATCGCCAGGACATGGGCCGCCACCTGCTGGCCGCCTGCCAGCGCCTGTACCAGCGCGACCGCCAGCCCGCCTACCTCTGGAATGCCCTGGAAGTGGCCTGTCGCACCCCCCTGGCCAGCGCCACGCAATATGACCTGCTGGGTGAACTGACGGGGGTGCTCGGAGAAACCTCGGTGCGCCGCAAGGTGCTGTCCGATGGCGCCTACGAGGCCGTTCGTCCGGCCTTCAGCGCGGTGGGTGACACCGCGTCGGTCAATTGAGCGGGTGGGAGACGACCATGACCACCACGTTCAAATCCCTCCTCGCCCTGCTGCTCCTGCTGGCAAGCGGAAGCGGATCGGCGCTCGCCCATCAACCGCCGCCGGCCGAACCCGCAAGCCTCCCCCAAGCCACGGAGCGCGTCGAGGCCGACAAAACGGAAACAGTGGACCGCCTGGCCTGGCAACGGGTCGGCTCACCCTTGCGGGAAGCCTGAAAGTAAAAACCCGGCACCCCAAGGGGGCCGGGTAGCGAAGGGACGGATTCCGCAAGCCGGCTCGCGCCGGCTTGCGGTCATCCCCGGGAGCCGACGCCAGGCGAACTACTTGGCGGCCGTATCCCCCCTGAAGGTGTTCTCCATCAGCGTGCCCACCTCGGCCTGGGGCGCATGGCACAGCGTGCAGACATAGCGCTTGTTGGAAACGGTGAACTCATCCGCCGCCGACTTCACATAGTGGGTTTCCGACATGGGCGTGGGCTTGCCCTTCACCTTCTTGCCGATCTTGTCCGGCTCCTCGTGACATTCCAGGCACTTGTTGCTCTTGGCGTTCACCGGCAGGAACTTGTCGATGCGGTGGGGCACCTGGGGCGGCGCGTCTTCCCAGTAGCGCGGCAATACACCGGATTCCTTCGGGTCGAGGGTGCGGTACTCGAACACCGCCGGCGTCGGCACCGCGAACACGCTCACCTGGGACAGGCCCAAGCTGTCATCCAGAACCATGACGGGATCGGCGTTGGACAAACCATAGGCCAGGCCGAGCAATCCTGAAAACAGTGCAATCTTGAGTTTCATGACGATCTCCTGGCGAATCAGACTTTGTTGACCTTGACGGCGCACTTTTTGTAGTCGCACTCCTTCGAGATGGGACAGGTGCTGTCCAGGGTGACCTTGTTGATGAACACCCCCTCGTCGAAGAACGGTACATAGACCGTGCCCTTGGGCATGGCGTTGCGCCCGCCGGTCTCCACACGCACCTGGATCTTGCCGCGACGGGATTCGATCCAGGCCAGGTCGTTGCGCTTCAGGCCCCGCTTCTCGGCATCAGCCGGGTGCATCCACATCACCGCCGCCGGCACCGCCCGGTGCAGCTCGGGCACGCGCCGGGTCATGGTGCCGGAGTGCCAGTGTTCCAGCACCCGGCCGGTGCACAGCCAGAGGTCGTAATGGGCGTCGGGCTGTTCCACCGGCGCGGCATAGGGCCGGAAGAAGATCTTGGCCTTGCCGGCCAGGCTGACCGGCTTGGGATCGGTCACCCCGTCCAGGTTGCCGGTGGGAATGGCCTTGAACAGCTTGCCGTAGAACTCGAAGCCGGCGCCCTTGGTGACGTAGGGGTCGTACTGCTCGTTGAAGCGCCAGAATGTCTCCTTGCCGTTGACGACGGGCCACTTCAGGCCACGCACGTCGTCGCGCAGATAGACGTCGTAGTCGGCCAGGTCCTTGCCCTTGCCGCGACCGAACTGGGTGTATTCCTGGAACATGGCCTTTTCCGGGAACCAGCCGTCGCCCAGCAGTTCGGCCACATGGTTGCCGTGCCCCTTGGCGATCGGGTCCGGCCACTTGTACTTCTTGTTCTCGGCGTTGGCGAACAGCACTTCATACAGGGTCGCATCGGGCGAAATGCCGAGCTTGGCCGCTTCGTCCAGAATGCTGGGCAGCTTGCCATCCTCGTAGCCCGCCTCCTTCAGGCCGGGCACCTTCTGTTCGCCCCAGAATTCCTTGATCTTGAAGCGCTTGGAGAACTCCATGGTGTGCCACATGTCGCCGCGGGCCACACCGGGAGCGGGCACTTGCTGGCGCCAGGCCTGGGTGCGCCGCTCGGCGTTGCCGAAGGCGCCCCACTTCTCGTAGATCATGGCCGCCGGCAGGATCAGGTCGGCCACCTTGGCGGTGATGCCGGGATAGGCCTCGGACACCACGATGAAGTTGTCCATCTCCCGCGCCGCCTTGATCCAGTGGTTGGCGTTGGGATGGGTATGCCACGGGTTGTTCACCTGCACCCAGGCCCATTTCAGGCCGCCGTCCTCCAGGTCGCGCATGAGCTTGGCGTAGAAGGAGCCGATCTTGGGATTGATGGTCTTGCTCGGCACATGCCAGTACTTCTCGGTTTCGGCCCGGTGCTGGGGATTGGGGATCAGCCGGTCGGCGGGCAGGCGGTGGCAGAAGGTGCCCACTTCCCGCGCCGTGCCGCAGGCGGAAGGTTGGCCGGTCAGGGAGAAGGCGCCGTTGCCAGGCTGGGACTGCTTGCCCAGCAGCAGGTGGTTCATGTAGGCCTGCTCGTTGACCCAGGTGCCGCGCTGGTGCTGGTTGAAGCCCATGGTCCAGAACGACACCACCTTGCGCTTGGGATCGATGTAGTAGTCGGCCAGCTGCTGCAGCTTGGCCTTGAATTTATCCAGGGGCTCGTCCACATCGCCCTTGGCCAGGGTGGCGACGAAGTCCAGGGTGTAGGGCTCCAGGGCGCGCTTGAAGTCGTCGAAGCTGATCATCCAGTGGAACGCGGGATTGGCGGTGTTCTTCTGCTCCACCTCCTGTCCCTCGGCGCGGCGCTGGGCGATGGCCTCGTCCTTGTCCAGCTTCATGCGGGTTTCCTTGGCCACCACGTCCCGTTCCGCCGGGAAGGCATATTTCTCGCCGGGGCGCAGGCCGTAGCCGATGTCGTAGGGGCCGGTGGCGAACACGCAGTGCTTGGCGACGAAGTCCTTGTTCACCGCGTCGCGGGCGATGATCTCCCGGGCGATGTAGTTCTGGATGGCCAGGTCAGTGTTGGGCTTGAAGATGATTTCCAGGTCCGCGATGTCCGAGGACATGTTGCGGTAGGTGGTCAGGTTGACGATGCGGCAGGCCTTGTGGCCCAGGCGCCGGTCGGTGATGCGCGACCACAGGATGGGGTGCATCTCGGCCATGTTGGCGCCCCACAGCACCATGGTGTCGGTGTGCTCGATGTCGTCGTAGTTGCCCGCCGGCTCGTCGGTGCCGAACACGCTGTAGAAGGCGGTCACCGCGCTGGCCATGCAATTGCGCGCGTTGGGGTCGATGTTGTTGGAGCGGAAGCCGGCCTTGAACAGCTTGTTCATGGCATAGCCTTCCGGGATGGTCCACTGGCCGGAACCGAACACGCCCACGCCGGTGGGCCCCTTCTCGGCATAGGCCTTGCGGAACTGGCGTTCCATCTCGTCCAGGGCCTGCTCCCAACTCACCGCCACGAACTGGCCCTTCTTGTCGAACTTGCCGTCCTTCATGCGCATCAGCGGCTGGGTCAGACGATCCTTGCCGTACAGAATCTTGCCGTTGAAGTAGCCCTTCACGCAGTTGAGGCCCCGGTTCACGGGCGCGGCGGGATCCCCCTTGGTGGCGACGATGCGGCCTTCCTTGGTGGCCACCATGATGCCGCAGCCAGTGCCGCAGAAGCGGCATACCGACTTGTCCCACTGCCAGTCCCTCTCGCCGGCCAGCACGGCGGCCTCGGCCTGCTTGGACAGTGGCATGCCCACCGTCGCGGCGGTGCTGGCGGCGATGCTGGTTTTGAGGAAATCGCGTCGTGAAAGTGTCATTTACTGTCTCCTGAAATGCTGCATGGACGAGAACACTCGCCCGTCATGAAAGAAAACGAGTTGCACAAGCAGGTGGTGGAAATCATGGGCCGCACGCGCCTATCCGGTTTGTTCGTCCCGATGCTTTGTAAATGTTAGTTGTCCAGCCGATTAAGGCACCCGGCTTTTGATGAAAAACTTGAGTCAGGTCAGGTTAATTTCAGGTGATTCTTCCTTGTTTTGAGCGACATCAAGCCGGTATGGAAAAAAGAACCCGGCCCCTCGCGGGTGCCGGGTATCGAGACAGGAGGACAAAACCGGTAGCCTCTAGAGGACCACTCGGACATCTCATTCCGTGGGTATGCTGGCGCCCGGGGTCGGCGGCAGGCGCGGCATGGCGATGCTGGGGAATTCTCCGGTCAGGGCGTTGAGGAAGGCGGAGATGTGGGCCACTTCCTCTTCGAACAGGGTCGCGTTCAATTGTGTCGTTGCCATCACACGCACGGCTTGGTCCAGGGTCGGGACAGCGCCGTTGTGGAAATACGGGGCCGTGAGCGCCACGTTGCGCAGGGTCGGTACTTTGTATTTATGGCGATCCGATTTCCGTCCGGTGACCGCGTGCCGGCCCATGTCGGCGCGCAGGTTATAGGTGCCCACATATTCACCGTCATGAAACGGGAACACCGCGAAATGGCCACCCCGTTTGTTGGGTCCGCCGAAGAAGGGCGCCTGGTGGCAGCCCGTGCAGCCCAGTTGGTCGAACAACAGCAGGCCTTGCACTTGGTTGGGGAGCATGGCATTGGCGTCACCCTGCGCCCAGCGGTCGTAGGGGCTATTGGGTGTAATCAGGGTGCGCTCGAAGGCCGCCACGGCCTTGGCCGCGTTATCAATGCTGACGGGATTGTCACCGCCGAAGGCGCGGGCGAAGGCCGCCTGATAACCGGTGATCGCCCGCATGCGTTTGGCGACCATATCGAGATCGGCCATGCCCATTTCCACAGAGGCCACAACCGGCCCCTTGGCCTGTTCTTCCAGGCTGGCGGCGCGCCCATCCCAAAACTGAGTGGCATGAAAGGCAGAATTCCATACGGTGGGCGCATTGCGAGGCCCGGTACGGCCATGCACGCCCATGGAGGTGGGGCGGTTGTCGTCGCCACCGAGAAACAAGTTGTGGCACGTATTGCAGGAAATGGTGCCGGTGGAGGAAAAGCGCGGATCGAAGAACAGTTGTTTGCCAAGCTCGATCTTGGCCTCGGTCTGGGGGTTGTCGGCCGGGACCGGCACCTGGAGTGGCAGGGCATCCCAGGCCAGGGCGGCTGCACTCAGCCCGGTGCCCGCGAGAATCGCCAGCCAGTGATGTTTTAGGGTGTGGGTCATGATCGCCCTCGAATAGCTTCCGCATGCCGGCAGGGTTCGCCTGGCAACGGGTCAATCGATGGTCCGGCGGCCGGGGGCGGCCGCCGGGGCTGTTCAACGGCTAGCCAAAGTGCGCGCCTCCACCATCTTGAGGTCAGCGCCATAGCTGCGGGTAAGAGCCTTCATCTCAATGGTCGGCACCAGCACCGCCCCCTTGCCCAGCAGCTTGTCGGCCACCGCCTGGTCGTAGGACTGGTAGTTCAACTTCACCACGACCTTGAAACCCTTAGCGTCGGCGGGCAATTTGAAGGCGTACTTGCCGAAGCGGAAGCCTTTGGGCGGGATGGTGTTGAGCTGCGTGAAGCTGGCGATTTCCCAGGGATTGATGGTGGGTTTACCCGCCTTGTCTACCGAGTGGTTGCCGAAGATCACCGTGTCCTCATCCACGCGGTTGTTGGCGTCCAGTTCGCCGGAGCGCAGGATTACCCGGCCCTGGTCGTCGGTGATGGCGACGTCCAGCCAGATGCGGCGGATGAAGGTCAGGCTGGTGGGCAGATGATGTCCGGCACGCAGGTTGGTGACCTTGACGCGCAATTCCTGGGCGCCACCCTTGCCGACGCGCACATCCATGTCCAGGTCGGCCACGCCTTGCAGACGCTTCAGGGCCTCGGCCTTGTGCTCCTCGGCGCCGGGAGAACCCAGTGCGGCGGCGATCACCGCATTGCCGCCGACGAAGCCATGGTCATGGACAATCTCGCGTTCCACCTTGGCACCCTTGGCGGCCAGGCCACCGAGGCCATGATTCGGCACATCCTTGGCGCGCACCATGCGGTCCGCCACCTGGTTGGCCACCTCAACCGGCACCATGTGGCAGTCCTGGCAGGGAATATCAGCTTGGGCATAGGGCGAAGATTTCCATTCGTCGTAGGTGTGTTCGATCGGGAATTTGTTTTCCGAGTGGAAGATGTTGTGGCAACTGCCGCAGAACTCGGCCTTGGTGTGCAGCTCGGAGTACTGGGTCTCGTGGTAACCCGAGACCGACTTCAGCAGCGGACCATACTTGGTCTCACCCGGATTCAGCACCAGGGAGGCATTGCCCGGTTGCCCGGTGGGCGAGTTCTTGGCGGTGGAACCGGACACGGAGTGACAGACCTCGCAGGAAACACCGTGCTCACCCTGCTTGGCGACAGTGAAACCACCGTGCTTGCCCATGCTCGGGTCGAACTTCACCGTGCCGGTGGTGACGCCGATCGCGGTATGGCAGCCACCGCAATCATTCAGCGCCTTGCCTTCAGTAGCTTTGACTGCAAGCGCCCATTCAGCCTGGAATACCGGATCCTTGAACGCCAGGGAGTGCATGGAACCCTGCCACCCCTTCATCTGGCGTTGGTGGCATTTGCCGCAAGCTTGTGGCTCTTCGAAATCCTCGGCTTTCAGCGTGCGTCCGCCGGCAACTGCCAGGTTGGAGGGCTTGCAGGCCACCGATGGAGTTGCAGCTAGCTTCTCCGGCGGGGTTTCCGCACTGGCGGAATACATCAGGCTGGCGGCAATGCCGGCGACCAGGCCGACTACCAGCATCATCCTGTTGCGCAGGGTGCTTGTCATGATTGATCTCCTTGTATCGGGTCAAGCCGCGCCGGGCTGGCCGGCGCGTGCCATGTGGATCAGGCGAATGCGTCCGCCATGATGTTCTTCAGCCAGCCTTCGACGTATTCCGATTCCAGCTTGCGCTGCAGCTTCAAGGCGTCTTCGCTGTCCATGGTCACCGGGCTGATGCCGCCGGCCTTGGTGTCGTAGATCAGCTTGCCGTCCTTGGCCCGGTAGATGTGCACCACCGAGAAGCCCCAGTCGTCAGCGGCCACGCTGTAGCAGGTGTTGACGAAGAAAGGCTCGGGCGCGGCCACGCCGTTGAGCTTGGCGATGATGGCGCTGACCGCGACCTTGGCCTGGGTGTTGGCCATGTGGGCGGATTTGGGCGCGCCGTACACCGGCAGCTCGCCATGCACGGTGGAGTCGCCCACCACGTAGATGTCCTTGTGCACGGTGGATTCCATGGTGAGCATGTCCACGGTGCACCAGCCCTTGTCGTTGGTCAGGCCGGTACTCTTGGCGATGTTGCCGGCGTGGTGCGGCGGGATGATGTTGACCACGTCGCCCTTGAAGTCGTTGAAGTCGCTGGAGGCGGTGTTGGTCTTGGCGTCAAACTTGACCACCTTGCCGCCGGCGGCGCCCGCCACCCATTCGATCATGCCGGGGTAATGCATCTTCCAGGCCTGCTCGAACAGCCCCTTCTTGGAGAAGGAGTCGTTGGCGTCGGCGATGAGCACCTTGGACTTCATCATGCCGTGGTGCTTGAAGTAGCTGGCCACCTGGGAAGCGCGCTCGTAGGGGCCGGGCGGGCAGCGGAAGGGGCCGGGCGGCACGCTGAGAACGAAGGTCTGGCCATCCTTCATGCCTTCCAGCTGCTTCTTCAGGGCAAGGGTCTGGGGTCCTGCCACCCAGGCGTGCGGGTGGCTGGTTTTCGCCAGCTCTTCGCTGTGGCCTTCGATGGCCGCATAGTTGAAGTCGATGCCGGGGGACATCACCAGATAGTCGTAGCTCAGGGTCTTGCCGTCCTTGAGCGTGACGGTCTTCTTGACGGGATCGACGGCCACGGCTTCGTTGGTGATGACGTTGATGCCGCGCTTCTTGAGGCCGTCATAGCCGGTTTGAATGTTTTCGATCTTGCCGTGGCCGCTGA
>JADJYY010000014.1 GCA_016719465.1 Hydrogenophilales bacterium
AACGTAATGTCGACAGAAAAAATGCTGTGTATGCTGGAACCCTACGCTGCATAATCTGGCCGGTCAACTCCCAACCCCTTGTAATTAAACCGTTATTACTTTGGATATAGGGCGTATCGAGCCATGGATTCCGTCACTTCCTCACAGCCACCGAAACTCCTTGACCAACTGCGCGAGCGCATCCGCTATCGCCATTACAGTTTGCGCACGGAACAGGCCTATGTCCACTGGGTCAAGCGTTTCATTTTCTTTCATGACAAACGCCATCCCAGAGAGATGGGCAGGCTGGAGGTGGAGGCTTTTCTCTCTCATCTGGCAAATGTGGGGAAGGTGGCGGTTTCCACACATCATCAAGCGCTCTCGGCCTTGCTGTTCTTGTACCGGGAGGTGCTGGGCACGGAGTTGCCATGGATGACAGAGGTGGGACGTCCGAAGAAGCCGAAAAGATTGCCCGTGGTCTTGACCCAGACGGAGGTTAGGCGGGTGTTGGATCACATTGACGATCAAACGTATCAGTTGATGGCACGCTTGCTGTATGGCACGGGCATGCGCCTGATGGAGTGCGTGCGCCTGCGTGTGAAGGATGTGGAGTTTGAGCGGCGCGAGATCCTTGTGCGCTCGGGCAAGGGGGACAAGGATCGGGTGACCATGCTGCCGGATTCCCTGATCGATGCCTTGAGGGCGCATCTCGGTCGAGTCCGGGAGGTTTGGCTGGCAGACAGGGCGATGGGGCGTCCAGGGGTTGAATTGCCCAGCGCCCTGGCCCGGAAGTATCCCAATGCACCGGAGGAGTGGGGCTGGTTCTGGGTGTTTCCGTCCAGGGCTGAATCGACGGACCCGCGTTCCGGGATAACGCGCCGGCATCATGTCTACGAGCAGAATCTTCAGCGCGCCATTAAACAGGCGATGCAGGGAGCGGGGTTGGCGAAGCCCGCCTCCACCCATAGCCTGCGCCATTCCTTCGCCACCCATCTGCTGCAATCCGGTTACGACATTCGCACGGTGCAGGAACTGCTGGGGCATTCGGATGTATCCACCACCATGATCTACACCCATGTGCTGAACAAGGGCGGGCGCGGCGTGGTGAGCCCACTGGATCGTTGACGGCGTGGCCTGTCCGCAAAGCATTTGCCGGCCAGTAAGCATCGCCTTGTTACATGAAACGGGCGCGGCTAGAATGTTTCATGTAACAAGTAGGAGATGGCCATGAGCACAAACACTTCCGAAAGAGTCCAGAAGCACCGCCAGGCACTGCGTGACGCGGGCATGCGCCCGATCCAGATATGGGTTCCCGACACCCGGCGCGCGGGGTTCGCGGAGGAATGCCGCCGCCAGTCACGGCTCCTGCGCGGTGATGCCCTGGAAGCCGAAACCCTGGATTGGCTCGAGTCGGTGGCCGATACCGAGGGCTGGAAATGAGGCGTGGCGATCTGGTCACCGTCGCCTTACAGGGCGCCTACGGAAAGCCCCGACCGGCGTTGGTGATCCAGTCCGATTTATTTTCCGATCACCCTTCCGTTACTCTCTTGCCAGTAACCAGCGAGTTACGCGCCACCCACGCTGTCGCATACAGAAGAGCCGACCCTGAAAACAACAGCTGAGCACCCACCCAGGTGATGGTCCAGATCAACTGGCGCAAAGGGTCAGGACAAGATCGGTACCGCATTCGGTCGGCTTGATTCCGAGAGCATGCTAGCTATTAATCGTGCCTTGGCTGTGTTTCTGGGATTCGCCTGACAGTGGGCTCTCCCTCCCGGCCCTCCCTGCTTGCGGGATCGTGGATGGGGAGCACCTGCCCACAAGGGAAGGTGGATGAGGACGCAGGAAAGAGAAAGAAGAATGGGCAATTCAACCATGTTCCTAGGCCTCGACTTCGGCACCTCCGGCGCCCGCGCCTGTGTCATCGCGCCCACCGGCCAGATCGAGGACATGGCCCGGGTGGATTTCGGCGTGCTGCCGGAACACGATGCGGCGGCCACCTGGAGCGAGGTGCTGCTTTCCCTGATCGCCCAGATTCCGGTGGGCATGCGCAAGCGGCTGGCGGCCCTGGCCGTGGACGGCACCTCGGCGACGGTGCTGGCCTGCGACGAGGCGCTCAATCCCACCTATCCGCCGCTGATGTACCACGACGCCCGGGCGACGGAGGAAGCCGCCGCCATCCGCCGGGCGGCGGGCGCGGAACATCCGGCCGCCGCCGCCACGTCCGGCCTGGCCAAGATGTTGTGGCTGAAGAAGCGCCTGGGCCTGGAACGGGCCCGGCTCTACCTGAACCAGGCGGACTGGCTTTCCGCCCTGCTCTCGGGCCGGCCGGTGAGCGACTACCACAACGCCCTGAAGATGGGCGCGGACCTGGAAACCGGCCAGTGGCCGGCCTGGGTGGAATATCTGGCGGACGTGGACTACCTGCCGGTGCTGGTCAAGCCGGGGGCCACCCTGGGCCTGGTGGAGCGGCCCCGGGCGCGGGAACTGGGCCTCAACCCGGATTGCCTGGTGCGTGCCGGCACCACGGACAGCATCGCCGCCTTCCTGGCCGCCGGGGTGGACCGGCCGGGGGAGGCGGTCACCTCCCTGGGCACCACCCTGGTGCTCAAGCTGCTGTCGCAAACCCGGGTGGATGACGGCCGCCACGGCATCTATTCCCACTGGTTCGGCGATCTGTGGCTGGCGGGGGGCGCCTCCAACGCCGGCGGCGGCGTGCTGCGCCAGCATTTCTCCGACGACGAGCTGCCGGCGCTGTCCGCCCGCATCAATCCCGAGATTTCCAGCGGCCTGGACTACTACCCCCTGCCCCGGCCCGGCGAGCGCTTTCCCGTCAACGACCCCGCCCTGCCGCCCCGGCTGGAACCCCGGCCCGCCGACCGGGCCGAGTTCCTGCACGGCCTGCTGGAGGGGCTGGCCCGCATCGAGGCCCTGGGTTACCGTCGCCTGGCCGAGCTGGGCGCCACGCCCTTGACGCGGGTGGTGAGCAGCGGCGGCGGCGCCGGCAACATGGTGTATGAGCGCATCCGCGCCAGAATGCTGGGCGTGCCCATCGCCCGCGCGGCGGAGCACGAGGCCTGCTACGGCGCGGCGCGGCTGGCCCGCTTCGGCACGGCCCTTTTTCCTGGAGAAGGCGATGAATGACGGACTCCTGTGCGAATGCCCCATGCCCCTGGTCTGGCGCGAGGCCGCGCCGGACGACGACGCGCGCCAGGCCATGACGCGGGAAGCCGTCCTGCTGCTCACGGCCATCAACCAGATCGAAGGCGGCCACGAGATCGAGGCCGGGGCGGAAAACCGCCGCCTGGATCGCCTGGAAGCCAAGCTGGATCTGGCCCTGTATCTGCTGGCCCGGGCCCTGGAGCCGGCGGCGGCCGCCCCCTCGCGCCGGGTCAGGCTGGGCGCCGAGGAAGTGGCCTGGGAAGACCCCGCCCCCGCCGCCGAGGGCGCCAGCCTGGTCCTGGAACTGCGGCCCTCCGAAGCCCTGCCCCTGACCCTGAAACTGCCCGCCGTGGCCCTGGCGCCCATGGCGGGCATGGCCCGGGCACGGCTCGCCGGCCTGCCGGAAGCCCTCAACGACGCCCTGGTCCAGTTCGTGTTCCGCCGCCACCGGCAGGCCATCCGCGCGCGGGCGGGGTGACGTTCTTCCGCCTATATCGACCTTTGCGAAAGTGATGCCACTGCGCTCCCCCTCCCTACCTCCCCCGCTTACGGGGGAGGTGTTTGCTCCCTCCCCGTTTACGGGGAGGGCTGGGGTGGGGAGTGCGGTTCCGTCCACATCCGGGATGGCCTTACTTTCGGGAAAATGACTAACAAAGGGGGTATTCAACCTCCACCCCCGCGATTTGGGATAATGCCGCCCTTCCCCGAATCGCCCCGTCATGACTTCCCTCCCCGCCCTCCCGCCGCCCGGCCAGCGCCGGCGTTTGTCGCTTCCGCCCGGCTCGGCGGACAGCCTGGTCCTCTCGGGGTACGGCAAGACCGCCCGCCTGCTGGTCCTGACCCAGACCGCCCAGGACGCGGGCCGCCTGGCGGACGAGATCGCCTGGTTCGATCCCTCCCTTTCGGTGCGCCTGTTCCCGGACTGGGAGACCCTGCCCTACGACCCCATCTCGCCCCATCCGGACCTGGTGTCCGAGCGGCTTTCCGCCCTGTGGCTGGCGTCCCAGGGCAAGGTGGACGTGCTGGTGGCCCCCGCCGCCACGGCGGCCCAATACCTGTGCCCGCCGACCTATCTGAATGCCCACGCCTTCCTGCTCAAGGAGAAGGACAAGCTGGACGGCGAGAAGCTGCGCGCGCGGCTGGCCCAGGCCGGCTACCACGCGGTGAACCAGGTGCTGTCGCCCGGCGAATTCGCGGTGCGGGGCGGCATCATCGACCTGTATCCCATGGGGACCGCGCTCCCCTTCCGCCTCGACCTGTTCGACGACGAGATCGAATCCATCCGCACCTTCGACCCGGATACCCAGCGCACCCTCTACAAGGTGGCGGAAATCCGCCTGTTGCCGGCCCGGGAAGTGCCCCTGGACGACGACGGCGTCACCCACTTCCGCCAGAGCTTCCGCGACCGCTTCGAGGGCGACCCGTCCAAGAGCCAGATGTACAAGGACGTCTCCAACAAGCTGGCCCCCGGCGGCGTGGAGTACTACCTGCCCCTGTTCTTCGAGGAAACCGCCACCCTGTTCGACTACCTGGCCGAGGACACCATGCTGGTGCTGCACGGCGACATCCAGGCGGCGGTGGAGAATTTCTGGCGCGACACCCAGAGCCGGCACCGGCTGATGCAGGGGGACAAGCACCGGCCGCTGCTGAAGCCGGAGGATCTGTTCCTGATGCCGGACGGGTTCTTCGGGGCGATGCGGCCGTATGGGCGGCTGGAACTTCGACTCCCCCTCCCGGCCTCCCCCGCGGGCGTGGGAGGTGTCGACTCCCTCCCCGCTGGCGGGGAGGGATGGGGTGGGGAGGGCCTTCCCTTTCGCGCCGCCCCCGCCGTGGAAGTGGAACGCAAGGCGGACAACCCCTACCACCGGCTGCAAGCCCACCTGGCCGGTTTTCACGGAACCACCCTGGTGGTTTCGGAAAGCCTGGGGCGGCGGGAAACCCTGGCCAATGCGTTGGGGGAATACGGGTTGAAGCCGGGGTTGTTGGAAGGCTGGCCGGCAACGACTGCCGGTGAAGCGCCTCTCCCCCCTTTCATAAAGGGGGCCGGGGGGGATTTATCCGCGGCCAGCCCGAAGCAATCCCCGTCGAAATCCCCCCCAGCCCCCCTTTGGGAAAGGGGGGAGTTGAATGACTTCCTGCTCACCACCGGGCCGCTCGCGGCGGGATTCATCGCCCAGGACGCCAACCTCGCGGTCATCACCGAAACCGAGCTCTACGCCCGTAGCCCCATCACCCGCCGGGCCCGCGAAGCCAGGCGCGTCACCACCGCCGAGGGCCTGCTCAAGGATCTGTCCGAACTCAAGGTGGGCGATCCGGTGGTCCATGCCCAGCACGGCATCGGCCGCTACCTGGGCCTCACCGGCATGGACTTGGGGCTACGGCGAGGAGGAGTTCCTCACCCTGGAATTCGCCGGCGGCGACAAGCTTTACGTGCCGGTCTCCCTGCTCCAGCTCATCTCCCGCTACCTGGGCGGCGATCCGGATTCCGCGCCCCTGCACAAGCTGGGCAGCGGCCAGTGGGAGAAGGCCAAGCGCCGGGCCATGGAGAAGGCCCGGGACACGGCGGCGGAACTGCTCAATCTCTATGCCCTGCGCGCGGCGCGCCAGGGGCATGCCTTCGCCGCCAGCGATCACGACCTGGATGCCTTCGCGGAAGGCTTCGGCTTCGAGGAGACGCCGGACCAGTTGGGCGCCATCGAGGCGGTGGTGAAGGACATGACCTCCGGCAAGCCCATGGACCGGCTGGTGTGCGGCGACGTGGGCTTCGGCAAGACCGAGGTGGCCCTGCGCGCGGCTTTCGTGGCGGTGTCCGGCGGCCGCCAGGTGGCGGTGCTGTGCCCCACCACCCTGCTGGCCGAGCAGCATTTCCAGACTTTCTCCGACCGCTTCGCCGACTTTCCGGTCAGGCTGGCCGAGTTGTCCCGCTTCCGCTCGCCCAAGGAAGTGGCCGGCGCCCTGGAAGGCTTGAAGGAGGGCCGCATCGACATCGTCATCGGCACCCACAAGCTGCTGTCCAAGGACGTGAAGTTCAAGAACCTGGGGCTGACCATCATCGACGAGGAACACCGCTTCGGCGTGCGCCAGAAGGAACGCATGAAGGAACTGCGGGCCGAGGTGGACGTGCTGACCCTGACCGCCACGCCCATCCCCCGGACGCTGGCCATGTCCCTGGAAGGCATCCGGGATTTCTCGGTGATCGCCACCGCGCCCCAGAAGCGCCTGGCCATCAAGACCTTCGTCCAGCCCATCAGCGACGGCCTGATCCGGGAAGCCTGCCTGCGGGAGCTGAAGCGGGGCGGCCAGATCTACTTCCTGCACAACGAGGTGGAAACCATCCGCACCATGTACGAGAAGCTGGCCAAGCTGCTGCCCGAGGCGCGCATCGAGATCGCCCACGGCCAGATGCCGGAGCGGGAACTGGAGCACGTGATGCGCGACTTCACCCACCAGCGCTTCAACGTGCTGTTGTGCACCACCATCATCGAGACCGGCATCGACGTGCCCACGGCCAACACCATCATCATGAACCGGGCCGACAAGTTCGGCCTGGCCCAGTTGCACCAGTTGCGCGGCCGGGTCGGCCGCTCCCACCACCAGGCCTACGCCTACCTGCTCACCCCGCCCAACGGCGCCGGCGTGACCCCCGCCGCCGCCAAGCGGCTGGAGGCCATCCAGAGCATGGAAGACCTGGGTTCCGGCTTCTACCTGTCCATGCACGACCTGGAGATCCGCGGCGCCGGCGAGGTGCTGGGCGAGAACCAGAGCGGCGAGATGCAGGAGGTGGGCTTCAACCTGTTCAACGACATGCTGAACAGCGCGGTGAAGTCCCTCAAGGCCGGCAAGGAGCCGGACATGAACGCGCCCCTGGCCGTCACCGCCGAGATCAACCTCAACCAGCCCGCCCTGCTGCCGGACAGCTACTGCGGCGACATCCACGAACGCCTGGTGCTGTACAAGCGCCTGGCCAACTGCGAATCCGGCGAGGAACTGGACGATCTCAAGGAAGAACTCATCGACCGCTTCGGCCTGCCGCCGGAGCCCGCCCAGACCCTTCTGGCCGTGCATCGCCTGCGCCTGGAAACCAGGCGCTACGGCATCGCCCGCCTGGACGTGGGGCCGCAAGCCGCCAGCATCCAGTTCGTGCCCAACCCGCCGGTGGACCCGATGAAGCTGATCAAGCTGATCCAGACCCGGCGTGAATACAAGCTGTCGGGGCAGGACCGGCTGAAGATCGAAAAGTCTTCTCCCACCCTGGAAAAACGGGTGGAACTGGTGCGGGCCTTCCTTGGGGAAATGGGCTTAACGCGAACTGCGCCAATCAACTCGCCTGAATTCTCCCGGCCAGGCACAAACGCCGCCGCGTCGGCCGCGTCTCATCGCGATAACGTAGGCGGGTCATTGCGAGCGAAGCGCGGCAATCCAGGTTTTTCCCGCCCGGGGCGCATTTCCCCTACAGTACTCAACCAGCACATCCCGCCCTCGCGTTGAACTCATTCGCCGGAATGATTCTCTGACAAGCCAATATCCGACCGCCCCGCCATGAGACCCCGCGCCCTCCTGATCATCGCCACCGTCCTCGTCCTGGGCGCCGGCGCCGTCTACCAGTTCGGCGCCATTCCGTTCGGCAAGGCCGAGCCGGAAAAGAAACCCCAGCCCCCCGTGCCGGTTACCGTCGCCCGGGCAAGCCTGCGCGACATGCCGGTGATCCTGGAAGTGGTGGGGCGCGGCGAAGCCCACGAAAGCATCACCCTCAAGTCCCGCGTGGACGGCCAGGTCATCGAGGCGCCCTTCGCCGAGGGTCGGCGGGTGGCGGCGGGGGACGTGCTGATCCGCCTGGATCCGGCCGATTTCAAGGCCCGGCAGGCCCAGGCCGAGGCCAATCTGGCCCGGGACCAAGCCCTGCTGAGGAAGGCCCGGGCTGACGTGACGCGCTACCAGGCCCTGCGCGAACAAGGCTTCATCTCCGAGGAAAAGCTGGCGGAAATCCGGGCCATCGCGGAAGCGGCGGAAGCCGCCGTGGCCGCCGACAAGGCGGCCCTGGATCTGGCCCGCCTGCAACTAAGCTACACCACCCTGCGCGCCCCCTTCGCCGGCGTGGTGGGCGCCAAGCTGGCCCACCCGGGCGCCACGGTGAAGATCAACGAAACCGAACTGGTGAGCCTCAACCGGATACGGCCCCTGTACGTGTCCTTCGCCGTGCCGGAAAAACACCTGCCCCGCATCCGCGCCGCCCACGACAAGGCGGGCGTCCAGGTCCGCGTCACCCTGCCGGGACACGACGACCAGGCATTCAGCGGCCCCATCCGCTTCATCGACAACGCCGTGGACGCCGCCACCGGCACCATCCGCATGAAGGCGGAACTGGCCAACCCGGCGGAAACCCTCACCCCGGGCCAGTACATGAGCGTGGGCCTGGTGCTGGACACCCTGCGCGGCGCGGTGGTGGTGCCCACCGAAGCGGTGCAGCAGGGGCCGGAAGGCGCCTTCGTCTACGTGGTGGGCGCGGATGCGGGGACCCAGGTGCGGCGCGTGGAGGTATCCGCCCAGCGCGACGGCTGGTCGGCGGTGGCCCGGGGCCTGGCGGAGGGCGAGACGGTGGTCACCGACGGCCATTCCCGCCTGGTGCCCGGGGCCAGGGTGAAGGCGCGGGGGGCGGAGCCGGGCAAGGACGGGAAACCCCCGGCCCCGGGGCATTGAACCGGTGGACCGGCTTGCCATGAACACCCCCTATCACCCCGTGACTGCCTATCCCCCCCTTTCCCAAAGGGGGGCGAGGGGGGATTTTGAAGCCGCGGGCCCTGGCCGCGCGTGTGCAAATCCCCCCCATCCCTCCTTTTACAAAGGGGGGGGCAAGATCGCCTCCCGGAACTGACCCCCTCCCGGCCACACTCCATGCAACTGCCCGAACTCTGCATCCGCCGACCGGTCATGACCACGCTGCTCATGGCGGCGTTCCTGATCTTCGGCGTCATCGCCTACCGGGCCCTGCCGGTGTCCGAACTGCCCAGCGTGGATTTCCCCACCATCTCGGTGACGGCCGTCCTCCCCGGGGCCTCGCCGGAGACCATGGCGTCCTCGGTGGCCACGCCCCTGGAGGCCCAGTTCTCCACCATCGCCGGGCTGGACAACATGAATTCCACCAGCGCGCGCGGGGCCACCTCCATCACCCTGCAATTCAGCCTGGACCGGGACATCGACGCCGCCGCCCAGGACGTGCAGTCGGCCATCGCGGCGGCCCAGCGCCGGCTGCCGCCGGACATGCCGACGCCGCCCTCCTACCGCAAGGTGAATCCGGCGGACATGCCCATCTTCTATGTGGCCATGCACTCCCCCACCCTGCCCCTGTCGGCGGTGAACGAATACGCCGAGACCCAGCTCGCCCAGCGCATCTCCACCATTCCCGGGGTGGCCCAGGTGCTGATCTACGGTGCCCAGAAATACGCCGTGCGCATCCACGCCGACCCCCACCAGCTCGCCGCCCGGGGCATCGGCATCGACGAGCTGCGCGCGGCGGTGAGCGCCGCCAACGTGAACCAGCCCATCGGCAACCTGGAGGGCGACAAGCAGAACTTCGCCCTGCGCTCCAACGGCCAGTTGCAGAGCGCGGCGGCCTACCGGCCCCTGATCGTGGCCTGGCGCGACGGCGCGCCCGTGCGCCTGGAGGAGGTGGCGGCGGTCCACGACAGCGTGGAGGACAACAAGCGGGCCAACTGGCTGGTGAGCCAGGGCAAGGCGGCCCGTTCCATCATCCTGGCCATCCAGCGCCAGCCCGGGGCCAACACCATCGCCACGGTGGAGGCCATCAAGGCCATCCTGCCGGCCTTCCAGGAGAAGCTGCCCGCCTCCATCAGCCTGGAGGTGTTCTACGACCGCAGCGTCACCATCCGGGAGTCCGTCCACGACGTGCAGTTCACCCTGGTCCTGGCGGGTTTCCTGGTGATCCTGGTGATCCTGCTGTTCCTGCGCAACCTGTCGGCCACCCTGATTCCCGCCGTCGCCCTGCCCATTTCCATCATCGGCACCTTCGCGGTGATGTACCTGTTCGGTTTCAGCCTGGACAACCTGTCCCTGCTGGCCCTGACCCTGGCGGTGGGCTTCGTGGTGGACGACGCCATCGTCATGCTGGAGAACATCGCCCGCCACGTGGAGGCGGGGGAAAAGCCCTTCGACGCGGCCATCAAGGGCGCCCGGGAGATCGGCTTCACCATCATTTCCATGACCCTGTCCCTGGTGGCCGTGTTCATCCCGGTGATGTTCATGGGCGGCATCATCGGCCGACTGCTGCATGAACTGGCGGTGACCATCAGCGCCGCCATCCTGGTGTCCGGCTTCGTCTCCCTGACCCTGACCCCCATGCTGGCCAGCCGCTACATGCGCGAACAGCGCCAGGTCGAGCACAACAGGCTGTACTGGCTGTTCGAGCGGGGCTTCGACAAGTGGCTGGCCGGCTACCGGACCAGCCTGGCCTGGTCCATGGCCCGCGCCCCCTGGGTGCTGGCCCTGTTCTTCGTCACCCTGTTCGCCAGCGTCTGGCTGTACCGGGAGATTCCCAAGGACTTCCTGCCCAGCGGCGATTCCGGCCAGATCATCGCCTACACCGAGGGGGCGCCGGACGCCTCCTTCGCCAGCATGGTGGAGCGCCAGCGGGCGGTGGCGGCCATCGCCGCGAAGCACCCCGACATCGAAAAGTTCATGTCGGTGGTGGGGTCCGGCGGCTCCCGCATCACCCCCAACACCGGCATCATGCTGTTCAAGCTGAAGCCCAAACATGGGGTGGACAACCCGCGCACCCTGACGCCGGACGAATTGATCCAGGAACTGCGGCCCAAACTGTCCTCGGTGCCGGGCATCAAGGTCTCCCTGCAGAACCCGCCCCCCATCCGCCTGGGCGGCCAGATCTCCTCGGGCCAGTACCAGTACACCCTGCAGGACACGGACCTGGACGAACTGTACAAGTGGACCGGCACCCTGCTGGAACGCGTGCGCAAGCTGCCCGGCTTCCTGGACGTGAACAGCAACCTGAACAACGAGAGCCCGGTCATGGCCCTGGACGTGGACCGGGACAAGCTGGCGGCCCTGGGGCTGTCCTTCGGCCAGGTGGAGGACGCCCTGCAAAGCGCCTTCAGCGCCCGCCAGATCTCCACCATCTACGGCTCCACCAGCCAGTACCAGGTGATCCTGGAAGTGGCGCCGGAATTCCAGGCGGACCCGGCCACCCTGGCCCGTCTCCACGTCCGCTCCAATGCCGGCCGGCTGGTTCCCCTGGAGACGGTGGCCCGCATCCGCCACGACTCCCAGGCCCTGACCGTGAACCACCAGGGCCAGTTGCCCGCGGTGACCATTTCCTTCAACCTGGCTCCCGGCGTCTCCCTGGGCGAGGCCGTGCAACGCCTGAAGGCCCTGGAACAGGAGCTGCGCCTGCCGGCCTCCCTCAACACCAGCCTGCAGGGCGCCGCCCAGGCCTTCGAGGCGTCCCAGGAAGGCCTGGGCATCCTGCTGCTCATGGCCGTGCTGGTGGTCTACCTGGTGCTGGGCATCCTCTACGAGAGCTTCATCCACCCTTTGACCATCCTCTCCGGCCTGCCCTCCGCCGGCCTGGGCGCCCTGCTCACCCTGACCCTGTTCGACGTGGACCTGTCCCTCTACGCCTTCGTCGGCGTGATCATGCTCATCGGCATCGTCAAGAAGAACGCCATCATGATGATCGACTTCGCCCTGGATAAGCAGCGCAACGAGGGCGTGCCCGCTCATGAAGCCATCTTCCAGGCCTGCCTGATCCGGTTCCGCCCCATCATGATGACCACCTTCGCCGCCCTGGCCGGCACCCTGCCCATCGCCATCGGCTGGGGCGCCGGCGCGGAGATCCGCCAGCCCCTGGGCCTGGCCGTGGTGGGCGGGCTGGTGGTGTCCCAGTTCCTGACCCTCTACCTCACGCCCGTGATTTATCTGTACCTGGAGAAACTGGGCGGCGCTCCCGGAAAATCGGCAAGCGCGGCGGGGTAATCGCCTGGACATCGCCCGCCCCTTCCCAAAGTAGAATTCGCCGAACACATCACTTCAAACCTCGACAAAGACCATGCCATGACCCTACACAAATCCAGAGCCGCGGCTTTATCCATGGCCTTCCTGGGCCTGGCGATGAGCCAGCCCTGCATCGCCGCGGCCGACGACTGGCAATACGAAGCCACCTTCTATCTGCACGCCGCCGGCATGGAAGGCGATGCCGGCATTCATGGCGTGACCACCGACGTCGATACCTCCTTCAGAGACATCCTGGACCACCTCGATGGGGGCTTCATGGGGATGATCAGCGCCCGCAAGGGCCCCTGGAGCCTGGGCCTCGATGTCGTGTACATGAATCTGGAAGCTGACGAGTCGAAGTCGGTGACCGGGCCTTTCGGCAAGGTGACGGTCAAGGGGGCGCTGGACATGGAGACCTCGCTCTATGTGGCCATGGCCTCGGTCGGCTATCGCCTGCTGGACGACAGGACCAAGTTCGATGTGCTCGGCGGACTGCGCTACACCCGGCTGGAGGCGGACGCGGACATCAAGGTCGTTCTCCCGGGCGTGGTGTTCCCGGGCGGCAGCAGAAGCGCCAGCGGCCACGATGACTGGGTGGATGGCGTGGTGGGGATGCGGGTCATCCATCCGGTTGCCGACCGGGTGTCGCTGGTGGGCTACGTGGACGTGGGCGCGGGGGGCTCCGACCTGACCTACCAGGCCATCGCCGGCGCCTATTGGGAGTTCGCCGAGGGTTACAAGGCCCATGCGGGTTATCGGCTCATCTATTGGGATTACGACAACGACGGCAATGTCTGGGACATCACCGCCAGCGGGCCCTATATGGGACTGGGCATAAGCTTCTGAATTTCCCCGATCCCTCGCCCCGCATCTTCCACGCCATGGGACGGGAAACCGTCCGGAAAAGCGTGGCGTACCCCAGCCCGCGGCGCACCCGGACAAGCTCTCGATGGCGGATCGAGCGGCGTTGCGCGACGGCATGCCCCGTCTTTCGCCGATACAATGGCGAGCCGCGTAACCGGCCATGCCCCGCCCGGTTTGATGGCCGGGTGAACAAGCCACGACTTTCAATCGTTTTCACAACAAGGAGTAAACATGCAAAAGATTCTGTATTCCGCCCTCGTCGCCCTGGCCGTGGTGTCCTTCCCGGTATCCGCGGGCGTGCCCGCCAAAACCACCCTCATGGAACTGAAGGGTGACTCGGGCGGCGCGGTCGCGTCGGAGGTGGAGGTCAAGGCCACGATCACCGCCATCGACCCGAAAAAGCGTACCGCCACCGCGAAACTGGCGGATGGTCGCACGCGCAAGCTGACCATGAGCGAGGGGGCACGGAACCTGGATCAGGTGAAGGTGGGGGATATCCTCACCATGCGGTTCATGGAAAGCCTGGTCGTGAATCTGGAAAAGGCGCCGGGCGCCAAGCCGAGCAAAACCGTGAGCGAGGACCTGGCGCGCGCCAAGAAGGGCGACAAACCGGGCGGCGTCATGCGCAGCAAGATCACGGTGGTGGGCAAGGTGTCCGCCATCGATGAGGCAAGCCAGGTGGTCACGGTACAGGGGCCGGAAGAGGAGAAACTCGAAATCACGGTGAAGGATCCGGCCAGGCTCAAGCTCGTGAAGACGGGGGATCTGGTGCGGGTGGTCTACACCGAAGCGCTGGCCATTTCCGTGACCGCCCCGGAAGCGGCGGACGCCAAGAAGAAATAAGGCCTCGGGCCGCCCCCCTAGTGGTCTGCTTCCGAAATATCGGAACATAAAACGGCGTCTTTTCCCGCATGGCGGCGTTGCTCGTTGTTGCCATAGTCTCGGCTATGGCGCCTCCTCGCGCCTTGCCCTGCGGAAAAATCCATCCGTTTTATTTGTCCCTCTATTTCGGAAGCAGACCACTAGTCGGGGGGATCGCGCCGCCCCCGCTGTGATCCGCTCCGACGGATCAAGGGCGGCGCGAGCATGGCTCCGCCGCTGAAGTGTCCGGGTGAATGTGCTGTCCAGGCCCATCAGGCACCCGCGCGATTTCCCCCCGATTTCCCCCTTGAGCAACCTGGCCACCCCGCATGTGGCCCGTCCCGGCTAAAGATTCTTCCCGAGTTGCCGATAAACCGAGGCCGACCTCCATTTTCGGAACCCGCCTGATCGCCGCCAAGGAATATCGACAGCCCGCCATGCAAGCAGATTCCCTCGATATTCACCAGCGCTTGGCCACGGCGCGGCTTCCGGCCTTGCCCCAGGTCTTGCTGGAATTGATGGCGCTGTGCGATCGGGATGACGTGGGCATGGCGGAAATCGGCGAGGTCGTGGCCAAGGATGCCGGGGTCGCCGCCCGCGTCGTCGGCATCGCCAATTCCCCCTGTTACCGACCCGGCCGCGGCCTGGAAAGCATCGGCCAGTGCCTGGCCGTGCTGGGTACCACCACCGTGCGTCGGCTGGCGCTCAATCAATCGGTGGCGGAATTGTTCGGCCGCTTCCAGAAACCCGGGAATTACGATCCGCGTTACTTCTGGTTCCGTGGCCTGACCGTGGCGGTCACCGCCCGCGAACTGGCCGTGAAACTGGGCTATCGCAATCCCGATGAGGCCTATCTGGCCGGCCTCCTGCACGATGTCGGACAACTGGCCCTGTTGGCGGCCGCGCCGGATCGCTACTTGCCCATTTTCAGGAACCGCGCCGGCGAGCATGAACGCCTGCGCCAGGAACAGGCGGCCTTCGGCCTGACCCATGTCGAAGCGGGGGCCTGGCTGGCGGAGCGCTGGAATCTGCATGCCATTTTCGTGGACAGCATTCGCTACCACCATGAGTCCCTGGAGCGGGCGCGGGAAGCCCATCCCCTGGTGCAGATCGTGCTGCTGGCGAATCTGTTCAACGCGCCGTCGCAAGCGGAATTCAACGTCGGCGAGGCGGATCTTGCCGCGGATCTTGCCTTCTGGCATCTCGATATTCCCCAGGCCCTGGCCCTGCTCGAGACCGCCCAGAACGAGGCCCGCGCCATCGCCGCCGAGCTGGGCATCGAACCGCCCCCCCAGGCGGCGGATCCCCTCGCCGACGCTCCCGATCCGGGCGCGGACGCCGAATTGGCCGACGCCGTGTCCCAGCGCCTGGAGGGCATGCTGGCCGAACCGGAGGGCGGTGAAACGGAGGCCCGCGACGATGCCATGCTCGACCTGCTGCGGGGCGCCACGATCCTGTTCGGGGCGAGCGGCAGCGCCCTGTTCCTGCCGGCCGGGGACACGCTGTGCTGGCGCAAGGTGCATGGCGGCGACGAGCGCGGCGCGGAAATCCGCATCGACCCCGCCAGCGCCCAATCCCGTATCGCCCTGGCCTACCGCGGGCGCATCGGTCTGTCCGGCCACGCCCCCCAGACGGACAACATCGCGGATGCCCAGGTACTGCGCCTTCTCGGCGGCGATCGCCTGCTCTGCCTGCCCCTGGCCTTCGAGGGTCGCGCCCTGGGCGCCCTGGCCGTGGCCCTGGACCTGGCCACGGTGGAGCATTTCGCCCGCAAGCAGGCCTTGCTGGTCGCCTTCGCCCGCGAGGCCGGCAAACGCATGGGCCTGGCCGCGCGCCAGGACGAACAGATCGCGGCCGCCCGCCGGGAAGCGGCCCAGCGGCAAGAACTCCACGCCCGCAAGCTGGTGCACGAGGCCGGCAACCCCCTGGGCGTCATCCGCAATTACCTGTCGGTGCTGCGCCAGCAAGTCGCCAACCAGGATCAGGCCCGGGCGGATTTCGACCTGATCGAGGAGGAGTTGCGCCGGGTCGGCCGCATCCTCCAGCAAATGCGCCAGCCCGCCCCGGACGCGGATGCGCCCCGCGCGGCGCCGGCGACGCGGGTGAACGTGAATGCGCTGATCGATGAGACCGTGCGCTTCTGTCGCCTGGGAAAACAGGAGCTCATTGGCATCGAGGTCAAGTTTTCCCCGGCGACGGACGTGCCCCCGGTGACCACCGAGCCGGACAAGCTGAAGCAAATCCTGACCAACCTGGTGTTCAACGCCGCCGAAGCGCAGCGGGGCAAGGGCAGCATTTCCCTGGCCACGGCCTGGTGGCGGGCCGGCCAGGATCGGCACACCCTGGAGATCACCGTCGCCGACGATGGACCGGGACTGCCCGGAAGCGTGGTGGAGAACCTTTATCAGCCGCTCCCATCGACGAAGGGCGACGGCCATGCCGGCCTGGGCTTGTCCATCGTCGCCGGCCTGGTGGAGGAGCTGGGGGGCTCGCTGCAATGCAACAGCGGTCCCGCCGGCACCCGATTCAAGATCCTGCTGCCGATGAGTGGCCATGCTGTCTGACATGATCTACTGGCCTGGCGAGGAGCCGGGCTCCCCGCCGAGGGAACCGGGCGGGGCGGGCAAGCCGTCCGCGCGCGTGCTGATCATCGAGGACGATGCCGGCTTTGCCGCCAGCCTGCGGCGCCTGCTGGGCAACGCCGGCTACCAGGCGGAGATCGCCCGCAGCGGCCGGGCGGGCCTGGATCGGCTGTCGGATTTCCACCCGGATCTGGCCCTCGTGGACATCAACCTGCCGGACATGACCGGCCACGAGGTCATCCGCGCCGCCCGTGAACAGGATCGGGATGTGCCCGTCATCGTGGTCAGCGGCGAGAGCGAGATCGATGCCGCCATCCTGGCCCTGCGGCTGGGCGCCCTGGATTTCGTGCGCAAGCCCATCGAGCCGGAAATCCTGCTGCATTCCGTGGCGCGCGCCCTGGCCCAGCGCTGCCTGGAGCGGGAGCATAAATCCGCCCGCACTCGCGTCGACCGTTCGGAACGGCTGCACCGTTTCCTGGTGGATTCCTCGCCGGACATCATTTTCATCCTCGACGAGACCGGCAAGCTTTCCTACGTGAACCAGCGCCTGCGGGACTTGCTGGGCCTGGAGGAGAAACAGGTCGTCGGCCGGCATTTCTCCCGCCTGGTCCATGAGCACGACCAGAAGCGGGCGCGCTATGCCTTCAGCGCCCGCAAACTGGCGGAAACGGCCAGGCACAGTGTCGAGCTCCGCTTGAAGAGCCGGG
Source organism: Hydrogenophilales bacterium (assembly GCA_016719465.1). Taxonomy (GTDB): domain Bacteria; phylum Pseudomonadota; class Gammaproteobacteria; order Burkholderiales; family Thiobacillaceae; genus PFJX01. The sequence goes on from JADJYY010000014.1 coordinate 17,177, forward strand.
CCGACGCCACGGGATTCCGTCACTTCGAGATCAATCTCGCCGCGGTGGGATTTCCCGGAGGCAGCGAGATGACGGGCTCCGCCGAGCCGGGCTACTACTACGGCGTGGCGCGGGATGTCACGGCGCGGCGCGAGGTGGAGGAACTGGCGGTCTACCAGGCCAACCACGACGCCCTCACCGGCCTGCCGAACCGCACCATGTTCCGGGACCACCTCAGCCTGGCGTTGATCCAGGCGCACCGCAACCAGGAACGCATCGCCGTGCTGTTCCTCAACCTGGATCGCTTCAAGCACGTCAACGATCTTTTCGGCCATGCCAAGGCGGACGAACTGCTACGCCAGGTCGGCGAGCGCATCCAGCATTGCCTGCGTGGCTGCGACACCCTGGCCCGCTTCGTCGGCGACGAATTTCTCCTGCTCAATGCCTCGGCGAAATCCGACGCGGAAGTATTGGCCGTGGTCGAGCGCATCAACCGCGAACTCGCGGAGCCGTTCAAGGCCAGCGGCAAGAGCGTGCATCTCTCGGTGAGCGCCGGTATCGCCCTCTACCCCGAACATGGCGAGACGGCGGACGCGCTGATCCGCCACGCCAATATCGCCCTCTATCACGGCCGCCTTTCGGGCAGCAAGAGCCACACCTTCTTCATGCAGGAGATGGGAGACAGCACGGATCAGCGTCTGCATCTGCAAGGCGACCTGCGGCACGCCATCCGCCACGACCAGTTCGAGATCTACTACCAGCCCCAGGTGGACATTCGCGAGCGCCGGGTGAAAGGCGTCGAGGCCCTGATCCGCTGGAACCACCCGGAGCGCGGCCTGTTACCGCCGGGCGAATTCCTTCCCCTGGCGGAGGAAGCCAATCTGATCGGCGACGTGGGGGAGTGGGTGATCCGGGATGTGTGCAAGACCATCCGGCAATGGGACGTCCTCGGCATCTCGCCGCCGCGCGTCGCCATCAACATCTCGCCGCGCCACCTGGACGAATCGGATTTCGTCGAGCGTTTCGTGGCGCTGCTGGCGGAATATCAGGTCGATGCGTCGCGCATCGAGGTGGAACTGACCGAGAACCTGTTCATCCGCGACCCCAGCGCGGTGGCCCAGAAATTGCAGAGCCTGGCCGCCCACGGCGTGATGATCGCCATCGACGACTTCGGCACCCAGTATTCATCCCTGAGCTATCTGCAGAAATTCCCGATCCATACCCTCAAGATCGACAAGTCCTTCGTCTGGGAGATCGACCGGGAATTCCGCCAGCACGCCATCATCAAGGCGATCATCTCCATCGCCCATGGCCTGGGGCTGAACCTGATCGCGGAAGGCGTGGAAACCGACGAGCAGCTCAGATTCCTGGAACTCCAGGGCTGCGACGAAATCCAGGGTTACCTGATCAGCAAGCCCCTGCGCCGGGAGGCGCTGGAAGCCCTGATGATCCAGGGCATGGGAAGCATGCCCACGCCCTGAATCCCGCCCGTCAGGCGGGTTTGCGGGCGGCCAGCCGCATCCAGGTGGAGACTACCGTGTCCGGGTTGAGGGACATGGAGTCGATGCCCTGGTCCATCAGCCAGTCAGCCAGGTCGGGGTGATCCGAGGGTCCCTGGCCGCAGATGCCGACGTACTTGCCGTTGCGCTTGCAGGCGGCGATGGCTTCCGCGAGGAGCTTCTTCACCGCCGGGTTGCGCTCGTCGAAGGACGCCGCCACCAGGCTGGAATCCCGATCCACGCCCAGGGTAAGCTGGGTTAGGTCGTTGGAGCCGATGGAGAAGCCGTCGAAACGTTTCAGGAACTCGTCGGCGATCAGCACGTTGGCGGGAATCTCGCACATCATGACGATCTTGAGATCATCCCGGCCCCGTTCCAGACCGTTTTCCTTGAGCACGTTCAAGGCCGCATCGGCGTCGTGCAAGGTACGCACGAAGGGCAACATGATTTCCACATTGGTCAGGCCCATGTCGTTGCGCACCCGGCTGATGGCCCGGCATTCCAGTTGGAAGGCGCGCATGAACTGGGGGCTGGCGTAACGGCCGGCGCCGCGGAAGCCGAGCATGGGGTTTTCTTCGTGGGGCTCGTACTGGGGGCCGCCGGTCAGGTTGGCGTATTCGTTCGACTTGAAATCGGACATGCGCACGATGACCCGCTTGGGCCAGAACGCGCAGGCGATGGTGGCGATGCCCTCCACCAGCTTTTCCACATAGAAGTTCACCGGATCGCCGTAGCCGTGGATCTTGGCGTCGATGGCGGCTTTCACGTCCTCCGGCATCTTGCGGTATTCCAGGGCCGCATTGGGGTGGATGCCGATGGCGTTGTTGATGATGAACTCCAGCCGCGCCAGGCCCACGCCTTCATGGGGCAAGGTGGCGAAGTGGAAGGCCTGTTCCGGGTTGCCCACGTTCATCATGATCTTGACCGGAATGTCGGGCATGGCCTGCATGACCAGTTCGGTTTTCTCGAACTTGAGCCGGCCTTCATAGACGTAGCCGTCCTCGCCCTCGGCGCAGGAGACGGTGACTTCCTGGCCATCCTGGATGGTCAGGGTGGCGTTGCCCGCCCCCACCACCGCCGGCACCCCCATTTCCCGGGCGATGATGGCGGCGTGGCAGGTGCGGCCGCCCCGGTTGGTGACGATGGCCGAGGCGCGCTTCATCACCGGCTCCCAGTCCGGGTCGGTCATGTCGGCGATGAGCACGTCGCCAGGTTGCACATGGTGCATCTGGTCGATGGATTTGATGACCCTGGCCGGGCCCTGGCCGATCTTGCTGCCGATGGCGCGGCCGACGGTGATGACGGGCCCCTTCTCCAGCATCTTGTAGCGGGTCTGGACGTTGCCGGCGCGGGACTTCACGGTCTCGGGGCGAGCCTGCAGGATGTACAACTTGCCGTCGACGCCATCCCGTCCCCACTCGATGTCCATGGGGCGGCCATAGTGCTCCTCGATGATGAGGGCGTAGCGGGCCAGTTCCAGGAGTTCGTCATCGTCCAGGGCAAAGTTGCGGCGCAGGCCCACGGGGACATCTTCGACGATGGTGGATCGCTCGGCCACGGATTCGCTGGCGAATACCATGCGGATGGCCTTCTCGCCCAGCTTCTTGCGCACCACGGCGCGCTTGCCCTCGCGCAGCTTGGGCTTGTGCACGTAGTACTCGTCCGGGTTGACCGAGCCCTGCACCACGGTCTCGCCCAGGCCGTAGGCGGCATTGATGAACACCACGTCGCGGAAGCCGGACTCGGTGTCGATGGTGAACATGACGCCGGCCACGCCCAGATCGGAACGCACCATGCGCTGGATGCCGGCGGACAGGGCCACGATCTCGTGGGCGAAGCCGCTGTGCACGCGATAGGCGATGGCGCGGTCGTTGTAGAGGGAGGCGAAGCAGCGCTTGACGGCGTCGATCAGGTTGTCGGCGCCCTGGATATTCAGGTAGGTCTCCTGCTGGCCGGCGAAGGACGCGTCCGGCAGGTCCTCGGCGGTGGCGGAGGAACGCACCGCGAATTGCAGGTCTTCACCGGCTTCCGCGCACATCAGGCGATGGTTGTGGCGGATGCCCGCTTCCAGTCCGGCCGGCAGCGGCGCTTCCATCATCCAGCCGCGAATCTCGCGCCCGGCCTCGGCCAGGGCGATGGTGTCGTCGATGTTGAGCGTGAGGAGCTTGGCGGCAATGCGATCCGCAAGTCCGTTGTGAGACAAGAATTCACGGAAGGCATCGGCCGTGGTGGCGAATCCGCCGGGGACGCGGACTCCCTTGTCGGTCAGGTTGTGGATCATCTCCCCCAGGGAGGAGTTCTTGCCACCCACCTTGTCCACATCATGCATGGACAGTGTTTCAAAGCGCGCGATATAGTCCATTTCATTCCTCGAAATATTGACTGAAGCGCCGCTTCCTTCCCCCAATGACACCCGCGCGTCCGGTCTTCTTCATCTCCGACCACACCGGCATCACCGCCGAGATCATCGGCAAGAGTCTCCTCTCCCAATTTCCCGACGAAGCGTTCGCGACGGTGAGTTTACCCTTCGTTGACTCGATGGAAAAAGCAAATTTTGCAGCGCAGCAAGTGCGCGAGGCCCTGAAAACCTCGACCATCCGGCCTTTCGTGTTTTCCACGCTGACCGATCCCGGGGCGCGCGCCGCCCTGGATGGCTGCGGCGGGTTGGTGATGGACATCTACGGCCACTTCCTGGGCATGATGGCGGGCGAGATCGGTTATCCCCCCGAGCCCCTGCGCGGGCGTTTCCATGGCATGGAGGATCCCAACTCTTACCGTTCCCGCATCGACGCGGTGAACTTCGCCCTGGCGGCGGACGATGGCCTGGGATTGGAAAAATACGAGCGGGCGGACCTGATCCTGGTCGGCGTCTCCCGCAGCGGCAAAACCCCCACTTCGCTGTACATGGCCATGCAGTACGGGCTTTGCGTGGCCAATTACCCCCTGACGCCGGAGAATTTCGAGCAGCCGGGCCTGCCGAAAATCCTCCAGCCCTACCGCGCCAAGCTGCGCGGCCTGACCCTGTCGCCGGAGCGCCTGGCCCAGATTCGCTCCGAACGCCGGCCGAACAGCAAATATGCCGCCATGGAAACCTGCAAGCAGGAACTCAGGCAGGCGGAACTGCTGATGCGCAGCGAAGGCATTCCCATCGTCGACTCCTCCCATCGCTCGGTGGAGGAGATCTCGGCCATGATCAAGCATTCCCTGCCCGGCGGCCTGCCCCGGGTGCTCTGATCAGCCCGCCAGGTTCTGCCGCACCCGTTCGAACAGGCAGACCGCCGCCGCGGTGGCGACGTTGAGGCTTTCGACCCGCCCGGGCATGGGAATGGAAAAGGGCTGGGTCGCCGCCCTCAGGCCGTCCGACAGACCCGCGCCTTCGTTGCCGAAGGCGAAGCCCGCCGGGCCGCGCAAATCCAGTTCGAAAAGTGTCCGGGGCGCGCCCAGCACGGCGGCATGAATGGGCCCGCCAAAGGCGCGGGAGAATTCGGGCAAGTCCCGGCCTTCGTGGATTTCCATCTGGAAGTGGGCGCCCTGGCCGCCGCGCAGGCACTTGGGAGACCATGCCTCGGCGCAGCCCGGGGAGAGATGGGCCGCCGTCACCCCGGACGCCGCCGCGACCCGGAACAGGGCGCCCAGGTTGCCGGGATCCTGGATATTCTCCAGCAGCACCACGCAAGACGCCGGGCGCGGCGCCGGGACGGGGATGGCGATGACCGACAGCAGGCCCGCCGGGGCCTCGACCGGGGAAAGCGCCGCGAACAGACGGTCCGGCACCACCAGCGCCGGCACGCCGGGAAGCCGGTCGCGCCACATGCCCAATTCGCCTTCCGCGGCGCCCTGGGAGAACACCAGGCGCTCCACCCTGATCCCTGCCTGGAGCGCGGACTCCAGCAGGTGCGGGCCGTCCAGCAGGGTTTTTCCGGCCTGGCGGCGGGCCCGCCGGTCGCCGGACAAGGCCCGCAGTTCCTGGAAAAGGGGGTTATCCCTGGAGGAAATGGCTTTCAACGGCAGGCCCCGGGCGAGCCTTCGGCGCAGTTTCGGCCATCGGTCCAAACGGCCTTGCCCAGGCGGGCCGAGTCGATGCGGGTGCCGGTCAGGTTGGCCTTGCTCAGGTCGGCGTAGCGCAGATCGGCGCCCGTCAGGTCCGCCCCCGACAGATCGGCGCCCGTCAGGTCCGCCCCCAGCAGGCTGGCGCCGCTGAGTTGGGCATTGCGGAGGCTGGCGCCCCGCAGGACGGCGTAGGTCAGGTCGGCGCCACCCAGGCGCGCCGCATCCAGCCTGACCTGTGCAAGCTTGGCGTTGCGGGCCCGCATTCCCGGCTGGGCGAACCCCTTCTTGTCACAATTCGTCCAGTTGACGCCATCCGCCGGCGGGGCCGCGCAATCGGCGACGGGAACGATATGGGTCGGTATCGGTTCCTCCCCCTGCCCCCACCAGACCCCCACGCCGATCGCCAACACCAGAAGGAGGGCCAGGAGCGGGGCCACAAGGGATGCGCGCTTGTGCTTTTCCGCCAGCAAGAGGGCTTCGGTTTCCGCCTGGTCGCTGGAAATCGCCTTGCGGGCCTGGGCATCCTGGCCGGGATCATGGGGCGCCGGGTTTTCGGCCATGGCGGATTCGCCCAGCCAGCGTTGACGCGCGCGCTGGCGCTCCTCCCGCCAGCCGGGAATGTCGGTATCGGGCACCGTGACGGCGGTGGAGTCCTGCGCGCCGGCGAATTGCCCGCTCTCGGCGATGGTCAGCCAGTCGAGTTCATCGAGGCTGACTTCCCAGTCGGGAGCGATGTCCCCTTCCGCCAGCGCCGTGTCGATCTGGGGGGCCGGGAATGGCCCATAAACCTTGCCGTCATGCCGGAGATACCAAAGCGGTTGCGCCATTCAGAACCTTAGCCTCAATCCGATGCCGACCCCGATTTCACCACAGTACGGCGAAAAAAAAAGCCCGGTCGGGTGACCGGGCTAAATCCACCAAAGAAGGAGGATGGAGGAGACGACACTGATAACGCTTAGGGAGCTAAACGTGGCATCAGCGTCATAAGAATTGTCTAATATAGTTATTTTGCATTCAACCAAACCCGTCCTGGGGGCAGCAAGAAATTGGCGGTTTCAACGGATATGTTGTTTACGTACTACATCGGGTTGGCTACCCTGTCGGAAAAGCGCGGGACACGCCATGCCATCCGATCTGATCACAGCGTTCAACGAATATTTCGAGCTGATCCACGCGGATACCGATGCCCTGCGCATGCAGGTCTACCAGTTGCGCTATCAGGTCTATGTTCTGGAAACCGGCTTTGAAAGCGAGGCGGATTGCCTCAGAGGCCATGACGAGTCCGGAAAACCCATCCATTGGGAAATGGATGAATTCGACAACCGCTCCGATCACTATCTGCTGCGCCACCGCCGCACCGGCGTTTACGCGGCCACGGCGCGTCTTATCCTGCCCGATGGCGGCGATCTTCAGGCCGCCTATCCGATCGAGCGGCACTGCGCCCTGGATGAGCGCGTCGACGACATCTCGCTGCGGAAACACCTGGGCGAAATCTCGCGTTTCGCGGTCTCCAAGGACTTCAAGCGCCGTCTTGGCGAATCCGGCACCCTGGCGGGCATCTCCCCGAATGTGGATATGTACTTCGAGGAGGATGAGCGCAGGGTCCTGCCGCACATCTCCCTGGGCTTGTTCACGGCCTTGCTGCGGATGATGCACAACCATGGCATCACCCATTTCTATGCCGTGATGGAACCGGCGTTGCTGCGTCTGCTTGCCAGATTCGGCATCGCCTTCCACCGCATCGGCCCGGACGTGGAGTATCACGGCACCCGGGTTCCGTGCCTGAGCAACCTCGACGAGGTCTTACCCGGCATCAAGAACACGGCTCCCGCTGTATGGGATCTGATTACCAACCGTGGTGAATTGGCCAGAAAGGCCGCCTGATACCGAAAACCCTTTCCCGGCCCTTGATGGGTCGGTCCTTTTTCTCCCTGACTGATCGTCTCCTACCATGAACAACATCCCCCTATCACAACTTCGCACCCTGGCCATGGTTGGCCATGGCGGATCCGGAAAAACCACCCTGATCGAGGCGCTGCTCGCGGCGACGGGAGGCATTCCCGCCGCGGGCGCCGTCGAGCGCGGCAATACCGTGTGTGATTACGATCCGCTCGAGAAAGCACACCTCCACTCCATCAAGCTGGCCGTCGCCCATCTTTCGCACCAGGACACCCTGATCCACGTTCTCGACACTCCGGGCTACCCGGATTACATGGGGCAGGCCATGTGCGCGCTGGATGCCGCCGACACCGCCGTGGTGGTCCTCGATGCCAAGAAAGGCATCGAGTTGACCGCCCATCGCATGATGCACTGGGCCCAAACCCGCAAGCTGTGCCGCATGATCGTGGTCAACAAGATCGATATTCCGGAGGCGGACCTGCCCGCTCTCCTCGCCGAGATTCAAGGCGCGTTCGGCCGGGAATGCCTGCCCATCAATCTGCCGGCGGGCCAGGGCAGCCGGGTGACCGACTGTTTCTTCAATCCAGCCGGCGAAGCGGATTTTTCCAGTGTCGAGGACGCCCACCGCGCCCTGGTGGACCAGGTTGTCGAAGTGGATGAAGACCTGATGGGCATCTATCTGGAGCAAGGCGAGGTGGCGCCGGAACAGTTGCACGCGCCCTTTGAAAAGGCTCTGCGCGACGGTCATCTGGTGCCGGTCTGCTTTGTCTCCGCGCAAACCGGCGCCGGTCTGAAGGAATTGCTGGACGTCATGGTCAGGCTGCTGCCCAACCCGGGCGAAGCCAATCCGCCCCTGTTTCTGCGGGGCGAAGGCGAGTCGGCTCAGCCCCTCGTCCCGGAACCGGATTCCGCCAAGCATGTGCTGGCCCATGTCTTCAAGCTGGAAGTCGACCCCTATATCGGCCGTATCGCCGCGTTCCGCGTCCATCAGGGCACGGTGACCGAGAACTCCCAGCTTTACATCGGCGAATTGCGCAAGCCCTTCAAGGTGGCCCACCTGTTCCGCCTGCTGGGCAAGCAACTCGTGCCTGTGGAGGCCTGCGGCCCGGGCGACATCTGCGCCGTCACCAAGGTCGAGGATATCGGCTTCGACTCCGTGCTCCACGATGCCCCGGAAGATGATCACATCCACATGAAGCCGCTGGAGTTTCCCCACGCGGTGTTCGGCCTGGCGGTGCGCCCGAAGAAGCAGTCCGACGCGGACAAGCTGGCGGACGTCCTCCACCGCCTGGTGGCCGAAGACCCGGCCCTGCATGTGGACCACGACCCCAACACCCATGAGGCGGTCATACGCGGCCTGGGTGAAACCCATCTGGGCAGCGTGCTGGAAAAGATGCGCGAGCAGTTCCGCCTGGACGTGGATACCCACCCGCCCACGATCGCCTACAAGGAAACCATCACCCTGCCGGCCGAAGGCCATCATCGCCACAAGAAGCAGACCGGCGGCGCCGGCCAGTTCGGCGAGGTGTTCCTGCGCATCGAACCCATGGAGCGGGGCGCCGGCTTCGCGTTCGTGGATGCGGTCAAGGGCGGCGTCATCCCCAACACCTTCATCCCGGCGGTGGAAAAAGGCGTGCGCCAGGCCATGGCCGCGGGCAGCGTGGCCGGCTTCCCCATGCAGGACATCAAGGTCACCGTCTATGACGGCAAGAACCACCCGGTGGACGGCAAGGAAATCGCCTTCGTCACGGCGGGCAAGAAAGCCTTCCTGGAGGCCGCTTCCAAGGCCCGGCCCATCGTGCTGGAACCCATCGTCAACGTGGAGCTCACCACACCGGAAAACGCCGTGGGCGACGTCAGCGGCGACCTCTCCTCCCGCCGGGGCCAGATCACCGGCCACCAGACCGGTCGGGGCGGCATGATCAGCGTGGTGGGCCAGGTTCCCCTGGCGGAACTGGACAGCTTCCAGTCCCGGATCAAGTCCCTCACCGGCGGCCAGGGTTCCTACACCCTGGAATTCAGCCACTACGAGCAGGTTCCGCCTCAGGTGCAACAGCAACTGGCGGCCCAGTTCAAGCCGGAACAAGACGAGCAGTAAGCCTGAAGCAACGAGAAAGGGCCTCCGCGGAGGCCCTTGTTACATTGGCTTGACCATCATTCCCACTCGATCGTTCCCGGCGGCTTGCCGGTGATGTCGTAGGTCACCCGGTTGATGCCGCGGATCTCGTTGATGATGCGGTTGGAGACCTTGGCCAGCAGGGTATAGGGCAGTTCGGCCCAGTGGGCGGTCATGAAATCCTGGGTCTGAACCGCGCGCAGGGCGATGACGTAATCGTAGGTGCGCCCGTCGCCCATCACCCCTACCGCCTTCACCGGCAGAAACACGGCGAAGGCCTGGGAAGTCTTTTCGTACCAACCACTTGCGCGTAGTTCTTCAATAAAAATGTGATCCGCGAGGCGCAGCAGGTCGGCGTATTCCTTCTTCACTTCGCCCAGGATGCGCACCCCCAGGCCGGGGCCCGGGAAGGGATGGCGATAGACCATGTCATGGGGCAGTCCCAGGGCGACTCCCAGTTCCCGCACCTCGTCCTTGAACAATTCCCGCAGGGGCTCCAGCAGCTTCAGGTGCATGTCCTCCGGCAGGCCGCCCACATTGTGGTGGCTCTTGATGGCATGGGCTTTCTTGGTCTTGGCGCCGGCGGATTCGATCACGTCGGGGTAGATGGTGCCCTGGGCCAGCCATTTGGCGTTCTTGAGCTTGGCGGATTCAGCCTGGAACACGGCGACGAACTCGCCGCCGATGATCTTGCGTTTCTTCTCCGGGTCGGAAACGCCGGCAAGCCGGCCCATGAATTGCTCGGTGGCATCCACGTGGATGACCTTGACGCCAAGATTCCTGGCGAAGGTCTCCATCACCTGCTCCGCCTCGTTCAGGCGCAGCAGGCCGGTGTCGACGAACACGCAGGTGAGCTGGTCGCCGATGGCGCGGTGGATCAATGCCGCCGCCACGGAGGAATCGACGCCGCCGGACAGGCCCAGGATGACTTCGTCGGACCCCACCTCGGAGCGGATTTTCCCGATCGCCTGCCCGATGTAGTCCGGCATGTTCCAGTCGGAGCCGCAGCCGCATATGCCGTGCACGAAGTTGCCAAGAATGGCCTTGCCCTGGAGGGTGTGGGTGACTTCCGGGTGAAACTGGAGGCCATAGAAGTTGCGCGCGACATCGGCCATGCCGGCGAGGGGTGTGGAAGCGTTCTCGCAGATCACCTTGAAGCCCGGCGGCAGTTCCGTGACCTTGTCGCCATGGCTCATCCAGACATCCAGCCAGGCCGCGCCGCTGTCCTCGACCCGATCCTGGACGTCGGCGAGCAGCGGCGTATGGCCACGGGCGCGGATTTCAGCATAGCCGAACTCCCGCTTCGCCGAGTTCTCAACCCTGCCGCCCAGTTGCGCCGCCATGGTCTGCATGCCGTAACAGATGCCCAGCACCGGAACGCCCTGATCTCCATACCGCATCCGGCGCGCGCGGGGTTTCCTCTTCGTACACCGAGGACGGCCCGCCGGAAAGGATGATCCCCGCCGGCTTGAAATCCCGGATGAAGGCGTCGCTGACATCGAAGGGGTGCAACTCGCAATACACGTTGTGCTCGCGCACACGCCGGGCGATGAGCTGGGTGTACTGGGAACCGAAGTCGAGGATGAGGATTTTCTGGTGCATGGTATGAGCGAGGAGTGAGGAGTCAGGAGTGAGGGGAAAGCGGCGGAGGACGCACCTCTACCGCCCACCTGGCCCTCACAACGTGGTAGTTCGGCGCTTCCTTGGTGATCGTCACGTCGTGGACGTGGGATTCCTTGATGCCGGCCGAGGTGATTTCCACGAAGCAGGCGTTGGCGTGGAAATGCTCGATGGTGGGGGAACCCAGGTAGCCCATGGAGGAGCGCAGGCCGCCCATGAGCTGGTGCAGCACGGCCAGGGCGCTGCCCTTGTAGGGCACCCGGCCTTCGATCCCCTCGGGGACAAGCTTGTCGGCGTTGGCCTCGTTGTCCTGGAAGTAGCGGTCCTTGGAGCCCTTCTGCATGGCGCCCAGGGAGCCCATGCCCCGGTAGGACTTGAAGGAACGGCCCTGGTACAGCTCGATCTCGCCCGGCGCCTCGTCGGTGCCGGCCAGCAGGCCGCCCAGCATGACGGTGTTGGCGCCCGCCGCGATGGCCTTGGCGATGTCGCCGGAATAACGGATGCCGCCGTCGGCGATCAGGGGCACGCCGGTGCCTTCCAGGGCCGCCGCCACGTTCTGCACGGCGGTGATCTGGGGCACGCCGACGCCGGCGACGATGCGGGTGGTGCAGATGGAACCGGGGCCGATGCCCACCTTGACGCAGTCGGCGCCGTGGTCCACCAGGGCGCGGGCCGCGTCCGCCGTGGCGATGTTGCCGCCGATGACCTGGACATGGGGATACTTCTGCTTGACCCATTCCACGCGCTTCAGCACGCCGTTGGAATGGCCGTGGGCGGTATCCACCACCAGCACGTCGACACCGGCTTCCACCAGGGCGGCGACCCGCTCATCGGTATCGCCGCCCACGCCCACGGCCGCGCCGGCCAGCAGGCGGCCCTGTTCATCCTTGCAGGCCAGGGGATAGTTGCTGGACTTGTCGATATCCTTCACGGTAACCAGGCCGCGCAGTTCGAAGGCGTCGTTGACCACCAGCACCCGCTCCAGGCGAAAACGGTGCATCAGTTCCATCGCCTCTTCCCGGCTGGCGCCTTCCTTGACCGTAACCAGGCGCTCCTTGGGGGTCATGATGTTGGCGACGGGCTGGTCCAGATTGGTCTCGAAACGCAGATCCCGGTGGGTGACGATGCCCACCACCTTGCCGCCGGCATCCACCACCGGCAAGCCGGAAATCCTGTGTTGCCGGGTGATGGCCAGCACCTCGCTCACCGCCATGGTGGGCGTCACCGTCACCGGATCCTTCACCACCCCGGCTTCGTGACGCTTCACGCGCGCCACGCGGGAAGCCTGCTGTTCGATGTCGAAATTCTTGTGGATGATGCCGAGGCCACCTTCCTGGGCCAGGGCGATGGCCATGCGGGCCTCCGTCACCGTATCCATGGCGGCCGATAGCACGGGCATGTTCAGGTGGATCTTGCGCGTGAGCCGGGTCCTAAGGCTGACGTCGCGGGGCAGGATTTCGGAAAAAGCGGGGACGAGCAGGACGTCGTCGAAGGTGAGGGCTTTCTGGAGGATACGCATAGCGTGCCTTTACGCGCAAAACGGCATTATACCGGGGCGAAGGGTCTCTCCCAAGCCATGGCATGCAATTGCGAGCTCAATCGCGCGTTCAATGGCCCGCAGGCGGAAATGCGATTGACTGGGATTCGATCCTGGAATTATGGTCCGTCCGCCGCCGCCATTGGCCCATGTTCCACCAACGATGCTCAGGAGTCCCTCGATGAAATCCACCTTCGCGACCGTCATGGCACACGCCGTCATGGCGATGGCCCTGGCGGGTTGCGGCCAGGCGCCGACCAGGACGGTCGAGGCGCCGAAAGACTCCGTCTCGCCCGCGATCAGCGAGGAAGCCCGCGAGGCACTGGCCCGGGCCGAGGCCGACGTGGAGGCCGCGCGGACGCAATTCGCGCTCTGGACCACGGCCGAGGCCGCGCTGCGGCAAGCCCGGGACGCGGCGAAGGCCGGCGACAGCGGCACGGTCATCCAGCAGTCGAGATTCGTCGCCGAGCAGGTCAAGGGCGGCATGGCGCAGTTGTCCTATCCCTCCACCGAGCCGCGCTGATTCGCGGCCCCGGCTCATTCCGCGCCGCCCGCCTCGCCGCCGCCTTTCTTCATGACCTTGCCCTCGGCGGCGCGCTGACGGCGCACCTCCTTCGGATCGGCGATCAACGGCCGGTAGATTTCCACCCGGTCCTTGTCGCGCAAGACGGCATCGGCCTTGGCGAGCTTGTTCCAGATCCCGAGCTTGTTCTTGTCGGGATCGATTTCCGGAAAGGTCTCCCGCAATCCGGATAGCTCGATGGCCTCGCGCACGCTTGCGCCTTCCCTCAGGGTGACCCGCGCGACCTTCTGGCGCCCGGGACAGGCATAAACCACTTCCACGTGAATCTGGTTGCTCATGGCTTACGAACTCATCGCGCGCCGTAAATCTGCTCGGCCCGGCGGACGAAGGCATCCACCAGGCTGTTGGTGAGCATGCCGAACACCGGTCCCAGGACCTTTTCCAGCAACGCGCTGGAAAACTCGTAATGCATGACGAACTCGATCTTGCAGGCCGTCTCCGCGAGGATCTTGAAGCGCCAGGAACCTTCGAGCTTGCGAAAAGGGCCGCTCTTCAGGCGAATGTTCATCTCCTCCGGGAAGCGCTTGCTGTTCCGGGTGCTGAAATGCTGCCTGACCTGAAGATAATGGATGTGGATGGTGGCCTCGGTGGTTTCATCGTCCCGCAGGTGCAGTTCGGTGGCCCCGCACCAGGGCAGGAACTGGGGGTAACTTTCCACCCCGTCCACCAACACGAACATTTCCGAGGCCGAGTAAGGCACCAGGACGGATTTGACGACTTCGGCCATGGACAGCGGGCGGGATATGAGGGCCTGTTAAAATATCACGAAACCACGATTCCCTTCGGTCTCCGCCCCATGAGCATCATCGACAACAAGAAAGCCTTCCACGACTACTTCATCGAGGAACGTCACGAAGCTGGACTGGTGCTGGAAGGCTGGGAGGTGAAAGCCATCCGCGCCGGCCGCGCCCAGCTGAAGGAAGCCTACGTGGTGGTCAAGAAGGAAGAGGTCTGGCTGGTGGGCTGCCACATCAGTCCGCTGGCCACGGCTTCCACCCACATCAAGCCGGACCCGACCCGCAGCCGCAAGCTGCTCCTGCATGCCCAGGAAATCCGCAAGCTGATCGGCAAGGTGCAACAGGCCGGTTTCACCCTGGTTCCCCTCAACCTGCATTACGCCAAGGGCCGGGTCAAGATCGAGATCGGACTGGCCAAGGGCAAGAAGCTCCATGACAAGCGCGCCACGGAGAAGGAGCGCGACTGGCAACGGGAGAAGCAGCGCCTGATCCGGAGGGAAACATGACCGGGGGCGAACGGCCATGATTTGCGCCGATGCCGCCCCGCGGACCCGGCGCGGGGCGGAAACCGTCGGCGTCGATGAAGCCCTCGGATTCGGCGAAATCATCGACGCCCGCTCCCCGGCGGAATTCGCCGAGGACCACCTGCCCGGCGCCATCAACCTGCCGGTGCTGGACAACGAGGAACGGGCGCGGATCGGCACCCTGCACAAGCAGGCTTCCGCCTTCGAGGCCAAGAAGGCGGGCGCGGCCCTGGTGTCCCGCAACATCGCCCGCCACCTGGAAACCGTCCTGGGGGACAAGCCCAGGAACTACCGGCCCCTGGTGTACTGCTGGCGCGGCGGCAACCGCAGCGGCGCCTTCGTCACCGTGCTGCGGGCCATCGGCTGGAACGCCGCCCAACTGGAGGGCGGCTACAAGTCATTCCGCCGCCATGTCATCGCCGAGCTGGAGACGCTGCCCGGGCGCTTCGATTTCCGGGTGGTGTGCGGGCCCACGGGGGTCGGGAAAAGCCGTTTCCTCAGGGCCCTGGGCGAATGCGGCGGCCAGGTGCTGGATCTGGAGGACATGGCCGCCCATATGGGATCGGTGCTCGGGGCCTATCCGGACCGCCCCCAGCCGGCCCAGAAACTGTTCGAAACCCGGATCTGGCACGCCTTGCGCGGCTTCGATCCCGGGCGGCCGGTGTTCGTCGAATCGGAAAGCAAGAAGATCGGCAACCTGCATACTCCGGAAAACCTGCTGGAGCGGATGCGGGCCGCCGCCTGCTTCAACCTGAACGCGGACATCGCCGTGCGGGTGGCCCTGCTCAAGCAGGAGTACGCCCATTTCCTGAACGATGCCGAATCCCTCAATGAACAACTGCGGTGCCTGACTCCCCTGCTGGGGCGGGAACTCGTCGAATCCTGGAAAGCTCTTGCCCGACTCGGCCGCTGGGACGAACTGGTGGCGGATTTGCTGATCCGCCACTACGACCCCGCCTACGGCCGTTCCCTCGGAAAGAATTACGCCCGGGCCCCATCCGGCCCCGTCCTGACGCTTGCCGCCCCGGACAGCGAAACCGTTCTCACGCTCGCCAGGCAATTTCTCGCGGACACGGCTTGACGCCAGGCAACCCCCTGCTAGCCTGAAATCGTTACTTCACGTAACGCGAACCAAGCCCGGAGCCTTAAGGTTTTCCCAATCCATTCATTCGGTCGTTTCATCTTGGGGGATCTACATGTCTGTCACATGGATCATGGTCGCCAACGCCAGCCAGGCCAAGTTCTTCACCAACGACGGCCCCAATCGCGGTCTCAAGCTGATCAAGGAATTGATTCATCCGGAAAGCCGCGAGAAGACGTCGA
Source organism: Hydrogenophilales bacterium (assembly GCA_016719465.1). Lineage (GTDB taxonomy): Bacteria > Pseudomonadota > Gammaproteobacteria > Burkholderiales > Thiobacillaceae > PFJX01. The sequence continues at coordinate 33,044 of JADJYY010000014.1, forward strand.
ACCTGGTCAGTGACCGCTCCGGCGCGTACGGTGGACCAGGCCATGGCGCGGTCGGCCAGCCGGCCGACCCCAAGCACCACGAGGCCGAGCGCTTCGCTCTGGAACTCTCGCGGGAACTGGAGGAAGGTCGCGTCAACAACGCCTATGACCGGCTCATCCTCGTGGCCTCGGCCCCCTTCATGGGGATCGTCAACAACCACCTGCCCGGGCAGGTCAGGAGCAAGCTATCGGAAAGCATCGACAAGGATTACACCCGCCTCCCCGTCAAGGATCTGGCGGGACATCTGGAAAGCTACGTATTCCTGTAGCGGCTAAAGCAGGGGCCAGCGGCCCAACTGCTCGTAGCGCGCCCCTTCCGCGCGCAGGCTGGATCTGACCAGCACGAAATCCCGCGCCGACCAGCGTATCGGTCCTGACGCGGGATTTTCATTTCCAGCCTCATTTCCGTCCTTCCCGCGCGCCAGATGCCTGGCGCAGTCCGCCTTGCGAACCAGGGTGACATGGGGCGCAAAGGGCCGGGCATCGAAAGCGATCCCCGCCGCCTTCAGATTTACCGACAAGCGCCCGACCAGATCGAACAGGGCGGCGGGAGGCTGGCTGGCGCCCAGGTGGGCGATATGGTTATGGCGCCAGCAGGCTTCGCGGTCGAGGCTGAGTTCGAATCGTGGCGACGTCACCCGTTCCGCCACGGCGGCCAGGTCAGCCAGACGCGCGTTCTCCACCTCCCCCACGAACACCAGGGTGAGATGCAGGCTGTCCGGCTGGCTTGGCTTGCCTCCCAGCAGGCGGCTCAGCCGCAGGGATTCGGCGTGGAGCCGGGCTCTGACCGCCGGATCCGGCCAGAGCGCGAAGAAAACCCGGGATTGACCGGCGTCCGCCATCACCCGGCCACGAGCAGGCAAACCGCCTCGGCGGCGATGCCCTCCTCCCGTCCGGTGAAACCCAGTCTTTCCGTGGTGGTGGCCTTCACGTTCACGCTGGCATCCGCGATGCCGAGATCGCCGGCCAGGTTCGCCCGCATGGCGGGAATATGGGTGGCCATCCTGGGTGCCTGGGCAATGATGGTGGCGTCGACATTGCCCACCTTCCAGCCATGTTGTTCCAGCAAGCCCGCCACATGGCGCAGCAATTCCCGGCTGTCGATGCCCTTGTAGCGCGCGTCGCTGTCGGGAAAGTGGCGGCCGATATCTCCCAGGCCGGCCGCGCCCAGCAAGGCATCACAAATGGCGTGGATCAGCACGTCGGCGTCGGAATGGCCGAGCAGGCCGCGATCGTGGGGAATGTCCACGCCGCCGATGACCAGGCGCCGGTCCCCGGCGAAAGCGTGCACGTCGAAACCGTGGCCGATGCGGATATTCATGGCGGGACTCCAAATTCCAATGTCATGGTTCGAGGGGGAATGCCGGTATCCAGGCCCCCCGGCGGGCAACGCGAACGATGAAGGCGGGAGTCATGGAGGACGGTTAGAATGGCGCGTTTTTTTCACGAGCGAGTTTGCCATGAAACTCTACGGCATCCCCAATTGCAGCACCGTCAAGAAGGCCCGGGCCTGGCTGGAGGAACGGGACATCCCCTACGAATTCCACGACTTCAAGAAGGAGGGCGTGCCGGAACCCCTCATGAAGCGGCTGTGCAAGTTGCTGGGCTGGGAAGCCCTGGTCAATCGCAGCGGCCAGACCTGGCGCAAGCTCGACGACGCGCGCAAGGCCCAGGTCAAGGATGTCGCCAGCGCCATTGCCCTGATGAAGGAAAACGCCAGCGTCATCAAGCGTCCCATCCTGGACCGGGATGGCCAATACCAGGTGGGCTTCAGCGAAGAGAACTACGGCGCTTTCTTCGGAGAATGAACTTGAGAAAGTTACGGTTATTCTCTGTTTCATTTAGGCATTCCTCCACAGGCACCAACCCGGCCAGGGCGGCGGCAGTCCATGACGAGTAAGGTGCTGGCCCATGCCCGGGAATTGATCGGCCGGCGTTCCGTGACCCCCGCCGACGCCGGCTGCCAGGCCTGGCTGGGGCAAAGATTGGCCGACCTGGGCTTCGCCATCGAACCGGTCAACAGCGGCGAGGTCACCAACCTGTGGGCGCGCCGGGGGAATTCCACCCCCCTGGTCTGCTTCGCCGGCCATACCGACGTGGTGCCCACCGGACCGCTGGAACAGTGGAACAGCGACCCGTTCTCCCCCGTCGAGCGGGACGGCCAGCTCTACGGCCGGGGCGCGGCCGACATGAAGGGCTCCATCGCCGCCTTCCTGGCCGCCGTGGAGGATTTCCTCGCCGACCATCCCGGCCATGCCGGCTCCATCGCCTGGCTCATCACCTCCGACGAGGAAGGTCCCGCCGTGGACGGCACCGTGAAGGTGGTGGAAAGGCTGACGGCCCGCAACGAGCGCATCGACGCCTGCATCGTCGGCGAACCCACCTGCGTTTCCCGCTTCGGCGACACCATGAAGAACGGCCGCCGCGGTTCCCTGCACGGCCGCCTGCGGGTCAAGGGCGTCCAGGCCCACATCGCCTATCCCGAGATGGGCAAAAACCCCATCCACCTGGCGGCCCCCGCCATCGCCGAACTGGCCGACACGGTCTGGGACGCGGGCAACGACTACTTCCCGCCCACCACCTGGCAGATCTCCAACATGCACGGCGGCACCGGCGCCACCAACGTGGTGCCCGGCCACGCCGACATCGTCTTCAACTTCCGCCACGGCACCGCCAGCCCGGTGGAAAACCTGCAAACCCGGGTCCATGCCATCCTGGACAAGCACAAGCTGGACTACGACCTGGAATGGGAGGTCGGCGCCAAGCCCTTCCTGACGCCGCGCGGCAAGCTGGTGGACGCCCTGTCCGCCGCGATCCGCGACACGACCGGTATCGAGCCCGAGCTTTCCACCACCGGCGGCACCTCGGACGGCCGCTTCATCGCCGATATCGCCCGGGAAGTGGTGGAATTCGGCCCCATCAACGCAAGCATCCACAAGATCGACGAACACGTCGGCGTGGCGGAGCTGGAACAGCTCGCCAGGGTCTACAAGGGCGTCCTGGAAAGGCTGTTGCATGCTTGAGCCCGCCCGGCGAGAACTCGCGACCCCGCGTGACTGGCTACGCTTCGCCGTGTCCCGCTTCAACGAGGCCGGCCTGTTCTTCGGCCATGGCACCGGCGATGCCTACGACGAGGCGGCTTACCTGATCCTGCATACCCTGCACCTGCCCCTGGACCGGCTGGATCCCTTCCTGGACGCCCGCCTGCTGCCCGAGGAGCGCGGGCGGCTGGCCGCCATCCTGGAACGACGCATCCGGGAGCGGGTCCCGGCGCCCTACCTCACCCGCGAGGCCTGGCTGCACGGTTATCGTTTTTACGTGGACGAGCGGGTGATCGTGCCCCGCTCCTTCCTGGCGCCCATGATCCTGGAGCACTTCCAGCCCTGGCTCGCGGAGCCGGAGCGCGTCCTCGCGGCCCTGGACCTGTGCACCGGCTCCGGCTGCCTGGCCATCCTGCTGGCGGAAGCCTTCCCGGATGCCGCCGTGGACGCGGTGGACCTGTCGCCGGATGCCCTGGAGGTGGCCCGTCGCAACGTCGCCGACTATGGCCTGGGGGAAAGGATCCGGCTTCACCAGGGCGATCTGTTCGCGCCGCTGGAAGGCGACACGCGAAACCCCGCGACCTACGACCTCATCGTGTCAAACCCGCCCTACGTCAACGCCGAATCCGTCGCCGCCCTGCCGCCGGAGTATCGCCACGAGCCGTCCCTGGCCCTGGGTTCCGGCGAGGACGGTCTGGACGCCACCCGCGTCATCCTGCGCCAGGCCGCCCGTCACATGAATCCCGGCGGCCTGTTGGCGGTGGAGATCGGCCACAACCGGGAAGCGCTGGAAGCCGCGTTTCCCGACCTGGATTTCGCCTGGCCGCGGATCGAAGGCGGCGAAGACACGGTGTTCCTGTTGACGCGCGAACAATTGCGGTAATCCGCACCCCCTATAATCCATTTCCCGAAAGCGCCACCCCATGGAGCCCGTCATGGAACAAATCGATATCTTCGTAGCCTCCCTCACCTCGTTCTGGACCGAGCTCGCCAGCTTCATTCCCCAGTTGCTGGGCGCCATCATCGCCCTGGTGCTGGGCTGGATGCTGGCCAAGGTGGCGCGCAGCGGCGTCATGCGCGTACTGACCCTGCTGAAATTCGACCGGGCCACGGAGAAATCCGGCCTGGAAGCCTTCATGAAGCACGCCGAACTGGATATCTCGGTGGCCTCCGTGATCGGCAACCTGGTCTACTGGCTCATCATCCTGGTCATGATCGTCACCGTGGCCAACTCCCTGGGCCTGCAGATGGTGGCGGACCTGTTCAACAAGGTGGTGCTGTACATCCCCAACGTCATCGTCGCCATCCTGGTCCTGGTGTTCGGCACCATCCTGGCGCGCTTCATCAACCGGCTGGTGTTCGCCTGGCTCAACAACATGGAGTTCGACGGCGCCCTGACTGTGTCCACCTTCTCCGAGTACGCCATGATGGTGTTCGTGTTCTTCATCGCCATGGAACAGTTGCAGATCGCCAACGAACTGCTCACCGCCGCCTTCATCATCGCCTTCGGCGCCATCGGCCTGGCCTTCGCCATCGCCTTCGGCCTGGGCGCCAGGGACTGGGCCGCCAGGGTGATCGAACGCCTGGTCGAGAAGAAACACCACAACTGAGGCCCTGGCGGCAGCCGGCATGGGCAGGCTCGGCAACATCTTCATCCATGCCGGCATCTGGCTCGGCCTGGGGCTGCTGTTCTACGTTTTTTTCCTGCGCCAGGAAGCGCCGCCCGTCCAGATCGTGGGATCCGACCGGGTGGAACTGGCCCGCGCCCGCGACGGCCATTTCCATATCGACGGCGCCATCCAGGGCAAGCCCGTGCGCTTCCTCATCGATACCGGCGCCAGCACGGTTTCAATTCCACGGCGACTCGCCGACAGGATCGGCCTGGGCTGCGACATCGTCTCCACCTTCCGCACCGCCAACGGCCTCGTCCAGGGCTGCACCAGCCGCGTCGCCGAACTGGATTTCGGCCCCTTCCGCGTCGAGAACCTGGCCGTGGCCATTCTCCCCAACCTGACCAGTGACGCCCTGCTGGGCATGAATGCCCTGCGCCACGTGCGCATGGAGCAGACCGCCGATCGCCTCAGCCTGTCCAACCCGTGACGGCGGCGGAGTTCAAGAAAGCATCGTCCCGGAGGCTCCGGCTTCGGATGATCAAGGCGCTGGAGGCGGCATGGGCATCCAGGGATAAATGATTGGCCACCCCATCGGGTAAGCGGGAGGCCAGTAAGGTGCCAATGGCCAAACGGGGGGACTTTCAGGCTGCCATAGCCAGTAGAACATCGCGCGGTTTTGCTGTTCCAGCGCCTGGGCCGAGAACCGATCTGGCATTGGATAGACCCCATAGGGCAACTGGGCACCCCGCGTGCTTTCCCGCTCCGCGAACAGGCGCAAAGCCAGTTCGCTGTTGGCATCGGCCATGGAGCCAGTGGGCTGGCCGCCCGCCATCGAAGTCAAGGGGACCAGCATGGCCAGAACAACCATCAAAAGGTCAATCCTTGTGCGCATCATCCCGCTCCTTGTCGTGCTCCGGATCTGCCTTGCCCCACTCAGGGGTGGCGGAAATAATCCTGGGGTACCTGATTGATGACGAAATACGTGGCCTTCTGGATGCAGTCCCTGATGGCCAGTTCCATGGGGGTGTTGCGATACGCGCCCAGTCCCACCGGCATGGAAATGCCCCCGGCGCTGAGACGGGCGCCCACGCCGGCGCTATAGGAGTGGGCCGTTCCGGGAATGCGCTGGGCCACCAGTACGCGGCCACTGCGCACCTCCACGGCCCGAACATCGATGGCCATCTCGGAAAACTTCGTTGATTGACGCACCGACATGCCCATCTGGGGCATGAAGCTGGAGTACGCCATCCCGCCCGCCTCCGGTTCGAATTCGGAGACCACCCCGTAGACCATGATGTCCGCCACGTCCATCTCCCCCCCTGGCATGGCCCCGCCCTGGACCGCCATGGCCGAGCGGGACAGGGCCTGTTCAGCCGCCAGCCCCTGGATGTCCATGCGTTCCACCACATTGAAATAGCCGCTCTGGTGCAGGGAGGTCAGGAACATCTCGCGCAGGCCATCGCCGATCTGCTGGTTGGCCTTGGCCGCCTTGACCTGGAAATCGCCCACGGCCACGCTGGCCCGCCGTCCGTCGCCTCGGGCCGCCGCCGAATCGCTCGCGGCGCCGGAGACGGGTGTGGGAGCGCCGGATGGCGGCGTGATTTGCTGGAGCGCCAGCCGACCTAGCTCGCCCTGGGGATCCAGTTCCGCCACCCTGCGCAGGTAAGCGACGCCCTCCTGCTCGCGACCCATACGCCGCAGATTGAGGCCGGCATTGAACCAGGTAACAACGTGACCTGAATCAAGGGCCAGACACCGCTCGAAGGCCGTCAGGGCTTCCTCCTCGCGGCCGGCACCGGACAAGGCCAAACCCAGGTCGCCCCATGCCGAGGCGTCCTCCGGTTTAACCTCGGTGAATTTTTGGAGATGGAAGATCGCCTTCTCCCAATCCATTCGCGAGATTGCCAGGGAAGCAAGCGTGGCATGGCCACCGATGTTGTGTTCATCCAGCGCCAAAGCCCGTTCAGCGCTGACACGGGCATCGTCGAACTGGCCCAGCCGTTGCTGATACCAGCTGATGCGCGCATGAATCCAGGCGTTCTCGCCCACGGCGGCCAAGGCGCGGCGCTCGGATTCGATGGCGCCGGGAAGGTCGCCTTTCCGGTCATGCAGTTCAGCCATGCGCGCCCAGCCTTCCAAACGCTGGGGCAGAAGACCAATCGCCCGCTCGAACAGGCGGCCTGCCGCATCCCACCTTCCGGCATCCAATTCCAGGTCTCCCCGTTCCAGCAGACAGTCGAATTCGGACAAGGCGCCTATTTGCCCGCGCGCGCAGGGGTCCTTCGTCACCGGTGTGGAGGGGGCCACCAAGGCAGCCGATGCGGCCGAAGATTCGGCCGCCCGGACGGGAGATCCTTGCCCCGTGACAAGGCGCAGCGTCCGGCGCCAGCCGTCCCGGCTGATGCGCAATTCCAGCGGCGCGGCGCCGTCCAGGCCCCCGACCAGGGCGGCGAAATCCGCCGCGCCGCCGATGGCCTTGCCCTGGGCCTCGTGGATCAGATCCCCCACGGCCAGGCCGGCATTCGCCGCGGGGCTGCCTGGCTCGACGGCGCTGACGCGAGCGGCGGGACCGCCCACCTCGGCATCCACCACCCGCAATCCCAGGCGCGGCGGCGTGGAGGACGGCCCAGCCGCCGCGGCGGGCACATCGGGATCGCCCACCAGTGACATCTGTCGGCGCCAGCCGCCCCGTTCGACGATGAGCGGAACCGCCCGCCCCGCCCCGCGAGCCTTGAGAAAGTCCACCAATGCCGCCGCTCCCTCGACGGGAAGACCATCCACCTCGCGGATCAGGTCACCCGCCTGCAAGCCGGCTCGGGCCGCCGGGGAAGCCGTCACCACTTGGCTGACCTCCACCCCCCCTCCCGGCGCATCCCTGAACCGCAGGCCCAGACCGGCAGCCGCGACCAAGCCGACCCACCACACCGCAAGTAGGACAAGCAGCAGGCGGAAATTCGCACTCGCGGCCATACATCCTTCTCAGAGCTCGTATTCCTTGCCCTTCGCCGGCGCGGCGGGTGGCTGGGGCATGGGCACCACGGGCGCGGGCTGGCGGTAGGCGGGTGGCGTCTGCATGGGAGGCGCCACGGGCCTTTGCGCTGGCCGCCAGGTCGCAAGGCGTTTTTCAAAGGCCTTCTGGAACTCCTCGACGCACTCGTCACCCTCGTCCCAGTAAGCCATATTCTTCGATACGCCGCAGGTCGCGTCGGCGGTGAGGCTGCCTTGGGCCGACTTCATGATCCCGACTTCCAGGGTGATGGTCATGGTCTCCCAGCCGAAAGAGATTTTCTCGGTCTTGTCGCCGCTCACCTGGCCCGCCGCCTCGTTCTGGGATTTGGGCCAGAAACCGATGTCCTGCATGGCCTGGGCAGCCACACGGGTCCCTTCGGCGACGCTCAGGCTCGGGTGGGATTTGAACTCCAGCTTGGTCTGGTAGGGACCGGCGCAGCCCGCAAGTCCCAGGAAAACCACGGCCAGCAAGATTGGCCAGTGCAAGTGGCGGGACCGGATCAAGGTCAATGGGCGAGTCATGGTCTTACCCCTTTCTGCGGAAGTGTCATGGATGGCGGAAATAGGTCGCCGGCAGGTTGTCGGACACGTATTGGGTGGCCTGGATCACCGCGTCGCGGATGGCCTTTTCCATGGGCGTGTTGCGGAAGGCCCCGAAACTGAAGGGCAATGCCTCGCCGGACACCCTGGGCGAGGCACCGAAGGACCCCTTGGAGGCATCCGCCGAGCCGGTGACGCGCCTTGCCATCAGGAGCCTGCCGCTACGCACGTCCACCACGCGGATGTCGATGGCCATGTGCGAAGTCTTGCCGCCATGGCTGGCGCTGAACGGCACGCTGGGCATGCCCATCTGAAAATCCGAACCGCTGGCTTCACCCTCGAATTCGGTCACCGCGCCGTAGACCATGATGTCGGCAACCTCCATCTGGGCGCCTGGGATGGCCATGTCCGGCCGCGCCATGGCGGAGCGGGACAGGGCCTGCTCGGCGGCGAGACCCTTGATGTCGATGCGCTCCACCACGATGAAGCGGCCGCTGTTGTGCAGGGCGGTGAGCAGCATCTCGCGCAGGCCGTCGCCGATGACCTGGTTGGCGCGCGCCGCCTTGACCTGGAAGTCCCCCACCGCCACCGTCGCCTTGAGTGGGCCGCTGGCCTCGGGGGGCGGATAGGGCGACGACGGCTGGAGCGGCGGCGGCTCCGCGCCGGCATACGCCGCGGCAGGTGGCGGGGCGCCACCGGGAACCAGGGTCACCTGCTTCTCCCAGCCCTGGCGCGTGACGGTCAGGTTGACCTGCTGGCCTTCCGGCAGGGAGCGCAGCAGGATAGCGAGGTCACCCGCCTTGAGCACCTTGCGACCCTCGGCGTGGGTGATGAGATCGCCGGTCTGCAAGCCGGCCAGGGCAGCCGGCCCGCCCTGCAAGACGGCCGTGATCAGCGCCCCGGGTACGGCGGGCGAATCGCTGATGCGAATTCCCCAGTGACTGGCCCATGCAATGGAACTGATAAAAAGGGTCGCCAACCATGTCCATTTGAAGCAACTGTTACCCATCACATATACCCCTCGGCCCCCAGCCCCTCGGTTGAGGCCAATTCATTCAATCGGCCCTTTAATTAGCGTCTCTTGCAATCAAGTTTGGAGGGCGGTCCTGTAACTGGCGTCTTGAGTTGAGCCGCCGACGGTCCCTCGTAAACACGCGTGGAAACCAGACGCGCGTTTTCATAGCCTTTGACAATCCCCATCAGATCTTTCCCGATACGTTGAAGAGCTCCCTGCAGATCGGTTTGCGAGAGCCCATAGGCGGCCCAATAGGTCAAGGTGCACGGGACCCTGCGTGACGCAGGACACGTCGATCCCAGATCGCATACTTCGAAGCTCGCCACCGCTTCCAGTACGTACCATTGGCGAGTCTGCTGAACTGGTGTTGCAGGGGGCGGCTTGACGTTCGGGATTGTTGGTTTACTGTCAGGCGGCTTTACCGTAACACCGGGCTGCGTGGTCGCCCCTGTCCCGTTAGGTATTCCAGTGGTTATGCCCGCTTGACCACCCGATGCTGGCGTGGCGCCACCCGTCTGCCCTCCCGCCGATTGCTGCAGCAGGTTGATCTCTTCGCGCAGGCCCCCGCTGGTATAGCGACCGCCGCCCGACGGATCCGCCGCGCCGCCGCCGCGCGCGTCCCGTTCCTGATCCCGGTCCCGCTCGCGCTGGCCGAACAACTCCAGCGCGGCGCCCGCATCCGGTCCCGGTTGAGGCGTAACGCACTGGCGCTGTCTGCATCGCTGTCCCTGGGCGCAATCGCTGTCGCTGTCGCAGGCCGGCGGGGTGTCCTGCGTCCCCGGCTGCTTGTCCGGCTGCTTGTCCGGGTGCTCGAAGCGGGGATCACGAACGCAGGCGCCTTGGGGATTGCACGCATAGCCGAGGGCACAATCCTGGTCGGTGCTGCATTCCCTTGCCGACTTGTCCGGCTCGCCGGGCTGAGTGCTTGCCGTCTGGGCGCCGAGCCGACCGGCGCATTCCCGGGCGCGATTGGCGGCCTCCCGCCCCTGGGCCGCGATGCCCTGGGCGGCGCCGTAATCCGCCTGCACCGTCGCCAGATAGAGGGCCGCCACGCCGGCGTGGCTTTGCGCCTCGTTGGCGATGCCGCCGAGCATGGCCTCGACGTCGACGCCCCCGAGGCTTTCCTGGGCACTCTGCACGGCATCGGTCAGGGCCCCGTCGGCGGGTAATCCAGCCGCGGCTTCCTGGGCGATGGCACTGATGGTGACCAGATCGTCGCCCTGCACGAACAGTCGCAAGCTGTTGGCGCTGCCCTTCACCGCGACCTGCATGTTGCGGGCCTGCTGCAGGGCCGCCGCGTATCCGGCCACCAGGCCCTGAACAGCCCCGAAGCGTTCCTGGATGACGCGGCGATAGCCCTGCAAGGCGGCCCGGAGCTCTTCCGCTTCGGCGACGAAGTCGTCCGCCACCCCCGACTCGGACTCCAACTGGGCCAAAGCCTGGCTGTAGTCAGCAGGGGTGGCGGCCGCCTCCAGGGCCTTGGCCTGGCTCTCCGCCTGGTCGGCCAGAGCGGAACGGTCGCCGCCGCCGCCCTCGGCACAGGCCTGTTGCGCCAGCGCGGCAATCGCGGCCTGCTGGGTCCGCAAGGCGTTGGTATCCAGCCCCGCCAGCCGTCCGCGCACGCCGGCCAGGACGGCCTCGTGGCTCTGGATTCGGCCGCGCAGAGCCTGTACTTGGGCGGCCTTGGCCTGGGCGGCGTTGCGCTGGTTGGCCGCTTCCAGTTCCAGGGCTTGCGCTTCGGCCGCCTGGCTGGCCAACTGGCCGCGCAGGCGCTGGAGTTCCGCCGCCTTGCCGCGCAGGGCGTCGAGGTGCAGTTCCCGGTCCTCGGATATGGCGCGGCTGGTCTGCTCGGCGCGATGCTCTGCCCGGATCACCCCCAGTTCCGCCTGCAACTGCTGTCCCCGCTGGTCGACGGCCGCATGCACGCGCTCAGCGCTGGCAACGGTCAGGGCCACGGTGCCCACCGCCGCGCCGCCCACGGTCACCACAGCGGGCGCGGCGGAAGCGAGCCAGACGGTGGCGTGGCCCATCGCCGCGGATGTCGCCGCGGCACCCGCGAGTTCCAGGGCTCGATCTGACGCCACCTGGGCGGGATCGTCGGCGGCCAGCGCCTCGCCAGCGATGTCGGCCATGCGGATTGCCATCAGTCCCCGACCCGTGACAGAGGACAGGCGCGCTGCGCCTCCGGCATAGGGCTGGGCGGCGGCCTCGACCCACGCGCCGGCGCCACGGACCGCCGCACCTGCGGCACGAAGGCCGGGGACAAGCCCACCTACCCCCGGCTGTCCTGAGATCACGGTAGCCCCCCCAGGGCCGGTTTGCGCCATCGGCCCAGCCATCACACCTCCAGCTGGTGGTACTTTCGCGGTCGGATTGGCCGCTATCTCCGCTCGACGCGCTTGCGCCGCAGCTGCGCGTATTTGGTCTAGCCTACGTGCTTCATAGGGGTTTTCGGCTTGAGTAAGCGCTCGACGTTGCACACCCTGTCGCCAGCCAGCGACTTTCTGTTCATTAATGGTGTCGTGAAAGTGTTCATATACAAATTGCCCTCGCATGGGCTGACCGATCGGTATATGGCGTAAGGGAGGCCGGTTCGGTGGCTCGGATAGGGTCGGCCTGCCCCATGCGACATAGCCCACGTCCTCGGTCGGATAAACCTGCTCCCCATAAGGATCGACATAGCGCCACGGGTTGTTGCGCGCATACAGATAGGGCACGAAGGACAATGGGTCGTCGATGCTCCCGAACACCGGGTCGGGAGAGATGAAGCGCCCGACTCGCGGATCGTAGAAACGCGCGCGCATGTCGTAGAGACCCGTGGCTTCATCCAGCGGCCGTCCACCATAGCGGGGCGGCAAAGCCGCCGCGGCGCCCTGCCGCGTCAATACGTTGCCGAAGCTGTCGAATCGGTAGTGGCCAACCGGTTTTCCCTGGTGATCGGTGAGCGCCAGCGAGGTACCCAGATCATCCTGGTGGATGAATCGGGCCGCCGCGCCCTTTGCGGTGACGGTCAAGGGCTGGTCGGTCCCCGCGTACAGATAGGACTGAATCGGCTCGAATCCCTCGGACAGTTCGGCGATCACATCGTCCCCCGCGTGCAGATAGTAACTGCGCCTGCCCTCCTCCTCGCGCCAGATCCGTTCGCCGAAGGGGCCATAGCCATAAGCCACGGTTTTGCCGGTGGGCAGATCAACCCGGCTCAGATTACCGTCCGCATCGAAGCGATAGCGGGTGATGGCCTTGCCCTCGCGGCGTGAGGCGAGGTTGCCATCAGTGTCATAGGTCAACACCACATCGCCCGCCTGAACCAGGCGGCCGGCGGAATCATGGCGATATTCCGTGACGCCGGCGGCGGCGCGCACCGCCTTGCGATTGCCCGTCAAGCCGAGGGCATATTCGATGTGCTGGCCCTCAAGTGTTTCCGCCACCAGTTGTCCGTCCGGGTCGTAGCGGAATCGTCCGGCGTGCCCCTGCTCATCTTGGATCTCGACGCGGTTGCCGTCCGCGTCGTGGCGGTAACGCCGAGCGGCGAAGGATTTTCCGGCGGCATCCAGATGGGTGACCGAGACGGTCCGACCGGAATCGTCGTACTCGAACCGGACCGTCGTGCCGTTGGACGCGCTGCGTCTGACCAGACGGCCGAAATCGTCATAGGCGAAATCGAAACGTACCCCCTTGCCATCTTCCAGGACGCTCAGGCGGCCCAACTTGTCGTAGGCGTAGCCAGTCTCCAGCCGGCCCGGCCCGGTGCGTCTCAACACACGACCGAGGCTGTCCCGCCGCCAGCGGATTTCCTGTCCCCATTCCGGATAGCGCAGCGTGGCAAGCCGGCCATGGGCGTCATAGTCGAGGCGCAGGCTGAATCGCCCGTTACCCGCCTGGACGAGATTGCCGCGTTCGTCGTAACGGTAGGTCCAGGTTTCCTCCGGTGATGCCCTGCTGACCAGGCGCCCCGCCGCATCGTAGGCATAGCGCACCGCCTGGCCCCGGGCATTGGTGCGCTCGATCAGCCTGCCCAGGGCGTCATAGCGGTTATTGACGGGTCCGCCCCATGACCGGCCTTGGCTGGACAGGCGCCCGGCCGGGTCGTATTTCAGCCGCAGTCCCGTAGCGTCCGGGAAGCGGATCTCGTCGAGCAGCGCGGAGCGATCGTGATTGAAGCGCCATCCCCCGCCCGAGGGCAGGATCACTTCCGTGAGCAAGCCGTCCGGATCGTATTGAAACCGCTCCTGGTTTCCCATGGGCGAAACCTGACTCAGCAGCCGACCTTCGGCATCCATCTCCAGCAATTGCGTCCCACCCGTTGCATCGCGAATCCGGATAACCCGGCTGCCGCTGTCGCGCTGGATTTCCGTCGTGCCCTTGCCAAGGCTTGTGCGCAGTTGCCCCGGCTTGCTCTGCTCATAGCGGGCCACCAGGCCGGACGGCAGGCTTAACTCCTGCAGACGGCCACCCGCGCCATATTTCCATTGGGTCACATTGCCCAGCGGATCCTTCCGTTCCGCCAGACGCCCGTCGGGGTGGTAGGCCAGGCGCTCCTCCGCGCCATCCCCATGCCGTATCCTGACCAAGCTTCCGGCAGGGTCATAACCATATTCGACGCGTTGCCCGCCCTGGGCCTCGACCACCAGTCGGCCCTGGGTGTCGTACTCGAAGCGTGCTTCCGGAACGCCCGGTGCCAGCACCCTGGCCAGCAGGCCGTTGGCCTGATATTGATAGGTGGTGACGGCGCCCAATGCATCCACCTGGCGCAGCAACCGGTCCCGGTCGTCGAATTCCCAGCGCGTGACGGCGCCATCGGGCGCCTCCCGCCGTATCAACCTGCCCTGTTCGTCGAATTCCAGGCGTGTCCCGCGCCCGGCCCCGTCGACCACGCTGACCGGGCGGCCCCGGGCATCATGCTCGAAGCGTGTGGTGCGGCCCGCGGGCGAGGTCACGGCCGTGACGTTGCCCCGCTCGTCATGCTGGTAGCGGGTGACGGCGCCGTTGCTGTCCAGCCCTTGCAGGCGTCCGCGGCTGTCATAGATGAAGCGCAGGCGGCGCCCCGTGGAACTTTCCTGGCTGATCAGGCGCCCCTGGTCGTCGTAGGCCAGGTTGAGCAGGGAGCCATCCCCATAGCGGCGCCCCAGGAGCTGACCGTCTTGGCTCCAGGTCCAGGCTTCCCGCCGGCCTGTCGCATCCTCGCGCCATAGAGGCCTGCCCTCCGCATCATGCCCCTGGGCCCATCCACCCTTCGGACCACCCAAGACATGCAAGGTGGCTCCCTGATAGCTGTAGCGCTCGACCAGACCGGCCGGACCCCGCCGCTCCACCACCCTGCCCTGGCCGTCATAGACGAATGACTCGCTGCTACCGTCCGCATGGGTGATGCCGGTCAGCAGGTCCTTGTCGCCGTAGTGGTAATCGGTCGTCCAGCCATCCACGTTCCTGACCCGACTGAGGCGAGACCGCTCGTCATAGGCATATTCGATTTTGCGTCCCGCTCGGTCTTCCAATGCGACGAGCCTGCCGTCCGGCCGGAACTTGAAGTGAATTTCACTCTGCTGTCCGGCGGATAGGCGTACCAGACGGCCGTGCGAGTCATGGACGGAGGCCAGCTTGTTGCCGTGGGTGTCCTGCCGCAACACTTCCTTGCCATCGACATCGAAACGAATGATGGCGCCTTCGGGGGTGGTCAACTGGCTTGATTGCGCGGCGCGAACGAGGCGTTGTCCCGCCGGCCCCAGGTATTCATCCTTGCCGCTGCGACGAAAGACCTGGCTCCCCCCCGGAGCATGCAAAACGATCTTTTCACCCCCCGCCATTTCCAGGTGTGTGGCGAATTCCATTCGCCAACCCGGTCCCAATTCACCCTTGCCGGCGGCGGATGAATATTGCCGTGTGATGGGTACGCGACTCAGAGGAGTCGCAAGTTCGATGTCCGTTGCGGTGGCCCGCAAGGCACCTGACGAAGGATGAACCTCAGCCGCCTGCAAGGGCAATAACGGCGTGGCCAGAAGAACAAACAACAACGGGTAGATGGCGCCCAAGACCACACCCCATATTTAACCGGATAGTAATGTCTTTATAGGCAATGGAACCCAGGTATGGGGTTTAGGGAATAGCCGGACAAACGGATACTCCAGATAAAAACAAGCTACGAATCCGCGATGTACCGGCGTTGGGCGATACCACATCAATGCCACCTGGAATGGCAGGGTGCGGACCACATTCAATCAGGTCTGGCGCTCGCCCTTCTGGTTCAGGCGGCGCCGGTAGGGATGGCCGATCTTGGGAGCCGCGGGGCCTGGCGCGGGTTCCGCCCTTTCCGGAGCCGGGGCGGCCTTGCCGCCACCCTTGCCCAGACCACACCAGCGCATGAGGGCGCCGATTTCCTCGTCCGTCAGTTCTTCCTTCATGCCCCGCTTGAGGCGCGGGGGCATGGCGATGGGGCCGAAGCGCACGCGGATCAGGCGGCTGACCATGAGGCCCAGGTGTTCCATGAGGCGGCGCACCTCCCGGTTGCGGCCTTCCTTGATGACCAGGCGATACCACTGGTTGATACCCTCGCCGCCGGCGGGAACGATGCTTTCCACCTTGGCGATACCGTCGTCCAGTTCCACGCCCTCGAGCAGGGCATCCATCTTTTCCGCGTCCAGGGCGCCGACGATGCGCACGGCGTATTCCCGCTCCACCTCGTAGCGGGGGTGGGACAGGCGGTTGGCCAGTTCGCCGTCGGTGGTGAAGATGAGCAGGCCCTCGGTGTTGAAATCCAGCCGGCCCACGGTGATCCAGCGGCCGCCGCGGATGGGCGGCAGGTTGTCGAACACGGAGGGACGACCTTCCGGATCGTCGCGGGAGACAATCTCGCCTTCAGGCTTGTGGTAGATCAGGACGCGGGGGAGCTGGAGCTTCCAGGTCAGGCGCACCAGCTTGCCGTTGACCTTGACCAGGTCGCCGGGCTTGACCTTGTCGCCCACCTGGGCGGGTTTGCCGTTGACGCTGACGCGGCCGTCCATGATCAGTTGTTCCATGTCGCGGCGGGAGCCCAGGCCGGCGGTGGCCAGGGCCTTGTGCAGCCGTTCGCTCTGGTCTTCGAGTTCTTCCGGGCGGACCTTCAGGGGGCGCCCCATGTAGGAGTATCTCGGCATATTGTTCTCTCTATGGTGGTTTGGTGGTCCCGCGGGTTGGCGGGGAGCCGATGTTATTCCTCCGGGGGCGGCGGCTCCATAGGCAGTTCATCCGCCTGGGCCCGTTCGATCAATTCCCTGGCCAGTTCCGGCAAGGGCGGCAACTCGGACAGGGCGCGCAGGCCCAGGTCGGACAGGAACTGCCTGGTGGTGGCGAACAGGGCCGGGCGGCCGGGCACGTCCTTGTGGCCCACCACCTCGATCCAGCCCCGTTCCTCCAGGGTTTTCACGATCTGGCTGTTGACCGCCACGCCGCGGATTTCCTCGACATCGCCTCGGGTGACCGGCTGTCGGTAGGCGATGATGGCCAGGGTTTCCAGGGTGGCGCGGGAATAGCGCGGGGGCTTCTCGGGATTCAGGCGATCCAGGTAATGCTGGTATTCGACGCGGGTCTGGAAGCGCCAGCCGTCGGCCACGAAGGCCAGTTCCACGCCCCGGCCCTGCCAGTCGGCGCGGAGTTCCTCCAGGGCGCGGCGCAGGAAATCGTTGGAGAGTTCGGCGTCGAACACGCGCTTGAGTTCGGCCAGGGTCAGGGGCGCGGCGCTGGCCAGGAGGACGGTTTCCAGGACGCGCTTGATCTCGGCGAGGGGGTTGGTGGTTTCCTCCCCCTCCCAACCGCCCACGGCCGGCTTTGCATAGCCGACCGGCTCCGGCGGCGGCGAGGCATGCTCGCCGAATTCCCGCCTATGCCCCCCGCGAGCGGGGGAGGAGACAGTGCCCTCCCCGCCTGCTGACGGGGATGGGGTAGGGAAAAGTTCGTCAGGCATCGGCATGGTGTTCCAGGATGGCGATTTGGGCGTGGATGGGGGCGAAGGGCTCGTTCTGGACGATGTCCACCAGGCGTTCCCGCACCAGTTCCAGCAGGGCCAGGAAGGCCACCACCAGGGCGGAACGGCCGTCGGCGGGATCGAACAGCGCCGCGAACGGCAGGCGGCCGGAACCGGCCTGGGCGGCACCTTGCAGTAGCTTGAGGATGCGGCTCATGTGCTCCCGCACCGACAGCTCCTGGCGGCCGATGCGGTGGTGCCTGTTCATGGATGCGCGCCTGAGGATGGCGCCCCAGGCTTCCATCAGATCTTGCGGATTCACCAGGGGTAGCCGCTTGGCGGCCAGTTGCGGCACGAAAATGCTCACCGCCTGGAAATCCCGGCCCAATTGCGGCAGGGCATCCAGGTTCTTCGCGGCCAGCTTGGTCTGCTCGTATTCCAGCAGGCGGCGCACCAGTTCGGCGCGAGGGTCGTGTTCCTCGCCCTCCTCCAGCTTCTCCGGCCGGGGCAGCAGCATGCGCGACTTGATCTCGATGAGCATGGCCGCCATCACCAGGTATTCCGCCGCCAGTTCCAGGCGCTTGCGGCGCATGACCTCGACGTAGTCCATGTACTGGCGGGTGAGGGCCGCCATGTTGATGTCCAGCACGTTCAGGTTGTTGCGGCGGATCAGCCAGAGCAGCAGGTCCAGGGGGCCCTCGAAGGCTTCCAGGATGACTTCCAGGGCATCCGGCGGGATATAGAGATCCACCGGCAGGTCGGTCCACAACTGGCCCTGGACCCGGGCCAGGTGGCGCACCTCCTCCTCGGCGTGCTCGATGGCCTCGGCGGGGTCGAGGACTGCGTCGCTGCCGGTCAGGGAGATGAATCCCCCCTACCCCCCTTTTTCAAAGGGGGGGATAACAAGGCAACACCGGCCAGGGTATTCATGCCGCCGCCCGCTCCCGGTCCCGGCCGGCTTTCAGCACCACGGCATAGCCCACATCGACCCGGCCGAAGCCCGCCAGGGCGGCGAACAGGTCATCCGACAGGCGCACCCGCCAGGCGCTGCCCAGGAGCACGTCGCAGGAGGCGGTTTCGCCGCGGTAGGACAGGCTCACCGGGCAGCCCGTCGGCAGGCGATGGGGCGCCAGGCTGGCGATCAGTGTGCGGGCATCCGGCCCGGTGTTCAGGCTCAACTTCAGGTGGGTGGCGAAGCGGGTGCGGGCGCCGTCCAGGTCCATGATCTCGTCGGCGGTGACGCGCATGCCGCCCGAGTAGGCATCTGAACTGGCCTTGCCGATGATGATCAGCAGGGCATCTTCCTTGATCAGGGTGCGGTGGGCTTCGTACAGCTCGTTGAACACCGCCACTTCCACCTGGGCCTGGCCGTCGTCCAGGGTGACGGCGGCCATCTTGCCCCGGCGCGTCATCTGGGTGCGCACGGCGGAGACGGTACCGGCCATGAGCTGCTGGCCGGGGTGGGGCTTGACGTCCTTCAGGGAGCGCTCCGCCAGGCCCTTGAGCGAAGCCCTGTCGGCCTCGAAGGGATGGCCGGAGAAATAGAAGCCCAGGGCGGTTTTTTCCTGGGCCAGGCGCTCCTTCAGGGACCATTCCGGCACCTGGATCAAATCCGGTGGCGTGGCGGCGATCTCGTCGCCGAACAGGGAATTCTGGGCCGCGTTGGCCTGCTGGGTTTCCGCCCATTCCATGGCCAGTCCCACGCTCATGAGGGTGGCGTTGCGGTTGGCATGCAGGGCATCGAAGGCGCCGGCCTTGACCAGGGCTTCGATGGCGCGGCGGTTGACCACGCGCCGGTCGATACGCTTGCAGAAGTCGAACAGATCGTTGAAGGCCCCGCCCTGCTCCCGCGCCGCAAGGATGTTGGCCACGGCGCCCTCCCCCGTGCCTTTCACCGCGCCCAGGCCGTAGCGGACGTTCTTGCGGTCCACCGGCAGGAAACGGTAGACGGACTGGTTGATGTCCGGCGGCAGGATGGTGAGGCGGTTCTTGAGGGAATCCTCGTAGAAAATTTTGACGCTGTCCGTGTCGTCCAGGTCGGAGGACAGGGTGGCGGCCATGTAGGCGGCGGTATGGTGGGCCTTGAGCCAGGCGGTCTGGTAGGACACCACGGCGTAGGCGGCGGTGTGGGATTTGTTGAAGCCGTATTCGGCGAACTTCTCCATCAGGTCGAACAGCTGCATGGCCAGGGCCTCGTCGTAGCCCTTCTTCTTGGCTCCCTCGCGCATGATGTCCCGGTGCTTGGCCATCTCCTCGGCCTTCTTCTTGCCCATGGCCCGGCGCAGCAGGTCGGCGCCGCCCAGGCTGTAGCCACCGATGATTTGGGAGATCTGCATGACCTGTTCCTGGTAGACGATGACGCCGTAGGTGGGCGCCAGGCATTCCTTCAGGTCCGGGTGGAAGTAATCGATGGTCTGCTTGCCCTTCTTGCGCAGGATGAAGTCGTCCACCATGCCGGAGCCCAGCGGCCCCGGCCGATACAGGGCGAGCACGGCGACGATGTCCTCGAAGCGGTCCGGCGCCAGCTTCACCAGCAGCTTCTTCATGCCTTCCGATTCCACCTGGAAGATGGCCGTGGTGTTGGCGGTCTTGAAGATCTCGTAGGCCGCCGGGTCGTCCAGGGGCAGGGTCTCGAGGTTCACGTCCCAGGTGGGGTCCAGCAGTTTGATGTACTTCACCGCCAGGTCGATGATGGTCAGGTTGCGCAGGCCCAGGAAGTCGAACTTCACCAGGCCGGCCTTCTCCACGTCGTCCTTGTCGAACTGGGATACCACCGAGTCCGAGCCCTCGGCGTTATAGAGGGGGCAGAAATCCGTGAGCTTGCCCGGGGCGATGAGCACGCCGCCGGCGTGCATGCCCACGTTGCGGGTCAGGCCCTCCAGCTTGCGCGCCAGGTCGAAGAGTTCCTTCACCTCCTCTTCCGATTCGTAGCGGGCCTTCAGTTCCGGCACCTGCTCCAGGGCCTCGTCCAGGGTCACGTTCTTGCCCGGGGCCGAGGGGATCATCTTGGACAGCTGGTCGCAGAAGTTGTAGCTCAAGTCCAGCACCCGGCCCACATCCCGGATCACCGCCCGGGCCGCCATGGCGCCGAAGGTGGCGATCTGGGAGACGGCGTCGGCGCCGTATTTCTCGCGCACGTACTCGATCACGCGCCAGCGGTTGTCCTGGCAGAAGTCCACGTCGAAGTCGGGCATGGACACCCGTTCCGGATTGAGAAACCGCTCGAACAACAGCGCGTAAGCCAATGGATCCAGATCGGTAATGCCGATCGCATAGGCCACCAGGGAGCCGGCGCCGGAACCCCGCCCCGGCCCCACCGGCACGCCGTTGTGTTTCCCCCAGATGATGAAGTCGGACACGATCAGGAAGTAGCCAGGGAAACCCATCTGGATGATGGTGTCCAGCTCCAGTTCCAGCCGGGCCGAGTATTCCGGATACTTTTCCGCCCGGATCTTCTCGTCCGGGTAGAGTACGGCCATGCGCTCGGCCAGACCGTCCCGGGCCCGATGGCGCAGGTAATCGTCCAGGGCCATGCCGTCCGGGGTGGGGAAATCCGGCAGCTTGCTCTTGCCCAGTTCCAGGGTCAGGTTGCAGCGGCGGGCGATTTCCAGGGTGTTCTCCAGGGCCTCGGGGAAGTCGGCGAACAGCTCCGCCATCTCGGCCTGGCTCTTGAAGTAATCCTCTTCCGTGAAGGTCTTGGGTCGGCGCCGGTCGGCCAGCACATAGCCCTCGGCGATGCACACCCGGGCCTCGTGGGCGGTGAAGTCGTCCCGGCTGAGGAATTCCACCGGATGGGTGGCCACCACGGGCAGGCCCAACTCGTCCGCCAGGGCGACGGCGCCGGCTACCTGGGTCTCGCATTCCGGCCGGCCGTCCCGTTGCAGTTCCAGGTAGTAACGGTCGGGAAAGCGGGCGGCCCAGGAACGGGCAAGGCTGCGGGCGGTATCGAGGGAGTCGTTCACCAGGGCCAGGCCCACGTCGCCCTGATGGCCGCCGGACAGGGCGATGAGTCCCCGTGTGCCCATCTCGTCGAACCAGGCGGGCTGGAGGATGGCCCGGCCCCGGTTCATGTTGGTGCGGTAGGCCCGGGTCAGCAGTTCGCAGAGCAGGCGCCAGCCGGCCGTGTCCTGCACCAGCAACAGCATGCGCGTCGGCTTGTCCGTGGATTCCGGCGGCGCCACCCAGACATCGCAACCGGCGATGGGCTTGATGCCCTTCTTGCGGGCGCCGGAATAGAACTTCACCAGCCCGAACACGTTGCCCAGGTCGGTGAGCGCCAGTGCCGGCATGCCGTCCGCCCTGGCCGCCTCGATCGCCTCGTCCACCCGCAGGATGCTGTCCACGATGGCGTACTCGCTGTGCAGGCGAAGGTGGACGAAGCGGGGAGCGGTCATGGGAGCCATGCGTCAAGCGAAAATAAAGGGGGATTCTATCCTGGCCATCGCGGGACATTGGACCCCGGATCGCCCGATGCCGAAGGACTACTCCCTATTCAGCGGTAAAAAACGCGCCGTCCGACTGGACAGATTGTGTTCAATCCCGCTTCCCATAGGCACAGCTGACGTGCACCTGGGCCGCCTCCTGCATGCATGCCTCGTGCTGTGGCGTTCCCGCGAACTGCATGCATTCCTGCATCGCGGCCTGCAGCGCGTCATCGCAGAGCTTGCGTTCCTCCGGCGAGGGCAGCTTGATGACGTTGTCCGCCGCCGCGCCCCCCGCCACGCCCTCCTCCCCGGCATCGCCCCCCTTCGGATTGGCGGCGAATATCCAGTCCCGGTAGCTGGCCTTGTCCGTGAAATCCTCGTATTGCTTTGGAAATCCGGCGCTCTTCAGGGGTGTTCCCGCCCCCAGGCTGTACACCCCGGTGATTTCCTCGCCCTGCTTGACCAGGCCCCAGGCCTGGCTGTTGGTCAGCGGGTCCGGGTACAGCCGGCGCAGGTGCCGCACCGGGTAGGGATAGCGCTTGTCCCGCAGGAGATCCGCCAGGGCCTTCGGATAAGACTTCTCCTTGCCGGGGGCGGCCCGGTAGTAGCTTTCCAGGGCGCGGCGGTATTCGTCGCCGACGAACAGCAGCTGCGCTTCCTTGTCGCGCAGGTCGGCGAGATGCCAGGCCCGGCCCAGGGCGGCCAGCCCCAGCCCCATCACCACCAGCAGGAACAGCACCCAGAGCAGGGTGAAGCCCGCCTCGACCGGGCGCGCGTTGCCGCTACAAAGCCTCATAGGGCTGCCCATTCGCCGCCGTGCCTTCCGCGCCGCTGCGCACGTCGTAGACGCCCTCGCCACCGTCCGGAGGCGCCACCAGGATCCAGGAAGTCTCACTGTCGCTCACCGGATCCTTGGGCATGGCGCGCAGATAGCGTTTCTCCACCAGGGCTTCCAGGTTTTCCGGCCAGCGGTTGGTATCGGTATGGTACTGGTCGATGGCATCCCGCAGGGTCGCCAGGTTTTCCCGCAGCACGGCCTCCCGGGAACGGTCCACATGCTGGAAATAGCGGGGCGCGGCCAGGGACAGCAGCAGGGCGATGACCGCCATCACCACCAGCAGTTCGATCAGGGTGAACCCGGCGCGCCTACCAGTCACGATACGGCACCCCGTTCAGGCCCTTCTTCTCGGACAGGGAATAGACATCGAACACATCCTTGCCCTCCTCGGGCTCTTCCGGCGGGCTGGCATAAGCGCGCTTGCCCCAGGTTTCCGCCGCCGGCACGCCATCATCGCCGTGGAAGGGATCCCTGGGCAGGCGCCGCAGGAAATAAAGCTTGCCGCCATCCGGGCGGGTCATATCCGTGACGCCGTTGGCCAGGCTGTCCAGGTCGGGGGGATAGCCGCTGGCATCGGCGGCGGCCTCGATCTTCTTGTCAAGCACGGCCTGACGGTAGGCGTCGATGGCGGTCCGGATCTGGCGCAACGCCAGACGCAACTCCGTTTCCTTCTGGCGCTGGGATGTGATTTCCATGAGGGGCACGGCCATCATCGCCAGCACGCCGACGATGGCCACGGCCACCACCAGCTCTATGAGAGTGAAACCCGCCCCGCGCCGCATGTCGCTTAGGGCTGCGGCACCGGGGCTGGGACCGGTAACGCCCCCGGCGCCGGGGGCGCCCCGGGATTCGGGATGGCGGCCACCGGCTCGGGCTCTACGGGCGCGGGCTGGGCCGGCGCGCGGAGCCCGCCCGGCGCGGCGCCCGCCGCCGGCCTCAGCAACTGGGGCTGGTCGGACACCGCGGCCTCGGTGCCGGCGAAGAATTCGCCCTGGGCCAGTTCCGGTCTTTCCACGTTGCGGACCACGCGCGGCGTGATGAGCAGCACGATTTCCGATTTGTTCCGGTCGTCCCGGTTGGTCGAGAACAGGCGGCCCAGGATGGGAATGTCACCCAGGCCCGGCACCTTGCTGGCGCTGGAACGGTCCTCGTCGCCGATGAGGCCCGCCAGGACCTGGGTTTCGCCGTCCCTGAGGCGCAGGGTCGTGGCGGCGTTGCGGCTGCCGAGCTGGTAGGTCAGCGTGCCGGTGGCGCTCTTCACCTCCTTGACGATGCTGGACACCTCCAGCCCGACCTTGATGCCCACGTCCCCTTCCAGATGGACCTGGGGCTCCACTTCCAGCTTGAGGCCCACGTCCAGGTAGGCCACCGATTCGGACACCACGCCGGTGGAGGTGGTGTTCGCGGTGATCACCGGCACCTTGTCCCCCACGTGGACCTTGGCCTTCTCCCGGTTCTTCACCCGGATCCTGGGATTGGCCAGGAGATTGACGTCGCCCTCGTCCTTGCGCAGGGTAACGGTGGGGCTGGGATTGACCAGGATAGTGCCGGAAGTGACATTCTTGATGAGTTCCAGGGTCAGTGGCGCGTCGCTGTAGGAAACCGTTTCGCCGATCTGGTTGCCGAGCTGGTCGAACACGGGCGTCGTATTCTTGATCTGGCTCAGCACGCTGAAGGTCGTCGGCCACTGCACCCCCACCTCCTGCAGCTTGCTGCGCTTGATTTCCAGGATTTCCACTTCCAGCATCACCTCCGGCTCCGGCCGGTCCTGGACGGCGATGAGGCGCTCGATCATGCGCACGGCGTCGGGGGTATCGCGCACCACCAGCAGGTTCAGCTTCTCGTCCACGAACACGTCCCGGGTCTTGGCCAGGGACTTGACCATGTTGAGGGTGGTCTTGGCGTCGGCGTTGGCCAGGAAGAAGCTCTTCACCACCAGGTCCTGGTACTCCCGCTGCTTGGCGGGAATGTTGGGATAGACCAGCACGGTGTTCTTGTTGAGGATCTTCCGGTAGAGCTGGCTGGTGCTCAGCAGCATGTCCATGGCATCGGTGATGGCCGTATCCCGGGCATAGACCGTGACCCGGGCATCGGTGCGCACGTCCTTGTCGAACACGAAGTTGAGCCCGGACTGGCGGGACAGGGCATCGAACACGTTGCGCAGGCTGGCGTCCCGGAATTCCAGGGTAACGGGTCGCTGGAACCTGGCGTCCAGCTTCACCGCTTCCGTGCCCGACGCCTTGCCGGCAAGTTCCTCCGCCTGCTTGAGCAGGGCGCGGGCCGCGCCATTGCCCGGTTCCTTGGCCAGAATGGCGCGCAGTTTCGCGCGGGCGGGGTCGAATTCCCCCTTCTTGATCAGCGCCTCGGCTTCGGCCAGCAGGGTCCGGTTGGCCTTTGCCGTCTCCACATCGGCCAGGCCGGCCTTCGCCCGGGCATTTTCCGGATGCAGCCGCAGCATTTCCTGGTAGGCGACGACGGCCTCGTCGAAACGCTCCGCCTTCATGGCCGACTCCGCCTGGGCCAGGAACTTCCGCAGCATGCCTTCCTTGGTGCGCAGATAGGCGGCCCGGGCCTGCACATTGCCGGGTTTATCGTTCATCTCCTTTTCCAGCGCCTTGAGCCCCTCCTCCATGCGGCCTTCGGCCACCAGCTTCTCGCCTTCCAGCGGCGCCAAGTTGTTGGCGCAGGCCGCCATCAGGCCGGCGCAGGCCAGCCAGAGCAGGTTCTTGTTCATGGCGCGATCCTCAAGGTCTTCTGTTGATTCATGGGCATGTAGGTGAACAGCAGCGCTCCCGCCTGCACGTCATCCAGCCGCCAGCCGCCGGCCAGGGTTTGTCCCTTGCTGGCGGACAGCACCGCGTCTCTCTGGGAAAGGAAGACGACATCCTGGCCGTTTTCCGTCCACATGCCGACGAATCCGAAGGGCAGGGGCGGTGCCATGGGCGGCGGCGGCACGATCCTGGGCGGCGGCGGCGGCGGCGGGCGGAACGACTGGGCGGCGAAGGGGTCGGCTCCCGCCTTGGGGACGAACATCGGCTTTTCGCTGGGGCTGGCGTCGACGGCGGGAGTGGGAGCCTTGGCCGGGGCGGGACGACCCTCGGCCGCGCGTCGCACCGGCGACACGATCTCGTCCTCCGGTTCCTCGGCGGGCAGGAAGGCCAGGATCGCGGTGACGACCAGGGCCAGGGCCAGTAATCCGTGCCGGGGCGTCATGATCCCCCCGCCAGGAAAAGGACCAGACGCAGTTCGGCGCGAACCACGGTGTCGCCGATGCTTTCCCGGGTCAGGCGCGCGCCCTCCAGGGCCAGGCTGGGCTCCTTCTCCAGCGCGTGGGCGAGAAAGGCGCGGATGGCGCGATATTCGCCGTTCACGGGCAGGGAAATGGACAGCCGGGTCAGGCCGCTGTCCGGATCCCGGGATTCCCGGTAACGGCCCTCCTCCAGTTCGAGGCCCGCCTTCTCCCCCGCGGCAAACAGGCGCGCGAGATAGGCGTGGCCCGCGTGCCGCGAGGGCAAGCGGGCCATCCAGGCCTGGTCGGCGACCTCGCGCGGCGGCGGCGGCGGCTGTTTCGCCAGGCGATCGGCCCGCGCCCGGGTGGTTTCGATTTCGGCTTCCATGGGGCTGACCAGATAGGCGCCTGCCACCACGGCGAGCAGCGTCAGGATCAGGCCGATCTGGCCCGGGAGGCCGACGCGGGCGCCGCCCCAGGCGAGCCAGTCCGCGAGCACGCGCAATCCCGCGGGTTTCATGGCGCGCGCCCCGACAAATGCCAGCGGGCCTTCAGGCTGAAGCGCACGGCGCGCTCGCCGTCCCGTTCCCGTTCCGCGTGGCTGTCCAGGGCCACCTTGTCCAGCATGGGCAGCGCTTCCAGGGTTTCCACGTAAGCCAGCATGGCGGCATGGTCCCTGGCTTCGGCGGTCATCGCCAGGCTGCCGCCGCGCCCGGTGTCCAGATCGAGGCTGAGCAGGCCGATCTTGGGGGTGCGCGCCGATTCCAGGCCCCCCATCAGGGCGCCCCAGTCCGTTCTCAGCAGGGCGCGGGTCGTCGTCAAGCCGGATTCGGCCACCGGGCCTTGCGCCTTTCTCGGGGTTGCCACGCCCGGACGTCTGGGCGCTTCGCGCATCAGGGCGGCGGCGCGGGTTTTTTCCACGTTCAGGGACGCGGCGACGGTCTGGTAGCGCCAGCCTGCCCAGCCCATGGCGACGATGCCGAGTCCCAGCAACAGCCAGCCGAGCGGCGTCGGGCGCGGCCGGGGATGGGCGAAGTCCAGGCGCAACCTCATGGCAGCATGCCCTCCACGCCCGCCCCGGCGGGCAGCAGCGGACGGATGGCGCAGCCCGCCAGGTTGCCGGAAACGGGTGCCTCCACGCCCGCCGCCGCCAGCCAGAGCTCCCCCTGGCCGGTCACGCCGCCATGGAGGCTCTCCCGCGTCAGCAGGGCGGCCAGGTCTTTCATGGGTTCAGGGCCGCCCTGGGCCACGCGCAGGGTGAGCGGTCGGCGACCCTCGACGCGCGCCAGGGCGATCCGCCCGGGTTCCAGCAGGGCGAACCATCCGGAACGGCCGGCCATGACCCGACGCTGCCGGTTCCAGGCCGTGGCGAACCAGGGCTCGACCTGGCCGGGGCGCAACCCGGCCTCCTTGAACAGCCCGAGCAGGCTGTCGAACTGGGCCGCCTCCATGACCGCCACCGGGACCGGTCGGCCCGGCGGCGTGTCCTGCCAGACCGCCCGCCAGGCGGCGGCTTCGACACCGTAGAGCTCGGCCAGGCGCCCGCCGATCCAGCCCTCCATCTCGGCGCCGTTGAGCCGCAGCGGCGGGGGCGCCAGCAGCAGCAGGCGGGCGAAATGATGGGACATGACCACATGGATGGCGCCCCTGGGATGCGCCTTGTCCAGCAAGGCGCGCAGCCCCGCCATGGCGCCGTCCCAGCCCTCGCCGGCGACCTGCTCCCGCGGACCGGCGCCGCTGGCGCGCAGGACGGCGCGGCCGGGCAGCAGGGCGAGGGCATTGTCAGGTGACGAAAGTGACACGATTGATCTCTTCCAGGGTGGTTTCGCCGCGCCGCGCCATGTCCAGCGCCGCCTGCCGCAGGGTCTTGACGCCCGACCGGAAGGCGGCCTCCTTGAGGGCGCGGATGGGCGCGCGGGCGACGATCAGCTCGCGGATTTCGTCGGTCAGCAGCAGCATCTCGGAAACGGCCTTGCGCCCCTTGTAGCCCGTGCCCCGGCACTGGCCGCAGCCCCGCCCGGCGCGCAGGTCGAAGCCGTCGATGTCCGCCAGGCCGGAATCGGCCAGGAGCTGGGCGGAAGGCGCGTAGGGTTCGGCGCAGTGGGGGCAGTTGACCCGCACCAGGCGCTGGGCCAGGACGCCGTTCAGGGCGGAGACGAAGCTGTAGGGATCCAGGCCCATGTGCATCATGCGGCCGATGACGTCGAACACGTTGTTGGCGTGCACGGTGGTGAACACCAGGTGGCCGGTGAGGGCCGACTGGACGGCGATCTGGGCGGTGTCCGGGTCACGGATCTCGCCCACCATGATCTTGTCCGGGTCGTGGCGCAGGATGGAACGCAGGCCCCGGGCGAAGGTGAGGCCCTTCTTCTCGTTCACCGGGATCTGCAGCACCCCGCCCAGCTGGTATTCCACCGGGTCCTCGATGGTGATGATCTTGTCCCGGCCGGTGTTGATCTCGGACAGGGCGGCATACAGGGTGGTGGTCTTGCCCGAGCCGGTGGGGCCGGTCACCAGGAACATGCCGTAGGGCTCCCGGGCCAGGCGCCGCACCCGGGCCAGGGTGTCGCCATCGAAGCCCAGGCGCTCCAGGGTGATGCCCTTGAGCTCGTCGGACAGTTGCTGCCGGTCCAGCACCCGCAGCACGCAATCCTCGCCGAACACCCCGGGCATGATGGACACCCGCAGGTCGATCTCCCGGCCGCGCAGGTTGACCTTGAAGCGGCCGTCCTGGGGCACGCGCCGCTCGGCGATGTCCAGCTCGGCCATGACCTTGATGCGGGAGATGACCTGCTCGGCCATTTCCCGGCCGGGTGCGTGGGCCACATGGGTCAGCACGCCGTCGATGCGGTACTTGATGGTCAGCCCCGAGGGGTCGTTTTCCAGGTGGATGTCCGAAGCCCCGGTGGTGAGGGCGTCGTACAACGTGGAGTGACTGAGCTTGACCACCGGCGACGCATCCGCGCCGATGGCCTGGAGGGAGATTTCCTCCACCGCCTCGCCGCCGCCGGCCTCCCCGGCCATGGCGCCGACCCCGTCCATGGCCTTGAGGCCGGCTTCCAGGCGATGCAGCCAGGCCAGGATGTCCTCGCGCAGGGCCAGGGCCGGGGTGAAGGCGGTCCGGATGCGCTGCTCGGCCCAGGATTCCAGGTGGGGATTCAGGGCGTCGGCGAACACGAACCAGGTTTGCCCCCGTGCGTCCCGGCAGGCCATGCATTCCCTGTCCAGGGCCAGGCTGAAGGGGATCAGGTCGAAGGCGGGCTCCAGTTCCCGCAACCGGGCCATGTCCAGGGGCGGGTAGGCGAAGGCCTCCGCCAGCCGGGCGAGAAAATCATTCGGCGCCAGGCCCAGGCCTTGCTGCAGGGCCGCCAGGGGCGTCACCCCGAGCCGGGCGGCCTCCTCCCGCGCCAGGGCCAGCCGGGCGGCGTCGATGGGGCTGGTGCCGGCCCCGCTCATTCCAAGCTACCCGCCAATTCGAAAATGGGCAGGTACAGCAGCACCACGATGACCCCGATTACCAGGCCGATGAGGGCCATCAGCAAGGGCTCCACCAGGCGGGTGAACCACTCCACGAAACGGGCCAGCTCCTCGTCGTGGAATTTCGCCACGGATTCCATCATCTCCCCCATGCGGCCGGACTTCTCCCCGACCCGCAGCAGACGGACCGAAACTGGCGTGGACAGGCCGCTCTGCTCCATGGCCCGGGACAGGGACTGGCCCTCGCGAATCAGGCGGGTGGCGCCCTGCAGACGCAGGCGCAGCTCCGGATGCAGCATGCCCCCCGCCATGCCCAGGGCCTGCACCACGGGAATGCCCCCCTGCAGCAGCATGCCCACGGTGCGATAGAAGCGGGTGAGATGGAAGATGCGCAGATGCTCGCCCAGGCCGGGGGCGCGCCAGAGCAGGCGGGACACCCATGCCCGCGTGGCCGGCCGGGTGAAGCCCCAGACCGCCAGAGCCAGCGTCGCCACCAGGGCGAACAGCGCCGTCAGGGCGTGGGCCTCCACCAGGCCGCCACCGGCGATCAGCATGCGCGACGCGAACGGCAGCCGCTCCATGTTGCCCTCGTAGATGGCGGCGAAGCGGGGCGTGACGTAACCCAGCAGGAACAGGGCCACCAGGCCGCCCACCGCCAGCAGCAGCAGGGGATAGACCGAGGCGGCGACCACCTTCTTCTTCACCCCTTCCACCTGCTCCTGATAGGCCACGTAGCGGGCCAGGGCTTCCGCCAGGCCGCTGGTCTTTTCCGAGGCCTGGACCACCGACACATACAACGGCGGGAAAGCGTCCGGGAAATGGGAGATGGCGGTGGAAAACCGCTCCCCCTCGAACAGGTGGCGCACCACCTGGTCGAGCACCTGGCGCGTCTCGGCGCGGGTTTCCTTTTCCACCAGGGTCTGCAGCGCCTCGGTCAAGGCCAGGCCGCTGCCCAGCAGGGCCATGAGTTCCCGGCTGAACAACACCAGCGGAAAGCGTGACCGGCGTCCGCGCCAGCGGGCGGCGACATTGCTCCGGGGCGCGACGGTGAGCACCTGAAGTCCCTGGCCCCGGGCCTGCTCGGCGGCCTCGGCCTCGCCGGCGGCGTCCACCGTGAAGACCTTGCGGCCGCCGGGCCCGAGGGCGCGAATCTCGTAAAGCATGGGCGATGAATTCCGCGGCCGATTGCGTGGCCTATTGCCAGCTCGCGATATCGGCGGCCTCGCCGGTGCCGCCGGGCTGCCCGTCCTTGCCCAGGGACAGCAGGTCGTACTCGCCGTGCTCGCCCGGCGCCCGATACTGGTATGGGTTGCCCCAGGGATCCTTGGGCACCGACTTGCGCAGGTAGGGCCCCTGCCAGCGGGCCTCGCCGGCGGGCTGGGCGTTGAGGGCCTCCAGGCCCTGCTCGCCGGTGGGATAACGCCCCACGTCCAGGCGGTACTGGTCCAGGGCATCCTCCAGCGCCCGGATCTGGGCACGGGTGGCCTTCACCTCCGACTTGCCCACCTGGGAGAAATAGCGCGGCGCCACGTAGGCCACCAGTAGGCCGATGATGACCAGGACGACGAGCAGTTCGAGCAGGGTGAAGCCTCTGGCGGAGCGCGGCAAGGCGAATATCCCTCGGGAAGGATTGGACATGGTCTGCATGGGGCTGGACTCAGGAGTGGTTGCCAGGAAATGACAGGTCACGGGGGTGGATCTCAAGGGAGGGGTCGCAAAGACCGGCGATCATACTTGAAGCACTGTTTCAGTATTGCGCGTGCCGCCAGGTCGAGATCACGTAAATTGACCGGGCCTTGGGGATCATTCCTATCCGGATCGAGGGCGAAAGCCGCCCGGGCATGGCCCAGACGCTCCCCCTCCCAAATGTCCACGGCCGGCTTTGCACAGCCGGCCGGCTTCGGCGGCGTCGAGACATGCTCGCCGACTTCCCGCCTACGCCCCCCGCAAGCGGGGGAGGACCGATGCAGGCCGTTGCGACAGGCCGAGGAAGCGTCCCCCCCCGTCCACGGGGAGGGTCAGGGTGGGGAGCGCCTTTTCTCCCACGCGGGGAATGACGCGCCCCACGGGAAAATGCATCGCCTCGAATCGTTTCACCTTCAGTCTCGCCTCCGGAAAGACATGCCAGTCCTTCCTCTATCGGCGATCCTCGGCCTGACTTGAATCGGACCGGTCACGTCCCCTTGCGCCAGCCAGACACCGGGGTGACCGGCAGCAGTTCCATGTCCACGTAATCGCGGAACGGCGCCTGGATCTGTTCCAGCAGCGCGGGATCGTCCGTCTCCAGCACGGAGAAAGTGCGGGAGCCGTCCTGGGCGGCCCAGTCGCCATGCAGCTTGAGGCCGGCGGGAACGTTGTCGTAGAAGCCTTGCGCCGCCTGTCCAAGCCGGGTGAAGTCCTCGGCGGTCAGATTGGGACGGGTGCGGCTGATGAGCATGTAGAACATGGGGGGTCTCCGAAGTTGAGCGGTTATGTCTGGATGGCTGAGGCGCGTCGAATATTGCCCGCAATCGGGCGAGCAAATCCAGCATGTTTTCGGGTACCTTAGGCTCCCCAGGCCGGAGAAAACGGAAAAACCCAAGGTTGTCATTGCGAACGAAGTGAAGCAATCCAGCATCCTTTCTTACCATCATCGTTGTGGATTGCCATGTTGCTTCGCGCCTCGCGATGACGGCATTTTTCCCACACCCCGGGCGACACTTTCCTTTGACTGGACGCGCGCGACATGACTCTTGCCCAACCCCACACCCAACTGCCCCCCTCCGCCCGGCTCAAGCTGGATCTCATGTTCCACGGCATCCACTACACCGAGGCCCTGGGGCGGGCGGCGAGCCACGCCTTTCCCAACTACTACCCCTACCGCTTCCAGCCCGGCGAGCACGACCCCACCGGCAAGGGCAAGGCGGCCATTCCCTACGCCCTGAACCTGGCCGACGGCACCGTCATCCGCATCAAGGGCAGCGGTGATTCGCCCTGGGGCGTGAGCGGCGACCTGGAAACGGGCTATACCCTGGCCCGGGACGGAGAACCCGGCATGCCCGTCAGCTTCGTCCCCCTGCCCCGCTGGATGGCCGCCCAGACCAGCGACGGCTTTTCCATGGCGCGCACCGGCCTGGAATTGCTGGGGGACCTGGGCGTGATCAACCTGGCGCCCGGCTGCGAGTATTTCCTGCACAAGCAGGACGGGGTCTCCATGCGCTGCGGCTTCTGCGCCTATGGCGCCCCCGACGAGCGGGTGGCCCACCTGGGCCAGAAGATCCACCAGGTCTCCCTTCCCGAGCTGACCTATACCCGCATCGGCGAGACCCTGGAGGCCGCCCTGGCCGAGGGCGGCGTGCGCCATCTCTACCTGGTGGGCGGCTCCCTCACCGACTGGCGCGAGGAAGGCCAGCGCTACCTGGAAATCGCCCGCCGCATCCAGGCCGTCAACCGCCATCGCCTGCCCCTCTCCTGCGGCTCCGGCGCCCTGCCCCTGGACATCATGCGGGAGATGCGCGGCGAGGGCCTGGTGGACAACGTCTGCTTCAACCTGGAGATCTGGTCCGAGCCCCTGTTCGCCAAAATCTGCCCCGGCAAGAATCGCTACGTGGGCTATGCACGCTGGATCGAGGCCCTGGAACAGGCGGTGGGCCTGTGGGGCCGGGGCCACGTCTACACCGCCATGGTGGCCGGCATCGAACTGGAACCCGAGCACGGCATGACCTGGGAACAGGCGGCGGACCTGGCCCTGGAAGGCGCCGAGGCCCTGTGCGCCAGGGGCGTCCTGCCGGTCTATTCCCTCTACTGGCCGGTGGGCGGACGCGACCACCCGGAATACATGAGCCGGCTGCGCAACTACTTCGAGCGCCTCAACCTGGGCTACCACGGGCTGCGCCAGAAATACGACCTGCACATCTCCGACAGCTTCATGACCCACCGCTGCGCCTTCATGCAAATGGAATGCGACATGGACCGGCTGGCGGCGGCCTGAGCCCCACAGGTGGCCCTTTTTTCCGGGGCCACCGAACACAGGGCGCGAGCGCCGAAAAAAGGCTCAGTTCACGTTAACGAGTGATGGGCGGAGTTGGCCAAAAAATAGGGTTTCCCCCCTTTGCAAAGCCCCCTCCGGGGATAAAGGGGGAGAGGGGGGATTCTCCAAGGCTGGCACGGACTGAAACCGTGTCAAATCCCCCTTCGGTCCCTCTTTACAAAAGGGGGAAGACAACCACCACCGTAGTTAGTGCGACACCGACACTCAACGCGAACAGAGCCCGAAAAAACCCCGCCGAGGCGGGGTTCTGTCTTGGGCCGGGAACGGCTTAGGCCTTGCGGCGCATCCGGGCAAAGCCCAGACCGGCCAAGCCTAGGCCCAGCAGGCCGAGGATGGAGGGTTCGGGCACTGCGGCCTGGGAGAAACGCTGCTCGATACCACCCATCGACGCTGTGTCAGTATCATCCACGGCCCAGACGAGGAAATTCTTTTTCACGAAGATCTCATCTTGCGGCAAGAAAGCCGCGTTGTCCGGCCAGTTTCTGGTCTCCACGCCGTCCAAGATGCTGAACTCGATGAATTTATGGGCCAATGGATCTCCGGACACGCTTGTTACCCATTCTTCCACGAACATGCCCAAATCGCTGGAATCATCGACGAGCCATGTGAGTACACTACCGGGATTGCCGAAGTTGAGCAGGTTGTCCTTGATCTTCTTGTCCCCGATGGTGGACACGTGGAAGGTGAAGGTCAGGTCGCGATAGGCGTAGATGCCATCGCCCGTCACTGTCATCTGGTTACCAAGGTCGATCATCAGGCCCGGCCCGGGATCGTCGCCACCATCATGCAGGGCGTTGACTTGGATGGCGCTGAAATCCCAGGTAGCCGACGGGTCGGATGTGCCCGTAAAGGTGACTTCCCATTGATCGAACAGCTTGTCGCCGGCGGTGATGCTGCCGTTATCCAGCAATTCGGTCATCGTGATGGCCTGGGCGCCACCAGCGAGTAGCGCAAGGGCCAGAGTAAGCAGGGTCTTCTTCATGATGGATGCTCCTAATCAGGTTGCCAGTCTTTGCTTCCCCCGGCCGGGCCGGGGGGCATCAAGGGTTACGGAACGGGGTTAACCGGGACCGCGCAGTTCGGCAGGGTGCACAGCGGGATGCAAGCCTTGACGTCGGCGGGACTGACCACGCCGTCACCATTGGCATCGTAGGCTTGATCCAGTGGCGGCACCTTCTTGCCGCGGGCCTTGCTGATCATGGAGGTGTCGACCTTGTCGATGTCGCCATCCTTGTCCACGTCGCACTTGCCTTCGCAGGCATCGCCAATCTTGTTGTTGTTCAGGTCTTCCTGGCCCGGGTTGGACGTGTTCTTGCAGTTGTCGCAGGCATCGCCCACACCGTCGCCATCCGCATCAGCCTGGTTGGCGTTGGACGTGTTCACGCAGTTGTCGTCCGAGTCACACACGCCGTCCTGGTCGGTATCGATGCAGGCGCCGCCCAGGGAGCGCTGCAGCACCAGGATGGCATAGGAGTGATCGGCTGGCTGGCTCCAGGTCCCATTCGGGTTGGGGAACAGCCCCGAGGCTTGCTGCAGGGACATCAGCCGGTAGGCGTAGTCGTAGTACCAGCCGTCGGGGGTTCCCGAGTAGTAACCCGCTGCACCGGCGCCACGCGGTGCCGGACGCGCATCCGCGTTGGGATCCCGGTTCGCTTCCCGCCCCGCGACAATCGGTAACGTGCCCATGTCACTTGGATCGATATTCCCCGCGGCCGGCACCACCCCTGAATTTTGAATGATGTTGTAGGCCTTGGAGGAAGACCACAGGTAATAGAAATAAGCCGGCGTCCAACTGTCCGGACGAATATTGGTGGTGTAGCTATACGCATTCCGCAGCCAACGGAGATACCCTGAATCGAGGGATCGTTCAAGTTCTTGCCCGTACCGACCAATTGGCCCCAAGTGCCGGAAGCGGTTTGTTGGGAGCTGTTATTGCCAGCACCGTAATAGGACTGATAGCCGTGTCCGAAGCAGCCGGCGCCACAAGTATCGAACTGCGCACCTACATTCTGTTCACCGTTCAGAGAATAAGCCAGCGAGGTCTTGTCCAAGGCGGCGGTAATCAGTGGGATGCGATTCTTGTCCGCGGACTCGCCCATCCCGCTGTAGAACCCTTTTGCAGCCGACATGCCGGCCAATGTGAGTTGTGTAGTGGAAGAATCATAGCCAGGACCTTGGTAATCCCAGTAGCCACCACGGCCATTGGGGGCCGGGGCTTCGGGCGATTGCGCCGTCAGGGTCCGATCCACGACTTTGTCAATGGTCTGGCGCGCGGATCGGCCAGCACAGTTGTAACCTGCCGGTGCGACAGGATTATCTGGTCCTCCGGTTGCGAGATAAACCGACAACGCCATCATGGCTTGGCCATCGTAATAGGAATAGAAGCCGCCACGATCTCCATAGCTGCCACTATCGATCAGAATGCAGGCGGCATTCTGGGCCAGGGTCTTATCCGCCGCGCTCAGGCCGTTGTAGCCGGCCGGTAGGCTTTCCTTCTCCAGCAGGGTGAGCAAGGCCAAGCCATTGGCCGCGATATCGGTCGTGAAGTAGTTGTTGGCACGCGCGAACGCCAGGCCGGCGTCGATGGCGGCGTTGACGTCGTCCTTGAAGTTCTGGTGGGACGCCTGGGCGCCCGTCGCGAGGGCGGACAGGGCGGCGACGCAGAGGATGCTCAGTGTGGTTTGTTTCATGATTGCTCCTTCCGATTATCGAACCGGGGCATTTGTCCCGGGCGGGGGATAGATAAAACCGTGTTTTCTTGGATATAGCTTCGCGTTCAGTGAACCGCATCCCGACCCCGGAAATTCACCATCGGCCTGGAGTTTCACGCCATGTCACTTTCCACTACCTGGCACTCGTGGATACCTTGGTGCTTATTTACTAGCAAAAAACGGGCCCAATTTATTTATATTTACAATCAAAGTGTTACGTTATTAAAGCGTTTTTCAATACCAAAAATGTAAATTTTCCCGACAAGCTAATCCACAACAGAACAAAAAAACCCCGCCGAAGCGGGGTTGTGTCTTTGGCCGGGAACAACTCAGGCCTTGCGGCGCATCCGGGCGAAGCCCAGGCCCAGCAGGCCCAGGCCCAGCAGGCCGAGGATGGAGGGCTCGGGCACGCCGGTCTGAGAGAAGCGCTGGTCGAAGCCATGAAGACCCGCGTTGTCGGTTGCCGCGGTGGCCCACACCAGAATGTTCTTGGTCACGTACACCGACTGCCGCGGCCCGAAGTCGGCGGAATCAGCGAGTTTCGCGGTCTGGCCGGTGCCTGCGAGATAGCTGAACTCCACGTCCAGAATGCCGAGATCATCAGCCCCCATTTCAGTACCCACGGATTCCAGGATAAAACTGCCGGCATCCTCGGTCTCTCCGGCACCAGCCGTCCATCCATAAGAGGCAATCACATTGCCCATGGTGGCGTCGGTAATCTGCATGCCGGGGTCGGTGGCGGTGACCTTGAAGCCGAAGGTGTAGTCCAAGTAGGCGTAGGTGCCGTCACCAGTCACGTTGAATTCGCCATCCAGGATGCTGAATTTCAGGCCATAGTCGCCACCGTCGTCGATGCCCACGACTTCGATGTTGTCGGTATCCACCGTGCGGGCCGGATCGGAAGAATCAAAATAAACCTCGGACCAGTCGCTGAACAGCTTGTCGCCGACGGTGATGCTGCCGTTATCCAGCAACTCGGTCATCGAGATGGCCTGGGCGCCGCCGGCGGCCAGCGCCAAGGCCAGGGTAAGCAGGGTCTTTTTCATGATGCTTGCTCCTAATCAGGTTGCCAATCTTTGTCCCCCCCGGCCGGGCCGGGGGGCATCAAGGGTTACGGAACGGGGTTAACCGGGACCGCGCAGTTCGGCAGGGTGCACAGCGGGATGCAGGCCTTGACGTCGGCGGGACTGACCACGCCGTCACCATTGGCGTCGTAGGCTTGATCCAGCGGCGGCACCTTCTTGCCGCGGGCCTTGCTGATCATGGAGGTGTCGACCTTGTCGATGTCGCCATCCTTGTCCACGTCGCACTTGCCTTCGCAGGCGTCACCAATACCGTTCTGGTTCTGGTCTTCCTGGCCCGGGTTGGCCGTGTTCTTGCAGTTGTCGCAGACATCGCCCACGCCGTCGCCATCCGCATCAGCTTGGTTGGAATTGGCGTCAGCCGGGCAGTTGTCCTCGTCATCGCAGACACCGTCATTGTCGCCGTCGGCGCAAGCGCCACCGAGGGAGCGCTGCAGCACCAGAATGGCGTAGGCGTGGTCGACTTCCGCGTCCCAGCTGCCGTTCGGGTTGGGGAACTGGCCGGCGGCGTTCTGCAGCGTCATCAGCCGGTAGGCGTAGTCGTAGTACCAGCCGACGGGCGTACCAGCGTAATAGCCGGCAGCGCCCGGGCCGCGCGGGGCAGGGCGGGTGTCGAGGCCAGAATTCCGGTTGGCTTGCCGGCCCACGACCACGGGCAGGGTTCCCATGTCGCCGGGATCGACGTTGCCCGCCGCAGTCGGCGCCCCGGCGGCCTCGATGATGTTGTAAGCCTTCGAGGACGACCACAGGTAATAAAAATAGGCCGGCGACCAGCCCTGGTTGACGTAGTTCGTGTCGTAGTAGTAACTGTTCTGCAACCAGTGCAGGTAGCGCTGGATGGCGGGATCGTTGACGTTCTTGCCGGCGCCGGTCAGTTGCCCCCAGGTGCCGGAAGCGGTCTGTTGATGGCTCGGGCCATAGCCGCTGACCTGGTAACCGTGGCCAGCGCAGCCCCCCGCGCCGCAAGTGTCGAACTGGCCACCCGACTGTGCCTTGGCATTGACCGCGTAGCCGTCGGAAGTCCGGTTCAGCGCGTCCGTGATCAGGGGGATGCGGGCCTTGTCCACGGATTCGCCCATCTTGCTGTAGAAGCCCTTTGCGGCGGCCAGGCCGGCCAGGGTGAACTGGGTGGTGGAGGAATCGCAACCAGTGCTGGTGTAGCCCCAGAAGCCGGCGCAGTTGCCGGCGGCAGGCACACCGCCGGTCTGGGCGGCCAGGGCGCGGTCCACCACCTTGTCGATGGTCTGGCGCGCGGAGCGGCCGACGCAACTGTAGCCCGCCGGCGCGGCCGGGGTATCGGGGCCGCCGGTGTCCAGGTAGACCGACAATCCCATCAGCACCTGGCCGTCGTAGTAGGAATAGAAGCCGCCACGGTCGCCGAAGCCGCCACCGTCGATCAGGATGCAGGCGGCGTTCTGGGCAAGGGTCTTGTCCGCGGCATCCAGGCCGTTGTAGCCGGCGGGAAGGCTCTCCTTCTCCAGCAGGGTCAGCAGCGACAGGCCGTTGGCCTCGGTGTAGACGGTGAAGTGGTTGTTGGCTCGAGAATAGGCCAGGCCGGCGTCGATGGCGGCGTTCACGTCGGCCTTGAATTCGGCGTGACCGGCTTGCGCGCCGGTCGCGAATGCGGACAGCACCGCGACGTAGAGGATACCGAGGGTGGTTTTTTTCATGATGACTCCTTCCTGAATCGAATCGGGCACTTCGTCCCGGGGATGGATGGATGAAACCGTGACTTCATGCTCGCCGCCTCACGCCATCTGGTTTTTTGCAGCCTGGCACTCGCAAATGCCTTGGTATTCAACTACAAGCAAATAGCAAGCCTGAAATTATTGCTACGCATAATCAATATGTTGGATTAACAGAGAATAGATTCAGACACAGAATGTAAATTTCCTCGACAGCCTGATTGCCTTATAGGCGGGCGGCGCGTCAATCACCAGGCGACCAGGGCGCATGACAGGACGCTGGACGAAAAAAACCCCGCCGCGGCGGGGTTTTTTCTCCGGGGCTAGAAAAAATCAGCCCTGGCGGCGCGCCCGGGCGAAGCCCAGGCCCAGCAGGCCGAGGCCGAGAAGACCCAGGGTGGCGGGTTCGGGCACCGAGGTCTGGGAGTAGCGCTGGTAGAAATCGGTGATGTAGATCGCTTCGCCCTGGGCGGACGACCACACCCCGATGTTCTTCGTCACGAAGATCTCGCTCTGGGGCGCGAACACCAGGGAATCGAAGCCCACGTAGTCCTCCACGCCACCCAGGATGCTCTCCGTCACCTCGATGGTGCCGAGCACCTTGCCGTCCTTGTCCTTGACGGTCTCGATGATGGTGGCAAGCAGGTCTTCACCGCCTTCCTCTTCATCGTAGTCGAGCGAACCGAAGAACCCGCCCATGGAGACGTCCTTGATCAGCTTTCCAGTCAGCGAGGTGACACGGAAGCTGAAGCTGTAGTCGGTGTAGGCGAACACGCCATCACCGATCACGCCCAGATCGCCGTCCTCGATGGAGAACTGCAGGCCGGGTCCGGGATCGTCACCCCCGTCATTCAGGGCGGAAACTTCAATATCGGCTGGATCCACCGCGAAAGCCGCGTCGGATTCACCGCTGAACACGAATGCCCATTGGTCGAACTTCTTGTCGCCGGCCTGGATGGTCTGCCCGCCCAGCAGGTCGGACAGGGGAACGGCCTGGGCGCCACCGGCGAGCAGCGCGAGGGCCAGGGTAAGCAAGGTCTTCTTCATGTGGATGCTCCTAATCAGGTTGCCAGTCTTTGCTTCCCCCGGCCGGGCCGGGGGGCATCAAGGGTTACGGAACGGGGTTAACCGGGACCGCGCAGTTCGGCAGGGTGCACAGCGGGATGCAAGCCTTGACGTCGGCGGGACTGACCACGCCGTCACCATTGGCATCGTAGGCTTGATCCAGTGGCGGCACCCTCTTGCCGCGGCCTTGCTGATCATGGAGGTGTCGACCTTGTCGATGTCGCCATCCTTGTCCACGTCGCACTTGCCTTCGCAGGCGTCACCAATACCGTTCTGGTTCTGGTCTTCCTGGCCCGGGTTGGCCGTGTTCTTGCAGTTGTCGCAGACATCGCCCACGCCGTCGCCATCCGCATCAGCCTGGTTGGCGTTAGACGTGTTCACGCAGTTGTCGTCCGAGTCGCAGATGCCGTCCCCATCGGTATCGACGCAGGCACCGCCGACGGAACGCACCAGCACCAGGATGGCGTAGGCGTGGTCAGCCTGGGTCGCGCCCGCCGCCCCCCAGCTGCCGTTCGGGTTGGGGAAGGAGCCGTTGGCCAGCTGCCGGTTCATGAGGGTGTAGGCATAGTCGTAGTACCAGTTCTGCGGCGTTTCGCAGTAGAAGCCGTCGTTCGGCGCCGCGCAGGGGCCGGCACCGTCGGCCCCGCGCACGGCCGGTCGGACATCGGTCGCGGGGTTGCGGCGCACCAGGCGGGTACCGTTGGCGGCCATGGTGCCCAGGTCGGACGTGTCGATGTTGCCGGCGCCCGGTAACAGACCGGAGGTTTCCAGCAGGGCGTAGGCTTTGGCCGATGACCACATGTAGTACATGTAAAACTGTGGGAAACCGTCGTTGTAGCTCGGATTATTTTCGTAGTTGTAGGCGTTCATCAGCCAGCGCAGGTAGGACTGGATACCGTTGCTGTTCAGATTGTTGCCGGTGCCCAGCAACTGCCCCCAGGTACCCGACGCCGTCTGCTGGTAAGTCGGCGTGGCGTAGCTGACTTGATAACCATGCCCTTTGCAGCCCTGAGCGCCGCAGTCGCTGAATTGCGCGTTGACGGGGCCATTCTTGGCGTTGGCCGTGTATCCAGCGGCGGTACGGTCCAGTGCCGTCGTGATGCCGGCCAGGCGCCCGCCCGGATCCCCCTTGTTGGTGTAGAAATTCTTGGCGGCGGAAAGGCCGGCCGCGGCGAACTGGGTGGTGGAGGAGTCGCATCCGCCGCCGCTGTAGCCCCAATATCCCGAGCAAGTGCCGGAGCTCGTCTGGTTGGTCACCAGGCGGTCGACGACGCGGTCGATGGCCCAGCGCACGTTGTTCACGGAACCGTTGGGATTGTCGGGTCCGCCGGTATTGGAATAGACGGACAGCGCCATGAGAACCTGGCCGTCGGTGTAGGAATACTGACCGGCGCGAGCCGCGAAGTTGCCGGAGGTGATCAGGATGTTGGCCGCCGCGTCAGCCTTGAGCTTTTCGGCCGCGGTCAGACCGGCATAGCCGCCAAGGTCGGGGCGCTTCTCCAGTAGCGCCAGCAGCAACAGGCCGGTCGCGTTGTTGCCGTCGGTGAACCAGTTCGCCGAAATGGCGTAGTTCAGGCCCGCGTCGATGGCGTTGTTGACGTCCGACTTGAAGTTGGTGATGGCTTGGGCGTTCACCCCCGCGGCCATCAGAAGCACGCCGCATACGGCGCTGATCAAACGTTGTTTCATGATTGCTCCTTCCGATTATCGAACCGGGGTCTTCGTCCCGGGGAATGGATAAACCTGTGTTTTCTTCGACAGCTTAGCTTCGTGTTCAGCAACCGCCTCCCGACCCCGGTGATGAGCGAACTCGAATCACCAACGGCCTGGAGTTTCACGCCATTTCACTTTCGTCTGCCTGACATTCGTGGATGCCTGCATGCTTTTAATGCAAGCAAAAAATGAGCCTGATAATTTTCCTTCAAATAATCAATATCTTGCATTAACAGGGGATATATTCAGGCGCGGACTGTAAAATTTCTCGACAACCTGGTCCCCTTATAAGTGGGCGGCGCATGAATCATGCGGTGCCCGAGGCAAAAGAACAGGACGAAAAAAACCCCGCCGAAGCGGGGTTGTGTCTTGGGCCGGGAACAGATCAGGCCTTGCGGCGCATCCGGGCGAAGCCCAGTCCGGCCAGGCCCAGGCCCAGCAGGCCGAGGATGGAGGGCTCGGGCACGCCGGTCTGGGAGAAGCGCTGCTCGAAGACCTGGAGGCTTGCCGTTTCCTGCTGGCCAGTGGCCCAGACCAGGATGTTCTTGGTCACCCAGATCTCGCTTTGCGGCAGGAACTCGGCGCTGTCGGACAGTTCTTCGATCAAGCCCGGCCCGCCCAGGGATACATCCAGCCAGCTGAATTCAACCTCCTTCGTCCCGAGGTCGTCCCCCTCGGCTTCAGTCCCGATGTTCTCCAGGATGTAGAAACCGTTGTCGCCAGTGGCCTGAATAGTGCCTTGAAGCAACTTCAGCGAATTGTCCTTGATGCGCAGATTGGGATTGAGCACGGTCACGCTGAAGCCGAACGAGTAATCCAGGTAGGCATACAGACCGTCACCGGTCACGTTGAATTCGCCATTCGAGATGCCGAAGCGCAGGCCGTAGTCGCCACCATCGTCGATGCCCACGACTTCGATGTTGTCGGTATCCACCGTGCGGGCGGGATCGGAAGAATCAAAATAAACCTCGGACCAGTTGCTGAACAGCTTGTCGCCGACGGTGATGCTGCCGTCATCCAGCAACTCGGTCATCGAGATGGCCTGGGCGCCGCCGGCGGCCAGCGCCAGGGCCAGGGTTAGCAGGGTCTTTTTCATGATGCATGCTCCTTTTCAAGTTTCCAATCTTTGCCCCCCGGCCGGGCCGGGGGGGATGACTCGCTTACTGGGTGGCGCAGTTCGCCCGGGTGCACTGGGGAATGCAGGCCTTGACGTCGGCGGGAGTGATCAGTTGGTCACCATTGGCATCGAAG
This sequence comes from Hydrogenophilales bacterium, assembly GCA_016719465.1. Lineage (GTDB taxonomy): Bacteria > Pseudomonadota > Gammaproteobacteria > Burkholderiales > Thiobacillaceae > PFJX01. The sequence continues at coordinate 75,742 of JADJYY010000014.1, forward strand.
GCCTGATCCAGAGAGGCGGCCGGCTTGCCACGGTTCTTGCTGATCGCGGCCAGGTCGACCTTGTCGATGTCACCGTCCTTGTCCACGTCGCACTTGCCCTCGCAGGCGTCGCCGATACCGTTCTGGTTCTGGTCCGCCTGGTTCGGGTTGGCCGTGCTCGCGCAGTTGTCGCAGGCATCGCCCACGCCATCGCCGTCCTTGTCTTCCTGGTTGGGGTTGGGGGTGGTCACGCAGTTGTCATCCTCGTCGCACACGCCATCGCCGTCGGAGTCCACGCAGGCGCCGCCGGTGGCGCGCTGCAGCACCAGCAGGGCGTAGGCCTGGCTGGAGATGGTATTCCAGTTGCTCGGCGCGCTATTGCACTCGTAGCGCCCGTCCGTTCCGGCGATGGGGGCGCTGCCGTCATAGCACTGGTAGCCCAGGATCTTGTAGGCGTAGTCGAAGTACTGGTCCTTTTCATCGTCACCGTAGAAGCCATTGCCACCGGCGCCGAAGCTGGCCACGCGGGGCAAGGCATCCGGATCCAGGTGGAGTTGGCGGTATTCGGTTGCACCCGAGAAACATGTGCCGGCAAGGGCGTCGGCGGGGTTCGGGTCGGTCGTCGCGGCCAGCATGCCCATGTCGTCCGGGCCGATGTTGCCGGGAGCCGGGGCGATGCCGGAGGCCTTGATCAATTCCATGGCCTTGAAGGAACTCCACAGGTAGTACCAGTAGCTGTAGCTGGGCCAGGAGTTGCCCATGCTGTCCAGGTCGGTATGGCGGTAGTGATTGCGCAGCCAGCGCAGATAGGCCTGCACCGAGGCGTCGTTGACCGTGGCGCCACCCATCACCTGCACCCAGGTGCCGGAAGCGGTCTGCTGCAGGCTGGGGTTGTAGTTGTAGTAGTAGCCGTGGCCCGCTTCATTTTCCTCGATGCGGTCACAGCTACCATTGTCGGAGCCGGCGGTGGAGCCCCACTGGGTGTAGTGCTGGCGCGCGCGGGTCAGCGCCCCGTTGATGCCGCCAATGCCGTCGTTGGCGACGCCGTTAAGGCGGTTGCCAGGGTCGCCCCAGGTGGCATCGGAGTAGACGGACTTGGCGGAGGCCAGGCCGGCCACCGCGAACTGGGTGGTGGAAGAGTCGCCACCGGCGCCGGTGTAACCCCACATGCCGAAGTAGGGGTGCGCCCGGTTCTGGACGTCGTAGCCACTTTCGGCGTAGCCGTTGGCCACACGCGCCTGGGTCGTAAGGGTGCGATCAACCAGACGGTTGATGGCGGTGATCAGGTCGTCATAGTTGGCCTGGGAGGCGGCGGGGATCTCGCCGGAGGTCACCAGGGCGGCCTTGTCGGGGCCGCCGCTGCGCAGATACAGGGACAGGGCCATCAGGTAGTTGCCGTCCCGGTAGGCGTAGAAACTGGTGCTGTTGACAAGATCCAGCATGCAGGCCACGGCGTTGCGCATGCGCGACTGGTCGGTGGCGTTGGCGCCGGTGTAGCCCTGGGGCGGGTCGGCGGGGTTACCGCTGGGGCGCTTCTCCAGCAGGGCCAGCACGGCCAGGCCGCGGGCGCGGGAGTTTTCGCTGTCACCACCGCAACTGGCGGGACTGGGGCCGTAGGCGGCGTTATTGGCCAGCCAGGTCAGGCCGCGATCGATGGACGTGGCCACGTCCGTCTGGAACGGGGTGACGGCCTGGGCACCGGCGGCCATGGCCATCAGGGCCGAGCCGCATGCCACTTTCAACAAATTACGTTTCATGGTGATTCCTTCCAATTTCTGAAATGAGGCCGTCGCCCCGAACCTGGATTGATGCTTGAGTCCTGTCATGCCTGTCTCGCTTTCAAGCGACCAATACCCGAATTGATCAATTTAACTAGGCCGATCATATGGCCTAATGCACGTTCTTTAGCAATTATCGGGCCAGTTCATTTTTTCTTTTATATTCAATTTGTTGCCTATTCTTCGGATGCCATTCACAAGGCAATGTAAAAAATACCGACAGAACTGCTGCATGCCTTGGGGCGGGAGTCCAGCTTGACCAGACGGGGAGCGCGGATCGCTAGTGTCGAGCATCACACTCTTTCCCAGGGTGAAGGAAATTCACGCCCCCGGGGACACCCCTAGGGTCAAATCACCCGCGGCGAACCGCCGGGATCAATCACCCCGCACGTAGCGCTGGCCGGCCCAGGTCAGGGCGGCGCCGGCCACGCCGGCGGCCAGCCAGGGGAGAGCGACCAGGCCGGCCATGACCAGGCCGTCCACCAGGGAGATGGCGGCCAGCATGGCGGGGATGACGGGAAAGGGCCAGGGCGTGGAGCGTCGGTTCTCGTGGCGGGCCGTCAGGCTGACCAGCACCACCCAGGCGAATTGGAGGGCGCCGGCGAGCCATACCAGGGGCGGGACGCCGCCGGTAAGGGCCAGGGCGACCACGACGAACACCAGCAGGCGGCAGGCGGCCATGATCAGCACGCTCAGGGGGTTGCCCTTGTGGCGCAGGTCGTAGGCGACGATGGCCAGGATCAGCAGCAACCCCGCCGCGAGGCCCAGGGGATCGGGGGCCAGGGCGAGCAAGCCCAGGCCGGCCGCGAACAGGGCCAGGGTGAGCGCGCGGGCGCCGCCCACCGACACCCGGCCGGACGGCAGGGGCCGGCCGGGGCGATGCCGGCGATCATGCTCCAGGTCACACAAGTCGTTGAAACTCATGCCCGCCAGGTAGAAGCAGGACAGGGCCAGGGCCAGGAGCAAGTACGGGCCGGGCTGGAACTGGCCGGTGGCCAGCAAGCCGGCGGCCAGCACGTTGGTCCACACCGTGGGCAGGTTGCTGACGCGACAGAGGTCCAGCCAGGGCTTGAGGGTATTCATACTTGCTTCGCACTCCAAGATGGATCCTGGGAAAGGCGCTCCCCACCCCTGCCCTCCCCGTGAACGGGGAGGGGGGCATCGCCTCCCCCGCGGGCAGAGGCCGAGAAGGGGACTGAAGCGGCCTTTACCAGCAAGGACATGGCTCAGTCGGCGAACAGGTGGCGCAGCAGGAGGTCTCGCACGTCCGTGGCGGCCAGGGTGTCGGCCTCGATCAGGTGTGGGGCGGTGCTCATGAGCAGCGGCCCCGCCACCGGGTCGTCGGTAACGCGGCCGTGGGAGCCCTTCACCAGGCTGGCGTCCAGGGGCACCACCTCCATGAGGGCGCGGAAGCCAAGCTTCTTCTTCAGCAGGAAGGTGGCGATCTTCAGCTTTGGCAGGGTGATGGCCGGGTCCAGGAACAGTTCGCAGGGGTCGTAGCCGGGCTTGGCGTGGATGTTGACGGTGCGGGCGTAGTCGGGGGCCTTGTCGTCGTCCAGCCACCAGTAGTAGGTGAACCAGGCGTCGGACCCCGACACCAGCACCAGCTCGCCGGAGCGCTCGTGGTCCAGACCGAACTCGCGCTTGCCGTCGACGTCCAGCACACGCTCCACGCCGGGAACCGCGGCGAACAGGGCGCGCACCGCCGGCAGGTCGGACGGGTTCCTGACGTAGACATGGCAGACCTGGTGGTCGGCCACGGCGAAGGCGCGGCTGGCCGTAGGGTCGAGATACTCCCGCCCCAGATCCTCCTTGAGGGACAGGAAGCCGGCCTGGCGCAGGATGCGGTTGGGGTGGAGGGGACGGCTGACCGGGGTGATGCCGTATTCGGACAGCACCACCACGCGGCAGCCCCGCTCCCGGAAATGATCCAGCAGGCGACCGCAGAGGGCGTCGATCTCGGCCAGGTCGCGGGCGATGTCGCCTCCGGGGCCGAGCTTCTGCAGGCCGTAGTCCAGGTGGGGCAGGTAAACCAGTTGCAGGCCGGGCCGGTATTCGTCCTCGATGGCCATGGCTGCCCGCCCGATCCACTCGCTGGAGGCGATGGAGGTGGCCGGGCCCCAGAACTGGAACAGGGGGAACTGGCCGAAATCCCGGTTGAAGCGCTCGCGCAACTGCGGCGGCTGGCTGTAGCAGTCCGGCAGCTTGCGGCCGTCGGCCAGGTAGAGGGGGCGCGGCGTCACGGTGATGTCGGCGTCGGTGTTCATGGCGTACCACCAGAAGGTGTTGGCCACGGCGCAGGAAGGATCCCGGCGGCGCGCCTCGTGCCAGATCTTGTCGCCCTGGATCAGGGCGTTGGACTGGCGCCAGAACAGCACCTCCCCCAGGTCGCGGAAGTACCAGCCGTTGCCGACGATGCCGTGGTCGGTGGGCAGGCGCCCGGTCAGGTAGGTGGCCTGCGCGGAGCAGGTCACGGCCGGGGTGACGGTGTGGATGGGGACGCTGTCCGGCAACAGGGCCGAGAGTCGTGGGGTGTGACCCCGGCTCAGCAGGTCCCGGGTAAGGCCGACGACATTGAGGACGACGGTTCTATGCACGGCGTTGGCCCTTGCCGGGTGTGACGAAGGAAAGGCCACTGCCCTCCCAACCTCTGCCTTGATGTCCTTCAGTGTGCTCCCCGCCCGCGGGGAGGAGGTGCTCCCCTCCCCCGCAAACGGGGGAGGCTGGGAGGGAGAGAGACGTTCCGCGAATAGCGGCAAGCCATTCCAGCTCGCGCACGATGGAGTCGGTCACCGAATCCAGGCGCAGCTCCGGCGGCAGCACGTCCCAGGTGTAGGTTTCCACTTCCAGCAGGATATCGGCGGGCAGCAGGGGCAGCAGGTCGATCAGGAAGGATTGGGTGGTGCCGTGGTCCGGGGTGCCGGCGAGGAAGATGGGGACGTGGAAATGGCAGCGCCATTCCTCGCCCACCCCCCCGCCAATCTCTTCCCGCGCCAGCGCCTGGCCCAGGTCGGCGTAACGGTCCAGGTTGCCGTCCCGGTTGCGCACCACCACCTGGTGCAGGTAGCAGGGCTCGTCGAAGCGGCGCAGGTGCTCCCTGCCCTCCCCCGCCACCCTCAGGGCCGAGGACACCTGCACCTTGGCGATGGGGATGCCGGCCTGATCGAGGCGGCGCAGGGAATCCGCCGGATCCTCGAATTCCACCGCCTGGTGGCAGGCGTCGTAGCAAAGGCCCAGAAAAGCTGTCAATTCCTCCGACAAATCCAGTTCGGCGAAAAAGCGGCAGGCCTCGTCGGTGGTTTCCAACAGGCAGCCCGGCTCCGGCTCCAGGGCCAGGAGGATCTTTCTTCCCTGGCGATCATGTATTTCGGCCAGGTGGCGCAACACGCTCTCCAACTGGACGCGGAAAGCCGGCAGATCATCCCAGCCGACCACGCCCTTGAAGCCCAGGGGCACGCTGGAGATGGAACCCGCCATGCCTTCCGGCAGCCAGCCGGCCAGCAGGTCCGTCAGGCGCAGGGTGTAGGCGGCCCGCTCGGGGGCGCGCCAGTCGGGCAGGTAGACGTTTTCCTTGACCCGCCCGCCGTGGAAGGCGCCGTAGGGGAAACCATTGAGGGTGGGCACGAAGCAGTCGTTGGCCCGCAGCCAGTCGGTGAATTCCCGATTGCGCGCCGCGTCCAGCTCCCGCGCCGCCCGCTCCGCCAGGCGCAGGCCGATGGGGAAGGCGGCATCGGGGCTGAAGGCGGCCTTCACCACCGGGATGTGTTGCCGCAGGGCGGCGAATACCTCTCCCCAGCTTTCGCCTGGGTGGATGTTGGTGCAGTAGGTGATCATGCCGACCGCCTATTCCTTTTCCAGGGCATGCGCAGAAGTGAAGGGGATTCGATGGCTTGCGAGATATCCAAGCAGGGAAACCCTCCCCACCCCCGCCCTCCCCGTAAACGGGGAGGGGGCAAACCTGTGCGCATTGCGGTTCCGCCCTACCCCTCCCCCGCTTGCGGGGGAGGCCGGGAGGGGGAGAAAGCTCCTTTCGGATGCCGGGATCAATTCGCCACGAACTTCGGGCACTGGCCCATGAAGCTCTTGGGATTCTCGTAGAACACCTGGTTAACGGCGGCCTCCCCATGGCCGCGCCGGCGCATCTCGTTGGCGCATTTCAGGATGGACAGGGGGTCGCTGACGCTCCAGTCACCCGAGGAATTGATACACAGGCGCTCGCTGCCATAGATCTCGACGGCGTCGATGGCCCGCTCCGGGCTGCCCTTGGAGTTGGGGTAGAGGGTCATGCCGAACCAGAAACCGCGATCCTTGATCTCGGCGATGGTGTGTTCCTCGGCGTGGTCGATGAGCACCCGGGACGGGTCCAGGCGGGGCTCGTTGCGGATCATGTCCATGATCATACGGGTGCCCTTGAGCTTGTCCTCCAGGTGGGGCGTGTGGACCAGCACCAGGTCGTTGCGCGCCGCCGCCATGGCCAGTTGCCGTTCCAGCACCGCCATCTCGTTCTTAGAATTCTTGTTCAGCCCGATCTCGCCGAAACCCAGCACGTTGGGGCGGTCGATGAATTCCGGGATGATGGCCAGCACCTCGTCCGCCAGTGTCAGATTTTCCGACTCCTTGGAGTTCAGGCCGAGCCAGCAGTAGTGCTTGATGCCGAAGCGGGCGGCGCGGGCGGGCTCCACCACGGTGAGCTGGTGGAAGTAGTCGCGGAAGCAGTCCGCCGAGGCGCGGTCGAAGCCGGCCCAGAAGGCGGGTTCGGCCACGGTGTGGATGCCGCTGATGGTCATCCGCATGTAATCGTCCGTGGTGCGGGAAATCATGTGGATGTGGGGATCGATGGCTTTCATTTCGCCGCTCCTTTCCAGGCGCCGTAGGCCTTCATTCCCAGCGCGCTGTCGAGCGGCTCGGTGGTGGGGTCGCTGAGGGCCACCTGGACGGCCTTGGCGCGGTCGCGGGGGGTGTCGCGGGTGATGTCGAGAATTTGCAGGAAGGCCTGGTAGCGGAAGTCCGCCTTGGCCTCGTCGGCGCCCTCATAGCGGTCGATCCGGTCCAGAAAGGACGCGATGTCCATGATCCGGGATCGGTTCTCGATGAAGTAGAGGTCGAGGATGTCGATGGCCCGCATGGGGCCGTAGGGTGCGCTCATAGTGGGGCTCCTGGGTGGTTGTGCTGTCGGGTCGCGTCCCCGCCCGTTCCATATCGGCCACTGGACGAAAATATTGATACAGGAACAGGCAGCAATATCGAGACATTAAACCCATCGAATTCCGTCATTGCGAGCGCAGCGAAGCAATCCAGAATCCTTGCCGCGGGCGAAACCTCTGGATCGCCACGTCGCTTCGCTCCTCGCGATGACAAGATAATTGTTGAGCTCGCCTTCATTCGATGATGAGGTTATCCATGCCGCGACGGTTGGGGGTCTGCCCCACCACCGGCTCGCGGCCGCCGCGCAGGATGGAATTGCCTTCGTACACCGCGCGCTGGTCGATGGCCTGGGGATTGAGCCAGTCCTCCTCCTTCATCTGGCCGCTTTGCCCGTAGGCTTCCAGGGCGTTCTGGTAGCACGCCAGCCGCACCTGGTCCTCGGGGATGCCGGTCTGCAGGGCCAGCCGAGCGGTCTTGGCCACCGCCAGGACCTCGGAGATGCCCCAGTCGCAGGCGGAATCGACGATCACCCGGTTGGCGCCGTACTGGCGCAGGATTTCCACCATGCGGGCATTGCCCATCTTGGTGCTGGGATAGATGGAGAAGCCGGCCCAGAAGCCGCGATCCAGCACCTCCCGCACGGTTTCCTCGTTGTTGTGGTCCACCACCACCTTGCCCGGGTCCAGGCCGTGCTCGACGCAGACGTCCATGGAACGGGAGGTGCCGTTCTTCTTGTCGCGGTGGGGGGTATGGATCATGACCGGCAGGTCCAGCTCCTTGGCCAGTTCCAGCTGGAGACGGAAATACTTGTCCTCCAGGGCGGTCTGCTCGTCGTAGCCGATCTCGCCGATGGCCACCACCCCTTCCTTCAGGGCGAAACGGGGGATCAACTCCATCACCGCCTCGGCCAGGGCCTCGTTGTTGGCCTCCTTGGAATTGAGGCCGATGGTGCAGTAGTGACGGATGCCGAACTGGCTGGCGCGGAAGCGCTCGAAGCCGACGATGGAGGACAGGTAGTCGAGATAGGAACCGGCGTTGGTGCGCGGCTGGCCCAGCCAGAAGGCGGGCTCGATGACGGCCACGACACCCGAGGCGGCCATGGCCTCGTAGTCGTCCGTGGTGCGGGAAATCATGTGGGCGTGGGGGTCGATGAACATCATGGTCTGCCTCTCTCTCGAACGGTTTGCTTGTTGTACTCGGGAATATTGGTCTTTTTGAAAGTCATGCCACTGAACTCCCCCTCCCAGCCTCCACCGCTCGCGGGGGAGGGGTTTGCTCCCTCCCCGTTTGCGGGGAGGGTTGGGGTGGGGAGGGAAGTTTCGTCCACGATAGGGGTGGCGTTATGAATTCAGTTCCATCAGGGTTTGCTCAGCTCAGCACATCCCAGCGCAGCGCGCCGGAGGCGATATGCTCCTCCAGGTCGGGAAGCCTGTTCAACCGTTCCCGCGCCGCGGGATCCGGGCTGGCCGCCAGGGCCAGGGCCGCGGCCTGCCGTTCCAGCGGCGTGCCCGACGCCAGCACCCGGTCCAGATCCGCCAGGGCGGCACCCGTGGCGAAGGGTCCGACGCAGCGCCAGATCTCGAAGGGCACCTGCCGGCCCGCCGCCCAGCGCTCGTGGGCGAAATCTCCCATGATGCGCGCCAGTTCCGCGTTGGCCCGGGCGTCCAGCCCATGGATCAGCGCCAGGCGGCTGCCGACGAACAAGGCCTTGAGCACCATGTGGTTCCAGCGGTGGGTGTCGAAGTAGCTGGCCGGATAGGGATTGTGGTGGGCGATGGCCTCGAATACCGTGAGCATGTTGCTGCGCAACCCCTCCCCCACCTGGGGTTCGAGGCTTTCCGGCTCCGGGTACAGGGGCAGGCCGCGATACAGGGCGATGGACTCGGCCACGTCGGCGGTCTGGCACAGGGCGCGGAAACGCGGCGCGAAATCCGGGTCCCTGCCGGGCAGGGAGGCCAGCAACAGGATGCGGCCCGCCTCCGCCAGGCTCCAGTTTCCCGGTTTCCAGCCCGCGATGCATCCGTCGGCGGCCGCCGCCTCGGCCGGCGACAGGTCCAGCATGCCCTTGCCCAGTTTCCTGGGCGCGAGGCCGAAGGCGATCCCCAGGGACGCGTCGCCGCGCTCCGTTTCCAGCCGGGAAAGCTGGCCCGTCATCCAGTCCCTGGCGTTTTCGTCGAGCCGCTGAAACAGCCACTCTCGCAGCATGGCGCGCGCGTTGTCGCTCATCACTCGTCCTTTTCTTTCAGTTCCGGGTCCGCATCCTACACATTCATCCCGCCGCGCCAAATCCGCGACAGGAACCACAACAGCGCCGCCAGCAGCATGCTCGCGGCAAAGGCCAGCCAGAAGCCGCCCACGGACAGGCCGGCGGCGGCCGCGACGCCGTAGCAGGCGGCCACGCCGAGGGAGGACGCCAGCGCCGCGGCCAGGGCGGTCGGGAAGGGAACGCCCAGGCTGCCGGCGATGACGGCGGTGGCCTCGGCCAGGACAGGCACCGGGCGGGAGGCCATGATCCACAGGGCGCCGGAATCGGCCGCCCGGCGGCTGACCGCGTCCCAGAGTTCGGCGCCCACCCAGCGGCGCAGGGCTGCCCTCGGCAGCAGGCGGCCGAGCAGGTAGCCGCAGAGAAACCCGCCCAGCATGCCCAGGGCCACGACCAGGGCGCCGAGCAGGGGGCCGAGCAGCAGGCAGAGCGTGACGCTGACGATGCTGCTGGGAATCGGCAACACCAGATCGGTGACCAGCAGGGCGACCCCGATCCCGGCGATGAGCAGCCGGGTATCCGCGCCGGACAGGAGATCGGGGGCCAGGCGCTCGATGTCCTCGCCCCAGAGCAGGAAAGGCAGGATGATCGCCGCCGCCAGCGCCACCAGGATCAGGGCCAGCCGGATCCAGGGCGATGCCGGACCTTGGGGAGCCGGCACCGCCCCCCCCGTTTTCGGCTGAGGCGCCGACACCGTCCCCGCGCGCGGGGAGGGCCGGGGTGGGGAGCGTCGTTCAGTCAACGTCGGCCCGCTCGAATGACGGGGATAGCGGTGGAAAAACGCTCTCGCCGCGCCGAATCTCAGGCGTTCCGCAGGCTGGAGCGATCTTCAGCGGAGCCGTGGCCGGATCTGGCCGGCTGACCTTCCTCCGCCCCGGCACGTTCCGCCAATTGCGCGATGCATTGCTTCATCAGGGCCACGTCGATTTCATGGGCCTCGATCTTGCAGCCGATTCCTTCGAGGAGAGGGATCGAAAGTTCGCCGCCCAGGTGCTCGCGGAAGTCGCCCAGGGCTCGCTCCACGTCGAGCCAGGACAGGGCGGGATGGTAGAGGCTGAAGCCCAGGGCCTCCAGCAGGGTGAGGATGCGGTAGAGGTCGAGTTCGCCCAACCGCCCCAGGTGATGGGAATACAAGGAATCCAGGGCGATGCCGATGGCCACGGCCTCGCCGTGACGCAGTTCGCTGTGGGACAGTTCCTCCAGCTTGTGGGCGACCCAGTGGCCGAAATCCAGGGGGCGCGAGGAGCCGCTCTCGAAGGGGTCGCCGGCGCCGGCGATATGCTCCAGGTGCAGTTCGGCGCAACGCTTGATCATGGCTTCCGTGGCGGCGGGCGCGAAACGGCCGAGCTGGTCGCGTTCCTTGTAGAGGAAATCGAAGAAATCCCGGTCCCGGATGAGGGCGACCTTGACCGCCTCGGCGATGCCGGCGCGCTTGTCGCGGGCCGGCAGGGTTTCCAGGAAGGCGGCGTCGTTGATGACCGCGAAGGGCGGCGCGAAGGTGCCGAGGAAATTCTTGCGGCCGAAGGCGTTGACGCTGTTCTTGACGCCGATGCCGGCGTCGTTCTGGGCCAGCACGGTGGTCGGCATGCGGATCAGGCGCACGCCGCGATGGGCCGTGGCGGCGGCATAGCCGGCGGCATCCAGCACCGCCCCGCCACCGATGGCGACGATGAAGGAATGCCGGCAGATCTTGTGGCGCTCCACCAGGGCATGGATGCGTTCCACTTCCACGGGCTCGTGCTTGCAAATCTCGCCGCCGCGCACCAGGAACGGCGGCGCCACAAACTCCATCAACTCCCTGTGGGCCTCGCCATAGCGGCTAATCCGTTCCAGCAGGCCCGGGGTGAGGCTCGCCACCTCGCTGTCGATGACCACCAGGGCGCGGCTGTGGGGGCGGCCGCCCTGACGCATGACATCGGCCAGGGAGGGGTTGTCCAGGGCGAACGCGTCGCGGGTAAAGACGACCGGGTACGAGAAGTTGACCGTGAATCGTTGATGGAGTGTGGACATGGTGTCTCCAGACTGGGTTGGTGGGAGGCGGGCCTTCCCAGGACGGGCGCCCGCCCCCGCGCGTCACAAGCCCCGATAAAGAATTTCCAGGGTGAGGATGGCGTGGGCGGTGACGAGATGCGGGTCCCTTTCCCAGAAACGCCCGTTCTGCTGGTTGACCCAGGAACCGTCGCTGGCCTGCAGGTCGAGCAGGCGCTTGGCGAGCGCCGGGCGCCACTTCAGCTTCTTGCCGTCCTTGAGGGTCAGGGTATCGACGCCGGCCAGGCTCAGGCCCTTGGCCATCATGTGGTAGTAGTAGAACAGGCCGGCCTGGCCCATGCCCGGGTTCTCCTCCAGGGAGTAATTCCGATTGAGCCAGTCGAGCACGGCCTTGACCCGGGGGTCCTTCACGTCCACCTGGGCATAGGTCAGGCTCAGCAGGCCGTTGTAGCTGGCGCTGCCATAGGAGCGGTACACGACCTTGCCGTCGGGCAGCGTGGTCTGGCCGGCCATGCTGTTCTCGGGGAAGTAGACGAAGCCGCCCTTGTTGTCCGGGTCGTTGCTGGCGAAGGGCTGGTCGTTGGTGCCCTGCAGATTCTGGGTGCGGCTGATGAACTGGGCCGCCGCTTTCCAGTTGAGATCCTTGGTTTCCGGGTCGTTGGCCACGTCGCTCTTGAGGTAGCGGGTGTAATGCAGCGCCTCCAGGGCCAGGGTGGTGTTGTTGATGTCGGAGTTCTTGTAGCTGCCGCTGTAGCCCATGCCGCCGTCGAGGGGGTGATCGCCCATGCCCTTGTCGCCGAAATCGTCCTGCTGGCTGATGAGGAACTTGCGTCCGTTCTTGAGGATGGGTTCGTAGGCGGTGTTGTTGGCCACCAGGAAGGCCATCATGGAGAGGGCGGTGTTGTAGTTCTTCAGGTCCTTGACATAGATGCTGCCGTCGGGCTTGACGTTGCTCTGCAGGTAGTCGTAGCCGAGCTTGATGTTCTGTTCATATTTCCGCTTGTAGAAGTTGGAAGGATCGCCCTGGAAGGCGGTCAGGATCATCGCCGTCAGGGCGGGATGCTCGGTCTGGGCCCAGTAGCCGCCGGGCTGCTGCTTGTTGGCCAGCCAGGTCAGGCCCTTGCCGATGGCATTTTCCGCTTCGTTGCGCAGGGAAACATCGGGCTGGGACTGGGTCACGACCTTGCCGGCGGCCTGGGACGAGGGGGGAAGCGTCCCGAACAACGCCAGCAGGCAGAAAGTGAGGGTTTTACGCATGAGGGTCTCCTGAGCGAATTTATTTTGCGGGCTTGATGACGACTTCCACCGGGGTGCCGACCGGCGGTACCGCGCCTTCCTTGACGAACCAGATGCGGTTGCTCTCGCCGCCCGGCGAGGCGTTGTCCATCAGGGCCACCGGATCGTGCCAGATGGCGGTGATGGATCCCGAATCCTGGGACAGGAAGCGCCCGCCATAGCTCAATGACCCCGTGTAGACCCAGTCCATCGGCGGCACATCCCGGGTTTCCTCGCCGAACTTGTTGATCAGCCAGCGATCTGCGGGAAAGACCTCGGTACCGGCGCCGGCCTTCCTGCTAATCAGGATGGCGATGCGATCGCCCTTGGGCGCCGTGGGGTCGCCCTGCATGGCCAGCTTCTGCTCGGCGCCCTCGAAGCCCAGGAGCAGGAAGGCGATCTGCAGGTTGTAGGGATCGACCAGGGTGTTGAGCAGACTCTCGTGGGTTTTTCCCTTGCGGTGCACGATCAGGTATTCGAGCATGCCCTTGTCCATGTTGACCTGGGCCGGAAAGGTGATGGAACGGGCATTGCGGTCGACGACGATGTCGCCCAGGCGGTACACGCCGTTGCCCGCCTTTTCCAGGAGCGGAAGCGTCTCGTTCTGGGTCGACGCCGCGGGATCCGCCGCCGCCTGGCCGGCCAGGAGAGCCGCGGCGGAAAGGAATGCGGCGAGGGTTCTGGGAAGTGCTTTCATGGATGTCCTTTTGCGTAAGTAGGCGTCACGGGGATCATTCGTTTTTCGCTGGTCCCGGATCAGGGCTTGCGCGCCGAGGCGAAGCTGTGGGGCATGGGCGGCGGCAGCGGCCGCACGCGGAAGTCCGTGAAGCCCGCCTCCCGCATCCAGCCCTCCAGCTCGCTGTCGGCGAACACCCAGCCATTTTCCGTGGTCAGCGCCATGTTTACGGCAAACAGCGCGCTGAATTTAGGCCGGGTGTGCGTCGCGTCGGTCATCAGGTCCATGACATGCACCACGCCGCCGGGATTGAGGGCGTCGTAGGCCTTCTTCAGCAGGGCGCGGATGCTGTCCGGCGACTCCTGGTGCATCATGCCGAAGAAATTGATGGCGTCGTTGCCGGGCGGGAACGCCAGGGTACGGTAGTCGCCCGGCAGGGTCTTCACCCGCTCGGCGGCGCCCTGCTGGGCGATGAGGCCGTCCGCCACCTTCGCCACCTCGGGGAGATCGAGCACCGTGCAGCGGATGTCCGGGTACTTCTGGCTGATCAGCACAGAGTAGGTGCCGGGGCCGCCACCCACGTCGAGCAGGGTGTGGCGGCCGTCCAGGTCGAGTTCAGCGAGCACGGAGCGGCCGATGGCCAGGGCCCGGTAGTGCATGGACAGGACGAAGGTGCGGGTGCGCTCGGCATCCTCGCCCAGGTGGAACTCGGGTCGCTCCACCGGTGTGCCTTTTTTGACGAAGGTGTCGAGTTTTCCCCATGCGGGATACACATCCCGGTTGTAGCGGATGGCCGCGGACAGGTCACCCGGGGAGCCGGGCACCAGGAACAGGGCACTTTCGGGGGTGTTCGAATAGGCGTCACCCTGCTTGTTCAGCAGTTCCACCGCCACGCAGGCGTCTAGCAGCAGGCGGGCCCCGCGCGGGTCGAGCCCCAGGGCCGAGGCCAGGGATTCGGCATCCGCGGAACCCAGCTCGGCCAGCTTGGCGAACACGCCGAGATCCGAAGCGACGAACAGGACGCAGGAATCATAAAAGGCGCTCGCCATGCCAATGATGCGATCGGGACTATGCATTGCTCTTCTCCGTGATGTATCGAGGTAACGCAAATTTCATACCATGGCTTGCCGGTCATCCGCCGCCTGGCCACCCGACAGCCCGACTCCCGGGGGGAGACGACACTTTAATTTTCTTCCATGACACGTTTCAGCAGGTCGAAGGTATCCCGCATCGCCGCTTCCCCGCCACCGCTCGGCGAGAAGCGCGCCCGGTCGCAGAGGGAAAACAGTGTCTCATAGCCTTCCAATTGGCGCTCCCGGGCACCGGCGGGTCGCAGCACCTTGCCCACCACATCTCCGGTGATGGCTGCGGCCACGAGCCCGTGCCGAGCGCCAAGATGCGCCTGCAACGCGCGAAAAGCCGCGGTGTGGAAACGCTCCGGATCGCCGGCGGCCAGGGCGTCCTCGGCCTCGGCAAGCCAGGCCGAGGGATCCGCGGGCAGGGAGGCGGGCTGGACCGTGGGCGCCCGCCTGGCCGACTTCCGACCCATGATCCAATGCACGGCCAGGCCCGCTAGCAGGAGGCCCGCGACCCAGGCGGCAAGGTGGGAGGTGTCGACGGCCGGCTCCCGGGGCGGCCCCGCCTTGGGGGGCGGCGGCGGAGCCCGCTCAGTTCCCTCATTCGTCCCCTCATTCGTCCCCTCGTCCCCTCGTTCGTCCCCTCGTTCGCCTCGCCGCGCGCCACCACGACACGGACGGGCCCGCTCTCCGCGCGCCGGTAGCGTTCGCCGACCGGATCGAAGGAACTGATGGCCACACCGGGGATGGTCAAGTCGGCCGCCACCTCCGGCAACAGCACCTGCTCGCAGGACAGGCTGTTTTTCGCGCGCCGGGCCCGAGGCGGATAACTCCGCACCCCGGCCAGTTCGACCGGGGGACAGGTGAAGGCATCGACACCGCCGGCGCCTTCGATGCGGGTGGTGACCGTCACCGGATCACCGCTTCGAACGGCGACGGGCGTGACTTGCCGGCTTACCTTGTACAGGCCGACCGCGCCGGTGAAATCAGCCGGCCGGCCCGCCTTCGGAAAGGGCAGGATGGCCAGCCCGACGGGTTCGGAGCGAAGCGTCACGGTTCTGGGCTGGCCGCCGCCGAAGAAGGCGTCCGCGCCAGCGCCCGGGACGAGCATCTCACAGGATATTTCGGCGGGTCCGATTTGCCATTCACCGCTTTTCAGCGGCCTGAGGGTCGCGGAAAACGCGTAGGCGGTGTACTCGTGGCCGTTCCGGACCAGGCTTCTGGAAATCGGGGCCGCGAACTCGCCCAGCCTAAACGCCTCGCCCTTGAGCCTGGGGTACTGGATATTGCGCACCGAAACCGGCCCGGCGAGAAAAGTGACCGTCGCGGTGATCGATTCGCCCGGATAGACCCGTGGCTTTTCCAGGCTGACTTCCAGGATCAGGTCATCGCCGGGCGGCGCTTCACCGGCCTCCGCGACGGCATGCCGCATCGGCGTCATCAGCAAGGCGGACAGCAGCCCCGCGACGGCGAGGCGGTGAAGCATTCGTCTGACCTTATCCTTCATCGCATCACCAATCCTTGTCCGGCATGGCCGACGGACCTAGCTTGCCGCCGCCATGCAGCGACCCGGCCGGTTTCTCGCGCCCCCGCGCATCGTTCAGGAGGCGCTCGACCTCGTTTTTCGTCAGGGCGCGCGCCGGCTTTCCGCCGCTCGCGGGCGTATCCGTGCCGGCGGCCCGCGATCCGGCTTGACTGGCGGGTTTCTTCTCGCCGGGCGGGGTCTTGCCACCCGCCCGCCCCTCGTCCCTCGATCGGGGCGCGCCGGCGGGGTCGCCCGCTTGCCGTTGCCCCGCGTTGGCCCGGTCATCCCGCTTGCCTTTGGCCTGGCCGCTCTCCAGGCCCCGCAAGCGGGTCCGGGCCAGATCCAGGTTGCCGCGGGCGTTCGCGTCGCCCGGGGCGAGCGCCAGGACCCGCCGGTAATCGGCCATGGCCTGCTGCAACAAGGTGATGGCGGCCCGGCTGTCCCGGCCGGAAACGCTTTGCGCCTGGCGATAGAAACTGTTGCCGCGATTGTAATGGGCCGCCGGCCTGAGTTCCGGCGCCGCCGCGGCAATGGCGAGGTCGAACTGCTTGCGCGCCGGGTCATGGGCATGGTCGCGGTAATGGGCCACGCCGAGATTGAAGTGGAGCGGCGCGGCGGGCTTGCCGAAGTCGATGGCCCGCCGGAAGGCGGCCTCGGCGCCGGCCACGTCCCCCGCGCGCAAGCGCGCCATGCCCTGGCGGGTGCTCCAATTGGCCAGGTCATGGCGCAGGGCCCCGGCCAGCAAAAGCAGGGCACAGACGACGAGAAGGGCCTTGATCCAGCCGCGCGTCATGGCGGGTCTCGCGGTCGGACGAAGGGCTCCAGCAGGAGCAGGAACAGCGCCAGGGCCAGCGGCAACTGGAAGCGCTCGATCAACAGCCGCCGCGCCCTGACGATCTCCCCGCGATCCGCTTCGGACACCGCGGCGGCGTAAAGCCCGACCAGCGCCTTCGGGTCGGCCGTCAGGTCGAGGTATCGACCGCCACCGGCGGCGGCCATCGCCGACAGCAGACCGGGATGCTGGCGGCTTTTCACGATGGCGCCCTGGCGATCCCTCAGGAACTCGCCCTCGGCCAGGGGGATGAGCCCCCCCCCCGGCGAGCCGACGGCCAGGCCGTGGACCCTGATGCCGAGGCCACCCAGGCTTTTGGCCGCCTCGACCACATCGCCGCCATGGTCTTCGCCATCGCTGATGACGACCAGGAACCGTCCCCGCTGCGCGTGGTCGCCGAAGGCCCGGCGGGCCTCCTTCAGGGCACCGGCCAGGGTCGTGCCGCCCAGGGGCAGGGTATCGGGTCCGGCCTCGGCCAGCACGGCGGCGAAGGCGTCATGGTCGCTGGTCAGTGGACAGACCAGGAAAGCGCTCCCGGAAAAGGCGATCAAGCCGACGCGGTCACCCCGCAATTCCGGCAGCAATTCAAGGACAGCCCGCTTGGCCACGGCCAGGCGGTTGGGCGACAGATCGTCCGCCAGCATGCTGCGGGAGACATCCAGGGCGATGAGGATATCCGCGCCCCGGGAATGTTCCCGCTGGGTCATCTCCCCCCACTGGGGACGGCAGAGCGCCACGACCACGAGCAGGAAGGCCACCCCCAGCCCCAGATGTCCCAGCCATTGCCGGGCGGGCGTGAAGCGGGCGGTGGGCATCCCGCCCTCCCCCGCCAGCAGGCGCAGGTCCCGCCGCCGCCGCGTGGCGGCCCGGCGGATCAGGAACGCGGCCGGGAGTCCCAGCAGCACGAGCCAGGCGTACTCGGGGGCGGCCCAGTTCACGGCTGGCCAGTCCATATCAGTTCCCCACGGCCGTTGCGAAGGAAGCGACCTCCCCCTCGGGGAGAAACGAGCGCGGCAAGTCAGGGGGGCGCTTCATCCTAGAAACCTCAGTTGACCGCTCCTTGGCCCTCGTGAGGTCGCACGGTGGCTGTCGTTTGCGCCTCCGTTGGCGCTCACCCATTGGGTAGGGCCACTACGCACCCGATTGCACAGTTTTCGCGTCGCCTGGCGGCGTTGCTCCTCCTTGCGGGGCCGGCCCCGCTGCGTCGTCACGCCTTGCCAGACAACGCGAAAACCGCACACTCGGGTGCGTCCAACTGAGGTTTCTAGGATCATTTCAGGGCAGCGTCCTCAACAGGGTGGCGCGCAGGGTCGACTCGACCATGAGCAGCAGGAGCGCGCCAAGGAGCAGCGGCGGAAACAGCTCGCCGTAGGTGAAATGGACCTTCTCTTCCAGCGGGCGTTTTTCCAGCCGATCGATGGCCTGGAATACCCGCGACAACCCACCGCGATCATCGGCCCGGAAATAACCGCCCCCCGTTATCGTGGCGATCTCGCCCAGGACGGATTCGTCCAGGTCCGCCTGGACCTGGCGGTAGCGGGTACCTCCCAGCGGGTCGTCGATGGGAATGACCGCCATGCCACGGGAACCGATACCGATGACATGGATGCGTATTCCCAGGGTCCTGGCAGCTGAAGCCGCCAACTGGGGAGTGGTGGCGCCGACATTGCTACGGCCGTCCGTGATGAGGATGATGGCCTGGCTGCCGGAGCGCCCCGGGGACGCTTTCCCTTCGGCCACTTTTTCCACAGCCACTTTCCCCCGCAGGCGGTTCAGCGCCGCCAGCAAGGCGTCGCCGATGGCGGTGCCATCCTCGATATCGCCGGTCCGCAGCCGCGCCAGGGCCGCTTCCAGCCAGGCATGGTCCAGGGTCAAGGGGGCGGCCGGATAGGGGCGGGCGGCGAACACCACCAGGCCGATCCTGTCGCCGCGTCGGCCCCGGATGAATTCGCCCAGCACGTCCTTGGCCATGGCCAGCCGGTTCGCGCGCGGCTCGCCGGCGCGCGGGTCTTCCGCCAGCATGCTGGTGGACAGATCCAGGGCAACCATCAGGTCCACCCCCTCGCCGCGCACCCTGGATTCCCGCTCCACCGTCTGGGGTCGGGCCAGAGCCAGGATGGCCAGGACCAGGAGCAGCGGGCGCAGCCAGGGCAGATAGGGCGCCAGGCGAGCCCGCCATGTCAGCGGCAGCGCCCCCACTTGTCCCCAGTCGGCCACGACGAGGGCGGGCTGGCCGCGCGCTCGGCGGCGACGCAGCAGCAACCAGGGAATCAGCGCCAGGAGCAGCAGCAGCCAAAGAGGATCATGAAACCTCATGCCGCCGGTCCTTCCGGGACAGCCTCGAGCAGGCGTGTGGCCATCAGCACGGCGGCTTCGATCTCGGCCGTGGCGGGCACATGGGCGGCAAATTTGACCCGGTCGGCCAGGTTCAGAAACCCGTCCAGCGGCGCGCGTCTTTCCTCCGTCGACACCCTGTCCCATAGCGACCGCCGGAGTTCCGCCGAGGTCAGCCGATGGGCGGGTATCCCCGATCTTGCCGACAGCGCATCCCGCACCAGCCCGTCCAGACGAATGATCAGCAGGTCGCCGGGACAGCGTCCATTCCGGTGGTCGGCGAGAAGCCTTGCCAGCGGGTCTTCGGGCTCGGCGAGCGGAGGTGGTGGCGGCGGCGCCCCCGTCATGGCGCGGCGGCGGACAAGTAGCAAGCCTCCGGCCAGCAGCAGCAAACCGCCGGTCAAGGCAAAGGGGGGCGGGCCGTCCATGGGCATGAAACCCCGGATATCGTGGATATCCCCGCGGGCATCGGAGGGTGAAGCCGGTTCCGGCTCCGCCAGCGCGGCGCCCGCCGCGAAAGCGAGCGGCAGGAGGAAAGGCAAACCACGAAACCCACCCATGTTCAGCGGCGCGATCAGCGGCTCAGCCGCCGCTGGCGGCCATGGAAGAAGCGGGTCAGGGCCTGGACCGGGGAGGCATCGCCGGGAACGCCCAGGTGCTCGACACCCGCGCCGGCCAGGGTTCGGGCCAGGGCATCCCGTCGGCTCGCGGCATGGGCGCGGTAGGCCTGTCGCACCCCGGCATCGCCGCTGTCCACCAGGCGCAGGGCGCCGGTTTCGGCGTCCGCCAGACGCAGGAGCCCCGCCTCCGGCAAATCCTCATCGAGGGGATCGCTCACGGAAATGGCGACCACATCGTGCCGCCGGGCGGCCGCGGCGAGCGGCACGCGAAAATCGGTGGCGACGAAATCCGAGACCAGGAACAGGATACTGCCGCGCCGCAAGACCCTTTCCAGATAATCCAGGGCGCCGGCCAGGTCCGTGCCCCGGCCGGAAGGCGAGGCGCGCAGCACCTCGGCGATGAGCCGCCGGGCGTGGCGCGCGCCCTTGGCGGGCGCAAGGTAGTGTTCGATCCGGTCGGTGAAGGTCAGCAGGCCGATGCGATCGTTGCTGCGAGCCGCCGCGAAGGCCAGCAGCGCGCAGATCTCGGCGGCGACGCGGTCCTTGGCCTGTCGCGGCGTGTCGCGCTTCATGGAAGCGGACTGATCGAGCAGGAGCATGACGGTCATCTCCCGCTCCTCGACATATTGCTTGACGAAGGGACGACCCGCGCGCGCGGTCACGTTCCAGTCGATGCCGCGGATATCGTCTCCCGGCTGATACTCCCTCACCTCCTCGAACTCGATGCCCCTGCCCCTGAAGACGCTGCGGTATTCGCCGGCGAAGATGCTGGTGACCAGCCGGGAGGAAAGGATCTCCAGGCGGCGGAGTTCCGCCGCCGGCCAGGGCCGGCCTTGGTGATGGGCGTCGGGAATCATGACCGGGAAGTCATGACATCAAGGCACGACGGTTTCGGCCAGCAGCCGGTCGATCAGCCGGTCCACCGTCATGCCTTCGGCATCGGCCTCGTAACTGGGGATGATGCGGTGGCGCAGAACGTCCGCCGCCACATCCTTGACGTCCTGGGGCACGACATAGCCGCGACCACGCAGGAAAGCCATGGCGCGAGCGGCCAGCACCAGATTGATGCTGGCCCGGGGCGAGGCGCCATAGGTGATGAAGCGCTCCAGATCGGGGAAGCCGTGACGCGCGGGCTCCCGCGTGGCGAATACCAGGTCGAGGATGTACTTTTCGATTTTCTCGTCCAGGTAGATGGCATCCACCAGGGCGCGCATGCGCACGATATCGTCGCGATGGATCAGCGGCCCCAGCACACCGTTCCTGGCGACATGCCCGGCGCGGCGCATGATCTCGCGCTCCTCTTCCCGGGACGGGTAGGTGATGACGATCTTGAGCATGAACCGGTCCATCTGGGCTTCCGGCAGCGGGTAGGTGCCCTCCTGCTCGATGGGGTTCTGGGTAGCCAGGACCAGGAAAGGGTCCTCCAGGAGATAGGAGACCTCGCCGATGGTGACCTGGCGCTCCTCCATGGCCTCCAGCAGCGCGCTGTGCACCTTGGCGGGCGCCCGGTTGATCTCGTCCGCCAGCACGATATTGGCGAAGATGGGCCCCTTGCGGGTGGTGAAAACCCCCTCGTGAGGGTTGTAGATCAGGGTGCCGATGAGGTCGGCGGGCAACAGGTCCGGCGTGAACTGGATGCGCTGGAAGCGGGCGTCGATCAGTTGCGCCAGGCTCTTGACCACCTTGGTCTTGGCAAGTCCCGGCACGCCCTCGATGAGGATGTGGCCGTTGCACAGCAAGGCGACCAGTATCCGCTCCATGAGGTATTGCTGGCCGACGATGACGCTCGCCATGGCGTCCAACACCCGCTGGATCAGGGCCTGTTCCCTGGCGATCTCCCGGGCCACATCTTCGATCTCGGACTTCATCTTCATCCTCTGGCCAACCTGTCTGTGCAGCTTATCGTCAATCCGCGCCAATTCTGAACAGCTTCACCGGGCCGGGGCAATGCGGCCCGGACGTAACGATGGCCGGGACGGTCCCGGCCGCTCGCCCTATCCGCCCAGGCCGGCCAGGAAACCGGCCAGATCCTCGGGCAATTCCGACTTCAGGATCAGGGCGTCGCCGGTGAGGGGATGCCGCATTTCCAGGCGCGCGGCGTGCAGGAACATGCGTCTCAGGCCCCGTTTCTTCAGGGCGCGATTGAGCCCGGAATCGCCGTACTTGTCATCGCCGGCGATGGGATGCCCGAGGGCCGCCAGGTGGACGCGGATCTGGTGGGTGCGGCCGGTCTTGAGCTCGGCTTCCAGCAAGGTGAACTCGCCGGCCTTGCGCGCCAGGCGGAAGATGGTGTGGGCACGCTGGCCCTCCTCGTCCACCACCACCCGCCTTTCCCCTTCTTCGTTCAGGTATTTGTGCAGGGCGAGTTTCACGTGCCTGACCGGGTCGCGCCAGTCACCCACCGCCAGGGTGAGGTAGGTTTTCCGGGTCTCGCCCTCCCGCAGCATGCGGTGCAGTTCCACCAGGGCCGAGCGTTTCAGGGCCAGGACCAGGACCCCGGAAGTTTCCTTGTCCAGCCGATGTGCCAGTTCCAGGAACCGGGCCTGAGGCAGCTCCTGGCGCAACTGCTCGATGATGCCCAGGCTGACGCCGCTGCCGCCATGGACGGCCTGGCCAGGGGGCTTGTCGATGACCAGCAGGGCATCGTCCCGATAGATCACCCGGTCCAGCAGGGAACCGCCGATTCGGCCGGGAGCGGGGGTTTCCGCCTTTTCCGCGACCCGCACCGGCGGGATGCGCACCTCGTCATCCGGCTGCAATTTGTAATCGGGCTTGGCCCGATGCCCGGAAACCCGCACCTCCCCTTCCCGCAACATGCGGTAGATGCGGCTTTTCGGCACCCCCTTGAGGCTGCGGAACAGGAAATTGTCCAGGCGCTGGCCGGCCTGTTCCTCGCCAATCTTGACTTTTGTTACAGCAGCTTTGCCGGATGGTTCCATTACCGTATACTCGCGATGCTCAAAAAGCGTGCAATAAGGGGCGTTGAAGATCCTGCCCGCGCACCGACTATGAGCGCCGGTTGTCTCCGCTCACCGGCGAAGGTCGCCCGCCCGGTGTTCTCCCCGTACGACGGTTCCAGGCCCATGCCGAACCCCGCGTCGATCAGAATACCCGAGGCCCGCGTCCCGAAAAAAGCAGCGATGGTAACGCAATTCATTTGCGCGACTCGTACCCGGATACTTGCCCGACCGGTCCGCCGGCGGGAGGAAAGATGAACCTCGACCATGCATCAGCCGTTCAGCGACACGACCAACCCTGCCGTCTGACCCCCTGCCCCCGCGAGGGGGGCGCCGGATTCGCAAGCGCCAAGGCGCCAGCGACTCCGCTGCCCCCGCGGGGGGGACGCCGGATTCGTAGGCGCTAAAGCGCCAACGACTCCGCTGCCTTGCATCACCGCCGCCGACGTCGCGGCGGGGTTTATCGCCCCGGGGCGCGCTTCGCGCAGGGGTAGAACATGAAACGTATGCTGTTCAACGCGACGCAGGCGGAGGAACTCCGCGTCGCCATTGTCGATGGCCAGAAGCTGGTCGACCTCGACATCGAGTCCGCCAACAAGGAACAACGCAAGGGCAACATCTACAAGGCCGTCGTCACCCGCGTCGAGCCTTCCCTGGAAGCCTGCTTCGTCAATTACGGCACGGAACGCCACGGCTTCCTGCCGTTCAAGGAAATCTCCCGCTCCGCCATTCCCGGCGCCGAGAAGGGCGACTTCAGCCGCGGCCGCATCCAGGACGTGCTCAAGGAAGGCCTGGAACTCGTCGTTCAGGTGGAAAAGGACGAGCGCGGCAACAAGGGCGCGGCCCTCACCAACCAGGTCAGCCTGGCCGGCCGCTATCTGGTGCTGATGCCCAACAATCCGCGCGGTGGCGGCGTCTCCCGCCGCATCGAGGGCGAGGAGCGCAACGAACTGCGCGACGCCCTGGCGCAACTTGAAGTCCCCGCCGGCATGAGCCTCATCGGCCGCACCGCCGGCATCGGCCGCAGCGTCGAGGAACTGCAGTGGGACCTGAACTACCTGCTGCAACTCTGGACCGCCATCGACGGCGCCGCCAAGGGCCAGACCGGCGCCTTCCTGATCTACCAGGAATCCAGCCTGGTGATCCGCGCCATCCGCGACTACTTCACCCCCGATATCGGCGAGCTGCTCATCGACGAACCGGCCATCTGCGAACAGGCCAAGCAGTTCATGGCCCACGTGATGCCGCCCAACGTCAACAAGGTGAAGCTGTACACCGACCCGGTGCCCCTGTTCTCCCGCTTCCAGATCGAGCACCAGATCGAGAGCGCCTACTCCCGCACCGTCACCCTGCCCTCCGGCGGCGCCATCGTCATCGACCACACCGAGGCCCTGGTGGCCATCGACGTCAACTCCGCCCAGGCCACCAAGGGCGGCGACATCGAGCAGACCGCCTTCAACACCAACCTGGAGGCGGCGGAGGAAGTCGCCCGCCAGTTGCGCCTGCGCGACCTGGGGGGCCTGATCGTCATCGACTTCATCGACATGGAGAGCGGCAAGAACCAGCGCGAGGTGGAGGATCGCCTGCGCGATTCCCTGCACTACGATCGGGCCCGGGTCCAGACCGGCAAGATCTCCCGCTTCGGCCTGCTGGAACTTTCGCGCCAGCGCCTGCAACCCAGCCTGGGCGAAACCAGCTACATCACCTGTCCCCGCTGCGCCGGCACCGGCCACGTGCGCAGCACCGAGTCCTTCGCCCTGCACCTGCTGCGCATGCTCCAGGAAGAGGCCATGAAGGACAACACCGGCGCCGTGCATCTGCAGGTTCCCGTGGATGTGGCCACCTTCCTGCTCAACGAGAAGCGTCACGACATCCTGTCCATCGAGGCGCGCCATCGCGTGGAAGTGGTGCTCATCCCCAACATGCACTACGAGACGCCCCGCTATACCCTGGCCCGCTTCCGCCACGACCAGTTGAATCAGACCGAACCTCTGGCTCCCAGCTACCGGATGGTCGACAAACCCGCCGAGGAAGAGGAAGCGCAAGCGCGCAACGGCGCCGCCGCCAAACCCGAGCGGGCGCCCCCGGTGGTTCAGGGCATCACCCCCAACCAGCCGGCCCCCACGCCGGCCGCGCCCGCCGTCGTGCCGGAGACCGGCAAGCCCGGCCTGTTCGGTCGAATTTTCGGCTGGCTGCGCGGCATCAGCGCCGCCGAGGAGGCCGCTCCGGCCGAGCCGGTGAAGAAGGCCGAGCCCCGCAGGGAACGGGAACCGCGCCGCGGACGCGACAATCGGGGTGAGCGGGGCGACCGGGAAAGCCGCGAACGCCGCCCGCGTGGAGAAAAGAGCGAGCGTGGCGAGCGTCCGGAAGGCCGCGAACCCCGCGAACCCAGGGAACCGCGTGAAGCGCGTGGCAACCGGGAAGCTCGCGAGCCCAAGGAGAATCGGGAACCGCGTGAAGCCCGCGAAACCCGGGAGCCGCGTGAACCCCGCGAGCCTCGCGGCGAGCGCCCGGAACGCCAGCGCCGCGAACGCCCCGCCGAGCCCCAGCGCCCGGTGGATGCCCCCGTCCTGGCCGCGCCGCAAGTCGAAGGCGCCGCGCCGGCCGAGAGCAACGGTGAGGATCAGGATGGCCGCCGTCGTGGTCGTCGCGGCGGCCGCGGACGGCGCGGTGAAGGCCGGCCGGATTCCCCCAACGCGGTCGCCGAGCAGACGGTCGACGAGATCGTCTCCGAGGCCGGCGGTGTCCCGGAAACCAGCCCGGTTCCCGCCCAGGAACCCGTGGTGATCAAAATGGAAACCGCGCCACAGCCGGAGCCCATCAAGGTCGAACTCGCGGCCCCCGCCGAGGCCATGGCAACCCCGGCGCCGGCCCCCAGGCCGGCTCAGGCGTCGACCAGGCTTGCGGCGCCGGATCTGGCGGCCGCCGGCCTGCAATTGGTGGAAACCGCCAACGCGCCGGAAGCCGAAACGGCCACCGTCACCGAGGGCGAAGCGAACCAGCCCCGCCGTCGCCGTGGCCGCGCTCGCTCAGGTGAAGGCGCGCCGCCCGCCGAACCGTTGCAGATGGTGGAAACCAAATCCACCGAAAATGCGCCCGAGACCGCGCGCGTCGCGGGTGAATCCCCGGCCGAGTGGGGACCGCCTTCCAATCCGCGTCGCCGCGCCAAGCCCAAGTCGGATGAAGCGGCCCCGGAGGAACCGCTGGTATTGGTGGAAACCAGGTCCGCCCCCCGGAACGAGACGACCACTTCCTGAGCGCGTTCCAGGCACAAGGCAGCATGAAAAAAGCCGGCGCAAGCCGGCTTTTTTCATGGCCCCGACCCCGAGCACGGGGCCGAAAAATCAGCGCCGGATATCTTCCAGAAGTCCCCGGGCGGCATCCTCCACCATATCCAGCACACGCTCGAAGCCCTGGGAGCCGCCGTAATAGGGGTCGGGTACTTCCTGATCTTCGAATTGGCTGCTGAACGAGAGGTAAAGGCGGACCTTGTGCCGATGCTCGGGTGGGCAGCGTTTAAGCAGGGCGACCAGATTCTCCCGATCCATGGCCAGGATATGGTCGAACTCCAGAAAATCCCGCGCGGCAACCTGGCGCGCCCGCAGGCCGGAAAGATCGTACCCGCGCCGCCGCGCGGTTTCCTGGGCGCGGGCATCGGGCTGCTTGCCGACGTGGTAGTCGTGGGTACCGGCGGAATCGATGACCAGCTGTTCCAGCATGCCCGCTTCCCGGGCCAGATGGCGGAGAACGCCTTCAGCCGTGGGCGAGCGGCAGATATTGCCCATGCAGACCATGAGAATGGCGGTTTTGTTCGCTGCGGGATTCATGGCTCGATGCCCGGTTCCGCCGGCGACGGCATTCAGGGCAACATAAAACGGAACACCGCGCCATTGTCGTTGAACAGGCGGAGTTCGCCAAACCGGCCCTGGTTTTCATGGGCT
This sequence comes from Hydrogenophilales bacterium, assembly GCA_016719465.1. Taxonomy (GTDB): domain Bacteria; phylum Pseudomonadota; class Gammaproteobacteria; order Burkholderiales; family Thiobacillaceae; genus PFJX01. The sequence goes on from JADJYY010000014.1 coordinate 102,132, forward strand.
TCCGCGATCATGCGCGCGAATCTCAGGCCCAGGCCGGTTCCGCCGGATAGATGGCTCATCTCCCCCGATCCGCTGGCCAGGATGTGTGGCGGGTAGCCGGCGGAATCGTCCCGCACGGTGAACGCCAGGCATCCCTCCACCATGTCGGCCTCGATGCGGATGACGGAACGGGCGTGGGCCAGGGAATTGTGGATGGCGTTGATCATGGCCATTTCCACCAGGGAGCGGTCGAAGAACCAGAGATCGGGCACCCGGTCCGCCACCAGGGTGTCGACGACCAGGCGCTCGCGCGCCAGGGAATGGGCGGTATCCCGCAATTCCCGCAGCATGTCGAGCGGGGAATAGGCATCCACCACCGGATGCAGGGCCTGGTTGGCGGCCTTGTAGATCAGCAGGGCCTGTTGCAGCCGTTCGATGCCGCGCTGGCAGAGCAGCCGGGCATCGTCCAGGCGCCCGTCATGCTCGGCGTCGCCGCGCAGCGGAATGGCATCCAGGGTCATGGTAAGCAGCCCCAGGTTGTTCTTGAGCTCGTGCATCAGCGCGGCATACATGTCCGTGGCATCGAGTTTCATCGGGCGCTCCTGGGGCGAATGCCGAAACGGTTTTCAACCTCTTTCATCTGATGGCGCAGCCCGGCGATGCGCGCGTGGCCCGGGGCCTGCCGCTCGACCTCGGCGAGCAGGCGCCGGGCTTCATCCAGCAGGTCGTTGTCCATGCCCGATTGTTCCAGGCATTTGAGGATGACCCAGAT
>JADJYY010000015.1 GCA_016719465.1 Hydrogenophilales bacterium
TTCCCGTGTCGTCATCGGACAAACCCAAACGCAGCATTCTCACCATCAAACCCGATGCGGGGGGGGAGAAGCAAGCCCAGGCCGGGCGCCCGCCCGTGCGCGGCCGCCACCAGGCGAACAAGCGCCCGAGCCTGGCGACCAAGGCGGCCCGGGCCACCCAAGGCCCCAGCCAGCCCAAGGCGGAGAGCCGCCCCGAGCGGCCCGCCAAGCCGTCCACCGCCGACCAGCCCCGGCGCCGCAAGCCCCCGCGCCCGGAAGGTGCCGGCGACCAGGCCGAAACGCGCGATGAAACGCGTAATGAAACGCGCCAGGCGCGAACCGATCGGGGGCGCTCCCATGACCATCCCAATACCGGCCCGGATGCCTGGAAGAAATACGCCGCCCGGCCCCAGGCTGCGGTGACCCACCACTTCTTCGTCCCCTGCCCGCGCGGCCTGGAAGGCGAACTGGTCAAGGAACTCGACGAACTGGGCGCTCCGGGCGGCATTCCCGCCCCCGGCGGCGTGGCCTTCAAGGGCGACATCATCCTGGGCTGGAAGGTCAACCTGTGGAGCCGCCTGGCCATCCGCGTCCTGTGGCGCGTGGCCGAAGGCCGCTACCGCGACGAGGACGACCTGTACCGCGCCGCCCTGGCCCTGGACTGGCTGTCCTGGTTCGAGGTGTCGCGCACCATCGCGGTCACCACCGTGGGCCGCAACAGCCCCCTGAAAAGCCTCAACTTCGCCAGCCTCAAGATCAAGGACGGCATCTGCGACCGCTTCCGCGCCGAGATCGGCGAGCGGCCCAGCGTGGAGACCCACAACCCCGACGTGCCCCTGCTGCTCTACCTGACCGACGAGCGCTTTTCCCTCTATCTGGACCTGACCGGCGAACCCCTCAACCGGCGTGGCTAGGGTCGAGGCCGCCGCCGCGCCCTCAACGAGAACTGGCGGCGGGGCTGCTGAAACTGGCCGGCTGGACGCCAGGCCACCCCTGTACGACCCGATGATGGGCGGCGGCACCATCCTGCTGGAGGCAGGCCTAATTGCGGCGCTGAACATCGCTCCCGGCCTGAGGCGCCATTTCGCCTTTGAGCATTTCAAGAACTTCGACCGCATCGAATGGCAGCGCCTGCGCAAGGATGCCGAGGGCGCCCGGCGCGATCCCGAGCCCCTGCCCATCTTCGGCTCCGACATCGATCCGCTGATGGTCCGGGCCGCCGGCCTCAACCTCAAGGCGGCCGGGCTGCTGGATTGCGTGCGCATCATGGAGGCGGATTTCCTCAATGTGAACCCACCCACGCCAGGCGGCATCATCGTCACCAATCCGCCCTACGGCGTGCGCCTGTCCACCGACGACATGCCCACTTTCTATCGGGAGATCGGCGACAACCTGAAACAGCATTTCCCCGGCTGGACCGCGTTCATGATTTCCGCCGACCCGGAATTTCCCAAGCTCATCGGCCTCAGTTCCAACCGGCGCACGCCCTTGTTCAACGGGCCCCTGGAATGCCGCTTTTTCGAATATCGGCTGGTGGCGGGCGGCAACCGAAAACCCGGCAAATAAATCTGGAACGGAAATTGAAATGAAAATGGGCACCGGATGGGTGCCCATTTCGGGATCGAACTGAACGACTGAACTGTTTGGCGCGCCCGACACGATTCGAACGTGCGACCCCTGCCTTCGGAGGGCAGTACTCTATCCAGCTGAGCTACGGGCGCGTGGGGGTGCGCAGGATAGCACAGGCCGCTTCCGGCTGGCAGCGTAAAACCCTTATAATCCGCCGGTTTACCAACTCCAGCCTCCAGGGACCGCATCATGGCCGATCACCTCGAAATGACGAAGACGACCCCGAAGGATTTCATCTATGCCACGCTGGGCGGCCTGTTCGCGCCGGGTCTGGCGATTTTCCTGATCGTCATGCTGTTTCTCGGCATCCAGGGCGGCATGGGGCAGCCCGACGCGGCGCCCCTGTCCGACAAGGCGGTGCGGGCGCGTATCCAGCCCTTCGGCCAGTCCCTGGCCATGGACCCCAACGCGCCCAAGGTGGAGCGCACCGGCGAGCAGGTCTACAACGAGGTCTGTTCCGGTTGCCACGCCTCCGGCGCCCTGGGTTCCCCCAAGTTCAAGGAGGCGGCGGACTGGGCCAAGCGCAATGGCCAGGGCTATGAAGTCCTGCTGACCCATGCCCTCAAGGGCTTCAACAAGATGCCGGCCCGGGGCGGCGATCCCGACCTCTCCGACCTGGAAGTGGCGCGGGGTGTCGTGTACATGACCAACGCGGCCGGCGCGAGATTCGAAGCCTATCTGAAGAAGGAGCCGGAACCCAGCGCCGCCGACCTGGCCCGGGGCAAGGCGGTCTATGCCGAGAATTGCGCCGGCTGCCACGACACCGGCGTGACCGGCGCCCAGAAGCTCACGGATGCCAAGGCCTGGGCTCCCCTGATCAAGGAAGGCAAGGAATACCTCTACAACGCGGCCATCAACGGCAGCTTCGGCGGCCCCGCCAAGGGCGGCAACGAGAAGTTGTCCGATGGCGACACCCGGGTGGCGGTGGATTACATGGTGGCGGAAGCCAGGGCGGCCATCGAGGCGGCGGCCAGGCAGCCCGTCAAGCAAGCGGCGAAACCGGCAACCCAGCAGGCCGGCAAGTAAGCCGATCCGCTTCGCTGAAACGCGGCCCGCGGGCCGCGTTTCTATTTGGCGTGCCCGCCCAGCATGGCCTTCAGGGCGGACAGCTTCTTGCGGCCATCTTCCCGGGTGTGCTCGCTTTCCTTCTGTGTCCCAGCCCGTTTCACCTCGGCCGGATCCAGTTCCAGCAGGAAGCGGGAAGGCTCGCAGATCACCAGATCGCCGCCCCGCTTGCGTTTGCCGCACCAGGTGATGGTCAAGCCCCGGCGGGCGCGGGTGATGCCCACGTACATGAGCCGGCGTTCCTCCTCCAGGCGCGGACCTTCCAGGCACTCCCGATGGGGCAGGATCTCCTCCTCCACGCCCACCAGATAGACGTGGGGATACTCCAGACCCTTGGCGGCATGCAGGGTGGAGAGGCGCACGGCGTCGGGTTCCGCGTCCTCGCGGCCTTCCAGCAGGCTCATCAGGCTTAGGGTCTGGTTCAGCTCGATCAGGGTCTTCTCGTCTTCCTCGCCCTTTTTTGCCAGCCAGTCGACGAAGTCGCGCACGTTCTCCCATTTGGCCTTGGCGGCCCGGTCGTCCTCCGAGTCGTAGAGCCATTCCTCGTAGCGGATGGCGGCCAGGAGTTCCTCCAGCAGGCGGCCGGCGGGTTCCTTTTCGGCGCGGAAGGCGATGCGGTTGATGAAGTCGCAGAACTCCATCAGCGGTTCCAGTTGCCGGGCGGGCAGGTGGGCCTGGAAGCCGGATTCATGGGCGGCCTCGAACAGGCTGACGTGGCGCTGGCCGGCGTGGTCGCCGAGACGTTCCAGGGTGGCGGCGCCGATACCCCGGCGCGGCGTGGTGGCGGCGCGGATGAAGGCGGGGTCGTCGTCCTGGTTGGCGATCAGGCGCAGATAGGCGATCAGGTCCTTGATTTCCGCCTTGTCGAAGAACGACTGGCCGCCGGAGAGCTGGTAGGGCATCTTGGCTTCGCGCAGGGCTTCCTCGAACAGCCGGGCCTGGTGGTTGCCGCGATAGAGGATGGCGTAGTCGGCGAAACGGGTGCGGTGCTCGAACTTGTGGGCGGAAATGCGCATGACCACGGTCTCCGCTTCATGGCGGTCGTCGCGGCATTCCACCAGCTCCACGTGGTCGCCCAGGCCCAGTTCGCTCCACAGATTCTTTTCGTGCAGGCGCGGGTTGTTGGCGATGACGCTGTTGGCGGCGCGCAGGATGCGCTGGCTGGAACGGTAGTTCTGGGTGAGGGGGATGATTTTCAGGCGCGGATAGTCTTCCTTGAGCCGGCGCAGGTTCTCCACGTCGGCGCCGCGCCAGGCGTAGATGGCCTGGTCGTCGTCGCCCACGGCGGTGAAGCGCCCCATGGGGCCGGCCAGCAGCTTCAATACCTCGTACTGGGCGCCGTTGGTGTCCTGGTATTCGTCAATGAGCAGGTAGCGCAGCCGGCCCTGCCAGGTTTCCAGGGCGTCCGGATGCTCCCGGAAAAGCCGGACTGGCAGGCGGATCAGGTCGTCGAAATCCATGGCCTGATAGGCGCGCAGGGTTTCCTGGTAGGCCAGATAGGCGATGGCGACTTGGCGCTGGCCCTCGTCCGCGGCGGCTTCCCGCGCGGCGTCGGGCGTGAGCAAGGCATTCTTCCAGTTGGAGATAAGGGCGGCGGCCAGGCGCAGGCTGGCCTTGTCCGGGCTCTTGAGGATATCGGACAGGATCTGCTGGGTGTCGGTGGCGTCCAGGATGGAGAAGCGAGGTTTGTAGCCCAGCCGCCGGGCCTCGGCGCGCAGGATGTGCAAACCCAGGGAGTGGAAGGTGGATACGGTGAGGCCGTGGCCCAGCTTCCCGGGCAGCAACTCGCCGACCCGTTCCCGCATCTCCCGCGCCGCCTTGTTGGTGAAGGTGATGGCGGCGATATGCCGGGCCTCGATGCCGCACTGGGTGGCCAGGTAGGCGATCTTGCGCGTGATCACCCGGGTCTTGCCCGAACCGGCTCCGGCCAGCACCAGCAGAGGGCCGTCCAGATATTTCACGGCTTCGCGTTGTTGCGGGTTGAGGTCGGCGAGCATGGGGAGCGGTAAACAGGCCGGAAAAGAAATGGCCCGCGCGAGGCGGGCCATTCAGAAGGGCTTGAAATCTCAGCGCAGGCCGGAGATGTACTCGGCGGCGGCCTTCATTTCCTGGTCGGTCATCTTGCGGGCGATGACCTGCATCATCTTGCCGCCGTCGTTGGCGCGGTCGCCGCTGCGAAAGTTCTTCAACTGGGACAGCACATACTTGGAATGCTGGCCGGCCAGGCGGGGGAACTGGACCGGGATGCCGGAACCGGCCGGGCCATGACAGGAGGCGCAGGCGGGCACGCCGCTGCCGGCGTTGCCGCCCTTGTAGAGCTTCAGGCCTTCCGCCACCAGGGCCGCATCCTTGGCCTGCTTGGGCTTGGGCTGCTGGGCCGAGTAGTAGGCGGCCAGGTTGCGCATGTCCTCGTCCGTCAGCTTGGCGGCGTTGGGGGCCATGATGGCGTTCTTGCGGGCGCCGGACTTGAATTCGGAAAGCTGTTTGGCGATGTATTCGGGATGCTGGCCGGCCAGGTTGGGATAAGCGGGGGAAGTGCTGTTGCCATCCGCGCCGTGGCAGGCGCCGCAGACATCGTTCACGAGTTTCTGTGCCTTGGCCGGATCGCCCTTGCTGGCGGCGGCCGGGGCAGGGTTGGCCAGGGCGGAAGTGGCAACGCCCGCGGCGAACAGAAGACCGGTCAACAAGGCGAAGGATTTCATGTAAAGCTCCTTAAATCCGGGGTGGCAGCTAGGGAAATCGCGGCATTTTAACGGCCCGTTTGTTATAGTGCCAGCCTTTCGAACAGGTCTATTCCAGGCCGAGTCACGGCCCCGTTCACGGCCAACAATCACGGCCCCCACTCACGGCCAACCCCGCGCCCTCCGCCATGCTCAACGCCACCTTCCACATCACCGTCGCCCAGATTCGCGATCTGCCCGTGGATAGCCTCGCCGAAGTCGCCTTCGCCGGTCGCTCCAACGCCGGCAAGTCCAGCGCCATCAACACCCTGTGCAACCACAAGCGGCTGGCGTTCGTGAGCAAGATGCCCGGCCGCACCCAGCACCTGAACTTCTTCCGGGTGGAGGACGGGCGTTTCCTGGTGGATCTGCCGGGCTACGGCTTCGCCCGCGCGCCCAAGGACCAGAAGCATGTCTGGCAGGCCCTGATCGGCGGCTATCTGGCCAAGCGCCCGCAACTGGCCGGACTGGTGCTGATCATGGACAGCCGCCATCCCCTCACCGAGCTGGATCGTTCCCTGCTGGAATGGTTTCGCCCCTCCGGCAAGCCGGTGCATGTGCTGCTCTCCAAATCCGACAAGTTGTCGCGCGGGCCGGCCCAGCAGACCCTGCGCCAGGTGCGAGCCGAGTTGGCTGAAATGGGCATGAATGCCACCGTGCAATTGTTTTCCAGCCTGAAGCGCGATGGCGCGGACGAGGCGGAAGGCGTCTTGCGGGCCTGGTTGGGCGTGAGCAGGAACCCGCCCAAAAAAAACCCGGCTCAAGGGGAGGGAGCCGGGCAAATATCGCCTTAATGTTGCATTAAGGCACCCGCTCAGGGAGGAGAAGCGGGAGACGAAGCGACTCGTCTGCCCAATAGAGATGCCCGCCGCGAACTTGGTTCCCGAGTGGGGCACTATGGTATTGGTATTTTTGTTTCAGGAGACCGTCGTCATGTTTGATTTGTCCAGTTTCCCCCGCAAGCGCATGCGCCGCATGCGCCGGGACGAGTTCTCCCGCCGCCTGATGCGGGAAAACACCCTGACCGCCGCCGACCTGATCCTGCCGGTTTTCGTGCTGGACGGGGAAAACCGGGTCGAGGATGTGGCCTCCATGCCCGGCGTGCGGCGCGTGAGCCTGGACCGGCTCTATGGCGTGGCCGAGGAATGCATGAAGCTGGGCGTGCCGGCCATGGCCCTGTTCCCGGTGGTGGACGCCGAGTTCAAGAGCCTGGACGCAGCCGAGGCCTACAACCCGAAGGGTCTGGCGCCCCGCGCCGTGGCCGGTTTGAAGGCCCGCTTCCCGGAACTGGGCGTGATCACCGATATCGCCCTGGATCCCTACACCAGCCATGGCCAGGACGGACTCATCGATCCCAATGACCCGCGCGGCTACGTGCTCAACGACGAGACCATCGCCGTGCTCACGCGCCAGGCGGAATGCCACGCCCACGCCGGCGCCGACGTGGTGGCCCCCTCGGACATGATGGACGGCCGCATCCACGCCGTGCGCGAGGCCCTGGATGCCGCCGGCTACATTCACACCCGCATCCTGGCCTATTCCGCCAAGTACGCCTCCAGCTTCTACGGCCCGTTCCGCGACGCCGTCGGCTCCGCCGCCAACCTGGGCAAGGGCAACAAGTACACCTACCAGATGGATCCGGCCAATTCCGACGAAGCCCTCTGGGAAGTGGGTCTGGACCTGCAGGAGGGCGCCGACATGGTCATGATCAAGCCGGGCATGCCCTACCTGGACATCGTCCGGCGCGTGAAGGACACCTACCAGGCGCCCACCATGGTCTATCAGGTCAGCGGCGAGTACGCCATGCTCAAGGCCGCCGCGCAAAACGGCTGGCTGGACGAGAAAGCCTGCGTGCTGGAAAGCCTGCTGGGTTTCAAACGCGCCGGAGCCGACGCGGTGCTGACCTACTTCGCCCTGGATGCCGCGCGCTGGCTGGCGGAGAAGTAAGCACCTCCCGGGATTTCTCCCTCCCCGCATGCGGGGAGGTTAGGTATGACTCACACGTACCGCGCCCTGCGTTCCCGTTCCACGCGGATGATGTAGCGCTGGATGGCGGTTTCCACGCTGGCCGGCAGGTCGATGAACTGACAACAGGCCCGGTGGGTCAGGCGGCCATTCTTCAAGGTGATGTCGAAAGTGTTCTGTACCGCGAGGCTCAGGGCGAATTCCCCCGTTCCCGGCAGGGCGATGCGACAACCATGATAGGCTTCCCCCGCTTTCAGCAGGACGTCATTCTGGTAGGCCAGAACGCCGACGCCGCCGATGCTGATGTCCACCACCACGGTTTCCAGCAGGCCGGCGCTGGTGTTGATCAGGCATTTCACGGGGTTGAGCACGGAAGTGACCAGCCGGTAGTATTCCCGTCGCTGCAGCCGCAACAGTTCCCGCGGCATGGCAACCTTGAAAGCGGCTTCCTTGCCCAGATCGACCGCCTGCATGGGACCACAGGAAAACTGGATGTGGACCTGGTCCAGGGTGGTGGCGACGGTGCAATGGGCGCTGGCCTGCAGCCTGGCGTTCATCGCCGCGTCGACGCCCTGTTCCAGAAGCAGGTGATCCTTGTCCTCGTCCACGGCCAGAATGGTGGAAAGCACGAAATCCTTGCCATTCTCGCCGTAGATGGCGACGATGGCCTTGCCGTCCATGACTTCGCGCAGATAACGGTGGATATCCCGCGAATGGCTGACCAGATAGCGACCCCGGTCCTCGGAGGAAATCAGTTCGATCTTCATCGCCGGGATTGTAATGGAGGGTGGGCTAAACTTAGATTGTGGATGTGGACAAGAAATGACACGGTGGTACAGGAGAGGCGCATGAAGTTGCGCTTTTTTATTTTTGTCATGGTCATTTCGATGGATGCGGTATCTTCGTTGCCGGGCTCGACGGATCTTGATGTCAGTTTGTCAGAGCGATGGAATAGAGAGGATTGAGTGGGTATTTTTGAAAAGCTGCGTTTGGGCAGCCGACAGTGGGCGAAGACCATCGCGGAGGTGGAGTCGTCGCGGCTGAAAAATGCCGGGCTTACCACCCCGCAAAGCAGTTTTGTATCCGATGCCGCCGCGGCGACCGTGCGTCGGGATGCCTTCAAGATTCGTCTGGCCCACGACGAGGCGAGAACCCGGGACGCTCGTTTCCTGGTCGAGAAGCGTTACGGGGAGAAGGGGTACGCCATCGCCAGGGGAAATGGACACCCCGTATGCCCGGAGCGCATCACCCTGGCCACCTACAAGGATGAGGATGTCGTGGGCACCCTGACCGTCGGCTTCGACACCGGCGCGGGCCTGTTCGCCGACGAGTTGTACAAGGCGGAAGTGGATGTCTTCCGGCAGCATCCGGGCAGTCTGGTCTGCGAATTCACCAAGCTGGCCATCGACACCAAGCGCGCGTCCAAGCGCATGATGGCCGGCCTGTTCCATATCGCGTTCCTCTACGCCCACCGACTCTGGGGATACACCGACATCCTGATCGAGGTGAATCCCAGCCATGTCAGTTTCTATCAACGCATGCTGGGCTTCGAAGTCTGTGGCGAAGAGCGCATGTGTGTCCGGGTCGGCGCGCCGGCCGTGCTGCTCCGTCTGGATGCCGATCTGGCCCGGCGCATGATTCGGGAATTCGGCGGTCAAGCCAATCTTTCCCGACAGGAAAAGACGCTCTACCCCTACTTCCTGCCGCCGGAGGAAGAGGAAGAGATCATCAAGCGGCTCATGCAGTCATGAGCCATTGGGTGGCCGAGGATGACCTTGCCCGAGTTTGATTACCAGGTCGCCTTCTCCCGCAACATCGGCTGGGTCACCGAGGCCGAGCAGGCCAGTCTGGGGACCAGGCGGGTCGCCATCGCCGGCATGGGCGGGGTGGGGGGATTTCATCTGCTGACCCTGGTTCGCCTGGGTGTCGAGAAATTTAACATCGCCGATCTGGATATCTTCGAACTTGCCAATTTCAACCGGCAGGCGGGCGCGAGCCTGGATGCCATCGGCCGGCACAAGGCCGAGGTATTGGCCGAGATGGCCCTTCAGATCAATCCGCGGTGTGAAATCAAGATCTTTCCGGATGGGGTCGACGCGGATAATCAGGAGCGCTTTTTCCAGGGCGTGGATCTCTACGTGGACGGACTGGATTTCTTCGCTTTCCAGGCCAGGCGGATGGTGTTCGCCCATTGCCATGCCCAGGGCATCCCGGCCATCACCGTGGCGCCCCTGGGCATGAGCGCGGCCCTGCTGAATTTCCTGCCCGGCGGCATGAGCTTCGAGGACTATTTCCAGTGGGGTGACCGATCGGATCTGGACAAGGCCATACGTTTCCTGGTGGGCCTGGCGCCGGCCCTGCTGCATCGCCACTATCTGGCCGACCCGGGTCGGGTCGATCTCAAGGCCCGCAAGGGCCCGTCCACCGTCATGGCCTGCCAGCTATGCGCCGGCGTGGCCGCCAGCGAGGCGCTCAAGATCCTCCTGGGGCGCGGCAAGGTCTGGGCCGCCCCCCATGGCATCCAGTTCGACGCCTACCGCAACAAGCTGGCCCACACCTGGCGGCCGGGCGGCAATCGCAACCCCATCAACCGCATCGCCATTGCCCTCGCCAAACACCAGTTGGGTGTCTGACATGACCCGGGGCCTGCCAGACCATCTCTATCGCATCCTCGATCTCGCCCGCTGGGCGCCGAGCGGCGACAACACCCAGCCCTGGCGCTTCGAGGTGCTCGGGGATGAACACCTGCTGGTGCATGGCTTCGATACCCGCGTCCACGTGGTCTACGATCTCGATGGCCACGCCAGCCAGTTGGCGGTGGGGGCCCTGCTGGAAACCCTGGTCATCGCGGCCACGACCCAGGGCCGCCGCTGCGAAATCCTCCGCCGCGAGGACACGCCCGAGACCCATACGCTGTTCGATGTCCTTTTCATCCAGGACGCTTCCGTGCCCGTTGATCCCCTGGCCGGGTGCATCCAAACGCGTGTCGTCCAACGCAGACCCATGTCCACGCGTCCGCTATCGGATGAACAAAAAGCCCAACTGAGCGCCGTGCTCGCCGAGGGTCATCAGGTTGTCTGGTTAGAGCGCCTGGCGCGCCGCTGGCAAATGGCGCGCTTCCTTTTCGCCAATGCCAAGGTGCGACTCACCATTCCGGAAGCCTATGAAGTGCACAAGGCCGTGATCGAATGGGGCGCGCGCTTCAGCGAGGACAAGATTCCCGAACAGGCGGTCGGCGTCGATGCCATGACCGCTCGATTCATGCGCTGGGCCATGTCCAGCTGGCGGCGCGTACATTTTTTCAACACCTATCTGCTCGGCCACCTGTTGCCGCGCATTCAGCTCGACCTTCTGCCGGGGGTGTTTTGTGCCGGCCATTTCGCCCTGCAAGCTTCCGGCAAGCTGGAATCCGTCGACGATTTTGTCGCCGCCGGTCGCGTCATGCAGCGCTTCTGGCTCAAGGCGGCCCAGCTCGGCTTGTTGATTCAGCCCGAAATGACGCCGGTGATCTTTACCCGCTATTGGCGAAGCAAACGGGTATTTACCAGCACGCCCCGCGCGTACGGGCAAATCGACAAGTTGAATCGGCAATTCGCCGGAGTTCTCCGCCAGGCATCGGTGGATGGCGTTTTCTTCCTGGGGCGCGTCGGCACCGGCCCCATTCCCCGAGCCAGGTCCACGCGCAGGTCGGTGGAGGCATTGCTGTATCGAGGAGCGTGAATGGCGTGGCCAGTCGTATGCCGCTGGCCAAACCCTCGGGTGGCGGTTAAACCCCATGGATCTTGGCGGCGGCGGCGGGTGGCAGGCGCCGAAATCCCGCCCTGCCGCCGCTTGCATGGGGCGCGCGGCGCGGAAGGCGGGAACTCGGTAAGCTAGCGGTCCGATTGAAGATCAGCAGGCCCATGGCCACCAGCAAACGCAAGATTCTTTTCATCGCGGAATCCGTGACCCTGGCCCACGTCGCGCGGGCCAGCGCCCTGGCTGTCGGGCTCGACTCCGAACACTTCGAGGTCAGCCTGGCCTGCGACCCGCGCTACAACGCCTTGTTGGGCGAGCTCCCATTTCCTTGCCGAGAGATCGCCACCATCCCCGCGCTTCGCTTCTTCCGGGCCATCGCGAATGGGACCCCGATCTATGACAAGGCCACCCTGATCGATTACGTCGAGGCGGACCTGGCACTGATACGGGAATGTCGGCCCGACGCGGTCATCGGCGATTTCCGCCTGTCGCTTGGGATCAGCGCCCGGCTGGCGGGCGTTCCCTATCTAAATATTGGCAATGCGTACTGGAGCCCTTACGCCCATCTGCGTTACCCGGTACCGGATATTCCCCTGGCTCGCTTCGCCGGGGTGGCATTGGCCCAGCGACTTTTCGATCTCGCCCGCCCCGCGGCTTTCGCCCTGCATGCCCGGCCCATGAATCAGGCGCGCGGGCATTACGGCTTGCCGCCCCTGCCCGCCGACCTCCGCCACGTTTATACCGAGGCCGACCACGTGCTTTACGCGGACGTGCCCGAGTTGGTGCCGACCGGCGCGCTGCCGATCAACCACCATTTTCTCGGGCCCATCCCCTGGTCTCCCCAGGTCGCCTTGCCTGACTGGTGGCCGGATTTGCCCGATGACAAGCCCATCGTCTACGTCACCCTGGGCAGTTCCGGCCAGGCCAGGCGCTTGCCCGATATCCTGCGGGCGCTCGCGACGCTACCCGTGACCGTGATCGCCGCCCACGCGGGTCACCCGCCGCGTGAAGCGGTTCCCGACAATGCGCGGCTGACCGATTTTCTCCCCGGCGACCAGGCCGCCCGGGTTGCCGACCTGGTCATCTGCAACGGCGGCAGCCCAACAAGTTACCAGGGGCTGGCCGCCGGCATTCCCGTCATCGGTCTGGCCAGCAATCTCGACCAATATCTCAATATGAGCCTGATCGATGCCGCCGGCGCCGGCATCCTGCTTCGCTCCCACGGCGCATCGCGTGAACAGATTCGCGCCGCCGCCCAACGCGGGCTGGATTCCGTCTCGATGCGGGCCAAAGCCGGACGCCTTGGGGAAGCGGTACGCCGGCTCGATCCGGCAAAAGAGCTCGCGAACATCCTGGAAGACCTACCTGGAGCCCGGCATGGAAACGCGGACAGAACCCTCTAGTCGGACCTGGGATGCCATCGTCATCGGAACAGGCATGGGGGGCGGCACCGTCGGCCACGCCCTGGCGAAGGCCGGCATGCGAGTCTTGTTCATCGAGAAGGGCAAGGCGTCGCCCGGGCTGCGCGGCCTCTACCCGGAGACAACCCTGGCGCGCCCATTGCCCGATCCCGCCGAGCGGGCCACCCTGTCCGATGCCGGCCGTTGCTGGGAGGAAATCGAGGATCGCAGCCAGGCCCGCGTTACACGCCACGTGCCGTTCATCGGAACCGGCGCGGGGGGATCCTCGGCCCTGTACGGCATGGTGCTGGAACGATTCTTCCCCGAGGACTTCATGCCGCGCCGGCTGTTCGCCGACGTGCCCTATGCCGATTTGCCCGAATCCTGGCCGTTCGGCTACGACGACCTGTCGCCCTACTACGACGCGGCCGAGCGACTCTATGGCGTGCGTGGCGAACGCGACCCCATGCGCCGGGAGAGCCTTCCGGCACTGCCATCCCCCGCGCCGCTGCCAGCCAACCAGTCGCGCCTGTTCGACCACTTTCGCGCTCTGGGGCTGCATCCCTACCGCCTCCCTCTGGCCAGCGACGCCATCGCCGATTGCCAGCATTGCCAGGGCTACCTGTGCCCGCGCGATTGCAAGCACGACAGCGCGAGCGTCTGCCTGCGTCCCGCCCTGCGCGATCATGGCGCGGAAATACTCGACGAATGCGAGGTCGCCAGTCTGCGCGCCAGCGGCACGCGCGTCAGCGCGGTGGTTTGCCGGCATCGCGGGCGCACCCTGGAACTGCGCGCCGGCACGGTCATTCTCGCCGCCGGCGCCTTGTTCACGCCCACCATCCTGCTGCGTTCCCGCCAGGACGGGTGGCCGCAAGGCCTCGCCAACCATTCCGGCCTGGTCGGCCGCTATCTGATGCGCCATTACGTCGATCTGTACCTGGTCGATGCCGGGGTGGCTGGCGACAACCATGACAAGGCCATCGGCCTGAATGACTTCTATCTCCATGGCGGACGCAAGCTGGGCACGGTGCAATCATTCGGCGCCCTGCCGCCGGCCGCCCTGCTGGTGGAAAGCCTGCGGGACGATCTTGGCCAGTCCGCCCTGCCCTGGTTGGGAAGCCTGATCGCGCCGGTCAAACCGGTGATCCGGGGTGTGCTCGGTCGCCTGACCCGTCGCGTGATCCTGGCGTCCCTGCTGGAAGACCTGCCCTTCCGCGACAACCGCGTGATGGTGGACGGGGCGCGCGTCGTCCTCGCCTATCGCCTGGGCAGCCACGAACGCATGCGCATCAAATCCATGCGCGACGAAATGCGGCGCGCTCTCGCCGGACTGTCACCCATGCTGATCAAGCAGGCCGAGAACAATCAGCGCCTGGCCCATGTCTGCGGCACCTGCCGCGCCGGGGAGCATCCAGCCGTCAGCGTCGTGGACGCCGACTGCCGCGCCCACGGCCTCGACAACCTGTATGTCGCCGATGCGTCCATATTCCCGTCCAGCGCCGGCACCAACCCCGCCCTCACCATCGCCGCCAACGCCCTGCGCGTGGCCCGGGGCATCGAGGCGGGGCGGCGATAGCGCCATGAACATGAAACAGCATGGGCTAACCGCGCGGAGGAATAAAATCCTGTCGGAATTCTTTACAAGCCTATATCGGATCGGGCCCCTCGAATGGGCGGAAACGCCGTAACGCATTGAATTATATGGAGAGATAATAAGTTGGCACGCTACATGCTTTATCTCTGCCGTAGGTTTGAAATATGACGTACCGATCAACCTGATTCTGGAGCAGCAAAATGAAAAAGCTTACTCTTCTCTCCGCAGCCCTCGCCCTGGTCTTCGGCTCTGCCGCCCAGGCCTCCATCACCGTTGCCATCAATCCCGACGCGGGTGGCATTGACGGCGTCAAGCAAGTCGGTGGTCTCGACTGGAACGCCGGCAACGCCATCTCCGTGGCTGCCGATGGCGAGAGCATCGGCGCCGGTGGCGCTTATGTGGGCCAGAGTTTCACGACCTATGCCCACGCCGCGCTGGCGAATTTCAATAACAGCGTTGGCAGCCCCATCGGCGGGCTTCGCCTCAATGGCGCCAACGCCGCCACGAACTACGAATGGACCTATGTCGCCGGCTTCAAGGAAGTCTTCACCACCGTGACCGGTGTCAGCGGCGCCGGCGTGAGCGGCTTTACCGTCGACACGACCGCGGCTTCGAACTTTTTCGAGATCTGGTACGACCCGACTCCCGATGCCAACAACCTGACCGGCACGGGCTTCAACGACGGCATCAAGATCCTGGAAGCCTCCTATGCGCCTTCGCTGCCCGGCTTCTTCGTGACTCCGTTCTTCATGGATGACGAAGGCAATCCCGTGCCCTTCGTCGACAATCTGGACAAGTTCGGTGGCAATGACTATGCCGGTTATCAGACCGTGTCGGGCAACGGCAGCACGCCCCTCCAGTTGGCGGTGACCTATTTTGATCCGGCCTTCTTCGTCGGCGCCCCCAGCGTCCTCGATTTCTCGCTGGACACCACCGCCGAGCAAAAACTGCCCTTCTCTCAGCAGAACCCGTCTTCCTGCTTCTGGAACGGCAGCGCCTACATCACCGGCGCCGGCAACGCCATCGCCGGCGGCTGTGGCGCGGTGGGCGACGGTGGCACCATCGGCGCCATCAACGGTATCTCTGGCCCGAACGTGATGTTCCAGACCGACGGTACCGCCTCCTTCAACGGCACCACGGTTCCCGAGCCTGGCAGCCTGGCACTTCTCGGCCTGGGTCTGTCCGCCATGGGCTTCGTGGCTACCCGCCGTCGCAAGGCCAAGTAATCCCGGCCTTGTTCCAGGAAAAAGGGCCCCTCGGGGCCCTTTTTCATTGGGGCGGTTAGAATGTGTGAACTATATCGACAGGGTTGCCACCCTCATGCCGCGTATCAACCTGGAAATCTGGAAGGGTGACTGGATCGTCGTCACCGGCGCTTCGTCCGGCATCGGCGAGGCGTTCTGTCATGCCTTGGCGGCCAAAGGACTGAACCTCGTGCTGGTGGCCCGGCGCCAGGAGCGGCTCGTGGCTTTGGCCAATACCCTGCGAGAACGCCATGGCATCCAGACCCTGGTTTTCGCCGCCGACCTGAGTCAAACCGGCGTCGCCCGGCGCCTGCGCGAGCAACTCGACGCCGGGGGCATCCGCCCGCGCGGGCTGATCAACAACGCCGGCGCTGGCCTATGGGGTGAATTTTCCCGGCATCCCGCCCAGGCCCACGAGGCCATCGTGCAAGTGGTGGCCGCCGCGCCCATGGCGCTGTGCGCCGAATTCCTGCCGTCCTTGCGCGGATATCCAGAAAGCCTGATCGTCAATGTTTCCTCGCCGGCGGCCTATCAGCCCGTGCCCTACATGGCCAGCTATGCCGCCGCCAAGACCGCCCTGCAGCATTTCAGCCTGGCGCTTTATCAGGAATTGAAGGGCACGGGCGTGCTGGTGCAAACCCTGGTGCCGGCCCCGAGCCAAACCGAATTCGACGACAGGGCCGGCGCGTATCAGAGCGGCGTTGGCGATGTCCGCCGCCCACCCGAGGAAGTGGTGGCGGCCTGTCTGGCCAATCTGGACACGGAGCGCCCCCTGGCGGGGAACGCCAAGGGACTCTACAAACAACGGATGTTCGCCGGCCTGTTCCCCGTTCGCATGGTGCTTGCCATGGTGGCCAAGATGTTCAAGCCGCCCGCAGGTGAGTGAACTTCAATTTCCACCCGTCGGGGGTGGGATGTCGCAGGCCGAAATTCGCCCGGACAGCGCCTGTCTCCCGGCCGTTCAACCCAGCTTGTCCAGCAGCGCTTGTGCCTCGCCTCGCTCCGGGAACATGGTCTTGTCGCGCAACAGAGGCTGCAGGATTTCTCGGGCCTTGGCCCTGTCTCCGGCCTTGGCCAGACCCGCCGCCAGGCGGTAGCGGGTGCCGGGGGTGGCCGCGGGCTGGCTCGCCGCCTTCCGTAACATTTCCACGCCGCGTCGGGTATCCCCCCGGTTCACCAGGACCCAGCCCAGGGTGTCGAGCACAGTGAGGCTCTCCGGCGCCTTGCGATAGGCTTTTTCCGCCAGATCCAGGGCGCGCGGGTCGCCCATCAACTGATAGGTCCAGGCGAGGTTATTCATGTGCATGACATGGTCGGGCTGCAGGCGCAGCATGGCCTCGTATTGAGCCGCCGCCTGGGGGTATTGCTTGCGTTGCAGATGGCTCAGGGCCAGGTATTCCCGCGTGGCGAGATCACGGTCATGCGCGCGCAGCCAGGCCATGATTCGGGCATCCGCCGCCGAGGCATCGCCCGCGCCCAGCATGGCCCGGTGGATGCGACTTGCCAACGTCGCCTCGGTGCGCGGGCCCGAGGCTTTCTGATACACGGCGAGGGCTTCGCGCGGCTTGTTCTGCCGCATCAGGATGTCGCCTTCCAGAATCAGGCCACCTTGGGAGTTCGCGCGTTGCATGGCGCGGGCGATTTCCAGGGCGCGTGGCCCATTGCCCAGGTCCTGCTCCATCAGGGCGAGGGCCGTGGAGGCCGGGATATGATCGGGCTTCAGCGACAGGGCCTTGACGAGGGATGCCCGGGCCTTGTCCGTTTGGCGCAGCACGCCCTGCACCATGGCGAGCTGGTAGTGTAAATCCGGCGAATCGGGCTGCAAGGCGAGGGCACGGACCAGGGTGGAGGCCGCGTTGTTGTGTTCCCCAACCGTGCTTTGCACTCTGGCCAGCAACTCCAGGGCGGAAAGGTTGTCCGGCTGGGTATTCACGGCCTCCCGCGCCACGGCGAGCGCCTGCTCCCTGTTGTTGCCGTCGAGGTGGTGCCGCACCAGGCGCAGCCGAGGTTCCATGGCCTTGGGATTGCTGTCGGCCGCCTTGCGCAGCCATTGGCCCTGCTCGGCGCGGTTGTTTTCCCTTGAGGCCAGGCTGGCCAGCTCCAGCATGGCCTCGATATTGCCGGGTTCCTTGGCGAGAACGTTCTGGAAACGCTTTTTGGCGCCCGCGATATTCTTCTCGCCGACATCGAGGCCGGCCAGGTTTTTCACGGCGGGCATGAAGTTGGGCTGCAAAGCCAGCGCCTTCTCGAAGTTGGCCCGGGCGCCCGCCTTGTCTCCCCGGGTAAGCAGAAGGAAGCCTTTCAGATTGTGGGGCATGGGGTTGGCGGGTTGTTTCCGCAGCCATTGCTCGATCGCCGCCAGCGCCTTGTCGAAATTACGGCTGGAAATGTGATGCGCGATCATCGCGGCGTCCGCCTTGTGATCCTTGGGATCGAGCCTGGAAGCGGCTTCCAGTTCCGACTGGCCAACGCCGCTCTCGCCCAGGGCTAGACGCAGCGCGCCATGCTGCGCACGGTAGGCCGCCAGCTTGGGGTCGAGTTGGGTGACTTGTTGAAAATAGGCGGCGGCTTTCTTGAGGTCCCCTTTGTACTCGTAGATCTCGCCGGCCAGGGCGAGGGTGCGTATGTCCTGCTCATTCCCCTTCAACAGGGGCTGGAGGCTTGCCAAAGCTTTGTCGGGGGCGCCGGTTTTCAGTTGC
Source organism: Hydrogenophilales bacterium (assembly GCA_016719465.1). Classification (GTDB taxonomy): domain Bacteria; phylum Pseudomonadota; class Gammaproteobacteria; order Burkholderiales; family Thiobacillaceae; genus PFJX01. The sequence goes on from JADJYY010000015.1 coordinate 18,034, forward strand.
GTGGCGGTCAGCAACTGCCGCGCATACGGATTGCCGGGATTTTGCGCGACATAGCGGCCAAGATGCGTCTCGGCGAGTTGCAGGTGCCCGAGGGCCAAGGCACTGGCGCCATGGACCAGCATGGTGGGCAGGTGGTCGGGCACAACCTTGAGCACGTTGGCGGCATGGTCCAGGGCGCTCTGGTAATCGCCCTTGCTCAACTGGACCCGGGCGATCAGGTAGGAAGCGAAGGGGGTCGGGTTGATTTTTCTCGTGGTCTCGGCCTGGGCGAGTGCTTCGTCATGGCGTTTTTCCGAGAGATAGAGCGTGACCAGTCCGAGGCGGGCGTTCTGCTGGAAAGGATCATGCTTGATGGCTTCGAGGTAGGCGCGCTCCGCTTCAGGTTTTTTCCCCTGTTGCCAGGCAAGGTCGGCCAGCGCGCCCCAGACCTCGGCGTTCTTCGGCTCTTTGGCAAGCGCGGTCCGCAATTCCGATGCTACCGTGGCGAAATCACGCGATTTCAGGAAAGCGCAGCGTGCTCTTCCCAGCACGGTCAGCACGTTGTCCGGTTCCATGGCCTGCATGTCGGCGACGCGGGCGCAGGATTCGTCCGCCCGATTGAGTTGGGCCAGGGCGCGAGACTGGATGTCGAGCAATCGCAGGCGGTTGGTTTGTGAATCCCGCGTATCCGGGGCCGCCGCCTTGAGCGCCTCTTCGGCGCGACCTTGCATCAGCAAGGTGCGCGCCATGGGATAACGCAAGGCCTGGGGGGATACCCCCGCCTCCCGCGCCTTGTTCAGCGAGGTTTCCGCCATCAGGTAATTTCCGATGCTCATGGAAATATCCGCGAGGAGGGTATGGACCTGGGGATTGTCGGGTGATTGGACCAAGGCGTTGCGCAACTCGATCTCGGCTTCCTTGGCCTTGCCCTGGCCAAGGAAGTCCTTGGCGCGTTCGATATGTTCCTCCGGGGTCCGACTCTTGTCGGCGCAACCGGCAAAGCCCAGCGTGGCGGCGAGCAGGATGCCGAGCAACAGGCGTGAGGAGGCGGGAAACAACATTTTATTTATGGACATTGTGGTCATCGCCCTGGTTCTCATTTCAGGCTATCCAGAAGCTTTCGTGCCTCATTTTCCTGGGGGAACGCCAGGCCGCTCTGGAACAGCCGTTCCAGTTCCTGCCGGGCGCGAACCTTGTCCCCCGTCTTCGCCAATCCCGCGGCAAGATGCCAATGGATCTGGGGTGAATCAGGGGCTTTCGCCAGTGCCTTGCGAATCTGTTCGATACCACGCTGCGCCTGACCACTGTTGATCAGCAACCATCCCAACGTGTCCAGTATGGCGGGGTTGTCGGGTTTGAGTCTGAGCGCCTGCTCCGCCGTGGGGATCGCCTCGGGAGATTTCAATTCACCCAACAGCCAGGCCAGGTTGTTGTAGGCCACGAAGTCCCCGGGGTTGGCTTTCACGAGTTGACGATAGTTGTCCGCCGATTCTTTCAGACGATTGGCATTGAGTTGCGCCTGCGCCAGATGGTGACGTATGAGGCTGTCATCGGGGTGAGCCCGGAGCCATTGATCAAGCAACTTTTCGCCTTCAGTGGATTGCCCGGCGGATGCATACGCCTGATATGCGCGCACGAGTGGCTGGCCTTGGTTGGAGACCTGCGAGGCCCTGGCGAAAAGTCGGGCGGCGTCGAGATACTGCTTGTCGTGGAGGAGGATTTCGGCCTCTGTCAGATAACCGATGGCGGCCTTGGGCTTGCTCGCCTGCAAGGCGCGGGCGATCTTGAGCCCCTCGGCGCCGCGCTCCGACTGGGACAGCAGCACGGCCTTGTTCACGCTGGCATCGATGAAGTCCGGATGCAGCGCAAGGGCCTTGTCCAGGGCCTTCAGTGCGGCGTTCTTGTCCTTGGCCGCGATCTGCGCCTGGGCCAATCGGTAGTGGGCCATGGGGTTGCTGGCGCTGATCTCGGTCCAGCGCGTGAACGTGGCTATGGCGTCATGGGGAGATTTTTGCATGAGTTGCGCGAGTCCGATGTACTCATGGAATTCGGGACGCCCCGTCGCATCAAATCCTTCCCGCGCGGCGGACAGCGCTTTGCCGGCCTCCTTCTTGCCCAGCCAGTAGCGCGTCAGCAAAAGATGGGCCTGAATATTCTTGCTATTGGTTTTCTTGGCCTGTTCAAGATTCTTGAGATAGCCGGCCTCGTTCTTGTCGCGCGCATCCAGGGCCGCCAGGGCCAGCCATGCGCGGCTTTCCTGGGGGACCAGCTTCAGCAACTGGTCGAAGCGGGAACGGGCAGCCTTGAAGTCCTTTGCCGTCATGTCCAGCAATGCGAGGTTCGAAGCGGCCGGGAAGTAGTCGGGCTTGATTTTCAGGGCTTGGGAAAAGCTCGCGCGCGCCTGGGTTTTGTCGTCCCGGGAGATATGGATGGTACCGCGCAGGTTGTGGATCATGGGGTCGCTGGGGCGCTCCTTTTCCAGCTTGTCCACGACCTTGAAGGCATCCTCGTAGCGCTTTTCCTTGAGATGGGAAAGCACCAGCAGGACATCGGGTTTGGCGGAGGCGGTATCGAGTTCGGCGGCCTTGGTCAGCGCCTCGATGGCCCCGGCCTCGTCGCCGCTACCCATGCGGCTGGCGGCCAGTTCAGTGAAGTACTTGGGGTTCTGGGGCGCCTTGTCACCCATCTGTTCCAGATGTTTGCGGGCCTCGGCGTAATCACCCTGGCGCAGGGCGATTTCACCCCGCAAGGTATTCAGCAGGGGGTCGTTACCGGAGCTGTCGAAGGACCCGAGGATTTTCTTGGCCTGTTCCACGTCACCCAGGCCGCTCAGGGTCGCCGCCATGAGCTTGCGCGCCAGGGGATGGCTTGGCGCGGCTTCCAGCACCTTGTTGAGATGGGACTTGGCGGCTTCGCGGTTGCCGAGGGTCAGACTGACCGCGCCGCCCAGCAGGTGGGCGGGCAGGAAATTCGGCGCGGAACGGAGCAGGTCCTGCAGCTTGCCATTGGCTTCGGCGAAGCGGGCACGGCGGAAGTCGATATAGGCTTGCAGATAGCGGCCAAACACGTTGCCGGGCGCATGCTTGTGCAATTCCTTCAGGTCGGCCTCGGCCTTGTCCAGCTTCTCGGCTTGCAGATGCAACTGGGCGGTGGCCAGCCAGGCGGGCACATTGGCCGGTTCCAGGGCCAGGGCCTTGCCGTAGGCGGAGATGGCCTCCTCGCCGCGTTTGGTCAGGCGCAGCAGGTCGCCCCGCATAACCCATAAATCGGCACGCTTGCCCGACTTGGACAGCGCTTGATCGATGAGCGTCAATGCCTCTTCCGGGCTCTTCCGGCCCAGGGCCTGATAGGCCCGCGACACCAGAATTTCCGGGTGATCGGTCGACAAGGCCTGGGCATCCGCCAGCGCCTTCTCCGCCGAGGCGGGGTCATTCAGCAGAAGGTGGGCGCGCGCGCGCAGCGCCAGAATAGCGGCATTGCCCGCCGCCGGCCCGCCTTCAACCGGTTTGATTTCATCGACAATGCGTTGGGGCTGGTTGAGCGCTAGCAGCGTTCGTGCCAGCAGGGGGGGCAGTTCGTCATCCTTGATGTCCAGTTCACGCGCTTTCTTCAGTTCCTTTTCAGCGGCGGCGTAATCGCCGTTGGCGTAGTGAATGCGGCCCAGCAGGTAGCGCGCCTCCGCGTTGTTGGGCGCGGCCTGCAGGGTGTTCTTCAGTTCGATGGTCGCGCCCTTCAAATCCCCGCGCTGGTGCATGGCGATACCGGCCCTGAGATGATCCTCGGGTGATTTCCGCGTGGCGAAGTAGGCGCCACCCGCCAGAACCGCCGCGCCGACCAGGCCGGCGAGGATCTTGGGCAGATGGGTCAGCACGGGGTGGCCTGACTTGTGGCTATGGTGCTTGGACATGGTGTACCTCGGATATCTTTATGTGTAATCGATGGGGCGGTTAACGGTTTGCACCAAGGAAACTTGAAAGGAGGCGGCGATTGCCGGACATCGCTTCGGCGAGGCCACCCAACTTCCTTTTTCAAGCCCCTACCCCATGCGAGGCGTGGCGCCGGCCTTGGTACAAAGCATCCCACCCGGCCCGCTGGTCTGGATGATGACCGCCGATCGTGTATGGTCTCGCGGGCTCTCCCCGCCCACCCTAATTATTGGAGTTTCTTCAGATAGTCTTTGGTGAAGATTTTATCGGGTAAATCCCGCAGGCGCATTTCCTGATATTCAAGTACCGATTCGTGGTCCTTCTTCAGCGCATCTTCCATGACGAGCCGGGTCGGGCGTATCCGACCCCCCATTTCCCGATAGCCTTCATACAGACAGGTTTTCATGAGCCGATTGGATAGGGAGTAGAACTCGGCCTTGCGCGGGCGGTGATTCGACTTTCCCACCCATAACAGGACCCGATGGTAGGTGACGCCACGGTCGACTGCGGTCAGTTCCAGCACGTGTTGATCTTCACCCCTGACGGTCTCGCTGCGCAGGATGCGCGGGGTGTAATCACCGGTGAAATTGGCTCGCGCCAGGTCGCCGTTGGCCACCTGGCCGGTCAGGCGTTGAGCCAGGCCGAGCCGGATGGGTTGGGAGACGTTGGGCATGAACACCCACAGATCCCGCCCCTTCATAAGCATGATCTGGCCCCGTTCCGCCGCCGGCTCCAGTATCATGACCACCGTGCTGTCGTTGCCCTTGGAGAGAACCCGGTATTTCCGCTTGTCGGCATCCTGGTCGGGGGCGGAGCTGGTGATGAGAATGTCGACCTGGAAGCCTGTGGCGGGAAAGCGGATTTCATCCGACTTCTCCAGGATGCCGCGCGCCTCGGGATCCTCGTCGAGAGGGCCGTCATCGGCGACGGCCGACAACGAGAACAAGGCTAGAAGCAACCAGGCGATGAATCGACAGGCGTAGGGAAGAGACGCAATGGACATGGCGGGAATTACTCCAATGACGCATCACGGGGCGGAAGGGTCTGCATGAGCCTCGTTCGTGTCGAAGGTGTAACCAAGGTTTACCAGCTCGGCGAGCAGAAGGTCGTCGCGCTTGACGATATCACACTCTCCTTCAACGAAGGCGTGTTTCTGGCCATCGCCGGCCCGTCGGGCAGCGGCAAAACCACCCTGCTCAACATCATCGGCTGCATCGACAATCCGACCCGGGGCAGGGTTTTCATCGACGATAAAGAGGTCACGGGCCTGTCGCCGGATGCCCTGGCCGATCTGCGGGCGCGCACCACCGGCTTCATCTTTCAGACCTTCAACCTGTTCCCGGTATTGACCGCGGCTGAAAACGTCGAGTATCCCTTGCTGCAACTGCCGGAACTCGACCGCGCGGAGCGCCATAAGCGGGTTTCCCATTTCCTGTCCGTGGTCGGTCTGGAAAAGTATGCCGACCATCAGCCCAATCAGCTCAGCGGAGGGCAACGTCAACGGGTCGCCATCGCACGCGCTCTCGCGATCAATCCGCGCATCGTGCTGGCCGATGAGCCTACCGCGAACCTCGATAGCCATACCGGCAAGAATATTCTCGGGCTGATGAAGGAGATCAACCGGAGTTTCGGCACGACATTTGTGTTTTCCACCCATGACCGGCATGTCATGGCCATGGCCGATCGATTGATTCGCATCGAGGACGGCCGGGTGGCCATGCTCGGCGTGAAGGCGGACGAAAAATGGCATGCGGTCAGGCCGGGCAGGGGAAACGGCGGCGTGGACAAGAGGACCCAGTGATGTTTCTGACAAAAAAACTGATTTTGAGAGTGTTGGCGCTGGGCGTGCCCATGGTGGCCGCCCCGACGTGGGCGGCGGACCTGCCCATGAGCCGTGATGCCCTGTTCGACCTGGAGTCCGAGGCGGATAAACCCGCCGCCTCGCCCGACAAGGGTGCGCCCGCGCTTTTGCCGGCCTCCAGGGATGCCTTGTTCGATCTTGCGTCCGAGCCGGCCCGGGCGGTGGAAAAGGAAGGCCCGGCCTCCAGGGAAGCATTATTCGGCGAGGTATCCCCCGGACCCGGCAAGCAGGACGCGGGAGGCGGCGGTTGGCATGGTTTTGCCCAGGGCGAGCTCGCTTATACCTATGCCAGTCCGGACCACTGGTCCAAGGTGACCGGGCGGCTGGAACTGGGCAGGCGCGGGCAGTGGGCCAATGGCATGCAGTGGAATATCGGCGCGCGCGTGGATTACAACGCGGTATTCGATGTCGACCATTTTTACGACTCGTCCGTGCGCAACGATCAGGGCTCCGAGTTCCTGCTGCGGGAAAACTATCTCGATATCCCGGCTGGAGACTGGGATTTTCGCCTCGGCCGCCAGCACATCGTCTGGGGCGAGATGGTCGGCTTGTTCTTCGCCGACGTGGTTTCCGCCAAGGACATGCGCGAATTCGTGCTGCAGGATTTCCAACTCATGCGCATCCCGCAATGGGCGACGCGCGCCGAGTACTTCAAGGGCGACTTCCACGCCGAACTGATCTGGGTTCCCTATCCCAGCTACAACGAGGTCGGCAAGCCCGGCTCGGGCAACACGAAAGGGCAATACGGGTCCGATTTCTATGCCTACCCGCTGACGCCAGTGGGCATTAGCCCCATGGTATTGCGTGAGAAAAAACCCGCCGACAGCCTGAGCAATACCAACTACGGCCTGAGGTTATCCCAACTCGCCAATGGCTGGGATATCGCCGGTTTTCTATACAGCAGCATGGACAGTTCGCCAACCGCCTATGTGGTGGATAAAAGCATCCCTGGCGTTTACCAGTACGAGTTGCGTCACAAACGCATTAATCAGGCGGGCGGGACGCTCGCCAAGGATCTGGGCGATTACGTGCTCAAGGCGGAGGCGATCTACACGAATGGGCGTCGCTACAACGTCACCGACGCGACGGACGCCGATGGGGTGGTCGAGCAGGATACCGTCGACTGGGTCGTCGGCCTGGATTTCAATCCCTGGACCGATACGCGCGTCAACACCCAGTTCTTCCAGCGGATTTACTTCGACCACGACAGCGACATCTTCCAGGACAGGTTGGAAAACGGGTTCTCCCTGCTGCTGAACCGGAAGCTGACCGATAAAGTCGAGGCGGAAGCGTTGCTGGTGAGCAGCCTGAATCGCAGCGACTGGATGTTTCGTCCCAAGTTGAGCTGGAACTTCGAGCGCAACTGGAAATGGCTGTTCGGCGTGGATATCTTCAGCGGGCCGGAGACCGGATTATTCGGCCAGTATGACGCCAGGGATCGCGTCTATAGCGAACTGCGCCACGACTTCTGATCAGATGCTCTGGCGCAGGGCATCCACCACCGGAATCCGCCGTACCCTCGCCGCCGGAAGTATCGCGGCCGTGATCGTGGCAATCAGGCCAACACCGAAGGCGCCGGCGATGACGGAGGGCACGAGCAGGATGTGGGCCGTGTAAGGAATATCCGAATTGGGCGGTGGCGGCATGGATATGCCGATTGCTGAAATGGCCAGCGCCAGGACAATGCCCACGATCACGCCTATGGTCGCGCCTATCGCGCCGACGATGGCATTTTCCGCGATGATCAACTGAAACACGCGCGCGCGTCGATTGCCCAGCGCCATCATGGTGCCGAATTCGCCGACACGTTCGAATACGCTCAAGTTGACGCTGTTGGCGACACTCAGCAACACCATCAGCAAAATGATGACGCGCAGCACTCCGAACTGAGCGTCATACATTTCCACCGTCTTGGTATAGAAGTCATTCAATTGCAGCCAGGTCTTCACCTCCAATCCATCGTGTCCGTGACGTTGGGCCAACGTGTTGGCCAGTTGGGCGGTGAGTTCTGTTTCCTTGAGTGCGATCACAAGGCTGTTGATGCCGGATGAGGCGAGCATTTCCTGGGCTGCCGCCAGGGGAATGCGAACGGCTCGCGCATCGTAATCCTTGGAAAAGGTTTGAAATACGCCTACCACCTGGAATTCGAGGCTGTTCAAGGCGCCCTCGGCGGTATTCATGACAAGAGTGGCCCAATCTCCCGGCTTGAGCTTCAGGGTATGGGCAAGGCCATGTCCGATCATCATGCCGGTCGCGTCTTTTTCCGTGAGCCCTCGTCCCGCCGAGATCACCAGGCCGCTGCCCAGACGATTCTCGCTGGCCGGCTCGACGCCTTCCCCGACGATGGGCAGGTCGGAGCGACCATTGTTCAGGAGGCCGGCAAAATAGACACGCCCCATGACATCATCAACCCCGGGCATCGCGGCAATGGATCGTCGCAAGGGCTCCGGATCGGCAATCAGATACTTTTCCGGGCTACGCGCGCCACGCTCGAAATAGCCTGAGCGGGAGACTTGTAGATGCCCGGATTGAGAATGGATGAGCATTTCACCAAGTTGCTTGAAGATGTCCTGCACAAAACCGCCACTCAGGACAAGTCCGATCACACCGACGATGATGGCCAGGAGCGTCATCCCGGTGCGAGCCTTGTGTCTTAGCACATTGCGCAAAGCCAGTTTCCACATGTCCGTGGCCTTATTTGTTGTGTCTCAGCGCGTCCACGATCACCAGTCGTGATGCCCGCCAGGATGGGTACAGGCTGGCGAGCAGCGTGGTGGTCACGGCGAGCAACAGGGCATCGCGGACGATCACTGGCGTGATCCGGATCGCGGCTGTGAAGCCCCTGGACATTCCCGGAGCCGGCGGCATGGGGATGCCGAAGTAGGAAATGATCGAGGCGGCGGTATAACCCAGCGCCACGCCGACCAGGCCGCCAATCGCTCCCAACAGGATGCCTTCCAGCAGAAACAAGCCGAGAATGCGTCGACGGCGTACGCCCAGAGCCATGGCGGTGCCTATCTCGACGGTGCGTTCCAGCACGTTCATGGTCATGGTGTTGCTGATGCTGAGGATGATGATGGCACCGATGATCAAATTGATTACCGCGATCTGTCGGCTGAGCAGTTCCACGGTCTTGTTGTAGAAATCCGCCAGTTCCGACCAAGGCACCACCTCGTAAGGCGCCAGGTCTTTTTCCGCCTTGATTTGTTGTGTGACCTTGTCGGTCAGGTCGGTGCTGTGCAAGGTGGTGATCCAGACGTGGGCACCGGGCACGCGCAACAGCTCCCGGGCCACATCGATACCGACCCGAAGCATGGAATCGTCATAGGCCTTCATGGCGGTCGATGCCACGCCACGCACATGGCCCTCGATGGCGTTGATGCCACCAGACTCCGTATTGCTCATCAGCACGATCGTATCGCCGGTCTTGACGCCCAGATTGGCGGCCAGGCCACTCCCAAGAACAAAACCTTTGGGGTCTTGGCTGGATAGCAGCGCCCCTTGCGTGACGATTAGCTGCTCGGCCGATGGGTCCAGTTCCGGATGAATGCCCTCGCCGACGAAGGAGAGCGTGCTCTCCCCGTGGCTGATCAGTCCGTTGAAGCTCAAACGGGGTACGACGCTTTTCACCTCCGGCTTGTCACGAATAACTTCCAGCGCGGGTGATTGGTCCGGCAGCAGAAAGGTAAAGGGGTCGGCCTTGCCACCTTCGTGATAGCCCGGCCTTGTCACCTGAACATGGCCAAGCTGAGTGACAGTCACACCTTCGCGGTTTGCCCAGAATATCCACTCGATGTAACCCGCCGCCAACATCATGGCGATGATCCCGAAACCAATGGCGGCGACGGCGATCAGGCTCCGTCGGCGTTGACGCAGTATGTTGCGCAGGGCGAGACGGAAATCCACCGCCAGGATATTGGACGCGACCATCCATTGCCGCGCGGCGTTGGGCTCGGTGGAGTGGGTTGGCATGGATCGCCGTTACAAGGCGCGGGGGGTAAGGCCGTTATTTCAAGCCGAACCGGCCCATCAAATCGTAGAGCGTGGGCCTGGAAACCCCCAGCATCTCGGCCGCGTGGGCGACATTGTTGTTGCAGCGGGCGAGGGCCTTGACGACGGCGCGCCGTTCGGCCTCCTCCCGGACCTGGCGCAGGTTCAGGGGCTCGTTTTCGGCGTCCGCGACCGGCGCCATGCCCAGGTCGGCCTGGTTGACCTGGGGGCCGTCGGACATGATGACGGCGCGCTTGATGGTGTTTTCCATTTCCCGGACGTTGCCCGGCCAGGGATGGGATTCGATGGCCTGGATGGCGTCCGCCGTGAAGCCCCGCAAGGCCCGGCCCTGGGTCTGCACGAAACGATCCAGGAAGGCGTGGGCCAGCAGGGAACGGTCGCCCTGGCGTTCACGCAGGGGCGGGATGCGGACGCTGATTTCCGACAGGCGATAGAACAGGTCTTCCCGGAAGCGGCTGGTCTTGATGAGTTCCGCCAGGTTCTGGTGGGTGGCGGCGACGACCCGGACATCGACGGGAATTTCACCGCGCCCGCCCAGGCGTTCGATCACGCGTTCCTGCAGGAAGCGCAGCAGCTTGGCCTGCAGGGGCATGGGGAGATCGCCGATTTCATCCAGGAACAGGGTGCCCTTGTTGGCGTATTCGATCTTGCCGATGGTTTGCTTGGCGGCGCCGGTGAAGGCGCCCTTTTCGTAGCCGAACAGTTCCGATTCCAGGAGGTTTTCCGGGATGGCGGCGCAGTTGATGGCGACGAATCTTTCCTTGGCCCGGTTGGATAGATCGTGCAGGCCCCGGGCCAGGACCTCCTTGCCGGTGCCGGATTCGCCCAGCAGCAGGATCGAGGCGTCGCTGGGCGCGACCTTCTCGATGGTGCGGCAGACCTTGAGCATTTCCGGATCATTGGTGATCAGGCCCTGCAAGGGTTCGGAACGATTGCGGGCGCACAGGGCCCGGTTTTCCTGTTCCAGGCCATAGACCCGGAAGGCGCGATCGATGACCAGCTTGAGGATCTGTTCCTCGAAGGGCTTGTGGTAGAAGTCGAAGGCGCCCAGGCCGATGGCCTTGATGGCGTTGGTCCGGTCCTGGTTGCCGGTGACGACGATGATCTTGGTGGCGGGGCAGAGTTGCAGGATCTGTTGCAGGGTCGCGAGACCTTCCGTGGCGCCATCCGGGTCGGGAGGCAGGCCCAGGTCCAGGAGCACCACGGCGGGTTCGAAGCGGCGCAGTTGGGTCAGGGCGCTTTCCCGGTCGCCGGTGGCCAGAACCTCGTATTCGTCCAGGCTCCACTTGATCTGTTTTTGCAGGCCGACATCGTCTTCGACCAGCAGGATCTTGGGCGCTTTATCACTCATGTCATGGCCTCGTCAGCGGGCATCAAGGGTAGTCGGATCGTGAAGCATGAACCCTGCCCGGGCCGGCTGGCGACCTGGATATCGCCCCCCAGTTCCTGAATGTAGGCTCTGCTTTCGTAGGCGCCGATGCCCATGCCTGTCCCCTTGGTGGAAGCGAATGGGCGGAACAGGCGCTCGCGGATGAAGCCATCGTCCATGCCGGCCCCCGTATCCGTGACGCTGATGACCGCCCACTCCTCGTCTTGTCGGGCGAGTTTAACATCCACCCGCCCGGTGTAAGGCGTGGCCTCGATGGCGTTCTGGACGATGTGGCCAACCACGCGCACGAGGCGTTCCCGATCGCCCCTGACGGCCAGACCCGAGTCCTCGATTTCCAGGCCGGGTTTGAGGCTGAAGGCGTTTTTTGACCGCATGACCTCGTTCAGCATGTCCGTCAGGTCGACGCTTCCGGTCGCGCTGGCGTCCGGCGCCTCCCGCAGTTTCATCAGCATGCGGTTCATGCGGGCGACCGAGCTTTCGATGGTGGCGAGCATGTCTTCCTGGAATTCCGGCTTGTGCTTGTGTTTCGCGGCATTGGCCAGGAGCAGGGAGAGCTGGGCCACCAGGTTCTTGATGTCATGCACCACGAAGGCCGAGGCCCGGTTGAAGGACTCGAACTGGCGCGCCACGGTCAGGGCCTCCGCGGCACGGGCCTGGACCAGATGGGCGGTGGCCTGGCGCGCGGCGGTCTTCATCAGGTCGCTCATCTCCCAGTTGAAGCTGGCTTTGCCCAGGGATTGGGCCAGGACCATGAAGCCCATCAGTTTTTCATGCCAGAGCAGCGGCACCACCAGCCAGATGCCCTCCTCATCGGCCATCCAGTCCGGGGCGGTGGTTTCCTCGAAGGCATCCTGTTCCTGGCGGTAGTCGTTCATGTCCAATACCCACTGCCGGCGCTCCATGAAACCCAGCAGGGGGTGGTTTGCCGGCACCTGGCCGTCGAGATCGGACCAGTTCCAGTGGGCCACACGACGAAAAGGCCCCGCGTCCTCCTTCAGCCAAAGCGCGGCCTTGGGGCTTTCCACCAGGCGGGCCATGGCTTGCAGGCTACGCTCATACACCTGGGAGCCCGGGTCGCCTTCCGTCAGCATGGAGGTGAAGCGCAGCCACTCTTCGCGGTAGTCGTAGCGATAGCGGAAGAAATGCTTGGACAGGAACACGCGCACCCGGGCCCGGGCCTCGCCGGAAAAGAACACCACCAGCAGCAGCACGCCGGCGCCGAACAGGAACACGGATTGCAGCACGTTGCCCCAGTCGCCGCCGACGATGCGGATGTAGTACCCCGCCGCCGCCATGAGCATGAGATAGATGCCGGCCCCGAGCAGGACGATGGTGTGGAAGGCCATGCGATGGGAGATCACCACCGGCCAGCTTTCCGTGGGCCGCCGCCGGGCCGAGACCCAGATCAGGGGCACCAGTATGGCGTTGACCGCGCCCCGGGCCGCCCAGGTGTCCGGCGAGTAGGCGGAGAACAGCATGGCTTCCGAATAGAGGAAGAAGTCGAAGGCGAACATGGCGCCCAGCGCCAGGCAGAGGAATTTCAGGCTCCAGCGGTCCTGGGGGATGGCGTTGCGGTACAACTGCTCCACCAGCACCATGCCGGCAATGGCCAGGATCGTGGGAAAGACGGCGTAGGACAGATAGACAAGCCTGGCGTGGGGGAAGATCAGCGACAGCGCCTGGGCGGTCAGGGCGGCGACCCCCAGCAGGCCAAGCCCTTTCCCCAGGGAATCCAGGGAGGAGGCGCCGGGATCGTTGCCGCGCAGTTGCCGCAGGTTTCGCCACAAGAACCAGAGCCAGGCCAGATCCCGGAAAAGTTCGGCCAGGGCGACCAGTTCCCGGCCGGTCTGCAACAGGCCGCGCAAGGCTTCCAGGGCGGCCCACAGGGCGGAAGCCGCCGCCGGAATGCCGAGGGGGAAGGGTTTGTCCGGCCGGCTGCGATGGGTCAGGAACCAGGCCATGGCCAGCAGGGCGAACGCCGCGGCGCCCAGGCCGTAGCTCGCGGCCGCCACCAGCACGCTAACGCACTCCCTTGCCCAGCACGACCACCTGGGTGGTTTGCAGCAGGATCATGAAGTCCAGGAACAGGCTGTGGTTCTTGACGTAATAGAGGTCGTACTGGAGCTTGTTCATGGCGTCCTCGACGCTGGCGCCGTAGCTGAACCGAACCTGGGCCCAGCCGGTGATGCCGGGCTTGACGCTGTGGCGGGCGTGGTAATAGGGAATCTGGGCGGCCAGTTCGTTGACGAAATAGGGGCGCTCGGGGCGCGGGCCGACAAAACTCATGTGGCCGAGAAACACGTTCACGACCTGGGGCAATTCATCGATGCGCGTGCGCCGGATGAAGCGTCCGATCCGGGTCGTCCGGTCATCTTGCCGCCGAGCCCAGACCGGCAAGCCATCCTTCTCGGCATCGGAGAACATGCTGCGGAACTTGTAGATGGTGAAGGGCTTGCCGAACTGGCCCACCCGTTCCTGGGTGTAAAAAATCGACCCCTTGCTCTCCAGTCGGATCAACAGCGCGGTCAGCGCCATGAGCGGCATGAACAGCGCCAGGAAGGCACCGCTCACCAGCAGGTCGAACAGGCGTTTGACCACATCCCGCGTCGATCCCGTGGTGAATCCCTCGGCGAAGATCATCCAGCTGGCGTTGATGGACTCCAGGGGCAGGATGCCGGTCTGGCGTTCGAAGAACGCCGGCAGGTCCAGCACGGCGAGCCCGCGCAGCTTGCATTCCAGCAATTCCGACATGGGCAGGCCACCGCCGCGACGTTCCCTGACCGCCACCACGATTTCCTCCACATTCCTGGCCATGGCGATTTCGAAGATCGAGCCTTCTTCCTCGATGACGCGGTCGTGGGGGACGTATCGGTGGGTGGCGCCCAGGGGCAGATAGCCCACGATGCGGAGGCCCTGGGCCTCGCCGCTGGCGACGATTTCCTCGATCTTGGCGGCCCGGCTGCCCGTGCCCAGGACCAGGATGCGTTTCTTGAAATGATCGGTTTTATCCCATTCCATGAACAGGAGGCGGATCAGCAGGGCGGTGAGGGCGGCCACGGTCAGACCAGCGATGAATTCCCCGCCCACCGGGAACAGCGCCGGAGCCACGCCGGCACCCAGGGCGAGTATGACCGCCACCACCAGGATGCTTCCCCCGATGCGCAGCAGCAGACTTCTCAGCCCTTTCGTCCACTCCCAGTCGTACAGGCCGAAGGTCGAGTTGACCAGCGTGAGGGCAGCCGCGAACAACCAGGGTTTGAACACGGCGCCCGTTATGTCGGCGCGGGCAAGCGCATCGCCGTAGCGTTCACTGGCGAAATCACCGATGAAAACGAACAGGATGAACTCCACCAGGGTGAGCATCAGCATGCTCACGGGAATGTAATGGCGGAAGAATCGGATCATCTTGGCGGTCTCGGGTCAGGCAACAAAGCTTATCGGCGCCTGGCGCGCCGACTTTAGCCGGCCGGCGATTTATCGTTTGAGGTCATCGGGCCGCAATTTTTCCAGTTGCGCCAGGGTGAGCCGGGATCTCGGGCCGCCCTGGGGAGGGTGATTGTCCGCGGCGATCAGCCGCACCCATACATCGGCGGGTTCCGCGTAAATCAGGTAAGCCATGCGCCCGCCGCGATCCTGGATCTTGAATTCGATGCCCTGGTTGATCAGAAACTGCTCGAAATCCTTGCTGGAATCGGCGGTGATTTCCAATTCGACCAGGCTGTGTTCGGATACCGCGCCGCTGGCCACCGCGCCGGTGAGGATGGGATCGAAGCGCTGGAACACGCGCATGACCGCGAGCGCCTGCTCGCGAAGGGCCGCCAGGATGGCCGTCTGTTCCTCGGGGTCGTATAAATCCCGGCGCAGGATCAGGGCCGCGTCGACTTCCTCATTGCTCGGCAGGGCGTGATTCTCGGGCAAGCCGAGTTGCCGGGCGGCCTTGCGTTTCGCCAGGCCGTAGTCCCGGATGCCGTGCTCGGCGATGAAACGCGCCGCAAGTTCGGCGATCAGGACACGGCCGCGCTGAGATCGACTCTCCCAGGCCGACATGGTCAGTAGAGCGCGAACGGGGTATCGGAGGCTTGCTGAGCACCAGGCGCGTACTCCTGGAAGAAATACTCCGGTATGCCGCCGCCCTCCGGGACGGGCGCGCCCGACAGGCCGTCCACGTTGTGCACCAGGATGCCCGGAGGCATGGCCGGGGGCATTTCCGGCGTGCTCTTGAGGGCTTCACCCATATAGCGGACCCAGATCGGCAGCGCGGTTCCCCCGCCGGTTTCCCCGGAACCCAGCGGGCGGGGCTGGTCATACCCCAGCCAGGCCACCGCGACCCGGGTGGCCTGAAAGCCGGCGAACCAGGCATCGTGGTGTTCGTTGGTGGTCCCGGTTTTTCCGGCCAGATCGCCGCGACCGAGCTTGAGGGCGCTCGTGGCGGTGCCGCGGCGGATCACATCCTGCATCAGGCTGGTGGTGATGAAGGCATTGCGCGGATCGATGGCGGGGCTGGCGGGCGGGGGGGAGAAGTTTTCCAGTACCCGGCCATCCTTGTCGGTGACCCTGAGCAGATGCCAGGGCGTGACCCGGTTGCCGCCATTGGCGAACACGGCATAGGCGGCGGCCAGGGACAGGGGGGTGACCTCGCCGGCGCCCAGGGCCATGGTCATGTAGGGCGGAATGCGCGGCATGTCGAAGCCGAATTTCGCCACATGCTCATGGGCAAATTGCACGCCGGCGCCCTGCAGGACCCGGATGGAGATCAGGTTCTTGGATTTGGCCAGGGCGGAACGCAGGGTCATCGGGCCCTCCATGGTCCCATCGTAGTTCTTCGGCTCCCAGGCCACGCCGCCTGTCTCCGCCGGGTCGATGGTGATGGGCGCGTCGTCGAACACGGAGGCCGGCGTGATGCCGCGTTCCAGCGCGGCGGAGTAAATGAAGGGCTTGAAGCTGGAACCCGCCTGACGCCAGGCCTGGGTCACGTGGTTGAACTGGTTGCGCGAGAAATCGAATCCCCCCACCATGGCCCGGATCGCGCCATTCCTGGGATCGAGGGCCACGAAGGCCACTTCCGCCTGGGGAAGATAGGTCAACTGCCAGGGCGCGCCGGGATCGACGCGGGCGACCCGCACGACGCTGCCCCGGCCCAGGCGCTTCTCCTTCGCCAGTTTGGTGGAGAGGAAGCGTTCCGCGAACTTGATCTCGCTGGCGCCCAGATCGATGTCGTCGCCGCTGCGCAGGCGCACCCTGATGCGTTGCCTGTCGATGGCAAGCACCACCCCCGGCAGGAAACCGCTGGACTCTTCACGATCCAATAGGGCGCTCTCGATGACCTTGTCCGCTTCCCCGCCGTCCGCGGGTAACTTCAGTTGCCCTTCCGGGCCGGCGTAGCCGCGCCGACGCTGGAATTCCAGCATGCCGAGCCGCACCCCGCTCAGGGCCGCCTTCTGGTCGACCAGCCGCAGGCTGGTGTAGACCTTCATGCCGCTGGTGTAGATGGCGTCGCCATATTTCTGGAACATGCGGATACGGACGAGTTCGGCCAGATGATGGGCTTCGGCTTCGTAGCTCATGGGGGAATACTTCACCGGAAGTCGTTGTGCCCTGGCCTGCTGGTAGTCCGCGTCGTTGATGTAGCCGAGGCTTTTCATGCGCCCGAGGACATAGAGCTGGCGGGCTTTGGCGCGGGTGGGATTGACCACGGGGTTGTAGGCCGAAGGGGCCTTGGGCAATCCGGCCAGCATGGCGGCCTCGGCGAGATTGATCTTGGCGAGGGGTTTGCCGAAATAGATCTGGGCGGCGGCGGCAAAGCCATAGGCGCGCTGGCCGAGGAAGATGTGGTTGAGGTACAGCTCCAGGATCTCGTCCTTGGACAAGGCATGCTCGATCTTGATGGCGAGGAGGGCTTCGTTGATCTTGCGGGTAAAGGTTTTTTCCGAGCTCAGGAAGAAATTGCGCGCGACCTGCATGGTGATGGTGGAGGCGCCTTCCTTGGCGCCGCCGGAAATCACGTTGGACAGGGCCGCGCGCAGGACCCCCAGCGTGTCCACGCCGCCATGCTGGTAGAAACGTTCGTCCTCGGCGGCAAGGATCGCCTGGCGCAAAAATTTGGGCGTATCTTTTATTCGCACGACAGCCCTACGCTCTTCGCCAAATTCGCCGATAAGAGCACCATCCTCGGTAAAGATGCGCATGGGCTGCTTGGGACGGTAGTCCGTCAGGGTCTCCAGGCTGGGCAGGTTGGGGTAGATGGTCGCCGCGGCCAGAGCCACCACGGCGGTGATCGAGACGGCCAGTCCGGCGAGGACGGCCAGCAGGTATTGCCACCAACGGGTCATTTGGAGAGAGAGATGATGAATGGATTAAATACGAAAAATGTTGTAGAGATTAATGAGTTGTTGCTAGGATTTAATCCAGATTATTAAATAAACGCCCAAACTGGCGTGCATGGAAGGGGAAGCGGGTTGAGATTCGCGCTTTTTGGCCAAGGTTCGCGGCCGCTGATTGGGGTCGATGTTAGCTCATCGGCCGTGAAAATGCTTGAGCTGGCCGATAGCGGCAACGGTATGCGCCGCGTCGAGCGCTACGCGATCGCCCCGTTGCCGAAGGACGCGGTCCAGGAAGGCGCCATCGCCAAGACCGAGGTGGTCGAGGCCGCCATGCGGGAAGCCTGGAAGCTGCTCGATACCCGGACGCGGGACGTCGCCATGGCGTTGCCGGCATCGTCCGTCATCACCAAGAAGATCATGTTGCCGGGAAGCGCCAGCGAGGCGGAGATCGAGACCCAGATCAATGCCGAGGCCAACCAGGTGGCCTCCTTTCCCTTGGGGGACGTGAGCCTCGACTATCAAATACTGGGCCCGAACGCCAAGAACCCCGCCGAAAACGACGCCTTGCTGGTGCTGGCTCGCCGGGAGCGGGTGGAGGAACGGGTGGCCCTCGCGGAGGCCGCCGGCCTGAAAACCGTGATCATGGATGTGGATGCCTTCGCCACCTTGACCGCCTATGAGCAGATGGCCTTCCAGTTGCCCGACAACGGTAAGGGCCAGGTCATCGCCATCGTCGATATCGGCGCCAATTCCACCCATGTGAACGTGCTGCTCGACAACCAGATGGTCTATCAGAGGGAACATGCCCTGGGCGGCAATACCCTGACCAGCGAAATCAGCCGGCGCTTCGATCTGCCCCTGGAAGAAGCCGAGGATACGAAGCGCAAGGGCCTGCTTCCGGACAGTTACGAGTCGGAAGTGCTGCAACCCTTCCTGGATTCCGTCGCCCAGGAAATCGGCCGCGCCCTGCAGTTGTTCTTTTCCGCGACGTCCTTTCAGCGTGTCGACCATATCCTGCTGGCTGGCGGTTGCGCGGCCATTCCGGGCCTGGATGACGTGGTGCACGGCAAGGTGCAGACCAGCACGCTGATCGCCAACCCCTTCTCGAAAATGGCGGTTTCCAGCCATGTGAAGGCACGCCAACTGGCTTCCGAGGCGCCGGCTCTGTTCGTGGCCTGCGGTCTCGCCCTGCGTAGGTTCGATCCGGCATGAATCCGATCCGCATCAATCTGCTGCCGCACCGCCAGATCAGGAAGGCGCGCCAGCAACGTCTGTTCGCCATTTTCGCCGCCGTGGTGGTGGGGGCTGGCCTCGCCGCCGTCGCCCTCGGGCAGGCTTACCTGATGAATGCCAAGGCCAGCCAGGACCGGCGCAACGCGTTCCTGAGCGAGGAGATCGCCAGGCTGGACAAGCAGATCGCCGAAATCTCGCAGCTCAAGGCGAAGACCCAGGATCTCCTGGCGCGCAAGGATGCGGTGGAATCCCTGCAATCCAACCGCGACGGATCCGTGCATCTGTTCGACGAGCTGGCGAGACGCCTGCCCGATGGCTTGTATCTGAAGAGCGTCAAGCAGGCGGGGGACGTGGTGGCGGTGTCCGGCTATGCCCAGTCCAGCGCGCGGGTGTCCTCGTTCATGCGCGCCCTGGAGCAGACCGCCGTCTTCGACGAGCCGACCCTTGTGGAAGTGAAAGCCGCTCAAGTCGGCGCGTTGCGGGTCAACGAGTTTTCGCTGAACGTGAAACTGACTAGGCAGGCTGAACCCGAAAAGGCGAAAGGCGCGAAGCCATGAACCTCTCCGATCTCAACAATCTTGACCTGAAGGACATCACCAGCGCGCCCGCGCCGGTACGCGCGCTGCTGCTCGCGCTGCTGTTCGTGGTGATCATCGTCGGGGGATGGTTCCTGGTCTGGTCGGATGCCATGAACGGGCTTGAAGCCGCCCGACGCGAGGAGCAGAGCCTGCGCGACACCTTCACGGTCAAGAAGGGGCAGGCCTTCCACTACGAAGCCTACAAGCGCCGCCTCAGCGAAATCGAGCAATCCCTCGCCTCCCTGTTGCGGCAACTGCCCGACCGCTCCCAGATGGATGCGCTGTTGACGGACATCAACCAGGTGGGGGTGGGGCGCGGCCTGGAATTCGAGTTGTTCCGCCCGGGGGCTGAAACCCTGTCCGACTTCTATGCCACCCTGCCGGTATCCATCAAGGTCATGGGCAACTACCACGACATCGGCAGCTTCGTGAACGACCTGGCCAAACTGCCGCGTATCGTGACGCTGCATGATGTGGTGCTGAATCCCGGCAAGGACAAGGACTCGGGCCTGACCATGGATGCGCGTATCCAGACCTATCGTTATCTGGACGAGGCGGAATTGGCCGAGGTCAGGAAGCAAAAACAGGGGGCGGCGAAGAAATGAAGCACGCATGGTTGGTGACCCTGGTGTTACTGGCGGGGTGTGCCCAGGACGAATTCGCCGATCTGCGCGCCTTCATGGCCCAGACCGGCGCCAGCGGCCAGCAGGCGCTGGAGCCCCTGCCGCCGGTGAAGACCCAGGAAGTCTTCAATTACGAGCCGAGTGAATTGCCCGATCCGTTCCGGCCCCGCACCCTGAAAGCCGGTAAAGGCGGAGGCGCTTTCCAGCCGGACCTGGCCCGCCCCAAGGAACCCCTCGAGCAATACGCCCTCGACGGACTGAGGATGGTGGGCACCATCAAGCAGGGCGGCCAGCTCTACGCGCTGGTCCGCACCCCGGAAAACACCCTCTACAAGATCCGCAAGGGTGAACACCTGGGGCAGAACTTCGGGCTTGTCATCGCCATCGGCGAGGCGAGCATCGAAATCAGGGAAACCGTTCAGGATGGCGCCGGCGACTGGACCGAAACCAAGGCCACGCTGGCCCTTCAGGAGTAGAAGCGATGAAAACGACGCGACCGAACATGCTCAAGATCTCGACTTGGCCGGCCTGGCTGGCAAGCCTGGCCTTGTTGATCGCCATGCCGGCCCTGGCGGCCCAGAACGCGCTCAACACCGTTTCCGTGGCCGAGGGCGAGAGCGGCAGCCAGGTCATCAAGATCATCCTGAAGGAGGCCCTGGCGGGGGAACCGGTCTCGTTTTCCACCAGCAATCCCCACCGTCTCGTCCTGGATCTGCCCAACACGGGCAACAGCCTGGGGCGAACCCAGGAAAACCTGAACGTGGGCGTGATCAAGAACTACCAGGTGGTCCAGTCCGGCGATCGCACACGCATCGTGTTCAACCTGAACGGCCCGGCCAGCCACGAACTGCGCAAGGAACGCAACATGCTCCTGGCCGTTCTGCGTGGCGTCGGCAAGGCCGCGAGCGAGCCCACCACGGTGGTGCCCACCCGCTTCGCCGAAACCGGCAAGCAGCGCGACCATGGCATTCGCGACGTGGAATTCCGCCGCGGCAAGAATGGCGAGGGCCGTATCGCCGTGACCCTGTCCGATCCCGGCGTCGGCATCGACATCCAGCAGAAGGGCAAGGCCATCCAGGTGGATTTCCTCAACACCTCCCTGCCCAGTCCGCTGCAACGCCGCATGGACGTGAGCGATTTCGCCACGGCCGCCCAGATGGTGGAAACCTTCGAGCAGGACAAGAACACCCGCATGCTGGTTACCCCCAAGGGGAAATGGGATTACTCCGCCCACCAGACCGGCAACCAGTTCATCATGGAAGTGCGCTCCCTGGATGACGCCAAGGCGGCCAAGTCGGACAAGCCCCTCTACACCGGCGAGAAGCTGACCCTCAATTTCCAGAACGTGGAAGTCCGCGCCGTTTTGCAGGTGATCGCCGACTTCACCGGCCTCAACATCATCGCCAGCGACACCGTGGCCGGCAACCTGACGTTGAGGCTCAAGGACGTGCCCTGGGACCAGGCCCTGGACATCATCATGCGCGCCAAGGGCCTGGACAAGCGGGCCAGCGGCAACGTGATCTGGGTCGCGCCGCGCGACGAACTCATCGCCAAGGAGAAGCTGGAACTGGAAGCCAGGAAATCCATCGCCGAACTGGAACCTCTGGTCACCCGTAGTTATCCCCTCAACTACATCCGCGCGGATGAGGCCATGGCGGTGGTTTCCGGAGAATCCCGCTCGTTGCGGTCCAATCAGGAGACCGCGACCTGTTCCCCGAGTTCGGAAGGCATCAAGGCGGAGATGTCCACTGGCGGCAACACCACGACGAATACGAGCCAGGGGGGCACCGGGCGGACCAACGTCAATCGGGTGTTGTCCGATCGGGGTGGAGCCTCCCACGACCTGACCACCAATACCTTGGTCATTACCGATACCCCCAGCCGTCATGACGCCGTGGAGGAGGTGCTGAAGGGTGTGGACGTGCCCACCCGGCAGGTGATGATCGAGGCGCGCATCGTGATCGCGGGCGACACCTTCAACAAGGATCTGGGCGTCAAGCTGGGATTCAGGGATGTCGGCAATATCAACGACACGGATGTGACGACGTCGGCGGGGGTCAATCTGCCCAGGGCGGGTATCCCCGGCGCTTCCACCTTCGGCATCACGCTCTTCAACGCCGGCGCCAACGCCCTGCTTTCCCTGGAGATCGACGCCATGGAGGCGGACCGGCGCGGCAAGGTGGTGTCCAATCCCCGCGTGGTCACCACCAATTTGCGCCCGGCGGTCATCCTCCAGGGCAGCCAGATTCCCTATCTGAGTTCCAGCGCCAACACGGGCACCGAGACCGAATTCAAGGACGCCCTGCTCTGCCTGCTGGTGTCGCCCCAGATTCTCAACAACGATGCCATCATCCTGAACGTCGAGGTCACCAAGGATGTCCCGGACCGCTCGGTCTCCCCGCCCGCGATCAACGTGCGGCGGGTCAAGACCCAGGTGCGGGTGAACAACGGCGAAACCGCGGTGCTGGGCGGCATCTTCGAGCAGGAAACCGAGGATTCGACGGAGAAGGTGCCGTTCCTGGCCGATCTCCCGGTGCTGGGGCATCTGTTCAAGAGCACCAGCAAGTCGGATGAGAAGCGGGAAATGCTGATCTTCCTGACGCCGCGCATCATCGACGAGCGCCTGGGCAGCATGCGATAAGCCGATTCCTCGCGACCCGGGAAACACAAAGGCGCCGGAAGGCGCCTTTGTCGTTGGGAATGCGCCGGGTCACAACACCAGAATCAGCCGCTCCACCAGGTAGATCAGCATCAGGAGGCCCACCAGGGCCAGGCCGGACTTCAGACTCAAGCCGGCGAAACGCAGCCAGCGGGGATCCCGGTTCAGCCCATAGCCCAGCAGGCTGATGACCAGGAGAATGCCGATCAGGACCAGGAACAGGCGAAGCGCCAGCATCAGGCGGTCTGGGGATACAGATTGAGCAGACCGGCCGGCGTCTCGGCGTCGTTCTCGAACACGGCCCATTCCCAGGCGGTGGTGTCCGACATCAGCGTCCTCAGCAACTTGTTGTTCAGTCCGTGGCCCGATTTATAGGCGGTGAACGCCCCCAGGATCGGGTGGCCGGTGAGATAGAGGTCGCCCACCGCATCCAGCACCTTGTGCTTGACGAACTCGTCGGCGTAGCGCAGGCCGTCGCTGTTGAGCACGCGGAATTCGTCCATGACGATGGCGTTGTCCAGGGTGCCGCCCAGGGCCAGGCCATGGCTGCGCAGATACTCCACCTCGTTCATGAAGCCGAAGGTGCGGGCCCGGCTGACCTCCTTCACATAGGACTGGGTGGCCAGGTCGATGCGCATTTCCTTGGCGGACTGGCGGAATACCGGATGGTCGAAATCGATGCGGAAGGTCAGGGTGTAGCCCTCGTGGGGGGAAAACTCGGCCCACTTGTCGCCGTCCTCCACCCGCACCGTCTTCTTCACCCGGATGAAGCGTTTGGCCGCGTTCAGGGTTTCGATGCCGTTGGATTGCAGCAGGTACACGAAGGGCGCGGCGGAACCGTCCAGGATGGGAACCTCGGGCCCGTCCAGGTCGATGAACAGGTTGTCGATGCCCAGGCCGGCCAGGGCCGACATGAGGTGTTCCACGGTGGCGACCTTGGCGCCGTTGCCTTCCAGGGCCGAACAGAGACGGGTATCGGTGACCCGCTCGGGCGCCACGATGAAATCCCGGGGTTCCGGCAGGTCCGTGCGACGAAACACGATGCCGGTGTTCGCGGGCGCCGGACGCAGGGTGAGATTCACCCTGGCGCCGGTGTGCAGGCCGACGCCGATGGCGTTGACCAGGGATTTGACGGTTCGCTGCCGGATCATGTCCGTAACACCTTGATGAAATGGGGAAATTCTATCCCGGGCGAGTAGGAGGGACACTCGCCCGGGACGGTTCCCCGGATCACGGCGATCGCGTTGTGGCGAAAGCGAGTCAGGTCGGCGGCGCGACGCCGCCCGGACTCCGCACGGTCAGCGCGAAAGTCTGTCGCGTGCGCCTCAATCCGCCTGTTTGCGCAGGAAGGCCGGGATGTCGAGGGTGTCGATCCCGGCCGACTGGGCCAGTTCCACGGCCGCCTGGCTGCTGCGGCGGGCATTGTGGCGGATGCTGGTGGGCATGTCGTAGTCCCGGGAGGGATCGTAGCCCGTGCCCATCACCGGCATGCCATCGGTACCGTTCAACTGGGCGGCGATGGGTTCCACGATCTTGATGATCGGCGGCTTCACCTGGGCGCCGCGCACCGGGTTGCCCAGGCCGGTGGCCACCATGGTCACCCGCAGGCTGTCTTCCATGCCCTCGTCGAAGGAGGTGCCGACGATCACCGTGGCTTCCTCGGCGGCGAAGCCCTGGATGGTGTTCATGACCTCGTAATATTCCTCCAGGGTCAGGCTGTCGTTGGCGGTGATGTTCACCAGCACGCCGCGGGCGCCCTTCAGGTCCACGTTCTCCAGCAGGGGGCTGGCCACGGCGGCCTCGGCGGCGACGCGGGCCCGGTCCTCGCCGGTGGCGGCGGCGGAGCCCATCATGGCCATGCCGACCTCGCTCATGACGGTCTTCACGTCGGCGAAGTCCACGTTGATCATGCCCGGGTTGCTGATGATCTCGGCGATGCCCGACACCGCGCTATGCAACACGTCATTGGCGGCGGTGAAGGCATCCGTGAGCTTGGTCTTGGCCCCCAGCACCTGGATCAGCTTCTCGTTGGGGATCACGATCAGGCTGTCCACATGCTCGGACAGGGACTTGAGGCCGGATTCCGCCGAGCGCATGCGCTTGCCCTCGAACATGAAGGGCTTGGTCACCACGGCCACGGCGAGGATGCCCAGGTCCTTGGCCACCTCCGCCACCACCGGCGCGGCGCCGGTGCCGGTGCCGCCGCCCATGCCGGCGGCGATGAACAGCATGTCGGCGCCGTCGATCATCTCGGCGATGCGTTCACGGTCTTCCAGGGCGGCCTCGCGGCCCACCTCCCACTTGCCGCCGGCGCCCAGGCCCTTGGTGGCCGAGTTGCCGATCTGCAACTGAATCCCGGCCTTGTTGCGTTTCAGGGCCTGGGCGTCGGTGTTGATGGCGATGAACTCCACGCCGTTCATGCCCTTGCCGATCATGTGATCCACGGCGTTGCCGCCGCATCCACCCACGCCGATGACCTTGATCACGGCATCCTGAGCCTGCATGTCTTCCAGTTCGAATAGCATCTTTCATCCCTCCTTCGGTTACGCGCGCGCTGTTGAAACAAACCACACCGGATCGGTCCGGTGATTCAGAAATTCTGTTGAAACCATGCCTTCATCCTTTCCAGGATTTGTTTGAACCCGGCCCCCTGGATGCGGGCGGCCTCGTCGATTTCGTGCTTCTCCAGGCCGGCCAGCAACAGGCCGACGCCGGTGGCGAAGCGGGGATTGCGCACCCGCTCGGAGAAGCCGCCGATGTATTCCGGGGTGCCGATGCGCACCGGCATGTGGAACACCTCCTCGGCCAGTTCCACCATGCCCTTCATCAGGCTGGAACCGCCCGACAGCACGATGCCGGAAGAGATCTGCTCCTCGAAGCCGGAGCGGCGCAATTCCGCCTGCACCAGGCTGAACAGCTCCTCGACCCGGGGCTCGATGACCTCGGACAGGAGTTGCTTGGAGAGCATGCGCGGACCCCGTTCGCCGATGCCGGGCACCTCGATCATTTCCTTGGGGTCGGCCAGCTGGCGCAGGGCGATGCCATGCTGGATCTTCAGATCCTCCGCCTCCCGGGTGGGGGTGCGCAGGGTCATGGCGATGTCGTTGGTGATCTGGTCGCCGGCGATGGGAATCACCGCCACGTGCTGGATGGCGCCGCGGGTGAACACGGCGATGTCGGTGGTGCCGCCGCCGATGTCGACGATGCACACGCCCAGGTCCTTCTCGTCGTCGTTCAGCACCGCGTGGCTGGAGGCCAGGGGTTGCAGCACCAGGTCCTTCACCTCCAGGCCGCAGCGGCGCACGCACTTGACGATGTTCTGGGCGGCGGACACGGCGCCGGTGACGATGTGCACCTTCACCTCCAGGCGCACGCCGGACATGCCCAGGGGTTCGCGCACCCCGTCCTGGCCGTCGATGATGAATTCCTGGGGCAGCACGTGCAGCACCTGCTGGTCGGCCGGGATGTTGAGGGCGCGGGCGATGCCGATGACCTGATCGACATCCGCCTGGGATACCTCCCGGTCGCGGATGGGCAGCATGCCGCTGGAGTTCTGGGCCTTGATGTGGCTGCCGGCGATGCCGGTGTAGACCTGGGTGATCTTGCAGTTGGCCATCAGCTCGGCCTCCTCCAGGGCGCGCTGGATGGCGGAGACCGTGGCCTCGATGTTCACCACCACGCCCTTCTTCAGGCCCCGGGAGGGGGACTGGCCCATGCCGATGATGTTGAGGCCGCCTTCCGGCGTGGTCTCCGCCACCAGCGCCACGATCTTCGACGTGCCGATGTCGAGGCCCACGATCAGGTCCTTGCTTTCATTCATCTTTTTCATGCCTGTGTTGCCCGTTTTGCTTCCACTGTCGCGCCCGCCCCGGGATGGGCTTCGCCGGCGAAGCCATTGGGGTAGCGCATGTCAACCCGGAGGATGGGACCCACCGCCGCCACGGCCTTGGGATAGAAGCGGGCGAAACGGTGCAGGCGCTCGTTGAGCTTCTCCCGCCCCAGTTCGACGCTGACGCCGCCGGTCAGGCGGACGCGCCAGGACTGGCGCGCGCTCACCACCAGTTGCTCGACCCGCATGTCCAGGGGCGCGACGATGCGGGCGAATTCCCCGTAGCGACGCGCCACCTCACGCTCCATGCCCTCCGGCGCATAGAAGCGGGGCACGCCGCGCCATGCCGCGCCCTCGAACACCTCGCCATGAGTGTCGAGCAGGGCGCGGTCGTTCCAGGCGGCGGCGGCGCGATGTTCCTCCAGATGCACCACCAGACGGCCGGGCCAGAGCCGGCGGACATCGGCGTGGCGCACCCAGGGCAACTGCTCGAAGGCGACGTGGATGCCTTTCAGGTCCAGGGAGAAGAATCCCCCCGTCAGCCGGGGTGCCAAGGTGCGCACCGCCTGGCGGGTTTCCGGGTGTTCCGCGCCCTCCACGGTGATCTGGCGGAACGGGAACCAGGCTTCCAGGGCCGCACGGCCCCCGGTCCACAGGGCGAACAACAGGGTGGCGGCGAGGATCAGCCGCGTGATCCGGTTGAGGGCGTCCGGGTTATCCCACATGGGCCAGCTCCAGCACTTTCAGGCAGAGGTCGGGAAATTCGATGCCCGCCGCCCGGGCGGCCATGGGCACCAGGCTGTGGTCGGTCATGCCCGGGGCGGTGTTGATCTCCAGCAGGTGGGGCGTGCCGTCCTGGTCCAGCAGCACGTCCACCCGGCCCCAGCCGCGACAGCCCAGCACCGTGAAGGCCTGTTTGGCCAGGGCCTGCATTTCCGCCTCCTTGTCCGGCGGCAGGCCGCTGGGACAGAAGTAGCGGGTGTCGTCGCGGAAATACTTGGCCTCGTAGTCGTAGAACTCCGTGGCCGGCACGATCCTCACCACCGGCAGGGCGCGCGCTTCGTTGCCATCCCCCAGCATGCCCACGGTGAATTCGCCGCCGCCGAGGTAGCGTTCGGCCAGTACCAGGGCATCGTGTTTCGCGGCTTCCCGATAGGCCTGGACCAGGGCGCCCGGCTCCTTCACCTTGGTGATGCCCACGCTGGAGCCTTCATTGGCCGGCTTCACGAACAGGGGCAGGCCGAGCTGGCGCTCCACGGCGGCGAAATCGCTGTCGGCGCCGAGCAGGGCATAGTCCGGCACGGGCAGGCCGGCGCCGCGCCAGAGCAGCTTGGTGCGCCATTTGTCCATGCCCACCGCCGAGGCCATGACGCCGCTGCCGGTATAGGGAATGCCCAGCATTTCCAGGGCGCCCTGGGCCGTGCCGTCCTCGCCGCCCCGGCCGTGCAGGATCAGGAAGACCCGGGCGTAGCCCTCGGCCTTCAGGTCCGACAGGGGACGCGCCGCCGGGTCGAAGGCGTGGGCGTCCACGCCCCGGCTCCTGAGGGCCGCGAGCACCGCGTTGCCGCTTCTCAGGGAGATTTCCCGTTCCGCCGAGCCGCCGCCGAACAGCACGGCCACCTTGCCAAAGCGGTGAGGGGTGAGGGGTGAGGGTGTTCATGCCCCTTCCCCTGCCCCCTCGCCCGCGCGCTCGCCCTCCTCCCCCCCCTCCTCACAGCCGTTCTCCGATGATCCTTACTTCCGTGATCAACTCGATGCCCGATTGCCGCGCCACCCGGGCGCGGGCCTCGGCGATCAGCGCTTCGATGTCGGCGGCGGTGGCGCCGCCGGTGTTGACGATGAAATTGGCGTGTTTCTCCGAGATCTGGGCGCCGCCGATGCGGGTGCCCTTGAGGCCGCAGGATTCGATGAGACGCGCCGCGAAATCGCCGGGCGGATTGCGGAACACCGAGCCGGCGTTGGGCAAATCCAGGGGCTGGGTGGCAATCCGTTTTTCCAGCAAGCGCTTGATCTCTTCCCGGGCCTGGCCGCCGTCCCCCTTGGGAAACATGAACCACGCCGCCACGAACCATTCCACTCGCGGTTCCCGGGGCGTCACGTGGCGGTAGGCCACATGGAAATCCTTGGGGCCGCGCCGGTGGATCCGGCCCTGGCGATCGATGGTCAGCACCTGGGAGACGAATTCCCAGGTGTCGTGGCCGTAGCAGCCGGCGTTCATGGCCAGCGCCCCGCCCACGGTGCCGGGAATGCCGGCCAGGAATTCCGCGCCCACCAGGTCGTGGTTGGCGGCGAAGCGGGCCACCTTGGGGCTGGCCACCCCGGCCTCGGCATAGATCACGCCGAATTTGCCGCTGTCCTGGCCGGCCCAGCCGTTCTGGCGGCGCTGCTCGATGGCGATGTTGCGCAGGGCGCCGTGGAGATGGATGACCGTGCCGCGCAGGCCGCCGTCCCGCACCAGCAGGTTGCTGCCCAGGCCGACGAACCAGACCGGCTCCTCGGGCTCGAGACCACCCAGGAAGGCGGCCAGGTCGTCCAGGTTGGCCGGGGTATAGAACCGGTCCGCCCGCCCCCCCGCCCGCCAGCTGGTGTGGCGGGCCATATCCGCGCCCAGTTCCAGGCGGCCCTGGGCGCCGGGGATGCCGGGCATCATGTAGGTGGGCGGCAGAGGGGTATCGGCCATCATTCGTTCCGCGAGGATCATGGGTTCCCGCCATGGTTGACGCCCAGGGCCGCCAACCTGGCGGGCACCTGGCCGATGGAGCCGGCGCCCATGGTCAGCACCACGTCGCCGTCCTGGATGAAACCCGCCAGGCTGGCGGGCAGGTCGTTCACGTCGGCGACGAACACCGGTTCCGCCTTGCCGGCCACACGCACGGCCCGGGCCAGGCCGCGTCCGTCGGCGGCGACGATGGGCTGTTCGCTGGCGGCGTAGACCTCGGTGAGCAGCACCGCGTCCGCCAGGGACAACACCTGGACGAAGTCCTCGAACAGGTCCCGGGTGCGGGTGTAGCGGTGGGGCTGGAAGGCCAGCACCAGACGGCGACCCGGGAAGGCGCCGCGCGCCGCGGCCAGGGTGGCGCGCATTTCCACCGGGTGGTGGCCGTAATCGTCGATGAGGGTGAAGCCCCGGCCATCCTCCAGGGTGATGTCGCCATAGCGCTGGAAGCGCCGGCCGACGCCGCTGAAATTGGCCAGGGCTGTCCGCACCGCGGCATCCGGCACCTGCAGTTCCCAGGCCACGGCGATCGCCGCCAGGGCGTTCAGCACGTTGTGCATGCCGGGCATGTTGAGGGTGATGTCGATGGGGGAACGCACGCCGTTGCGCAGGGCGGTGAAGCGCATGCGGCCATCCTCGGCGCGGATGTCGGTGGCCTGGATGGCGCAGTCGTCGGTGGTGCCGTAGGTCATGACCGGCTTGATGATGCGGGGCAGCAGCGCCCTCACCACCGGGTCATCGGCGCACAGGATGGCCATGCCCCAGAACGGCAGCCGGTGCAGGAATTCCACGAAGGCGCCCTTCAGGCGCTCGAAATCGTGGCCGTAGGTTTCCATGTGGTCGGCATCGATGTTGGTGACCACCGACACCACCGGCGACAGATGCAGGAAGGAGGCGTCCGATTCGTCCGCTTCCGCCACCAGCCATTCGCCCTGGCCCAGGCGGGCGTTGGCGCCGGCCGCCAGAAGTTTTCCCCCGATTACGAAGGTGGGGTCCAGTCCAGCCTCGTTCAGCACGCTGGCGATCAGGCTGGTGGTCGTGGTCTTGCCGTGGGTGCCGGCGATGGCGATGCCCTGCTTGAAGCGCATCAGCTCGGCCAGCATCATGGCCCGGGCCACCACCGGGATGTGCTTGTCCCGGGCGGCGACCACTTCCGGGTTGTCGTCCCTGATGGCGCTGGAGATCACCAGCACGTCGGCATCCCGCGCGTGCTCGGCGGCGTGGCCGTGGAACACGCTGGCGCCCATGTCCGCCAGGCGCTGGGTCACCGCGTTGCTGGCGCCGTCGCTGCCGGACACCTGGTAGCCCAGGTTGAGCAGCACCTCGGCGATGCCGCTCATGCCGGCGCCGCCGATGCCGACGAAGTGGATGCGGTGGACTTTGTGCTTCATGCCGTGTCTCCGACACGGAGTCGGCAGTAGTCAGTAGGCGGTAGGCAGCGAAAAGCTGACTCCATCTGCTTACTGTGTACTGTCGACTGCCGACTGGATTTCATCTCGCCAACTCCTTCACCACGCTCGCCACGGCGGCCGTGGCGTCCGGCTTCGCCAGCGCGCGGGCTTTGGTCGCCCGCGCCAGCAGCGCTTCCCGGTTCAATCCGGCCAGCCACTCGGCCAGCTTTTCCGCGCTCAGATCCTTCTGCTGCATCAGCCAGGCCGCGTCCCGGCTGGCCAGGAAATCGGCGTTGGCGGTCTGGTGGTCGTCCACGGCGAAGGGGAAGGGCACGAACAAGGCGGCGCAGCCGGCGGCGGCGATTTCCGCCACGGTGAGGGCGCCGGCCCGGCAGATCACCACGTCCGCCCAGGCCAGGGCCTCGGCCATGTCGTCGATGAAAGCCAGGCAGTCCGCTTCGACACCCGCCGAGCCATAGTTGGCCTTGAGGACTTCCAGGTGCCTGGCGCCGGACTGATGGCGAACCTGGGGACGGGCGGCCGCGGATAAACGGGCCAGGGCCTGGGGAATCAATTCGTTCAGGGCGGCCGCGCCCAGACTGCCGCCGATCACCAGCAGACGCAGCGGGCCGTCTCGCCCGGCCATGCGCGCTCCCGGTGTCGGCAGGGCGGCGATCGGGGGGCGCACCGGGTTGCCCACCCAGTTTGTGGCCACCTTGCCGCAGGGCATGGGCTTGTCCTTGCCGTGGCTGAAAGCCGCCGGCAGGCCCAGCAGAACCCGGTCCGCCAGGCAGGCCAGCAGGCGATTGGTGAGGCCGGCGATGGCGTTCTGCTCGTGGATCACCAGGGGCTTGCCCAGCAGGCTGGCCATCATGCCGCCGGGGAAGGCCACGTAGCCTCCAAGCCCCAGGGCCACGTCGGGCCGCACGCGGAAGATGGCCCTGGCCGCCTGCCAGAAGGCCGCCAGCAGGTTCGCGGGCAGCAGCAACTTGGTGAGCAGGCTCTTGCCGCGCACCCCAGCCACCCGCACCCAGGCCATTTCGAAGCCCTTCTCCACCGCCAGCCTGGCTTCCATGCCGGCTTTCGTGCCCAGCCAGACCACGCGCCAGCCCTCGCCGCGCAGGGATTCGGCCACCGCCAGGGCGGGCATGACGTGGCCGCCGGTGCCGCCGGCCATGACCAGGACGGTACGAGCGTGGGGAGTGGGGTTCCCACTTCCCACTTCCCACTTCCCACTTTCCCGGCCCGTCATGCCTTCTTCCCCCGCATCAGACAGCGATTCTCGAAGTCGATGCGCAACAGCACCGCCAGGGCCAGGCAGTTGGCGACGATGCCGGAGCCGCCGTAACTCATGAGGGGCAGGGTGAGGCCCTTGGTGGGCAGCAGGCCCAGGTTGACGCCCATGTTGATGAATGCCTGGGTGCCCATCCAGACGCCCACGCCCTGGGCCACCAGGGCCGCGAAGTTGCGGCCCATGAGACCGGCCTGCCAGCCGATGGAGAAGGCGCGCCAGGTCAGCCAGGCGAACAGGCCGATGACGGTGATGACGCCGATCAGTCCCAGCTCCTCGCCGATCACGGCGAGCAGGAAATCGGTGTAGGCCTCGGGCAGGTAGAACAGCTTTTCCACGCTGTCGCCCAGACCCACGCCGGTCAGTTCGCCGCTGCCCAGGGCGATGAGGGCGTGGGACAGTTGGTAGCCGGCGCCGAAGGGATCGCTCCAGGGGTCCAGGTAGCTGACCACCCGTTGCAAGCGGTAGGGGGACAGCACCACCAGGAGCACGAAGCCGATGGCCAGCAGCACGATCAGGCCCACGAACAGGCGGGCGTTGAGGCCGCCCAGGAACAGGATGGCCAGGGCGATGGCGACGATGACCACGAAGGCGCCGAAGTCCGGTTCCAGCAGCAGCAGGCCGCCGATGCCCAGCATCACCAGGAACATGGGCATGAAGCCCTTCTTCAGGTTCTGCATGAAGGCCGCCTTGCGCACGGTGTAGTCGGCGGCGTAGAGGATGGTGGCGAACTTCATGAGTTCCGAGGGCTGGAAATTGCCCACGGGCCCCAGGGGAATCCAGCGCCGGCTGCCGTTCACCTCCTTGCCGATGAAAGGCACCAGCACCAGCAGCAGCAGCACGGTGCCGAGGATGAACAGGTAGGGCGCCAGGTTCTGCCAGGTCTGGCTGGGAATTTGCAGGGCGGCGTAGCCCGCGCCCAGGCCGATGACCAGATACATGGCGTGGCGGATCAGGTAGAACGCCGGCTGGTTGGCCGCCGACTTGGCCTCGGCGATGGCGACCGAGGCGGAATAGACCATCACCAGGCCGATCATGAGCAGGCCCAGGGCGGCGAAAACCAGCCCCCAGTCGAAGGGGGTCAGGGCGGTGCGTTTCAGGGCGGCGTTATGAAACATGGCCGTCCTTGCCCAGGGCTTTCACCGCCGCGATGAACACCTCGGCGCGGTGGGCGTAGTTGCGGAACATGTCCCAGCTGGCGCAGGCCGGGGACAGCAGCACCGCATCCCCCGGCCGGGATAGCCGGTAAGCCAGTTCCACGGCCTCTTCCATGCTCTCGGCGCGATGGACCGGGCATGCGTCGCCGATGGCCGCTTCCACCAACGGCCCATCCCGCCCGATCTGCACCACGGCACGGGCGTTTTTCACCGCGTCCCCGAGGGGGGAGAAGTCCTGGCCCTTGCCGTCGCCCCCGGCGATCAGCACCACCGGCACCGTGAAGCCCAGCAGGGCCGCCGCCGTGGCGCCAACGTTGGTGCCCTTGGAGTCGTCGTAGAACGCGCGCCCGGCCACCTCGCCCACCTTCTGCACCCGGTGGGGCAGTCCCTCGAAGGTTTTCAGGGCTGGCACCAGGCCCGCGTAGGGCAGGCCGATGCCGCGACACAAGGCCAGGGCCGCCAGGGCATTGGCGGCATTGTGCAGGCCGGCGATGGGCAGCTTGTCCACCGGCAGCAGGGCTTCGTCGCCTTCGCACAGCCAGAGGCGGTCCTTGCGGTTGGCGAGGCAGAAATTCCCAGGGGCAAGGGACAAGGAGCAAGGGGCAAGGGGGATATCGGCGATGCCGAAGGTCCACTGGACCAATTCCGGCCTTGCCATGGTCATGACCATCGGGTCGTCCCGGTTCAGGACCTGGATACAGGGGTTTTCCCTTGCCCCTTGCTCCTTGTCCCTTGCCCCCTCGGCAACGCCGAATATGCGCGCCTTCGCCGCCGCGTAATCCTCCAGGCCGGCATAACGGTCCATATGATCCTGGGAAATGTTGAGTACGGTGGCGGCGTCCGGCTTCAGGCTGGAGGTGGTTTCCAGCTGGAAGCTGGACAGTTCCAGCACCCACACGTCCGGGCAGCGGCCCAGGGTGTCCTGGTTGTCCAGGGCGTCCAGCACCGGCAGGCCGATGTTGCCGGCCACCACCGTGTCCAGGCCCACGGCGGCGCACAGATGGCCCACCAGGCTGGTGACCGTGCTCTTGCCGTTGGATCCGGTGATGGCGATGACGTAGGCGGAACTGTCCTGGAGGGCCCGGGCGAACAGTTCCACGTCGCCCACCACGTCCTTGCCCGCCTTCAGCGCCCATTGCAGCTCGGGGGTGGCCAGGGCCACGCCGGGGCTGGAGACGATGAGGTCGGCCCAGGCGAAATCGGCCTGATCGAAACCGCCCAGGCGCAAGGTGGCTTCCGGGAAGGCTTCGCGGATGCGCTGGGCGTGGGGCGGCTCTTCCCGGGTATCCGTGGCGCGGACCTGGGCGTCATGTTCGATCAGCCAGCGCACGCAGGAGGCGCCGGTGTCGCCCAGGCCCACGACCAGGGCCTTGCAGCCGGCATAGTTGGTGATGGTTCTCGTCATGGTCGCGTCACCTCAGCTTCAGGGAGGCCAGGCCGATGAGCACCAGCATCATGCTGATGATCCAGAAGCGGACGACGACTTGCGTTTCCTTCCAGCCCTTCTTTTCGAAGTGGTGGTGGATGGGCGCCATGAGGAATACCCGCTTGCCGCGCAGCTTGAAGGAGCCCACCTGGACCATGACCGAGATGGCCTCGGCGACGAACACGCCGCCCATGATGAACAGCACGATCTCCTGGCGCACGATGACGGCAACCACGCCCAGGCCGGCGCCCAGGGCCAGGGCGCCCACGTCGCCCATGAACACCTCGGCCGGGTAGGCGTTGAACCAGAGGAAGGCGAGTCCCGCCCCCATGAGGGCGGCGCAGAAGATCACCAGTTCGCCGGCGCCGGGGATGTGGGGCAGGCCCAGGTACTTGGAGAACACGGCGTGGCCGGCCACGTAGGCGAAGATGGCCAGGGCCCCCGCCACCATGACCGTGGGCAGGATGGCCAGGCCGTCGGCGCCGTCGGTCAGGTTCACCGCGTTGCTGGTGCCGACGATGACGAAATAGGCCAGCACCACGAAGCCCACCGCGCCCAGGGGCATGACGATGTGCTTGAAGAAGGGCACGATGAGCTCGGTCTGGGCCGGCAGATGGGCGGACCAGGCCAGCCAGGCGGCGATGGCGGCGGCGATGACCGACTGCCAGAAATACTTCCAGCGGGAGGCCAGGCCGCGCGGGTTCTTCTCCACCACCTTGCGCCAGTCGTCCACCCAGCCAATGATGCCGAAGCCCACCAGGGTGAGCAGGGAGATCCAGACGTAGCGGTTGGTGAGATCGGCCCACAGCAGGGTGGTGATGATCACCGAGGCCAGGATCAGGGCGCCGCCCATGGTGGGGGTGCCGGCCTTGACCAGATGGGTTTGCGGGCCGTCGTCCCGCACCGGCTGGCCCACCTTCAGGGTGGTGAGCTTGCGGATCATCCAGGGGCCGACGATGAAGGAGATGATCAGCGCCGTCAGCGCCGCCAGCACGCCGCGCAGGGTGATGTAGTTGAAGACGTTGAACAGGCGGATGTCGTGGCCGATCCACTTGGCGAGCATCAATAACATTTGTGCGCCTCCATGAAGGATTGCACCACCCGTTCCATCTTCATGAAGCGGGAGCCCTTCACCAGCACCGTCACGTCCGGCCCCAGGGCGCACTCGATTTCCGCCAGCAATTCCTCGATGCGCTCGAAGTGCATGGCGCCCGCGCCGAACCCCTTTGCCGTATGCGCCGACATCTCGCCCAGGCAGAGCAGCCGCTCGATGCCGGTGGCGCGGGCCTGCTCGCCCACCTCCCCATGGAGGGCGGCGGCATCCGGCCCCAGTTCGCCCATGTCGCCCAGGACCAGGATGCGGGTGCCCGGCCGCTCGGCCAGCACCTGGATGGCGGCCAGGGTGGAATCCGGGTTGGCGTTGTAGGTGTCGTCGATGAGGGTGGCGCCCAGGATGCAGGGGTGGATTTGCAGGCGTCCCTTGGTACCGACATAGGCGGCCAGGCCCTTGGCCACCGAGTCCGCCGAAGCACCCAGGGCCAGGGATGCCGCCGCGGCCGCGGCGGCGTTGCGCAGGTTGTGCCGGCCGGGAACGCGCAGGGTGGTCTCGATAAGGCCGGCGGGGGTGGAGAATCCGCCCTCGCCGATACGCACGTCCGCATCCGCCGCGAAGCCGAAGCCCATCACCCGATGGCCGCCGGCCATTTCGCGCCACAGGCCGGCGTGGGGATCGTCGGCATTGACGATGGCGATGCCGTCGTCCTTCAGGCCGGCATAGATCTCGCCTTTGGCCCGGGCCACCGCTTCCACGCTGCCCAGTCCCTCCAGGTGGGCGCGCAGGGCGTTGTTGACCAGGGCCACGTCGGGACGGGCGAGTTCGGTCAGGTAGGCCAGTTCGCCGGGATGGTTCATGCCCATCTCGATCACCGCGTGGCGATGGGCGGGGGTGAGCCGCAGCAGGGTCAGCGGCATGCCGATGTCGTTGTTCAGGTTGCCGGAGGTGGCGAGTACCGCATCCGCCCCGGCTTCCTCGGCCAGGATGGCGGCCACCATTTCCTTCACCGTGGTCTTGCCGTTGCTGCCGGTGATGGCCACCAGCCTGGCCGGCATGTTGGCCCGATGCCAGGCGGCCAGCCGGCCCAGGGCCAGGCGGGTGTCGTCCACCACCAGGGCGGAGGGAGGCGCCAGGTTGGCGCCGGCTTCCACCATCACGGCGGCGGCGCCGGCTTCCAGGGCCTTCGCGGCGAAGGCGTGGCCGTCGAAACGGGGGCCTTTCAGGGCCACGAACAGGCAGCCGGCGGGCAGGTTGCGGGTGTCCGTGGAAACGGACGTGATTTCCACGTCGGCGCCGACGGCCCGGGCATTCAGGGCGCGGGCGGCCTCATGCAGACGCACGGGGATTCCCTTCGGTTGTCGAGGCATTTCGCGCGGCCAGCGCCAGGCGAGCCTCGGCGAAATCGGAGAACGGGTGTTTCACGCCGTGGATCTCCTGGTAGTCCTCGTGGCCCTTGCCGGCCAGCACGACGATGTCCTCCGGGCCGGCATCGAGGATGGCGGCGCGAATCGCGGCGCGGCGGTCCACCATGGCTTCCTGGCCGGGCGGCATGCCGGACAGGATGTCGGCGATGATGCGGGCGGGCTCCTCGTTGCGCGGGTTGTCGCTGGTGACGATGGCCCGGTCCGCCACCGCCGCCACCGCCGCGCCCATGAGCGGACGCTTGCCGGTGTCGCGGCCGCCGCCGCAGCCGAACACGCAGATGAGCC
This sequence comes from Hydrogenophilales bacterium, assembly GCA_016719465.1. Taxonomy (GTDB): domain Bacteria; phylum Pseudomonadota; class Gammaproteobacteria; order Burkholderiales; family Thiobacillaceae; genus PFJX01. Next base: position 55,187 of record JADJYY010000015.1, read on the forward strand.
GCCCCGGGGTCAGGAGCTTGAGGGCCAGCAGCACCTTTTCCAGGGCGTCCGGGGTATGGGCGAAATCGACGATGACCGTGGGCCCGTCACCCGGCTCGGCCACGCGCTGCATGCGGCCGGCCACGGGGCGCACCGCCGACAGGGCGGCCAGGGCGTCGGCGAGGGGGACGTCGGCGGCCAGGAGGGCGCCCAGGACGGCGAGCAGGTTGTAGGCGTTGAACTCGCCCAGCAGGGGCGAAACGAGTTCGCCGCGCCCCCAGGGCGAGGCGATTTCAAGCCGCAGCCCATGACGGCTGGCCTGGCATTTCTCCGCGCGCAGTTCCCCGGATTTCAGGCCGTAGCTCAGCACCCGGCAGGCGCCGCCGCGAAGTTGCCCGGCCAGGGTGGCGCCCAGTTCGTCGTCGCCGTTGAGCACCGCCCATCGCAGGCCGGGCCAGTGGAACAGGCGGGATTTGGCGGCGGCGTAGCTGGCCATGTCGCCGTGGTAATCCAGGTGATCGCGGGACAGGTTGGTGAATACCGCCACGTCGAAGGCCACGCCCTCCACCCGGCCCTGGTCGAGGCCATGGGAGGAGACCTCCATGGCCACGCCGGCGGCTCCGTCATCCCGGTAGCGGGCCAGGAGCCCCTGCAGGGACACGGCATCCGGCGTGGTGTGGCTGGCGTGGAGGAGCGAGCCCTCGACGCCGCCCGTGGCGTCCACGAAACCATTGCCGACGGTGCCGATGGTGGCGGTCTTGCGTCCCAGGCCGGAGTGGGCGGCGGCCAGCCAGTGGGCGACGGAGGTCTTGCCGTTGGTGCCGGTGATGCCCGTCATCCACAAGGCCGTGGAGGGCTCGCCATGCCAGGCGGCGGCCAGCGGGGCGGCGCGTTGCCGCAGGCCCGCGAGCGGGAAATGGGGGGCGCGCCAGTCCGGGTTCCAGCTCCAGCCCTCGGGCTCCCAGACCACGGCGGCCGCGCCGGCATGGATGGCCTGGGCGATGTGGGCGCGGCCGTCATGGGTGTCGCCGGGATGGGCCAGGAAGATGTCGCCGGGCTCCACCCGCCGGCTGTCGGCGGTCATGCCCCGGGCGACGGGGGCCAGGGCGCGCAGTTCGGCGGCCATTTCCAGATAGGGCGCCATGTCGGGGAGCGCGCTCATACCGACTCGGGCACCACGGGCGTGGCGCCGGGTGGCGCGCTGCCCTGGTCGAAGGGGGCGTCGGGGGGCAGGGCCATGAAGCGCAGGGCGCCGGCCATGATGCGTGAGAACACCGGCGCGGCCACCAGGCCGCCGTAGTATTCCTTGCCGTTGGGCTCGTCGATCATCACCGCCACCACCAGGCGCGGATCGGAGGCGGGGGCCAGGCCGACGAAGGAACTGATGTAGCGATTGCCGGCATAGCTGCCATCCACGAATTTGTGGGCGGTGCCGGTCTTGCCCGCCACCCGGTAGCCCGCTACCCGGGCCATGGGGGCCGTGCCGCCGTCCTGGGTCACCCGTTCCAGCATGGCCAGGACCTGCCGCGCGGTGTCGGGGCTCATCACCCGGGTGCCGGTGGCGGCGCTTTCCCGGCGCAGGGTGGTCAGGCCGGGCATGACCCCCTCGTTGGCGAAGGCGGTGTAGGCGCGGGCCAGTTGCAGCAGGCTCAGGGACAGCCCATGGCCGAAGGACATGGTGGCCTTCTCGATGGGGCGCCAACTGCTGGAGGGCCGCAAGCGGCCGCCGACCTCGCCCGGCAGGCCGGACTTGGGCTGGGCACCCAGGCCGGCGCGGGTGAGCAAACGCCAGTAATCCTCGCCGCGCATTTCCAGGGCGATCTTGGCCAGGGCCACGTTGCTGGAGACCTGCACCGCGTCGGATAGCGTCATGACACCCTTGGGGTGGGTGTCGGTGATGCGCTTGTCGCCGATCACGAACCAGCCGGGGCCGGTGTCGATGCGCGTTTCCGGATTCGCCACGCCGGCGTCCAGGGCGGCCGCCACGAACAGGGGCTTCATGGTGGAGCCGGGCTCGAAGGTGTCGGTGACGGCCCGGTTGCGCAGCCGCGCCGCCTCGAAGGTGGCGCGGCTGTTGGGGTTGAAGCTGGGCGAATTGGCCAGGGCGAGGATTTCCCCGGTCCTGGCGTCCAGCACCACCACGGCCCCGGCCTTGGCCTGGTTGCGGGTGATCGCGTCGGACAACTCCCGGTAGGCCAGGTACTGGATGTGCTGGTTGAGGGACAGGGCCAGGTCGCGGCCCGGCTTCGGCGCCTTGATGCGCTCCAGGATTTCCACCACGTTGCCGGGGCGGTCCTTCACCACCCGCTGGGCGCCGGGTTCGCCGGCGAGCCAGGACTGGAAGGCCAGTTCCAGGCCTTCCTGGCCCTGGTCCTCGATGTTGGTGATGCCCAGCACGTGGGCCGTGACCTCGCCGGCCGGATAGTAGCGGCGATAGGCCGGCTTGCCGTGCAGGCCGGCGATGTCGAGCGCCTTGGCCTGGGAGGCCTTGGGCGGTTCCACCAGGCGCTCGATGTAGACGAAGGCCTTGGACTTGTCGGCGAACAATCGCCTGAGATGATCCGGGTTCTTCTCCAGGATGTGGGCCAGGGACTGGATCTGGGCGGCGCTGGGGTTGGCCTCCCGGGGGTTGGCCCAGAGGGTTTCCACCGGCGTGCTGACCGCCAGGGGTTCGCCGCGCCGATCCGTGATCATGCCCCGGTAGGCCGGGATGGGGGCGATGCGCTGCACCCGTTTTTCACCCTGGTCGGTGAGGAACTCGCTCTGCCAGACCTGGAGGTAGACCGCCCGCGCGGACAGGGCCGCGAAGCCGCCGAACAGCAGGGCCAGGGTCAGGCGCATGCGCCAGCGTTGCAGGTCCAGGTGCAGGAGGGGATGGGCGCGGTATCGCATCAGGGCAGGGCCTTTGCCTCGGCCGTCGTGTCGGCCCCCGCGTCATCGCGCAGCACATAGATGCGCGCCGGCTCGGGGATGGTCATGCGCAGGCGGCCGCGCGCCACCTCTTCCACCCGGTTGTGCATCAGCCAGGTGGAAATCTCCAGTTGCAACTGACCCCACTCCACGTCCAGATCACGGCCACGGGCCTGTTCGGACTGGAGCGCCACAAACAATTTGCGCGCCTGGTGGCGCGCTGAGACGACGGAGAGGGCGCAAGCGACGAGCACCAGGACGAGCAGCAGATTCAGCTTGACCATGCCGCCTCCATGCGCCCGCGCGGAGCGCCGGATTCGGAAGTTCTTTCGGCGACGCGCAGGGTCGCGCTGCGGGCGCGGGGGTTGGCCCGGCATTCCGCCTCGTCGGCCTTGCGCGCCTTGCCGATCAACTGGAGACGGCCGCCGCGCAGGGCGTGGGCGGGCAGGGGGATCTCGGGCGGTACCCGTTCCCCTTCCGCTTCCTCGCGCATGAACCGTTTCACCATTCGATCTTCCAGAGAATGAAAACTGATCACCACCAGTCGCCCGCCCGCCTTCAGGCGGTCGACCGCTTGCGGCAACGCCGCCTCGATTTCCTCAAGTTCGCGGTTAACGAAAATCCGCACAGCTTGAAAAGTCCGTGTCGCCGGGTCCTGGCCCCGTTCGCGGGTGCGCACGGCGCCGGCGACAAGCGTTGCGAGCTGGCGGGTGGTCGCCAGCGGCGCGACTTCTCGCGCCTTAACAATCGCCCGCGCAACCTGCCGAGCAAACCGCTCTTCGCCATAGTCCCGGACAACGTGTGCAATCTCCTCTTCCGACGCCTGGTTCAACCAATCCGCCGCGGTCATCCCACGGCTGGTATCCATGCGCATGTCCAGCGGGGCGTCGAAGCGGAAGCTGAAGCCCCGTTCCGCCTCGTCCAGTTGCGGGCTGGATACCCCCAAATCGAACAACACCCCGTCCACTTCGCCGACGCCGCGCTCCCGCAGCGCCTCGTCCAGGCCGGAGAAGGCGGCATGGACGATGGCGAATCGCCCGTCGTCCCACTTCCTCGCCTCCGCCACGGCCGCCGGATCCCGGTCCAGGGCGATGAGCCGGCCGTCCGGTCCCAGCCGCGCCAGGATCTCCCGGCTGTGGCCGCCGCGCCCGAAGGTGGCGTCCACATAGATGCCGTCCGGGCGCACCGCCAACCCATCCACCGCGCCTTCCAGCAGAACGGAGACATGTCCGCCGGTCACAGCGAGAAGCCCTTGAGCTCCTCGGGCAGGGTGCCGTTCTGGACGGCGGCGGAAATCATTTCCGGCAACTGGGCGGCGGCATCCAGCCGGGCCTGCCAGGCCGCGTCGCTCCAGATCGCGAACTTGTTGCCCTGGCCCACCAGCATCACGCCCTTTTCCAGCTTGGCGAACTTGCGCAGCAGGGGCGGAATCAGGATGCGGCCGGCGCCGTCCGGTTCGATCTCTTCCGCCGAACCGATCACCAGCAGCTTCAGTTGCTGGGTCAGCGGGTTGAAGCCGGGCAGGCCGTTGATCTGGCGTTCCAGGATCTCGAATTCGGGATAGGGGTAGAGCAGCAGACAACCGTTGGTGGGATCGACGGTGAGCATGAGATGGCCGCCGCATTGGGCGGAAAGCCGCTCGCGATACTTCGCCGGAACGGACAAACGTCCCTTCCCGTCCAGCGCCAGTAGCGTCGACCCGCGAAACATCTCTTATATCTCCTCCGTGGTCCACTGGCCGACACCCGGCCACACAATCTCCCACTTGCTCCCACTATAGAGAACACAATTCCCCACCGTCAAGGCGAAAAAACAAAAAATTGCAATGGGTTCAAGGACTTACAAAACGATGCCGCCAGCCTAAATATGCTTTCTTATTCGTGTGATATGTAAGTAACTTAAAGTGACACTTTAAGTAGTGGGGCAAAGTGGGGCATAAATGGCGAGCGCGCTCGCTGGCGCACCGGGGGAAACCTGAGGGGTTGTACGGAAGGGGAAGTGGGAGCCGGCCGGTAAGCCGGGTTCTGTCGTGGACAGCCATTCATCTGGGACGATGGTCGCCCATCGCCTCGTGCAGCCTACCCGCAGACTCGGCGGGCCGCCTCAACGTCTGCCTATTTGGCCTTGCTCCGGATGGGGTTTGCCCGCCGCAGCCGTTGCCGGCGCGGCCGTGCGCTCTTACCGCACGATTTCACCCTTGCCTGTGCCCATCCCCTTGCGGGGATTGGCCATGCGCTGACGCGCATGACCCGTTCCCTTGGCGTATATGGCTTTCGCCACACCCACTGAAAGGAAGGACTTTGCCGCTTGCGCGTCAAAGTCCAGGCCATCGGCGGTATGTTTCTGTTGCACTTTCCGTCGCCTTGGGTCGGGGACTCGCGTCCCCGGCTTATAGCGCCCAGGCGTTACCTGGCATCCTGCCCTGTGGAGCCCGGACTTTCCTCCGCGCGGTTGCCCGCGCGGCGGCTGTCTGGCCGACTCCCGGGCGGCAGTATAGGGGGCGGCCTTGTTTAAAGCGAACGGAGCTCAGAACTCCTCCCACTCATCCTCCGATCTGGATGGGGGCGGGGAAGCGATCCTGCGCATGGCGCGCTCGGGCGCGGGCAGGGCGGCGCGCTCGGCGAACGCCCGGCGCGTCGGTGGGGTCGGGGCGGCGATGCGGCCGCCGCCGCCGTCCAGCCTGAACACCGACACCGCCTGGGCCAGGGCGCCGGCCTGGTCCTGCAGGCTTTCGGCGGCGGCCGCCGCCTCCTCCACCAGGGCGGCGTTCTGCTGGGTGGTCTCGTCCATCTGGGCAATGGCCTGGTTCACCTGTTCGATGCCCTGGCTCTGCTCGGTGCTGGCGGCGCTGATCTCGCCCATGATGTCGGTCACCCGCTTCACGGCGTTGACGATCTCGTCCATGGTGTGGCCGGCCTGTTCCACCAGCCGGTAGCCGTCGGTGACCTTGTCGGTGGAGTCGCCGATGAGGCCCTTGATCTCCTTGGCGGCGGCAGCGCTCCTCTGGGCCAGGCTGCGGACTTCGCCGGCCACCACGGCGAAGCCCCGGCCCTGTTCGCCGGCCCGGGCGGCTTCGACGGCGGCGTTGAGGGCGAGGATGTTGGTCTGGAACGCTATTCCATCAATGACGCTGATGATGTCGGCGATCTTCCTGGAGGAGTCGGCGATGGCGCCCATGGTGTGCACCACCTGGCCCACCACTTCGCCGCCCTTGACGGCGATGTCGGAGGCGCCCCGGGCGAGCTGGTTGGCTTGCCGGGCGTTGTCGGCGTTCTGTTTCACCGTGCTGGTGAACTGGTCCATGGAGCTGGCGGTTTCTTCCAGGCTGCTGGCCTGGGATTCGGTGCGGCTGGAGAGGTCGGCGTTGCCGCTGGCGATTTCCCGGGCGGCGGTGTTGATGGCGTCGGTGGCTTCGCGGATCTGGGCGACGATTTCGCTCAATTGTTCGCTGGTGGCGTTGGTGTCGTCCTTGAGCTGGCCGAACAGGCCCTGGTAGTCGCCTTCGATGCGTTGGCCCAGGTCGCCCCGGGACAGGGCCCGGAGCACGCCGGCGACGTCGTTCATGCCGCGTTCGCTGGTTGCCACCAGCTTGTTGATGCCTTCGGCCAGTTGCAGGAAGAAGCCATCCTTGCCATTCACGTCCAGCCGCTGGCTGAAGTCGCCGGCGGCGGCGGCGGTGACCAGGTCGGCGATTTCCTTTTCCACCCCGATCTCGGCGGTGCGATCGGCCCATTCCACCACGGCGCCGAGCCGTTCGCCCCGCTCGTTGACCACGGGGTTGGCCACCACGGTCATGGTGCGGCCGCCAATGCGCAGGGTGTTCCTGTGGGTGCCGTCGAGGCTGGCCAGCAGCCGCGCCTGGTGTTGCGGGTGCCGGTGGAAGTCGTCGATGCTGGCGCCCTGAAGTTTTTCCGCGTCGAAGCGGGGCAACTGCTTGCGGATGTCATCCTGGGCCGCGCGGAACATGTCCTGCACCGCCTTGTTCATGTAGATGATGCGCCGGTCGGTGTCGGCCATCATGACGTTGGCCGAGACGTTATCCAGGGCGATCCGGATGCGCAGGTTCTCGTTGGCGACGCGTTTCGCCTCGGCCACGTCGAAGCCCAGCCTGACCTGCATGTTGGCCAGGGCTTTCAGAACCCGGCCGATTTCGTCGTGTCGGTCCACCTGGATGGCGCTGTCGTAGCGGCCCTCGGAAATCTTGTCGAAGTAGTCGATGGTCCGCCGCAGCGGCTGCACGATGGCGCGCGTCAGCAGCCAGCCCACGCCCGCCGCGCCGAGGATCGCGGCCAGAAACACGGCCAGCATCAAGCCGCCTCTTGTGGCGGCCTGGGATTCGGCCAATTGGCGGGATTCCCGCGCGTACCCGTCCAGGGCGACGAGCAGGTCGTTGGTCGCCTCATTGGCCGTCTTGTAGAGCGGGTTGATGTTGTCGATCAGCATATCGCCGACCTCGTCATGCATGCCGGCCTGCAAGGCGGATTTGGCCGGCAGGATGCCCTCCCGGCCGAATCGGGTGCGGGTGGAATGAAACCGTTCCAGCGCGGTTTTCACCTTGCCGGTGGCGGTGATATCGGGATCGAACGTGACCTTGACCAGCTTGCCCCAGGCATCATCGATGCCCTTGCTGTTTTCGCTGATGGCATCGAGGTGGGTCTGGATGCCGTGGTCATGCAGCCTGGACAGTGAATAGGCGGGGTTGTGCTGCATGCCGAGCAGGATCTGGCCCCGGCTGTCGGCCAGCAGAAAACGGATCCGGTCGGCCAGCTTGGCGGGTTCCAGGGCCTTGGCGTAAACCTCCTCCACCATCCGATTGGACGTGCTCATGCCGGACAGGCCGATGCCGCCGATGATCGCCATGAACAGCGCCATCATGACGACGGAAGCGCCCAGGCGGGCGCGCAGGCTGATGTTCCGCAGGTTGTCGAGCAGGCCGCGCGGCCCGGTATGCCGCAGCCGGCCCTCCCTCAGGTAGATGCCCCTGGCGCGGCCCTCGCGCATGTTCCGGTAAAGGGTCTCGGCGGCGTCGACTTCCTCGCGGCCGGGCTTGGCGCGGATGGACAGATAGCCGGTGATCCTGCCGTCCCGCTTGATCGGGCTGGCGTAGGCCCGCACCCAGTAGTGGTCGCCGTTCTTGCGCCGGTTCTTCACCAGGCCCGACCAGGGGTGGCCGGCGGCCAGGGTATCCCACAGGTCCTTGAAGGCCTCGGCCGGCATGTCCGGGTGGCGCACGATGTTGTGGGGCGCGCCCATCAGTTCCGCCTCGCTGAAGCCGCTGGCCTCGATGAAGTCGGGGTTGCAGAAGGTGATCAGCCCCTTGGCGTCGGTGGCGGAAACGATCTGGATGCCGTCGCGCAGCATGAATTCGCTGCCGGTGACGGGGAGGTTCTGGCGCATGAAGGTCTCCGGTGCGCGTGTTGGCCGATGGCGGGTAGGCTCAGGCGGCGGTCGTCTCGACCAGGGCCATTTCCTGGCTGGTCATGAGCCGCTCGATGTCCACCATGATGATCATGCGTTCCTCCACCGTGCCCAGGCCCAGGAGGTAGCGGGTATCCAGGATCGAGCCGAACTCGGGGGCGGGGTGCAGGCTGTCGGCGTTCAACTGGATCACGTCCGACACGCCGTCCACCACGATGCCCATGACCCGCTTGCCGATGTTGAGGATGATGACCACGGTGAACTGGTCGTAGCTCGGTTCGCCCAGGTTGAACTTGATGCGCAGGTCGACGATGGGGACGATGACGCCGCGCAGGTTGATGACCCCCTTGATGAAGGCGGGGGCGTTGGCGATGCGGGTGACGGCCTCGTAGCCGCGGATTTCCTGCACCTTGAGGATGTCGATGCCGTATTCCTCGGCCCCCAGGGTGAAGGTCAGGTACTCACCCGAGGTCGGCGCGCCGTCCACGATATCCATGCTTTCTCCTTATGCGGCCGCGCGCCGCCTGCCGCTGGCCAGGCCGAGGCGGATGGCGGCGGCCACGTCCAGGATCAGGGCCACGCGGCCGTCGCCCATGATGGTGGCGCCCGACATGCCGGGCACCTTGCGGTAGTTGGCCTCCAGGCTTTTGATGACCACCTGGTGCTGGCCCAGCAGTTCGTCCACGAACAGGGCCGCCCTGCCTTCCTCGCCTTCCACCACCACCACCAGGCCCCGGGTGATGTCCTCCACCCCGGGCAGGCCGAAGACCTCGGCGAGGGCGATGAAGGGCAGGTACTCGCCGCGGATGTGGATCATGCGGGAATCCCCGGCCAGGGTGCGGATGTCGTCCAGGCTTGGTTGCAGGGACTCCACCACCGTGGTGATGGGCACGATGAAGGTCTCGCCCCCCACGCCCACGGACATGCCGTCCAGGATGGCCAGGGTGAGCGGCAGGCGGATCACCGTGCGGGTGCCGAAGCCGGGGGAGGACTCCAGCTCCACCTTGCCGCCCAGGCCCTCGATGTTGCGCTTCACCACGTCCATGCCGACGCCCCGGCCGGAGACATCGGTGACCACGTCGGCGGTGGAGAAGCCGGGCGCGAAGATGAGTTGCCACACCTCGTGGTCCGACATGGCGTCGTTGACCGCCAGACCCCGTTCCCGGGCCTTTTCCAGGATGCGGGCGCGGTTCAGGCCGCCGCCGTCGTCCATGACCTCGATGACCACGGCGCCGCCCTGGTGGGAGGCCTTCAGGGTCAGGGTGCCCTTGGGATTCTTGCCGGCGGCGACGCGCTTGTCCGGCGTCTCGATGCCGTGGTCCAGGCTGTTGCGCACCAGATGGGTGAGGGGGTCGGTGATCTTCTCGATGAGGCCCTTGTCCAGCTCGGTGTTCTCGCCGAGGGTCCGCATCTCCACCTGCTTGTTCAGCTTGCCGGCCAGGTCCCGCACCACCCGGGGGAAACGGGAAAACACCATGCTCATGGGCAGCATGCGGATGGACATGACCGATTCCTGCAGGTCCCGGGTATTGCGCGACAGCAGCTCGATGCCGGCCAGCAGCTTCTCCGCCGCGATCGGATCGAGACCGCCGGCGGTTTCCGCCAGCATGGCCTGGGTGATGACCAGTTCGCCCACCAGGTTGATGAGCTGGTCCACCTTCTCGACGGCAACGCGGATGCTGGTGTCGGACCCGGAGGCGGCGACGGTCTTGTCATTGTCGCGTCGCCCGGACCTGGCGATTTCGATGCCGGGCTTATCGGACAGGCGCCGGCCGGGAGAAGCTCCGGGCGCGGTCGCTTGCTTGTCCGGTTCGGGTGGGGACTGGCGGGCGGGACCTCCGGCCCCGGGGGCATCGGGGAAGAGGCCGTAGCCCTGGCCTTCCACGGCCACCGGGCCGCCCGCGGGCGAGATTTCCTGGTGGGCCGGACTCTCCGGCGCGCCGGGCGCATCCTCGAACAAGCCGAAGGCGCCATCCCCGCTCTCCGTCGCCAGCGGGGGCGCCGAAGCGCCGAGCTCCTGGTGGAAGAATCCGTAACCCGGATCGGCCCGGGCGGGCTCCACGTCGGTAAAGAAACCGTAGCCCTCATCCTCGGCCGGCGCGGTGTTCTCCGGGGCGTCGTCGAACAAGCCGTAAGCCGCGTCCTCGCGGTCCGTGGCCGGCGCCAGCGAGATGTCTTCCGGGGCGAGATAGAAGGCGAGGGCGTCCCTCAGTTCCGCGTCGCTCAGGGAGGTGGTGAGCCTGGCTTCGAGCAGGCCGTTGGCGGCATCGGGGCGATGACGGATGTCCAGGGCGGCGATTTCGGCCAGGCCCGCCAGGAAGTTGGCGACGGCTTCGCCGGAGTCGGCCAGATCGGGCGGGAACAGGCAGACCAGATCGAGGACGCGGGCCCGCGCGCCGGACGGCGCCGGGGCGGGCGCCGAAGGCGCGGCGTCACCGGCGGCGAGCCGGGTGAGCCGGTCGCGGATTTCCTCGATGCCACCGGCATCGGCTTCCGGCCCGCCCTGGTGATGCTCGAGCTGGGCCCGCAGGATGTCGCCGGCGGCCAGAAAGGCGTCCACCATCTCCGGGCGCAGGGCCAGTTCTTCCTTGCGCAGGCGGTCCAGCAGGCCTTCCAGCACATGGGTGACGCCGGTCATGTCGGTGAAGCCGAAGGTGCCGCTGCCGCCCTTGATGGAATGGGCGGCCCGGAAGATGGCGTTGAGGTCTTCCAGGGACGGGGTGTCCACGTCCAGGTTGAGCAACAGGTTTTCCATGTTCGCCAGGTGTTCCGAGGTTTCCTCGAAAAACACCTGGAAGAACTGGCTCATGTCGATGCTCATGATGTCCGGGCTTCAGGTTTCAGCATCCAGGGATCCGGGCTCGGGCCCGGCCGAAGGGATTCGCCGCCGTGATCGCGATCCGTCATCCGTGGTCTGTCGCGTTTCGCCGTGCCGCGATCAGCCGATCACTTTCCTGACCACTTCCAGCAGTTTTTGCGGGTCGAAGGGCTTGACCAGCCAGCCGGTGGCGCCCGCCGCCTTGCCCGCGGCCTTCATGGCATCCGAGGATTCGGTGGTGAGCATCAGGATGGGGATAGACCGGTACTGGGGCAGGCCGCGCAGGGTCTTGATCAGGTTCAGGCCGTCCATCTTCGGCATGTTCTGGTCGGTGAGCACCAGGTTGGCCTGCTTGCCCCTGGCCTTGTTGAGGCCATCCTCGCCATCCACGGCTTCCACCACCTCGTAGCCCGCGCTTTTCAGGGTGAAGGCCACCATCTGCCTGATGGAGGCGGAGTCATCTACGGTCAGGACGATCTTGCCCATCCTTGTTTCCTCTCAATAATCAGTGATCAGAACAGCTCGATATCGCCGGAATTCAAGCTTTCCTGTTTGACCGGATGGCCTTGCGCTTTCCCGGAGGTGGCTTGCGCCCGCAACAGGGTCCGCGCGTTGGCGAGTCCCCGGCCGATATCCGCTTCCTGGTGGATGGCCTTGTTGACCTGGCCGGCGATGTCATGGGCGGACGCCATCCCGGCCTGGGCATGATTGATCAACTGGGTGGTCAGGTCCTGGAACTGCAGCGCGACGACCGCGTCGTTGACGCCGGAGGCCACCTGTCCGGCGTGCTCGTTGATTTCCCGCGCGGCTTTGGACATGGCCTTGTTGATTTCGGCGATGCGGGTCATGGTGGTCTGGACCCGGTGCTTGGACTCCAGGGCGAAATTCATGTCCATGGAAGCCACGCTGTAAATCGACTGGTTGGCCGAGTTCAGGGAGCCGTGCACGCTATCCATGCGGCCCCGGATCTGCTGGGAAAACAGGTTGGTGCGTTGGGACAGGGCGCGGACCTCATCCGCCACCACCGCGAATCCCCTCCCGGCCTCCCCGGCCCGGGCCGCCTCGATGGCGGCATTGAGGGCGAGCAGGTTGGTCTGCTTGGAAATGGATTCGATCTCGCCGAGGATGCCCAGGATGGCCTGCACCTCGGTGTCGATGACATCCATGGTCTCCACCAGGCCCATGGCGATCTTGCTGGTGTTCAGCGTGTTGTCGACGAAGTCCCCCATGGTCTTGGAGGTGTCCATGACGAATTCGGCGAAGCTCACGCCTTCCCTGCCCCGTTCTTCCTCGGTCATGCCCTCGATGATGGACAAGGCCAGGTCGCGCTGGGTCTGGATGTGGTGATTCATCTCGTTGAAGCTGACCACCAGCTGATCGATGGCCTGGGCCAGCAAGCCCTTCACCCGATCCAGGTCCTGCCCGCTGGACTGGCATTGGGAGGCGCCCAGGCGGGAGATTTCCTCCAGCAGGGATTGCAGTTCATGTCGGACCGCGGCGGCGTGATCCGCCGCCGGGACCGGGGTATCGGTGGCGCTCGCGACGCCCCGGCGGACGCCCAGGAAGATCACCACGGCGGCCACCAGGGCCACGGAAACCAGCGCCCATGCGGGATCGGCGAACCAGATCACCAGCCCGACCGTGAGGGCGGCGACGAGAACAAGCAGGATAAAGCGAGTGGCGGTCAATCTGAGCCCCGGATCAATGGGCGTGCTGCCCAGGCTCATGGCATATCGGCAGGCGGGGTAAAAACTTAAGAGCCTATTTCAGTGGGCTCTTGGGGGGGGGGGGGGGCCCCCGCGGCCCCCGGCCCCCCCCCCCCCCCCTTCGGGAGAGGGGCGGGGTGGGCGCCTGCGGCTGACCAGGGGATGACGAGCGCGCGAAAAAAAGCCGGCGCGGGCCGGCTTAAGGGCTGAAGGAAGGGCTTGTCAGGCGGTGGCGTCGGCCAGCAAGCGCTGCAGTTCGCCGCTCTGATACAGATCGCGCATGATGTCGGAACCCCCGACCAGCTGGCCCTTGACGTAGAGCTGGGGGAAGGTGGGCCAGTTGGCGTAGGTTTTCAGGCCGTCGCGCAGTTCGGCGCTTTCCAGCACGTTCACGGACAGGAAGTTGGTGATGCCGCAGGCCTTGAGGATGTTGGCGGCATTGGCGGAAAAACCGCACTGGGGAAACTGGGGCGTCCCCTTCATATACAAGACGATGGGGTTCTCGCTGACCTGCTGGTGGATGAGGGTGTGGGCGTCCATGCCGAGTCCATAGTTGACAATATAAGTCGGGAATTATACGGACCGGGGCCGGCGCGTCAAGGCCACGGGATCCGTCCCGGGTGGATAGGCCACAGGCGGTCTAGGGACGGCGCCCTGAACTCTGTAACATCGGTTTCTTCCCGAACCTTCAGACGAAGAGATCTTTCATGGCTCTGCTCCCCTTTTCCGAAGCCAAGGCCAAATTGCTGGCCTCCGCCCGCGTCGTTGCCGATGTGGAAACCGTCGACCTGGCCGAAGCCTTCGGTCGGGTGCTGGCGGAAGACCTGGTATCACCGATGACCGTCCCGCCGTTCTCCAACGCCGCCATGGACGGTTATGCCGCCCGGGCGGCGGATATCCCCGAAGCGGGGGCGCGGTTGCCGGTTACCCAGCGCGTGGCGGCGGGCGACGTGGCCCGGGCCCTGGCGCCGGGCAGCGCGGCGCGCATCTTCACCGGCGCCCAGGTGCCCGACGGGGCCGACGCGGTGGTGATGCAGGAGGACTGCGTGGTCGACGGTGATTTCGTCATCATCAATCGGGTGCCGCCCGCCGGTCAGCATGTGCGGCTCAAGGGTTCCGACCTGCTGGCGGGCAAGCCCATCCTGGCCGCCGGCAGCCGCTTTTCCGCCGCCGCCCAGGGCTTGGCCGCCTCCGTGGGCATCGGCGAGGTCAAGGTGTTCCGCCGCCTGAGGGCCGCCATCTTCTTTACCGGCAGCGAACTGGTCATGCCGGGCCAGCCCTTGCCCCCCGGCCATATCTACAACTCCAACCGCTACGTGATGCGGGGCTTCCTCCAGGAGCTGGGGGTTGAAACCCTCGACCTGGGCATCATCCCCGATGATCGCGACGCCACACGCGCGGCCCTGCGCCGGGCGGCGGCGGAAGCGGATGTGATCATCACCAGCGGTGGCATGTCCGAAGGCGACGAGGATCACGTGACCGCCGCGGTGAAAGCCGAAGGCCACATCGATGTCTGGAAGATCGCGGCCAAACCGGGCAAGCCCCTTGCCTTCGGCGGCGTGGCCATCGCGGGCCGGGAAGCGGCCTTCATCGGCCTGCCGGGCAATCCGGTGGCCGTGTGGTCCGGCCTGCTGACCCTGGTGGCCCCCTTCCTGCGCCGCCGCCAGGGCCTGACCCGCATCGAGGCGGATCGCCAGATGCTGCGCGCCGACTTCAGCTACATGGTCAAGGGCAACCGCCTGGAATTCGTGCGGGTGCGGCGCAACGCCAAGGGCGGTCTGGATATCTACCCGACCCAGGATTCCGCCGTCATCTCCTCGGCGGTCTGGTCCGATGGCGTCGCCGCCATTCCGGCCGGCGCCACCATCCTGCCGGGAGACATGGTGGAGTACCTGCCGGGCCCGGGCTGGACGCCCTGAGCGGGCAAGCCGTTCACGCCTCTTGCCCGGGCATGGTGAGCCTGGGGCTGAGCCTGCTTTGGCGAAGTCGCCCCGCCCATGCCGATGTTGCGCTGCAGCATCGGCATGGGCGACAATAAGCCATTGAATTCAAATGGCGAGGAGCCGGTCATGAAGCGGGTCGTGTTCAACCAGAAGGGGGGCGTGGGCAAGTCCACCATCGCCTGCAACCTGGCCGCCATCGGTGCCAGCCGGGGCCGGCGCAGCCTGGTCATCGACCTGGACCCCCAGGGCAACGCCAGCCATTACTTGCTGGGTTCGGCCGCCGCGCGGCCCGAGCCTAGCCTGGCGGATCTGTTCGACCAGATCCTCAACTTCAAGCTGCGGCCCCGGAAGACCGCCGAGTTCGCCGCCGCCACGCCCTTCGACAACCTGTGGGTGCTGCCCTCCCATCCCAGCCTGGAAGAGCTGGGGCCCAAGCTGGAATCCCGCTACAAGATCTACAAGCTGAAGGAAGCCCTGGTGGACCTGAAGGAATTCGACGACGTGTGGATCGACACCCCGCCCGCCTTCAACTTCTTCACCCGCTCGGCCCTGATCGCCGCCGACCGCTGCCTGATTCCCTTCGACTGCGACAGCTTCGCCCGCAAGGCCATCTACGCCCTGATGGAGAACGTGGAGGAAATCCGCGCCGACCACAATCGCGGCCTGAGCGTGGAAGGCATCGTGGTGAACCAGTTCCTGTCCCGCTCGAAATTGCCCCGGCGGGTGGTGGCGGAGTTGCTGGAGGAAGGCCTGCCGGTGCTGCCCGGGCACCTGTCCGCCTCGGTGAAGATCAGGGAATCCCACGAGGCCTGCCAGCCCCTGATTCACCTGATGCCGGGCCACAAGCTGACGCGGGAATACGTGGAGTTGTACGAAGGCTTGCCGGCCTGAGTTGGCCCCCGCCGGCTTCCCGGCGACAATGCCTCGTCCCCTATCCCGCCTTCAAAAATGGCCGTCCGACCCATCCTGAAAATGGGCGACCCCCGCCTGCTCCAGCCCGCCGAGCCGGTGCGGGACTTCGCCTCTCCGGAACTGAAAACCCTCATCGAGGACATGTTCGACACCATGGCGTCGGCCGGCGGCGTGGGCCTGGCCGCGCCCCAGATCGGCGTCGGCCTGCAAGTGGTGATCTTCGGCTTCGAGCGCAGCGAGCGTTATCCGGACGCGGAGCCGGTGCCGACGACGATCCTGGTGAATCCGGTCATCGCACCCCTGGGCGACGAGGAAGAAGAGGATTGGGAAGGCTGCCTGTCGGTGCCCGGCCTGCGCGGCATGGTGCCGCGCTTCAGGCGCATCCGATATCGGGGGTTCGACGAGCGGGGCAGCCCCATCGACCGCACCGTGGAAGGCTTCCATTCGCGGGTGGTGCAGCACGAATGCGACCACCTGACCGGCATGCTCTATCCCATGCGGATGCGGGACTTCTCCCGCTTCGGCTTCACCGAGGTCCTGTTCCCGGAATCGGGTTGAATCGTCCCGGGTTCACAGCCGCGCCGCCTTGAAGGTGTCGCAGCGTTTCGGTTCGCCGGTTTTCGCGCCGTTCTGGAACCAGCGCATGCGCTGTTCCGAGGAACCATGGGTGAAGGAATCCGGCACCACGTGGCCCCGGGCCTGGCGCTGCAGGCGGTCGTCGCCCACGCCTGCGGCGGCGGCCAGGGCTTCCTCCAGGTCTCCCTGCTCCAGGATGTTGCGCGCCTTGTCGGCGTGATGGGCCCAGATGCCGGCGAAGCAGTCGGCCTGGAGTTCCATGCGCACCTGCAGGCGGTTGGATTCCGCCTCGCCGGCGCGTTGGCGCGCGGCCTGGACCTTTTCCGCGATGCCCAGCAGGGTCTGCACGTGATGCCCCACCTCGTGGGCGATGACGTAGGCCTGGGCGAAATCCCCCGGCGCGTCATGGCGGCGGGCCAGGTCGTCGAAGAAACTCATGTCGAGATAGAGCTTGTGGTCGCCGGGACAGTAGAACGGCCCCATGGCGGCCTGGGCGTGGCCGCAGGCGGATTGCACCGCGCCGGAGAACAGCACCAGTTTGGGGTTTTCATACTGGCTGCCGGACTGGCGGAACAATGCACCCCAGGTGTCTTCCGTGTCGGCCAGCACCACGGAAACGAATTCCTTCAGGCGCTCCTCGCGGGGATCGGTGGGCGCGTTGGCGGCTTGTTCCGAGCGCGGGGCATCGGCGATCTGGTTGAGCACGATGCCCGGGTCCACGCCCATGAACAGGGCGATGAGGGCGATGACCACGGTGCCGATGCCGCCCCCCACCAGGCTCTTGCCGCCCAGGCCCATGCCCCGGCGGTCCTCGATGTTGTCGCTACGGCGTCCCGATTCCCAACGCATGGCCGATCCTCCCTATTCAGTGCTTGCCGTCCATCATCACCTTACCCCGCGTGGCGTGCTGCGAGCTACATCACGCCGGGCGCGTTCACCCCCGTCCGCACACCGGGCAACCCGGATCCCTGGGCACCTTCATGGTCCGCCATTCCATGGCGCCGGCGTCGAACAGGACCAGTTTTCCCGCCAGGGGGCTGGGCGCGCCCAGCAGCAGGCGGATGGCCTCGCCGGCCTGGAGGGTGCCCACCATGCCGGTGAGGGGCGCGAACACGCCCATGGTGGCGCAGCGTTCCTCGTCCTCGGCTTTCGTATCCGGGAACAGGCAGTGGTAGCAGGGAGAGTCGCCCCGGCGCAGGTCGAACACCGCGAGCTGACCGGCGAAACGGATGGCGGCGCCGCTCACCAGGGGCTTGCGTGATTTGGCGCAGGCCCGGTTGACGGCATGGCGGGTGGCGAAGTTGTCGCAGGCGTCCACCACCACGTCGGCTTCGGCCACCAGATCCAGCAATTCCGCCTCGCCCACCCGGTGTTCGACGGGCGTGACCCGGCAGTCTGGATTGATCTCGGCCAGGGCCCGGCGGGCGGACTCCGCCTTGTTGACACCCACGGTGGCCTCCCGGTGCACGATCTGACGTTGCAGGTTGGTGAGATCCACCTGGTCGCCGTCGCAGATCGTCAACCGGCCGACGCCGGCGGCGGCCAGGTAAAGGGCGGCGGGCGAGCCCAGCCCCCCGGCGCCGATCAGCAGCACGTGGCCGGCGAGCAGCCTGTCCTGGCCCGCCAGATCGATCTGGGGCAGCAGGATGTGGCGGCTGTAGCGGAGGAGTTGGCGGTCGTCCATGGCGCGGTCCTTGGGAGTTTCGCCGGCTTCGGGCCGGGTGCCCATGCTACCTGTTTTCCCCGCCCGAACGATTTCGACCGCGTCGGAAAAAACCTGTTCGTCAATTCGTGTTTGACAGTGCGGAAACGATTTCATACATTAATATCTGAAATGCGATTGCCCTGTGGGCGTTTGCCAAGCACCGCGATGCGTTTCATGTTGAATCCCCCCCTGGCTGCCTTGTGCCATCGGGCAACCGGGCCGGGATTGTTGGTCGCGCACCTGCACCGGTGCGACTGACATCCTCCTCCTCTCTTCACCCCGGTCATGCGCCGGGGTTTTTTTTTGTACGGCCGCCCGTGAGAATGGGGGCATGCCCAGCACACTGATTCCCGCCGCCCGGGCCTTCCTGGAACACGAGGGTGCTCGCGCCCCGGATTTCTCCGCTTGCCTGGTGCTGGTGCCCCATCATCATGCCGGCCAGGCCTTCCGGCGGGCCTTGCGCGAGGCCTTGCCGGGCCCCCACCTGTTGCCGCCCCGGCTGACGACCCTGCCCGAACTGGCCGGCGAGGTCGAGCTGGAAATCCAGGTCGAGGCCGACAGCCTGCGCCTGGCGCAACTGCGGGATTTTCTGGAGGGCAGCGGGCAGCTTCCCCGGGCCGCCCTCTGGGACGCCGCGCGGGAACTTCTGGACTTGCTCAACGAACTGGATGCCGCCGGCGCGGGCGAAGCTGCCTTGGCGCGGCTACCCACCGGCGCGAATCGCCATCTTTCCCTGGAGGCGGAGATCGCCCGCGCGGTCTGGCGGGCCCTGGGCAGGGGAGGTGGCCCGGGGCGCGCGCGCGCCCACGCCTTGCGCCTGGCCCGGCGGCTGGAGCGGGCGGACCGGGCCTTGTATTGCCTGGGGCTGGGCCCCCTCCATGGCGTCGAGCGGGCATTCCTGGACGCCTGGCGCCTGCGCGCGCCGGTGGTCGAACTGCCGACGCAACCGCCGGACGCGGCTTGTCTCGAATTGCTGCGCTCAGTCTGGGATGCGTCGCTGCCGGCCCTGGCGGACCGGGCCCGGGACTTCTCGGCCCGTTGTCCGCGAAGCCCCCTGGGTCGGGAAAAGGTTCTGCTGGCCGCGCCGGGCCTGGAGGCCGCCGCCCGGGCCGCCGAGGACACCCTGATGGATTGGCTGGCGGCGGGCCTGCGCGATATCGCCCTGGTGGCCCTGGATCGGTTGATGGCGCGCCGCCTGCGGGCGCTGCTGGAACGGCGCGGCGTCCTGGTCCAGGACGAGACCGGCTGGGCTTTCGCCACCGCCTCGGCCAGCCATGTCGTGGAATGCTGGTTGCGCCTGGTAACGGGAGATGCCTGGTTCCGGGACCTGCTGGACTTCCTCAAGTCGCCCTTCGTCTTCGCCGATGCCGGCGACCAGCGCCTGGAGGCGGCCCACGAGCTGGATCAGGCGTTCCGCCGCCACGGCGCCCCGGATGGGCTGGCCGGCCATCTGGATCTGGCCAGGCGGGAGGGACTGGGCGCCGCCCATGCCTTGCTCAAGCGCATCGAGCGGGCTGGTGGCGGCTTCAACCGGGGGCGCCAGTCCCTGCGGGAATGGACCCGACGCCTGCTGGATTCCCTGGAGGCGGTCGCCGCCGCCGAACCCTTGCGCGCCGATCCGGTGGGACGCCAGTTGTGGGCGCTGCTGGAACGCCTGGCGGCGGAAAGCGCCGGCCACCTGGCGCGCTATGGGGTGGCGGACTGGCGGCGCTGGTTGCTCCCGCACCTGGAGCAGGCCACCTTCCTGGACGGGACCGTCACCAGCCCCGTGCGCCTCACTCACCTGGCCGCCGCCCATACCCGCGACCTGGAGGGCGTCATCCTGCTGGGGGTCGGCGCCGCCCATCTCCCCGGGCCCGAGCGCACCGGGGTGTTCAACGATGCCACCCGGGCGCAACTGGGCCTGCCCGGCGCGGAAGAGCGGGAACGGGCGCTGCGCGGGGCCCTGGCCGACGTCATGGCGCGGGTGCCCCGGGTGGCGCTGGTCTGGCAGACCGAGCAGGCGGGCGATCCGGCGCCGCTCTCCCCCTGGCTGGTGCATCTGGATGCATTCCATCGGGCGGCCTGGGGCGACACCTGGGTGACCCGCCTGGCCGCCGGGGAAGGTGGCGATTTTCCGCCCGTAGGAGACGGCATGGCGGAATCGCCGCCCGCCCGGGCGGAATCCGTGCCCCCGCGCCTGAGCGTGAGCGCCTGGCAGAGCCTGGTGTCCTGCCCCTACCAGTATTACGCCCGTCATCTGCTCAAGCTCAACGAGCGGGACGAGGTGCCCGAGGAAATGGACAAGGCCGACTACGGCAGCCTGGTGCATCGCATCCTGGCCCGTTTCCACGGCGACCATCCCGAACTGGATGGCGTGCCGCCCGAAGCGCTGGAAGCCGATTTGCGCGCCCTGGGCCGCCAGGTGTTCGCGACGGCCGAGACGGGCAGCTATCTGGCCTCGGTCTGGCGCCTGCGCTGGGAACGCCGCATCCCGGCCTACATCGACTGGGCCTTGCGGCGGGAGCGGGACGGCTATCGCTACCGCATGGCCGAGGCGCCGCTGGCCCGCGACCTGGAATGGGGCGACGGCCGGCGCGCGCAACTGCATGGCAGGGCGGACCGCCTGGACGACAAGGATGGTGCCACGGCCCTGCTGGACTACAAGACCCAGTCCCGCCAGACCCTGCGCCACAAGCTCGCGCCCGACGGCGAGGACGTGCAGCTCACCGCCTACGCCTGGCTGGCGGACGCCCGGGAGGCCGGGTTTGTCACCGTGGATGCCGACAAGGTGGAAACGCTGGCCTGGCCGGAAGGCCTGGACACAGCCGCCGAGGCCGAGGCCGGGCGCCTGCGCGACGTGCTCGCGGGCCTGGCCGGCGGCGCCCCCCTGCCGGCCCAGGGCGCGCCGGCCACCTGCGCCTGGTGCGAGATGCGGGGCCTGTGCCGGCGCGAGCATCAGGCCTCGTCTCAGGCATAATCCGCCGGTTTGTTCGTACTACCCCAACGTGATACCCAGACCCGAGGAGACCACATGAAGATCGAAACCATCGCCGTGCACGGCGGCTATAGCCCGGAGCCCACCACCAAGGCGGTGGCGCCGCCCATCTACCAGACCACGTCCTACGCCTTCGACTCCACCCAGCACGGCGCCGACCTGTTCGACCTGAAGGTGGCGGGCAACATCTACACCCGCATCATGAACCCCACCACCGATGTGCTGGAAAAGCGCGTCGCCGAGATGGAGGGCGGCATCGGCGGCCTGGCCCTGGCCTCCGGCATGGCGGCCATCACCTACGCCATCATGACCATCGCCGAGGCGGGGGACAACATCGTCACCAGCTCCACCCTGTACGGCGGCACCTACAACCTGTTCGCCCACACCCTGCCGCGCTACGGCATCGAGGTGCGCTTCGCCGACTACCGGGAGCCGGACAGTTTCGCCAAGCTGGTCGACAACCGCACCAAGGCCCTGTTCTGCGAATCCGTGGGCAACCCCCTGGGCAACGTCACCGACTTCGAGAAGCTGGCCGAGCTGGCCCACGCCAACGGCATCCCCCTCATCGTCGACAACACCGTGCCCACGCCTTACCTGTGTCGGCCCTTCGAGCACGGCGCCGACATCGTGGTTCACGCCCTCACCAAGTACCTGGGCGGCCACGGCAACAGCATCGGCGGCTGCATCGTCGATTCCGGCAAGTTCCCCTGGGCCGAGCAGAAGGTGCGCTTCGCCCGCCTGAACGAGCCGGACGCCTCCTACCACGGCGTGGTCTATACCGAAGCCCTGGGCCCGGCGGCCTACATCGGCCGGGCGCGGGTGGTGCCCCTGCGCAACATGGGCGCGGCCATCAGCCCGTTCAACAGCTTCCTCATCCTGCAGGGCATCGAGACCCTGCACCTGCGCATGGACCGCATCTGCGAGAACGCGACCGCGGTGGCTAGGCATCTGGCGTCCCACCCCCAGGTGTCCTGGGTCAACTACGCCGGCCTGCCCGAGCACAAGGACCACGGTCTGGTGCAGAAGTACATGAACGGCAAGGCCTCCGGCATCGTTTCCTTCGGCATCAAGGGCGGCCGGGAAGCCGGCGCCAGGTTCATCGACGCCCTCAAGCTGGTGGTGCGCCTGGTCAATATCGGCGACGCCAAGAGCCTGGCCTGCCACCCGGCCACCACCACCCACCGCCAACTGTCGCCGGAGGAACTGGCCAAGGCCGGCGTCTCGGAAGACCTGGTGCGCCTGTCCATCGGCATCGAGCATATCGACGACCTGATGGAGGACATCGAGCAGGCGCTGGCGGCGGCGAAGTAGGAAAGACCAGGAATGAAAACGGCCGGCATCGCCGGCCGTTTTTCAGACCAAGCCCGAACCGCCTACTTGACGGTGAAGGTCTGGCTGCCCGCGCTGGCGCCGTTCAGGAAGATTTCCACCTTGTAATCGCCCACCGGCCAGCCGTCCGGCTTGCTGACGTGGAACTCGGTGTGGGCGGGGCCGGATGCCGTGATTTCCTGGGTGGTCTCGTTCACCGGGGCGGTCTTGTCGCCCTTGTGGAAGGTCCAGGCCGCCTTGAGGGCGACCTTGCCCGAGCCGATGGTTTCCACCACCGCGTAGAGGGTGTCCTTGGGCGCGAAGCTGGATTGGGGCGTGGCCACCTTGCCGTCGGCCAGCTGGTTGCCCAGGGTGATGGCCTTGACCGAGACCGGCACGTTGACCATGTCCTGGACCGCTGGGGCGGGCGCGGCGGCCGGAGCCGGGATGGGTGCGGGTTGTTCCTTCTTGCCGCAGCCAGCCACGGCTAGCAGGGCGGACAGTCCGAGCGCGGCGAATAGCTTGATTTGCATGATGATTCCTTAACCGGAGAGTTGTGGGGATTCGCCCGATGTCCAGGCCTGATCCCGGCCATCAGGGAAACTTCGTGGGGATTTGACGCGGTCTGCCGTGAGCCCGCCTCCTGCCTGCGAGGCGGCCGGAATGACCTCGCCCGGGTTCACAGGGGGATCTTGATGACCTGGCCGGGGAAGATCTTGTCCGGATTCTTGATGGTGTCCTGGTTGGCCTCGAAGATGCGGCGCCATTCGTTGGCATTGCCATATTCGCGCTTGGCGATCTTGGACAGGCTGTCTCCGGATTTGATCTCGTAGGTCTTGAAGGCGGGGGTCGATTCCTGTGCCGTGCTGGAAGCGCCGCTCTCGACGTTGGAAAAATCCGGCATGTCGTTGCCGGGACCGCTGGTGCTGGCATTCATGGTGACTCCTTCATGGGTGGAAAACGCTCGGAATACAAGTTCGCGCCGCCCGACCGGGGCGGCATCGATGCCAGGATTGGATGAAGCGCATGGCGCGCGCGCGTTCTCGCCGGTCTCGCGGGATCAACGCCTTGTCCATAACGCGTCAGCCCTTGCCGCGGCTCGCCTTGATCTTGCCGTACACAAGCAGCAACAGAATGGCGCAGATCACCGACATGATGAAACCCGCGCCTTCCCCCGCCTGGTACCAGCCCAGGTATTGGCCGACGATGCCGGCCAGGAAGGAGCCGGCGATGCCGAGACCGATGGTCATGAGAAAACCCATGTCTTCCTTGCCGGGGTGGAACAATTTGGCGATGACGCCGATGACGAAGCCCAACACGATGGTCCAGATAATGCCCATGAAGAACACCTCCTGACAGAAGTTGGTTGGGGATGCGAGGACACCGCAACCACACCCAATTTAGTCTGGCATGGCCACAAGCGAATTGCGCGGGAGAATTATGCGAGTCGAAGGGCCAGGGCGATGTGAGATCGGACACAGTCGGACAAGGCCGCGATGGTGGGCGGGAGCAGGCATCAGGCACAATATCGCGGCCGTTCCTCCGGGAGCCTTCCGGTCACAGGAGTCCTGTCCATGCAATTCAAAGCGCCGCGTATCTTTCTGGCTTCCCTCGCCATCCTGTTTCTGTTCGCCATGGCCTGGACCTGGCTCGCCCTCCGCTGGAGCTACTCGGAAGGCGACCGGGCCGGTTACGTGCAGAAATTCTCCAAGAAGGGCTGGCTGTGCAAGACCTGGGAGGGGGAAATCGCCATGGTGACCATGCCGGGCGCGATCCCGGAAAAATTCCAGTTCACCGTGCGCGACGATGCCGTGGCCGGGAAGATCAATGCCATGGCCGGCAAGCGGGTGGTGCTGTTCTATCAGCAGCACAAGTTCATCCCCACGTCCTGCTTCGGCGAGACCGAATACTTCGTCACGAATGCCCGGGAGATGGTGGATGCGCCCGCCTATCCGCCGGCCCCGGCGGTGAATCCGGGGATATTGCAGGCGCCGCGCTAGCTATCCTGTCGCCGGTGGGCCGGGCTTGAGCCGGGCCCACCGGAAACACCTCAGTTGCGCGCGACCGCCCTGGTTTTCTCCACCGGGCAGAAGAACTCGTCCGCTTCCAGAGTCACATGGAGACTGACCTCCCCCGCCTTGTCGGTCTTGGCGACGATACGCCATTCCAGTTGCTCCCCGGGGGCCAGTCTGGCCACCGCCGCGGGAAGGATGCGTCCGTCATCGGCCGTGGTAACCGGCGTGGCGCCGGAACCGCCGCTATAACGCTGGCCGTCGGCCAGGCGCGCCACGATCCTGACGTTGGTGAGGGGCTGCGCGCCCGGGTTGCGGACCCTGACCAGGTAAGTCGCTTCGCCGCCCACCTTGACCGGATCGGTCTCGGCGACGACTTCCAGGAGTTCGGCGGGCATGGTGGCGACCCGGGTTTCAGATTGGCTCGACACGCCGGCGGCGCGTTTGCCCGTGGCCGAACCCTCGAACACAACCCGTCCCGGCTGCTCGGGGACGAAGGTGGCGCAAACGGTGCGTTTCGCTCCGGGGGCGAAATCGTCGAATTTCCAGGATAGCCGGGTGTCGTCGCTGGTGTCCGCGCCGCCGGAGACGCAGCGTACCCTGGCGCCGGCCGGCATGGGCAGGGTGAGCACGGCCTGGGGCTCGCCGAGGTCGCCGCTGTTGCGCAGCGTGCAGCAGACGCCCACCAGATGGGGCTGGGTCGATTCGCCGGGCGCTTCGCAGCTCAGGGCCAGTTCGTGCCTGGGTCGCGGCAACTGTTCCTCCACCCAGAAATTGCCGCAGGCCTTGGGCGTGACCACGCGATAACGGTGTTCGCCCGAGATGAAGGAAAACTCGTAGGCATCGATGGGTTTCTTTCCCGCCCACAGCACGTTGCGCAGCAGGTCAACCTTCCCCTTGGTGCGCGTCGACATGGCGGGAAGCACGCTTCCCACCGGAATGCGCAATTCCCGAACCGGCGCGTTCCCGGCAGCCCGCCTGAAATCCTCGATGTCGCCGTTGTAACCGCTCAGGCGCAGGACTTTCACCACATCGTCCCGCAGCGCTTCGCTCAACAGGGTACGGCGCAGGTCTTCCGGGGTCTTCAGGGGATCGGCGAAGCGCGTCGCCGGGTTTCCCAGGCGGGTGGCGCGGTGGGGTTCGGCCTGGGCGGCGATCGGGCCCGACAAACACAGCGTGAGGATGGCCAATGCAATGGAGGCGAGGGTGCGGATCATGGCTACGGGCGCGATGAATGATGATGGGGGTAGTCTATTCCTCAACGAGGCGCGCCGCGCGGCCGACCAAGGCTAGGGCTGCCGGCGACGGCGGATCCTCCGCGCTACTTTCCGCCCGACTCCTTGACCAGCGTGTCGGAGTCCAGCCTGAGTCGTTCCAACTCCCGCCCCAGTTCCGCCTTGCGCTCGGCCTGCGGGTTCGACGCGGTGTCGGTCTTCTGGATGTCGTCCAGTTCCTGCCGCAGTTCGCGCTTGCGCTGCTCCAGGTCGTCAATGCGCTTGAGCAGGCTGGCATCCATCTTCCGGGCGCCCTCGCGCAGCTTCTTGTAGGTGGCGCCCAGCTTGTCCAGGGCGGCGTCGTACTTGCCGGCGTCGTATTTCTCCTTCTCCGACTTGGCCAGTTCACCGACCGAGACGGCGACCTCCTTCATCTGGCCGAAGGTCTTGGCGGACTGAGCCTTTTCCTCGCTGGTGCCGAAGAAGTAGTTCCAGGCGAGCACGCCGATCACCACGACGATACCGGCCTTGATCACGAAACCGATCATGCGCTTTCCTCCGTCCGCATAGGCTCAGTGGGTGCCGCCCACCGTCAGCCCCTCGATCTTCAGGGTTGGCTGGCCCACGCCCACCGGCACGCTCTGGCCTTCCTTGCCGCAGGTGCCGACGCCCGGGTCCAGTTTCATGTCGTTGCCGATCATGGAGACGCGGGTGAGCACGTCGGGGCCGTTGCCGATGAGGGTGGCGCCCTTCACCGGGTAGGTGACTTTGCCATCTTCGATCATGTAGGCCTCGGCGGCGGAGAACACGAACTTGCCGCTGGTGATGTCCACCTGGCCGCCACCGAAGTTGACGGCGTAGAGGCCCTTTTTCACCGAGGCGATGATCTCGGCGGGATCGCGCTCTCCCGCCAGCATGTAGGTATTGGTCATGCGCGGCATGGGCAGGTGGGCGAAGGATTCGCGCCGGGCGTTGCCGGTGGGGGCCATGCCCATCAGGCGGGCGTTCATGGAATCCTGCATGTAGCCACGCAGGATGCCGTTCTCGATGAGCACGGTGCGCTGGGTCGCGGTGCCCTCGTCGTCCACGTTGAGGGAACCGCGCCGGTCGGGCAGGGTGCCGTCGTCCACCACGGTGACGCCGTCGGCGGCCACCCGCTGGCCGATGCGGCCGGAAAAGGCGGAGGAGCCCTTGCGGTTGAAGTCGCCCTCCAGGCCGTGGCCGATGGCTTCGTGCAGCAGGATGCCGGGCCAGCCGGAGCCCAGCACCACGGTCATGGTGCCGGCGGGGGCGGGCCGGGCGTTGAGGTTGGTGAGGGCCTGGTCCACCGCCAGCTGAGCGTATTCCTTGAGGCGGGCGTCGCTGAAATACGCGTAGTCGAAGCGGCCGCCGCCGCCGGCGCTACCCTGTTCCCGGCGGCCGTCCTGTTCGACGATGACCTGCAGGGAGACGCGCACCAGGGGCCGCACGTCGGCGGCGCTACGGCCGTCCAGGCGGGTGACGAACACCACCTCGTATTCGCCGGCCAGGCTGGCGACGACCTGGGTGACCCGGCTGTCCTGCTTGCGGGCGTAGTCCTCCAGCCGGTGCAGCAGGCTGACCTTGTCGGATTCGGTGAGGGAGGCCAGGGGATCGATGGGGGCATACAGGGCGCGACCTTGCGCGCGGCTCGGCACCCGCGCGATGGCCGACTGGCCGGCGGCGGCGATGGCGCGCACGGTGTTGGCGGCTTCCCGGATGGCCGGCAGGCGGATGTCGTCGGAATAGGCGAAGGCCGTCTTGTCCCCCACCACGGCGCGCACGCCCACGCCCTGGTCGATGTTGAAGCTGCCGGATTTCACCTGCCCCTCCTCCAGGCTCCAGGCTTCGGAGCGGGTGTACTGGAAATAGAGATCGGCGTCGTCCACCCGGTGGGCGGCGAGCTGGCCGAAGATGCCATCGAGTTGGGCGGCATCCACCTCGTTGGGGGCGAGGAGGGTGGATTCGGCGGTGGCGAAGGCTGGGGCTGTGGTCATTGAAGGGTGAAGGGTGAAGGGTGAAGGGTGAAGGGTGAAGGGTGAAGGGTGAAGGGTGAAGGGTGAAGGGTGAAGGGTGAAGGGTGAAGGGTGAAGGGTGAAGGGTGAAGGGTGAAGGGTGAAGGGGCGCGGTTTCACCCTTCCCCCTTGAGCGCCAAAGGCGCGGGCCCTTTACCCTTTACGCCTTGACGCTCTACCCCGCCTTGATCACATCCACCGGCGTATTGCCGGCGCAATCCAGGGTGCGGTGCTTGAGGGCGGGAAGGCTCTTGCGCAGGCTTTCCTGGTAGGCCCGGTTGATGCCGGCCACCACCACGCCGGAGCCGCGCGGCAGGCGGTCGAGGATGTTGCCCCAGGGATCGACGATCATGGAGTCGCCATGGGTTTCCCGGCCGGACAGGTGATAGCCGCCCTGGGCCGGGGCGATGACGTAAGCCAGGTTCTCGATGGCGCGGGCGCGCATCAGGATTTCGAAGTGGGCCTTGCCGGTGGTGGCGGTGAACGCCGCCGGCACGACGATGAGGTCCACGTTGCCCATGGCCCGGTACAGCTCGGGGAAGCGCAGGTCGTAGCACACCGACAGGCCGAGGCGGCCGAAGGGGGTTTCCACCACCACCACCCGGTCGCCGGCCTCGATGGTGGTCTGTTCCTTGTAATGCTCGTTGCCCAGGTCCAGGCCGAACAGGTGGATCTTGTCGTAGCGGGCCACCAGCTTGCCCTTGTCGTCGTAGACCAGGCAGGCGTTGCGCACCTTCCTGGGGTTGTCGCAGGCCATGGGCACGGAGCCGCCCACCAGCCAGATGCCGTGCTTCTTCGCCTGGGTGGCGAGGAACTTCTGGATCGGGCCCTTGCCCTCGGTTTCCCGGGCGGCCACCTTGTCGGTGTCCTTCATGCCCATGATGGCGAAGAACTCGGGCAGGGCCACCAGCTTGGCACCCGCCGTGACCGCCATGTCGATGAGTCGTCCCGCTTCCGCCAGGTTGGCCGCCACGTTCGGTCCCGAGGCCATCTGCACGGCCGCCACGCGCACGATGCCGGTGGTGTCCGGCACGGCCTTCGGGGCGGGTCGGGTCTTGGTTTTGGCGAAAGTGGCGGGCTTGGCGCGGGTCACGGGGCGCTCCGGCAGTGAGGATTGGCGTGGGGTCGAGGGTACACAAGGAATTCGCGCCACCGCAATAGCGCGGGCCCGATATTCACGGCGTGGCGCCGGGTGTTTGGGCGGCTTCCTTGGGCTTGCGGGGGACCTTGTTGACCAGGGGCTCGTCCCAGGTTCCGGCCACGATGTATTCGAAGGTGGTAGCCTGGCCGACCGGGTCTTTCAGCACCTTGCCGGCGATCAGGGTGCCCAGGCCCACTACCGGGCCGCCGAGGAGGGCGCCCGCCACCGCCAGGGAATCATCCAGGCGGGGCTGGATGCTGACCCGCAGGTTCTGGCTCTCCCGCGACAGGTCCACGACACCGCTCATGCTGACCCTGGCGGCCGGGCCGTCCATGCGCAAGTCCTTGGTATAGGCCGAGCCATTCTCCAGGTGGATGTCGCCGGCGATCTCATCGAAGGTGAAGCCCTCGGAGAAGACATCGCGGAAATCCAGGGCGATGCGTCGGGGCAGGGCCTGCAGGCTGAGGATGCTCAGCAGCTTGGCGCCGCGCGGGTCGACCTTGAGAAACTGGCCCTGTTTCACGGCCACGTTCAATTTGCCCGACAGCGCGGCAAGGTCGAAGTGTTCCAGGCCGCCCGTCCAGTTCAGGTTGCCGGCGATCCGCAGGGCGCCGCCCCCGACTCGGCCCGGCTTGTCGAACTGGGCGAGCAGCTTGCCCAGGCTGTCCGAGTCCAGCTTGATGTCCAGCCGCGTGGGTCGGCGCGGGTGGTCCGCCACGACGCCCTTGAGTTCCAGACGGGCCTCCGGAGTGTTCAGCCGGAAAGTGTCCAGCTTCAAACCGCCCTGAGCCGGCGACATGCGCAGCCGCAACTCGCCCAGTTCGCGTCCCTGCCAGGCGAACTTGTCGGCGACGAGCTCCAGGGCAAGCAGGTTCGTGGGCGGCGGCGGGGTATCCGATACGGCCCCGGGTTCCGGGTCGGGCAGGATCAGGCGCTTGAGATTGGCCAGGATCCGCACCGTCTTGCCATCCGGTACCGTGGTGATCTCGCCGATGATTTCCCGGCCGGCCACCATCAGGTTCGAACCGTTGCCGGATGGGCGCAGGCGTAGATGGGTGTCGTGCAGGCGGCGGTTCATCACGCGCAGTTCGTTGAAGGTGATGCTGGCTTCCCGGAATGCGGGGCCGGATTGGCTGTCGTACAGGCTCAGGCTGCGCCAGGCGTCCACATCCAGGAAGCGCAGGTTGCCCGCGATCCAGACCCCGTCTTCGCCGGGAGGCGGGGCATCGCCCGGGCCCAGGCGGACGTTGATTTTCCTGGGCGCGTTGTCCGCCAGTTCGGCGCGCAACGATATCTGGTCGCCGTAGCGCGCCTGGAGCGAGTCGGGCTTGCCGCCACCGGGCAGTTTCACCACGCGCAACACCATGGCGTCGGCGGCGTTCTTGCCCACGGGCGCGGGGAGGTCCACCCGCAATCCGGTCAGGTCGGACTCGACGGAAAACTCGGTCTTGTGGTTCGCGTTCATGCCGATATTCGCCCGCCAGTCGGTGGCGCCGCTCACTCTTGCCGCCAGGGGGCCGGGCAGATGGGGCTTCAGCGCTTCGGCGTCGATGCGGCCGGCCACGCGGATGCCGATCTTGCCGCCGGGTTCGCCCGGGCTTGCCCCGGCGTTGCCGATATCCACCACGGCGGGCTGGCCCAGCACCCGGATGCGGATGCCCCTGGCCTGGAGGGCCTTGTCGGTGAAGCTCAGGGTACCGGTCACGCTTTCCAGAACGGGCAGGTCGCCGCCCGGGTCGAGACGGTTGTCGCGCAGGCTGAAGTTGCCGCTGACCGTGGTGGTGTCCAGGTTGCGCACGGGCAGTCGCAGGCGAATGGCCAGTTCCCCGTCGCCGGTGGCCTTGAAGGTTTCGGTGAACCCGTCCGTGTAGCCATGCACCGGCGATTGGCGGATGAAGTCCAGGAACGCGCGGGTCTCGCCCTGGGCGCGACCGTCGATGAGCACGATTTCATCGTGGGTGTGCACGAGGTCGGGAATGACCACCCTGACCGGGCCGATGCGGGTGGCCAGGATGTTGCCGGATGTGGCCTCCAGGGTCATGGCCTTGTCGTGGAACACCAGCTTGCCGCGGATGTTGGTGATGCGTGGCCAGTCGGGCGCGTAATCCAGCACGCCGTCCACCATGTTGATGGCGATGTTGAAAGTGCCGCCGCCCTGGTCGAAGGGGAAGCGGTCCAGGGCACCTTTCAGGGTCAGCCTGACGTCATCGGAATGGCCCCCCCGCAAGCTGTCCTTGAGCCACTCGTAGGCATTGCCGCTCACCTTGTGGGGCAGGTAACGGTGCACCGCGGTGGCCTCGCCATGGCGCAAATGGGCGCGGATGTCCACTTGGGGCGGGCCGGCATTCGGTAGGTCGATCCAGCCTTCCGCCATGCCGTCCAGATCGGCGTTGACGATTCGGTCCAGTTCGAAATCCAGGCGGATGCCCCGGTCCTGGATCTTCCAGGCCACGCTGGCGTCCAGCCGGGTAAAGCCCAGGCTTTCGCGGAAAACCTGGGGCCAGTCCAGGGTGGGGCTGCCCCCTTCCAGATCGATATTGCCGCCGTCCTGGCTGGCCTGGATGCGCGCGGACAGGCCGGAGAAGCCGGGAAAGTCCTTGTAGGCCTGGGCGCCGCCCTCGCGCAGGCGCGCCTTCAGCGAGTAATCCCCGCCGCCGCCCCAGTGGGCCTCCGCGGACTCGACCAGCCCGCGCGGATTGAGCGCCTCGATCAGGTCGTGGCCCCGGCGTGGCAGGGGCAGGGCGCCGGTCAGGGCGGTAAAGGCTTCCAGGCGCAGGTTGCTGGCCGTGGCGCCGATCCGGGCGAAACCGCCCCGGCCGTCCGGCGTCAGGCTGATGCGCAGGGAGGCCGGATCGGCGACCGCCGCGCCGGGCCGCTTGAAGCGCAGCTTCTCCACGAAGAAGCTGTGGCCGTCCTTGTCCCGGGACCAGCCGACGCGGCCGTCCAGGCTGTCGAAGGCCATGTCCGGCAGGTCCTTCTGCAGGCTGATGGCCACCTGCCTCAGGCGGGCGTCGCCGGTCAGGCTGGTGACCACGCCGCTGTTCAGCGTCAGCCAGAAACGCAGGTCGCCGACGCCGCTTTTCACCCCCTCCTGGGCCCAGGGCACCCAGCGGCCCCAGCTTTCCATGCGCGCCCCATCCACGCGGGCGTAGGCTTCGCCGACCCAATTCGACCAGTCGTGGATGCTGCGGCCCTTGAAATCACCGCGCAGTTCCAGGCGCCGGGCGGCGGCGGCATCGGGTTGGGCGATGCCGCCGAAACGATGGCGCCCGAAACGGTTTTCCACCAGCAGGCGTACCCGGGAATACGTCAGTGGCGGCATGTCGAGTTGTTCGTCCAGCCAGGTGACTTGCGCGTCCTTGACGACGATGCGCGGTTGCCGCAACAGCCAGTCCGGAAACGGGCTGGGCGTGCCGGGCACATTCACCGGGATGCCGGCCACCGTGATGACGCCGGAGGCGTCCCGCCGGATGGCGAGGCTGGGCTGGTCGATGTTCAGGCTGGCCAGCCGCGCGTCCAGGAGGGGCAGGGAGAGCCAGGACCACACGGCTTCCACGCGCGGCAGCACCAGCGGCGCGCCGCCGGGCGGAAGCATGCGGACCTGGCGGAGGGTCACGCGTGGATTCAGTCCGTGCCAATCCGCCTCCAGCCGGCCAATATCCACCGGTTGTCCCAGCGCCTTGCCGGCGGCGTCTTCCAGCAAGCCCTCGTAGCCGGAAATGTTGGGCATGACCCAGAACTTGAAAGCCAGCGCCACGATGCAGACCGCGATGACCCCGCCGGCGGCGACATAGACGGCGTAGTGGTAGAAACGGCGCAGGATCTTGATGGCGAGGGGCGACATGGCGGGTCAACAATGCCACGCCAGGGGCGCGGAAGATAGCTTCAAATCGCCAGCCTCGCCACGGCGGCCTGGAGGCTGGCGTGGGTCAGGTTGTCATAATCCTCCCGGCTGGCGACCGGGAAGGCGCCGGCGACCTCGCTCCAGGCGAAGCCCGAGCTCCAGGGTTCCGGGGAAGTTTCGCCCTGGCGGGCGCGGGGGATGAGCAGAAGCCCGTCGTGGTCATACACGAGGTTGTAGACCGTTTCGCGCTGGTGCAGTTCGTCCAGGTGGAACCAGGCGCTTTCCGCGTCCTCGTGGCGATGGACGGCCAGGGGGTAGCCCTCCCCGCTGGCGATCCGGGCCGGCAGCGGCGTGTCGCGCACGAAGGTCTGGAAGTGCAGGTGGTTGACCGAGGCGAAGGCGCCGTAGCTGTTATAGGCCAGGCCGAATCCCGGTATCGCCGCGCCGGCTTCGCGGGCGACTTCCCAGGCCCAGCCGTGCAGCTCCGGGGTGAGGAACTGGGGGCGTTGCGCAGCCGGCTCCGGCACCAGCAGGCCATGCAGAGGGGCGAAGGGGAATTTGTTGTAGAGCAGGCGCGCCGGTTTGCCGCACAGGGTGTCCTCCTCCCCGCTTTCCCACAGCACCTCCCGGGCCAGGAAAGGCTTGTTGAAGTGGAAGCCCCGGGCGTCGAAGGGGCTCATGAGGCCTTCCACCCGGGCATGGCTCATGCGGGCGGGGCGCAGGGCGCGTATGGGGTTGAACTGGATTTCCCAGGCCGGGACCGCGGATTCGCCGTCGGCGTGGAGCCGGCGGTGTTCCACCGGGCCCAGGTGTTCGAAGCCGATGGCCAGCAACTTGAGGAAGACCGTCAGGTCATCCTCCGGTTCGGTCAGCCGGCGCCCCTGGCGCAACGCCTGGACGAGGGCTGCCCGATGGCGGTCGTGGCGGCGAGCCAGGGCATCGCGCAGGGCGCGCCACAGGCCGGGGTCCTGGACGGCATTGGCCAACACCAGAACATAGACGCCCAGGCCATCGTGCCTTTCCAGCATGGCCGCCAGGCCGGTGTTGAAGCGCTGTTCCAGATCGGCGCGGGACGCGAACGGCGCGGACGGCATCAATCGCCGCGCCGGGCGGCCGCCCGCAGCCACAGGGGCAGGGACCAGTCCGCCACGTCGAATAGGGCATCCCGCACGTCGAGGCAGCGAATCCAGGCGTGGGGGAGAGCTTCCATGCCCCGTTGGGCGGCGAACAATTGGCCGGCGATGCCGGCGGTCACGTCGGACTGGCCGTCGTGGTTGGCGGCGATGGCCATGACCTCGCGGAAATCCTGGCTGCGGCTGGCGGCGAAAAAGCCGATCGCCAGGGCTTCCTCGCAGGTCTGGCCGCCGCCGAGGCCTTCCGGCAAGGCGCCGCCGTGGGGGCGCACGCTGGCCTCCAGGGCGGCCTCCAGGTGCCGGACGACGTCCTGATGGCCTCGCCAGGCGCGGGCCTGATCACAGGCATGAATCAGGGCGGTTTGCAGCGGCTTGCCTTCCAGCAGGCCGTGCAGCATGGCCGCCAGGATGCCGGCGGACAGATGGGCGGCGGGATGGCCATGGGTCAGTGCGGTGGCGCGGGCGGCCAGGCGGAAGGCCCGTTCGGCGTTCATTTCCGGCATGCAGGCGACCGGCGCCACGCGCATGAGCCCGCTCGCCTCCCGGCTGTCGTTGATGGGGCGTTCCGGCGAGCCGCCGCCGCCCGCCCGCAGCGACTGGATGCAGGTTTTCGCCGGCGCCCGTTGCACATGCAAGGCGGCATGCTTGAGCAGCCGGGTGGGATGGTTGGCGCTGCCGGCGGCCAGCCCCTGGCTCTCAAGCCAGTCCAGATACGACAGGCGGACCTGCTCGATCAGGTCCTGCTCGGCCAGGGTGTTGGCCTGCATGGCCCGGGTCAGCCCTTCCAGGGTGAACAGGGTCATCTGGGTGTCATCGGAAACCAGCAACTGGTTTTTGTTGAACTCCGGCTCCCGCAGGCCGGCGGGGCCGTGGCGTTTCTGGATCGAGGCGAGGTTTTCGAAGGCGATCGGGTAACCGAAGGCATCCCCCAGGGCGCCGCCGAGCAGGCAGGCCAGCCTCCGGGACACGGTTTCATCCTGGCTGGCCGAAACCCGGCGCGCGGCATGAACATGGTGTTCCTGTTCGGGGGTCTGAATCGCGCCGGGGCGGGCCTTGCGCACCTGGGAAATGGCTTCGGCGGGCGGCATGCCCAGCTCCACCAGCAGGCGGGCGGCGATGGTGCCGGCGCGGCCCAGGCCGGCCCGGCAGTGCACCACCACCCGTCCGCCCCGGCGCAGCAGGCGGCGCAGGCGCGCGCCCGAGTAGATCCAGCGCCGCTCGTAATGCCAGCCGGGCTCCCCCATGTCCGGGATGGGCAGGTGATGCCATTCCAGGCTGGCCGCTTCGGCCATGTCGCCCAGCCGATGCACGTGCAGCAGGTCGAATTCATGGCCCTCCAGCAGGGTGACCAGGGCGTTGGCCCCCCAGGCCCGGATGGCGCCCAGGTCGAGGGGCAGATCCCGGGACCAGGGCCGTCATGGGCGTCGAGATCGCACTTCCCCGGGCAGAAGGTGATGCCGAGGACGCCCGCGCCGTCGGGAAGGGATACCGGGGCGATGTGCAGGGGGTGGGTTGTGCTGGATCGGGTCATGGTGTCAGGTCGAATAGCCCAGATTGGGGGCCAGCCATTTTTCCGCCGTGGCCTGGTCCCAGCCCTTGCGCCGGGCGTAGTCGGCCACCTGATCCCGGTCGATTTTCGCCACGGCGAAGTAGCGGGCGTCCGGATGGCTGAGGTAGAAGCCGGAAACCGAGGCGGCGGGCCACATGGCGTAGCTTTCCGTGAGGCGCACGCCGATGCGGGCGGGCACGTCGAGCAGTTCGAACAGGGCCCCCTTTTCGCTGTGTTCCGGGCAGGCGGGGTAGCCGGGCGCCGGGCGGATGCCGCGATATTCTTCCTTGATGAGCTGGTCGTTGCCCAGGGTCTCGTCCGCCGCGTAGCCCCAGAATTCCTTGCGCACCCGCTGGTGCATGCGCTCGGCGAAGGCTTCCGCCAGGCGGTCGCACAGGGCCTTGAACAGGATGGCGCTGTAGTCGTCGTGGGCGGCTTCGAAAGCCCGGGCTTTCTCGTCCTCGTTGATGCCGGCGGTGACCACGAAGGCGCCGAGGTAATCTTCGATGCCGGTTTCCCTGGG
Organism: Hydrogenophilales bacterium; assembly: GCA_016719465.1. GTDB lineage: Bacteria > Pseudomonadota > Gammaproteobacteria > Burkholderiales > Thiobacillaceae > PFJX01. The sequence continues at coordinate 90,888 of JADJYY010000015.1, forward strand.
CGCGACGAAATCCGCCAGGCACCAATTGGGCTGGCCCT
>JADJYY010000016.1 GCA_016719465.1 Hydrogenophilales bacterium
TCCTCGTCGGTCAGATCCTCGAAGTCCTCCGGCAGGCGTTTGTTCATCTGTTCCCGGCGGTAACCTTCCGGGTCCTTGAGGATGCGTTCCCGCTTGTCGCGCATGCGTTCCAGGCTGCGCCGCACGGCGTAGAGGCTGGAGGCGAATCGGCGCTGGAGCATGGCCATGGTGAAGGCGAGCGCCCGGCCACGGGCCGAATCATCCGCCGCCGCCTTGATGGACTGGTCCTCGACGTAACGGGTCAGGCGGTCGTAGAAGTCCAGTTCGTCGTTGGATATCTGGAACTCGGAAGTAGTGACATTGCGCTTGGTGAATAGCGCCTGGACGTGACCGGTCTCGGGGTCGGGGAAGGTCACCAGGGCTTCCTTGACGCGGCGCAGGTAGAAAGGCGCCTCATGCCGGGCCATGGCCTCTTCCAGACTGCTGATGTCGCCGTAAACATCGCGGTCCAGGAGTTCGAGGAAGAGGCAGAAATTGTCGGGATCACCCTTGTGGGGGGTCGCCGTCATCAAGAGGTAGTGGTCGGTCATCTCCGACAGCTTTTCCCCAAGCTGGTACGCGAGGGTCTTCTTCTCGCTGCTGTAGGCGGACATCTTGTGCGCCTCGTCGACGATGATCAGGTCCCAACGGCTGCGCAGCAGGGAGTCCTTGGCATCCTCGATGCGGGACACCCATGAAACTGAGGTCACCACCTGATCCTTCTCCTGCCAGGGATTCATGCCGTAGTTGGCGCGCAGCACGTCGCTGCGGATGACCTCGAAGTTCTCCCGGAACTTGTCCTTCAGTTCGCGCTGCCACTGGAAGGTCAGGTTGGCCGGGGTGATGATCAGCACCCGCTTCACCAGGCCGCGTATCTTGAGCTCCTTGATCAGCAGCCCGGCCATGATGGTCTTGCCCGCACCCGGATCGTCGGCCAGCAGGAAGCGGATGCGGGGCAGTTTCAGGAAGTAGTCATAGACCGCCTCCAACTGGTGGGGCAGCGGGTCGACACGGGCAATGGACAGGGAGAAATAGGGGTCGTACTCATACGCCAGACCCAGGCGCATGGCCTCGATGCGGGAGAGGCCGGGGGGGCGCGCCGCGCGGCGTGGGCGGGCGGGGGAGGGGCCCGGGCGCGGCGGGCCCGCGGCGGGGGCGGGGGGGCGCCGCCAACGGGCGCGGGCCCGGGGGGGCGCGGCCCGCGCCCCCGGGACGGGGCCGGCGCCCAAGGGAGGAGAGGGACGGGGGCGGGAGCGGCGAGGGGGCGCGGGCCGGGGTTGAGTTCTTCTATTAGCATCAGATTGATTGATACCGATGTTGTAGCCGTCCCGGGTGATGCGCCTCGTCCAGGAGGGCCTTGGCGCAGTTGAGCGCCTTCAGCAGGGCCAACTGCTCCGCCTCGCTGGCCTCGAACAGGGTGGCGACGTGGCGTTTGGGAATGATGACCGTGTGCCCGGGAGAAACCGGGAAACCATCCTGGTAGATCACGCTGAGGTCGTCTTCTCCCAGCACCCGCGCGGGATCTCGCTGGCAGAAGGGGCAGGGTTTCGCGGTGTGGTCGGTCATGGGCTGGTCGGTAGTCAGCTGCGGGCGAAGGCGAGCAGTGGACCGTAGTCGCGGGCATCGGCGGCTTGCAGGGCGGCGATGTAGCGCTGGCGTGTCTCGCTGGCATCGACCAGGCTGCGGCTGCCCCAACTGAACCTGGGGTGGCCCAGCCGCTCGGCGAGCAGGTCGGCCATCAGCCGGGCGTGGCGCCCGTTGCCGTTGGGAAAGGGGTGGATGGCAACCAGCCGGTGGTGGAAGCGCACGGCGATTTCGTCGGCCGGATAGCTGCCGTGCTCCACCTGGTAGCGCACGTCGTCGAGCAGCTTCTTCAGTTCGACGCCGATCTTCAACCAATCGACGCCCAGGTTCTTGTCGGACTTGCGGAACTCGCCGGCCCAGCGCCAGGTTTCGCCGAACATCCGCTCGTGCAGTTTGCGGACGTAGGCTTCCTGGAGGATTTCCTGGCGCTGCTTCCTCGCCCAGGCTTCGCCCTGCAGGATGTTGAGTTGCTCCCACTCGTTCAGCTCGCCCTGCGTGGTGATGTGCCCGGGGATCAGGTTGGCCAGTTCGTCGGCATCCAGCGGGGTGGCGCCGGGCGGATAGTCGAGGTTGACCGTCATGACGGCGGCTTCTCCCGCCACAGGGCGCGGCGCGAGCCTTTGAGCAGGCTCTCGGCGAGGGCGCGGGTCTGGGACTCGACGGTTTCCGGCGGGGTGGATTGGGCCTCCAGGGCCATGGTGTGGCTGATGGCGGCCATCCGGTTCCGCGCCAGTGCGTCGGCACGTGTTTCCAGGGTTTCCGCCAGGGAGCGCCTGGGCACCAGGGCGTAGCGCAATTCGCAGTCCAGGGCTTCGGCGGCGCGGCGCAGGGTGGCCAGGCTGACGGTGTCGTCGGCCTCCGAGGTTTCCATGCGCGTGACCGTGGACGGGGCAACGCCCAGCCGCTGCGCGAGGTGGGCTGCCGGCATGCCCAGCGCTTCGCGGATGGCCTTCAGCCAGCCCTGGGGTGGGCGCGCCTGCAGATTGGCACCGCGCCAGCGTGTGAGCGCGGCATCGAGTTGACGAAGCTTGAGCAGGGAGAAATCCGGTTTCATTGGTTGCACCATGATGCATGATAGTTAGATTGTTATTTGCATTATGGCGCATTAATCAATAAATGAAAGTTGCATTTTGATGCAATTTATTCTGACCCATCCGGGCCTGTGTGGCACGATGGCGGGGCTGCGGTTGCCGACTGTCGCCGTCATCCAAGCTCATTCTTCCGCCTTCAGCTGCGCCACCTGCAGGCCCAGCGCCTCCAGTTCCGCGTCCAGCGCCTTCTGCATGCGGTCGGCGCGGTCGAGGACCTTGCCGGCGTTGTTCTGGATGGTCTGGCTCCAGGTGCGGATTTCATCCAGGTACCGGGCCTGGCGCTGGATCTCGGTGATGGACTTGTCGATGGCCTGGAAGTCGGCGGCGCGTTCGGCGTTGTCGGCGGCGGCGCGCACGGCCAGGGCCTTGGCGGTGAGCAGGCCGGCCTTGAGCCAGGCGTCGGTGGTTTCGTCCTCGGCGTCCCAGGTGACGACGATGTCGTTGCCGTAGCGGGCCAGGGGCTCCAGGCCTTCCGGCGCGGTGCGGCGGGAGTGGATGAAGAGGCCGATGCCGGCAGCCCGGTTCTGCCGCGCGACAGCGATCTCGTCCAGGCTGGACTTGAGGGTGTAGCTGGCGTCTTCCTTGGTCTCGATGGCGATGCGCGCGCCGGCGGCGACGCTGTCCGGCGACAGGGTGACGACGGCGTCGCCCACCTTGCTGCGCGGGATGACGCCGACCGTGTTGCCGGTGTCCTCGACGATGTCCCCCGCCCGGCCGGCCATCTCGCGCAGGGCTTCGATGCAGGCGTTCTGGAAGTCGTGGCCGTGGGTGGTGGAGGCGGCCTCGGCGGTCTTGCGCGCGCGCATGGCCTCCAGTTCGCTCACCACCCGGGTCTGGAAGGCCTGGGCGGCCTGGTTCTGGGCCTCGATCATCTGCGTGAGCTCGCGCTTCATGCGCGCCAGGGCGGAGTTCTCGGCGTCCAGGGTGAACTCGGCGCTGATGCGGCCCTGGGCTTCCTCCACGCGCCGCACCAGGCGGCTGAGGGCGGACTGCTCGTTGTCCAGGGAGAACTCGCCGACCACTTCGCCGATGCGCTTCTGCAGGCTCTCGGAGACTTCGCCGTGCTTGTCCTTGAGTTCCTTGACCAGGCGGGACAGGGCGCCGGCGCCGTTGTCGAGGGAGAATTCCCGCAGGATGGCGTTGGCCTGTACGGCCAGGGTGCCTTCGATACTGGCCTTGAGGGCGCCCAGGAAGCGGTTGGAGTCGTCGGGCGCGAGATGCTGCATGAGCAGGCTGTTCTCGCCGACGTGGCGGGTGAGGGTGTCCGCCAGGGTGCGCTCGGCCTGTTCGACCTGGGCGCGCATCAGTTTCTCCAGTTCGCCGTCCTGGCGCACCAGGCGCTCCACGCGCTCGTTGAAGCGGCCGTTCTGCGGGTCGAAGTACTCCTTAAGGGTGTTGGCCAGCAGTTGCTCGGTCTGGCGGCGGTATTCGCTGAGTTTGCCTTCCATCTCCCGAACCAGACGATCGCCCTCGTGCTTCACCGATTCGGTATCGATGCGACCCTGGGCCTGGTTCAGGGCGATGATGCCGATGCGCAGGGCGGTGCGGGCGAAGCGGTTGCGCTCGCGGCCTTCCGGGTAGGAGGCCAGGGCGGCGATGGTCTCGGGATCCTCGATGAGAAGGTCCAGACGCAGGCCGCTCGTCTGCGCGCTTTCCTGCCCATGGCCTTCCGGAATGGATTCGACAGGCGCGAATTGCAGCGGCGTTTCTAGTTCGGACATGGGTCGCTTCCTTTTTTTATGGATTCTCACCCCCAGAGAGGGTCACGGATATATATCGAAAGTCATATTCGACCTGGCTTCTTGCCGTGGCTCAATTCCCGGTTCTATTTCGACCTCCCTCCTCCAAGAACCAGGCCAGCCGCACCAGAGCGAGGGTATCCAGCCGGCAGTAGTCGAGCAGGGCGTCGGTCAGACTGGCCCGGCGCTCGGCCGGGGTGGCCGGGTCGATGATCTCCGCGTACGCCGCCTGGGCCGAAGTGCCGTCCTGGACCTCGCCCAGCGCGCCGTAGTCCAGGTCCGGCGCCACCGTCGGCAACACCGCCTTGATGGACCAGGATCCCTTCATGGCCGGGTGGTAGTAGTGGGCCCGGGTCAGGGGCAAGAGGTCGAACAGGCGGTCCGCCACCGCGCGCAGGGGGTCGGCCAGGTCGGGGAAGGCCCGGGCCAGTCCGTCGAGGATGCGGCGCTCGTAGGCGCTGTAGACGATGATGGCGCCGGTCTTGCCCAGGGTGGCCAGCAGGCGCTCGGCAAAGCGGCGCATGGGCGCCTGGCCGGTGGTGTCCAGGAAGTCCGCATGACGCAGTTGGCCCGGCGCGCTTTCAGTGTGGCAGGACCACTGGAACGGCAGGGCCTGGTAGGGCCGGGTGCCGGCCCAGAGCGGCACGGCGAAGGCGATGGTCTCGAAATCCAGGTAGTAGCGCGGCCAGCCGACGGCGCCGATCTGGGCCGCGGCTTCCGGGTCCAGCACCGCCCGGCCGTTGCGGGTGGCGTCATGGATGCGTTGCTGGAGGGGGTCGACGATGCGGCCGGCGGGGACGTCACGCAGGTCCTCATGGCCTTCGGCGGCCAGCGCCCGGGCCATGGCCTTGCCACGCCGGTCCGGCAAGAGCGTGACGGGATATTCGGGCGCCGGCGGGCAGCAGTAATGCCGGAACGGGCATTCGAACGGCGTGTCGCACTGGTCGCCGGGCTGGATGTCGGGTTGCTCTCCGGCCAGGACGACGCGGGCCTGGGCGGCCCAGTCGGGCACCCGCTCCAGCAGGGGGACGATGGATGCGGTGATGTCGGTGCGGCGGAACAGGCCCCGATAGTCGCCGTTGCCGGGGTAGATGAAGCCGGTGTCCAGGTGGGCGATGCTGACCCGGGACAGATGGAGCCCGGCCTGGCTGGCCACCCAGGCCTGTATGGCGGCATCGGGCAGGTGGTAGCCCTTGACGCTGGCGGTGGATTTGACCTCCACCAGGTGGTGGCGATGGCCACGTTCATCCTCCGGCAGCAGCAGGTCGATGCGCACCAGCAGGCCGTCGTGCTGGAAGGCGGGTTCGAACAGGGGCTTGCCCGGCAGCCGGTCCAGGGCGCGCCGTGTGTCTTCCAGGGCGGCGGCAAGATCGTCCTCGTGGCCGACCAGCACCCCGCCCGCCTCCAGGTCCCGGGCCAGGGCGCCCACCTGGTGGCCCACGGCGAAGCGTCGCCGGATGGCGAGGTCGTCCAGGCGCAGGTCGGGGCGGTTCACCTCCAGCCACAGACGCCTGGGGCATTGCAGCCAGGCGACGAGGCGGGACTTGGAGAGGCCGTGGGTGCGGCCGGGGGCGGCGTTCATGTCCAGGGCTCCAGCAATGATTTTCTTGAAAGCAATGCCATCCGTACCGAAGGCGGGAAAGCTCTCCCCACCCCAACCCTCCCCGTGAACGGGGAGGGAGCCAGCACCTCCCCCGCATGCGGGGGGCGTAGGCGGGAATTCGGCGAGCATGTCTGGCCGCCGCCGAAGTCGGCCGTGGACGGTCGGGAGGGCGAGTGCAGCGGCCTTACTTTTGCAAAGATCAATATGTCACTCTCCCTTGCCCGGCGGCTTGTCTTCCGGCCCCTTGCGGAACTGGGCCCTGCCCTGGGCCTGCTTGCGGCGCAGGAAGGCGGGAACGTCCGCCTCGTCACTCAGGTACGAGGCCTCGTCCTTGGCCGCCAGCCGGGTGTTCATGCGCCGGCTGGAATAGACCGCTTCCTTGCCGAAGCGGGCCGCGTCCCGCTGGCGGGCGAGTTCCGCCAGGCCTTCCAGCACCTGCCGGACCCAGGGGTTGTCGGCGAAGCGCTGGCGGGCTTCCTTGAGCAGGCCTTCGATGGCTTGCCAATCGCCGCGGCGGGCCGCGCTCCGGGCCTGTTCCAGGAGCTTGCCGGCTTCCAGTTCGTGCAGCCGCTGCAGGACCAGGGGGTCGGGCAGCAGGGCTTCCCAGACCCGGGTGGGCAGGGCCGGCAGCTTCAGGCGCGCCTCGGGGAAGGCGATGGGATGGCCGTCCAGGTCGCTGGCGGTGAGTTCCACCTGCAGCAGGGGCATGGGGTCCTGGCCTTCCGGCGGCACCGGCAGGTCCAGTTGCACCAGGGCCCAGGCCTCGGCGCCCCAGGCCAGGTCCGGCAGGCGCGCCACCGGGAAGCCGCGCAGGTCTTCCACGGCATAGTCGTTGAGCAGGGTGGCCTGGACCCCATCCGGGGTGCCCAGGGTGAGGCGCAGCTTGCGGGCGTAGAGGTTGGAGAGCAGGTCGAACTCCTCGGCGAAGGGCTCGAACAGGTCCCGGGCGGTCTCGCCGTAGTAGTGGTTGCCCTGGCCGGCCTTGGCCATGGCCACCATCAGGTCCTCGTTGAAGTCGCGGCCGAGGCCGTAGGTGGAGGTGGTGACGCCCCGGTCGGCGAACTGGCCGCACAGCTCGGCGATGCGGGCCGGGTCGGTGAGCCCCTGGTTGGCATTGCCGTCGGACAGCAGGATCACCCTGGACAGCCCGGCCTGCCCCACGAACTCCAGCAGGTCCCGGCCGCCGGCCTCCCAGCCGCCGTGCAGGTTGGTCATGCCGCCCTCGTGGATGGCATCCAGGGCGCGGCGCAGGACCTGGCGGTCGGCCACCGGCTGGACCGGGACGAGGACGCGGACATGGTCGTCGAACTGGACCAGGGCGGCCCGGTCGTCGGGCTTGAGCCGGTCGATGATGTGGGCGGCGCAGCGCTTGGCTTCATGCAGGGGTTCGCCGGACATGGAGCCGGAGCGGTCGATGACCAGGGCCAGGTGATAGGGCGGGCGTTCCTTCGCCAGGGCGGGCTCGGCGTCCGGAGCCTGGATGCGCACCAGCACCTGCAGGCGCTGGGCGTGGCCAGCGACGAGGGCGCTCTTGAGGGGGGTGAGGAGGATGCGGGGGGCGGACGTGGCAGCGGAACTGGCGGGCGGGTTGTCGTGGGTCATGATGGCCTCCGGTCTGTTTGTGGGAGGACCACGTTACAGGGGTCGGGGCTCACCAGATGAGCCAGGCTTCAGGCAGATGCTGTTTTTTTAAAGGCTCGGTTTGCGTTAACTGTGGATGCCCATGAAGCGCTTGAATCCGTGGTCCCCCCCTTTGGAAAGGGGGGAGAGGGGGGATTTCACGACGCTCGATGTATGCACCGCCGGCAAAAATCACTCTCAGTCCCCCTTTTCCAAAGGGGGGGGGGGAGCAACCCACCACCCGCGCCAGCATCCATCTCACCAAGTAACGCGAACAGAGCCATTTAAAGCAAGCCACTGCCCTCCCCCTCCCGGCCTCCCCCGCCTGCGGGGGAGGAGCCCGTTCCCGGCCGCGATGGCCAGCGTCGCCTGGAGCGGCGAATCAGCCACCCCTTCGCCGCTTATTTCCCGCCCTCGCGGTTATTTCTAAAGTTTTGTATATAAGCAACCGATAATATTCACAAGTCCACTCTGATCCGCCTACATGAAAACCTTTCGTCATCTTTCCCTCACGCTGTTTCTGACCGGCGCGATCTGCATCGGTCAGGCCTGGGCGGGTTATGACGAGGGCATGAACGCGTATACCAGCGGCGATTTCGATACCGCCGCCAGGGAATTCAAGCTTCTGGCTACGGCGGGCGACAAGGAATCCCAGTACATGCTGGGTCTGCTCCATGAAGAAGGCCAGGGTGTGGTCAAGGATGATGTGGAGGCCGCCCATTGGTATGCCCGATCAGCCGGGCAAGGCTACGTGGACGCCTATTTCGCCCTTGGACAGCTCTTCGTGCACCGCCAGGGCGAACGGCAGGACCGCATGGCGGCCCATCACTGGTTCAGCCTGGCCAAGGAACACGGCCATCGCCTCGGCGACCAGGAAATGCAGCGCAATCTGAACGCCATGACGCCGGATATGGCGGATATGGCTCGCAACCGCTACAGGACGGCGGCCAGGCGTTAGCTTCCCCACCCGAGGGGGCCTCCGTCCGCCCCCCCGGACTCACACGGTCCGGATTATTTCAGCACCACCAGGACCACCCGGCGGTTTTTCAGGCGACCTTCCCGGGTCTTGTTATCCGCCACCGGCCGGGTTTCCCCGTAGGGCGCCACGGCGAGGCGATGCAGGGGGATTCCCGCTTCCTGGTGCAGATAGTCCCTGACCGACCTGGCTCGAGCCAGGGACAGATCCATGTTGACGGCCGCCGGACCGACATCGTCGGTATGCCCCTGAATCTCGATGAATACGCCCTTGTTCTCGGCCTTCAGGCGATTGGCGAAATCGGCGAGCCGCTGGCGCGCCCCGTCGTTGAGCTTGGCATCCTGGAAGCCGAACATGGCGACTTCCTCGCTGAACGTGGTTTCGTGGATCAGCTTGCCTTCCGCCAGCCGGCCCGCCGCCATGGCCCGTTCCAGGGCTTCCGCCGCCGAGGCCGACAACTTGCCGCTTTCCAGCTCGGTTTTTGACAGGCGGGCGCCCTGGTCATCCAGCAATTCCTGCACCATGGTCAGGCGCAGGCCCGACTCGGCCAGCCCCTTCTCGCTGGCTTCCACGCGCTTGCGCGCGGCATCCATCTGGGCATCGATGCGGGCGATGGCGTCGGCATTGGATCCCGCCTTGTGGCCGACCCTGCCGAGTTCAGACTGGAGCGCGTCCAGTTTCCGATTGGCGCCCTCCAGGGTCTCGGCCTGATCCTTGTCCCGTCGCTGGAGATCCGCCAACCCGGTCTCCACCGTGGCCAGACGCCCCCGGGTGCTGGCCAGGTCGTCGCCTTGCCGGGCAAGCAGGCGGCCGAAATCGGCGGTGGCGGGCTCCGCCGCCCCGGTCGCGGCGGGCGCCGGGGCGACCGGCGACGGAACCCCAGGCGGAGTCGTCGGGGCCGGAGCCTGCTCCGGGGTCGGGGCCACCACCGGCGCCACGACCACGGCGGCAGCCGGCTCGGAGGCGGGGGCGCCCGCCAGGCTTGCCGTCGGCGCGTCGCCCGCCATCGGCGCGACACCCGTGGAGGCCGGACCAGCCTCATCCAGCTTCCGGGGCGACGCCACGCGGCTTTCCAGGGCGCGGATGCGCGCCTCGGCCATGGCCAGGCCGGCAACCGAGCCTTCCAGGCGGCGGCCCGTGGCATTGAGGCGGGCTTCGACTTCATCGAGTTTTTGCCTGAAACGGCCGGCCTCGGCCGCATCCGACTCGACCCGTTGCCTCATGGCGGAGAGTTCGGCCGCGAGCCGCTCCAGCCGCCGGCCGTTTTCAGCCACGTCGCCCCGCGTTCCATCCAGGCGGGTGGCCACGGCCGCGCCCTGCCGCTCGGCGCCATCCAGGCGGTTTTCCGCATTCAGGATGCGCTTGGCGTTGGTCTCGATCCCCAGGCTGGTGGCGTTCATCCAGGCCTCGAGTTCGACGATGCGCTGGTTGTACTGGCCGGTCTCCTGCTGCACGTACTCCTGGGTGGCGCAGCCCCCCAGCATGGCGGCGATCAGCGCCGGCAGGAGAAGTTTCAGGCTTGGCGGACGGTCCAGTGGGCGAAGGGAAGATTGCATTTTTCTCGAGCTCCCGGGAATGGCAGGATGGATTCAGAATGGAAACCGGCGGGCGCATTATGCACCCGGTTCATGACTCCATTTGAGTGTCCCAGCACATCGATGACCCCCATCGCCGCCACGCCCTGCCTCTGCGGCTCCGGCCAGCCCCATGACCGCTGCTGCGCGCCCCATCTTTCGGGGGAAACCACGCCGGCCAGCGCGGAAGCCCTCATGCGTTCCCGTTACAGCGCCTATGTCATGGGAAACGAGGCCTACCTGCTCGCCACCTGGCATCCGGCGACGCGGCCCGCGAGCCTGGATCTATCCGAAGAACCTCGCCCGAAATGGCTGGGGCTCGCCATCAAGGGCAGCGGAAGCCAGGATGCCGATCACGCCTGGGTGGAATTCGTGGCCCGCTACAAGATCGGCGGGCGCGCCCACCGGCTCCACGAGACCAGTCGTTTCGAGCGCATCGACGGGCGCTGGTTCTATCTGGATGGCGACATGTCCTGAACCTGCCATGTTTGGGTCGGACGATCTATCATGGGATCAGTGGGTGGATAGATACCGCCCCGTTCGCCAACCGAGAGCGAGGAGACTTCCGATGGAAACACGTATCGACAACCAGGGGGCCTATCACGACGAGCGCCGCCGCCATCCCCATCTGCGCGCCATTTTCGATGACGCTTGCGGGCGGATTGATCATTTCTTCCATGCCAATGGCGAATGGGCGAACAGCCCCATGGATTACCTGGCCCACCGGGTGGTGCATGAAGCTTATCCGGGGCTGACCTCCCGGGATGTGCGCATGCTGGTGACGGCCATCGAAAGCCGCTACCAAGTCACCTGAGCAAGTCACCCGAGCGTTGCGTGCGCCCGCCAGGGGCGGCGCGAGGTTCAGGCCTGGCGGGGGTAAGCGTGGTCGCCTTCCGGGGTAAGATGCCGCCTGTCCCGACTCCCGACGATCGCTTTCCATGGATTACGCCATTCTTCGCGACCTGCACATCGGCACCATTCTCGCCACCCTCATCCTGTTCCTGCTCCGTGGCTTCTGGATGATGACCGATTCTCCCCGGCTGAAGGATCGCTGGGTGAGGGTCGTGCCCCATGTCAACGACTCGCTGCTGCTGTTCGCCGCCATCGCCATGCTGTTCGTGGCCGGGCTCAATCCCATCGACCAACCCTGGTTGATGGCCAAGATCATCGGACTGCTGGCCTACATCAGCCTGGGCACCATCGCCCTCAAGCGCGGCAAGACCCGGTCCGTGCGCGTCAAGGCGTTGATCGCGGCCCTGGGTGTATTCGCCTACATCGTGGCCGTGGCCATGACCAAGCAGGTCATTCCCGGCATGACCTGAGAGCCTGTGAATAAATCTACTGCGCGTCCCGATAGCTGCGTTGGGCGGTGCTCGCGCCTCGCCTATCTATCTGATATGTCTCGTCGCTGCGCTCCGTCCGCCTTGCTCTCGGGCCGCTCGCTACGATTTCTTCACAGGCTCTGACACGCCGACATGAAGGCTCTACCCCAAATCCAGGCCAGCCGGGAACATCTGGTGGCCCTGCGTCACGACATCCACGCCCATCCGGAACTGGCCTTCGAGGAACGACGGACCAGCGACAAGGTGGTGGCCTTCCTCCAGTCCCGGGGCATCGAGACCCATCGCGGCCTGGCCGGCACCGGCGTGGTCGGCGTCCTGCGCCACGGCGGCGGCTCGCGCGCCATCGCCCTGCGCGCCGACATGGATGCCCTGCCGGTGCTGGAGCAGAACCTCTTCCCCCACCGTTCCCGCCACGATGGCCGCATGCACGCCTGCGGCCACGACGGCCACACCGCCATGCTGCTGGGGGCGGCGGAATACCTCGCCGCCCACCCCAACTTCGACGGCACCGTGGTGTTCATCTTCCAGCCCGCGGAGGAAACCGACGGCGGCGCCCGGGTGATGATCGAGGAAGGCCTGTTCGAACGCTTCCCGGTGGACGCGGTGTTCGGCATGCACAACTGGCCCGGCCTGCCCGCCGGCCAGTTCGCCGTCCACGGCGGCCCGGTGATGGCCTGCGCCGACCAGTTCGACATCCTGATCAAGGGCCACGGCGCCCATGCCGCCATGCCCCACCAGGGCCGCGACCCCCTGACGGCCGGCGCCGCCCTGGTCCAGGCCCTGCAGACCGTGGTGAGCCGCGGGCTGGACCCGCTGGACGCGGCCGTGTTGTCCATCACCCAGTTCTTCGCCGGCGGCGAGGCCTACAACGTCATCCCGGCGGAAGCCCGCATCGGCGGCACGGTGCGCGCCTTCCGGCCGGAGGTGGAGGACGCCATCGAGGCGGCCATGGAGCGCCACTGCGCGGGCATCGCCGCCGCCCACGGCGTCCAGGCCACCCTGGACTATCGGCGCGGCTACCCGCCCACCGTGAATTCCGCCGCCGAGGCGGAAACCTGCCGGCGGGTGCTGGTCGACCTGGTGGGGGCGGACAACGTCCGCACCGACGCCCGGCCGTCCATGGGCGCCGAGGATTTCGCCTACATGCTGCGCGAGAAGCCCGGCTGCTATGTCTGGATCGGGAACGGCCTGGCGGAAGGCGGCTGCATGCTGCACAACCCCCGCTACGACTTCAACGATGACATCCTGGCCTTGGGGGCGAGTTACTGGGCGAGGCTGGTGGAAACCCTGCTTCAGCCCGCCTGATCGGCCCGCTTCCGGCCTTCGGCGTAATAGCTCACGCGGCTGCGGGGACTCAGGTATTCGAACACTTCCCTGGGCAGGCTGGCGGGCCGCAGGGTGGACGTCACGCTGATGTCCGGCTCGTCCGCCAGGTTCAGCAGCAGGGCTTCCTCCTTGGGCACGTCCGGGTCGTAGACCAGGATGGTGGGATGCAACAACTTCCCGGCATTCACGCTCACCACCAGGCCGATGGCCTCATTGTTCAGCCGCACCAGGCTGCCGGGCGGATATACGCCCAGGCAGCGGATGAAATGCTGCATCAGGCCCGGGTCGTATTTTTCCTTCTCCTTCCGGAACATGTGGGACAGGGCCTCGGCCGGGGTCATGGCATCCGCGGGATTGGGCGGGTTGCAGTAATTGTCGAAGGCATTGGCGATGGCGGCGACGCGGGCGAAGCGGCCGACGCGGGCGCCCGCCAGGCGGTTGGGGAATCCGCCGCCGTCCAGGGTCTCGTGGTGCAGGGCGATCACTTCCAGGGCGCCCGCCGGCAGTCCTGGCAGCCTGGCGGCCATCTCCAGCCCGTAGGGAACATGCTGCTGGTAGAAATTGCGTTCCGCCGTGGTCCAGGGCGTCTTCTTCAGCAGGATCTGGCTCGGCACCCGCTCCTTGCCGATATCGTGCAGCAGGGTGCCCTGCCCCAGGTCATGCATCTCCTCGGCGCCGAATCCCGCCTCCCTGGCCAGCATCAGGGCCAGCATGGTGACGTTGAGGGCGTGGTAGTAGGCCCCCTCGTCGCCGCTCTTGGCGTTCATGAGATGGATCAGCACGTCCTTTTCGGCAAGCAGGGAATCCACCATGTCGGTGACCAGGGCCTGGGCCTGCTCCAGGGATTCCTCGGGCCTGGCGAACAGGTTGCGCAACAGGCCCTTCACCGTGGCCATGCCGCCGACGAATTTCTTCTCGCAGCGGCCATAGGCTTCCCGCTGCCTGGCCAGCAATTCCCGGCGTTCCTGCTTGGTCCGCCACATGGCTTCCACCTCGGGATCCACCGCCGGAGGCGGCGGCGGCGGGGTCTCCGCCCTGGGGGGCGGCAGAGGCGCGGCATCGCTCTTGGCGGGCAGGTAGAGCACCTCCTTCAGGCCCAGGGAACGCAATACCTTGAGTTGCTGTTCATTGCGGATCTTGAAGCTGCTGAACATGAAAGGATGGCCCATCCAGTCTTCCAGACGGACATGCAGGCCGATCCGGACCTGCTCGATGGAAATGCGTTGTTCCTGATTGCTCATGGGGCGTCGAGGGCTGATGACGCCTGTCTATCGGCAGGCCGGGCCGGAACCTGAATGGCCGGGGGCGCTCATAATCGGGCCGACATCCTGGAGACAAGCCATGAACCCACACATCGCCACCCTGGCCGGAGGCTGCTTCTGGTGCCTGGAAAGCGCCTTCAACCGTCTCTCCGGCGTCGAGGAGGCCGTCTCCGGCTACATGGGAGGCGCCATCGACCACCCCACCTACCAGCAGGTCTGCGGCGGCGACAGCGGCCACGCCGAGGTCGTGCGGGTGCGCTTCGATCCCGATCGCATCGGCTATCGGGATCTGCTGGAAATCTTCTTCGCCCTGCATGACCCCACCACCCTCGACCGCCAGGGCAACGACGTGGGCAGCCAATACCGCTCCGCCATCTTCTGGCATGACCCGTCCCAGAGAGCCGAAGCCGAAAACCTGATCGCCGAGCTGACGGCCCTGAAAGCCTTCGACCGGCCCATCGTCACCCAGGTGACGGAGGCCACCACCTTCTGGCCGGCGGAGGACTACCACCAGCGCTATTACGACCAGAACCCCCACCAGCCCTACTGCATGTTCGTGGTGGGCCCCAAGCTGGCCAAGTTCCGGGAAAAGTTCGCCGCGCGACTCAAGCCCGGCGCCTGAGCTCCATCTCGTCGGCCCGCGCCGAAAACGGTATTGGCGGATAAAATCCCGGCTTTGTTTCCTGCCTGCCCGGCCATGCATAGCGACTGCGTCCAGCCCTTCCTGTTCGAACACCTGGATATCCGGGGCGCCCTGGTTTCGCTGGATCGTTCCTGGCGGGAACTGGCCGCCGGGCGGAGCTATCCGGAAGCGGTGCTGAAACTGCTGGGCGAGATGAGCGCCGTGACCTGCCTGATCGCCGCCAATCTCAAGCAGCCCGGGCGCATGACCTTCCAGTTGCGCGGCGACGGCGAAGTGAACCTGCTGGTGCTGGACTGCGATGAACAACTGCGCCTGCGCGGCATGGCCCGCGGCCGGGAAGCCGGCGTGGCGGGCAACCCGACGGCGCGCCAGCTCCTGGGCAACGGCCAGCTCCTGCTCACCCTGGATGCCGAGGGCATGCGCCAGCCCTACCAGAGCCTGGTGCCCCTGGAAGGCGACGGCATCGCCGCCATCTTCGAGCATTACCTCAACCTGTCCGAACAGCAGCCCACCCGCCTGCTGCTGGCCGCCGACGATCGGCGCGCGGTGGGCCTGCTGGCGCAGAAATTGCCGGATGCGGACCGCAAGGACGAGGATGGCTGGAACCGGGTGATGCGCCTGCTCGATACCCTGACTCCCGCCGAGCATCTGGCGCATTCCCCGCTGGATCTGCTGCGCCGCCTGTTTCCCGAGGAGGACACGCGGGTGTTCGCGCCGCGCCCGGTGAGCCACCATTGCCCCGACGATCCGGAAAAGATCCACGCCATGCTGCGCGGCCTCGGCCGGGCCGAGTGCGACGCGATCCTGAAGGACAAGGGCGAGATCCACGTGCGCGACGACATCTGCAACCGGGATTACCGCTTCGACGCCGAGGCCCTGGAGGCGGTGTTCGCGGCGCCCGGCCATCGCATGCACTGAGTTTCGCGACACCCGTGGCGCGATGTCCGTGAACACCCTGCAACCGGCCCAAGCCCGTTTCGCCCCGGACGGGACCGCGCGTTCGGCGATCCACGACGACATTTATCACTCCGCCGACGGCGGGCCCGGCCAGGCCCGGCACGTTTTCCTGGGCGGCAACGGCTTGCCGGAGCGCTGGCGGGACCGCGGACGCTTCACGATCCTGGAAAACGGTTTCGGCACCGGCCTGAATTTCCTCGCCACCTGGGCCGCCTGGCGCGCCGATCCGGACCGTCCGGGACGGCTCCACTACCTGGCGGTGGAGAAACATCCCTTCACGCTCCCGGACCTGGCCCGGGTGCACGCCGCCTGGCCCGAGTTCCGGTTCCTCGCCGAAGCCCTGAGAAACGCCTGGCCGGTCCTCACGCCGGGTTTCCACCGCCTCGAATTCGCCGCCGGCCGGGTCGTCCTGACCCTGATGCTGGGGGATTCGGCGAACTGCCTGCGCAAGCTGCGGGCCGGCGTGGACGCCTTCTACCTGGACGGCTTCGACCCGAGGAAGAACCCGGACATGTGGTCGCCGGCGCTGTTCCGGCGCTGCGCCCAACTGGCGGCATCGGACGCCACCCTGGCCACCTGGTGCGTGGCAGGCTTGGTGCGCGGGGCGCTGAACGAGGCCGGCTTCGCCACGGAAAAACGGCCCGGCTTCGCCAGCAAGCGGGAGATGCTGGTGGGCCGACTGGCGGCGCCCCATGTCTCGTCGATGGCCTCGGCGCCCGCCTTGGTTCCCGCGCGCGATGCCGTCGTCCTGGGCGCCGGCCTGGCCGGCTGCGCCATCGCCGAGCGCCTGGCCGCGCGGGGCTGGCGCGTGGAGATTCTGGAGCGCCACGGCAAGCCGGCGGGAGAGGCCTCCGGCAACCTGGCCGGCATCGTCCGGCCCCTGCTGTCCCGGGACGACAACCTGGCCTCGCGCCTCAACCGGGCCTGCTTTCTGCATACCGGCCGGGCCTGGTCCCGGCTCGACCAGACCGGCCATCCGCCCCGTCGCCGGCTCGACGGCCTGCTCCAGATCGCCCGGGACGCCGGCCACGAAGCCTTGCAGCGGGAGCTGTCCGGCGCCTATCCGGCGGACTTCGTGCAATTCCTGGAGCGGGATGCGGCCGGCAAGTCCCTGGGGTGTCCCACCGCCTTGGGCGGCTGGTGGTTCCCCGGCGGCGGCTGGGCCCATCCTCCCGGCGTGTGCCGCAGCCTGCTGGCGGCGGGCGGCATGAACCTGAGCTTCCGGGGCCACGCCGAAGTGGCGCGCATGGAACACCGTGACGGCCTCTGGCGCCTGTTCGATGCGGGCGGCGCGGTACTGGCCGAAGCGGCCATCGTCGTTCTCGCCGGCGGCGCCCAGGCCCACCGGCTGGATCAGGCCGCCAGCCTGCCCATCACCAGGGTGCGGGGCCAGGTCAGCCACATTCCCGCCGGCCGGCTGCCCAGACTGGCCCACCCCCTGTGCCGGGAAGGCTACCTGACGCCGGCCCTGGACGGCGTGCATTGCCTGGGGGCCTCCTACGCTTACGACGAGGGGGTGGAACTCCGTGTCGATGAGCACGAAAGCAATCTCCTCAGACTGTCCCAGATGCTGCCTGGCGCGGAGCGGGGGCTGAACCCGACCGAATTGCCCGGCCGGGTCGGCTTCCGCGCCGCCACGCCGGACCGGCTGCCCCTCGTCGGCGCCCTGCCGGATGTTTCCACAGCCATACCCCGGGATTGCCGCCTCGCCGACCTGCCGCGCCAGCCCGGCCTGTTCGGCCTGCTCGGCCTGGGTTCCCGGGGCCTGGTCTGGTCCGCCCTGGCGGCGGAAACCCTGGCCAGCCAGATGGATGGCGATCCCATGCCCCTGGAGGGCGACCTGCTGGACGCCATGGACCCGGGTCGCTTCCACCTGCGCGCGCACCGGCGTGGCGGCTGAGGCATTCGGTCATCCCCCCTTTGCGAAGGGGGAAGCCGGATTGTCGAGCGCCAGCCGGTAACGCTTCCCCTCGATTCCCAGCCTGCGCATCTTGGAACGCAGGGTATGGGGATTGATCTCCAGCAGGCGTGCCGCGCCGTGGGGGCCCTCGACGCGGCCGTGGCAACGCACCAGGGCGGCCTCGATGTGCTTGCGGGTGGCCGAGGCGAAGGGCAGCAGGCCGTCTTCCGAAGCCGGTTCAACCGTATTCCTGCTCGCCGCGGGCAGGCTGGGCAACGGAGTCACGCCCAGGGCCCGCGCCACCTCCAGCCGGCGGCCGTCGCCCAGGATGGCGGCCCGCTCGATCACCGAAGCGAATTCCCGCACGTTGCCCGGCCAGGGGTAACGGGTCAGCAAGGCCAGGTCGGAGGCATCCGGCATGCGCGGCGGCAGGCCCAGGCGTTCGGCGGCGCGCAGGGAGAAATGGGCCGCCATGGCGGGGATATCCCGCAGGCGTTCGCGCAGGGGCGGCAAGGGGATGGGAAACACGGCGACGCGGAACCACAGGTCTTCCCGGAATTCTCCGTCGCGCACCGATTGATGCAGGTCCCGGTTGGTGGCGGCCACCAGGCGCACGTCCACGTTCAGGCTGCGCTCGCCGCCCACCCGCTGGAAGCTGCCGTCCTGGAGCACCCGCAGCAGGCGCACCTGGGCCGCCAGGGGCAGCTCGCCGATTTCGTCCAGGAACAGGGTGCCGCCGTCGGCCCGCTCGAACCAGCCCTTGCGGGTGCCGGAGGCGCCGGTGAAGCTGCCCCGCTCGTGGCCGAACAGTTCCGAGTCGATCAGTTCCGGCGGGATGGCGCCGCAATTCACCCTCAGGAAGGGGCCGTTGGCGCGTTTCGAATGGCTGTGCACGGCCCGGGCCACCACTTCCTTGCCGGTGCCGGTCTCGCCCAGGATCAGCACCGGGGCATCGGAGCGGGCCACCTGGCGCACCGCGGCCATGACCTCGCGCAAACCTTCCTCGGCGCCGACGATAGCCTCGTTCAGGCCGGGCCGCTTGACGCGCAGGGCGCGGCGTTCCTCCGCCAGCCGGTGGATCACCTGGCGCGCGGCGGGTCCCAGGGCATTGCCCAGCTCGGTGAGAAAGTCTTCCAGACCGGATTCGCTGTCGGCGCATTGCTCGGCCAGGGTTTCAAACCGTTGGATATCATCGTATATCTGTGTCATGTCATCACTAATCCGTTCCAGCGCATGGAATATCCGTCCTATTGCACGGTTCAATCTAGGACAGGTTCGGGAATGCCGCCAGCCTGTTTCGCTGGCGATCAAGCCGGGAGCGGGTTCGGGCTGTATTCCGTGGTCGTCACGGTATCGATAACACTGACCTGGCACGGGTCGTGCACTAGGTGGATACCTTCAACCGGGAGACCGACATGCCCGCCCTGACCTTCACCGCCGCCCTACCCCCTCTTTCCAGCCGCCGCACCCGCCTCTGGCTGTTCCTGGTCAGCGCCATCCTGGCCGGCCTCGCCATGCTGCATTTCACGCCCGGTTGGGAAGTGACGGCACGGGAAACCCTGAATATTTCCGCCCTGGCCCTGATGGCCATCTTCCTGGCGGCCCTGGTCTGCGAATACATGGATTCCAGCCTGGGCATGGGCTACGGCACGACCCTGACGCCCCTGCTGCTGCTGGCGGGTTTCGAACCCCTGCAGATCGTCCCGGCGGTCCTGCTGAGCGAGTTGATGACCGGCCTCACCGCGGGCGTTCTGCACCAGCGCGACGGCAACGTGGATTTCCTCAACGACCCCCGCGCCCGGCGCACCACCCTGCTGCTGGGCAGCCTGTCCGGCATCGGCGCCGTGCTGGCGGTCTGGATGGCGGTGAGCATTTCCAAGTTCTGGCTGGGCATCTTCATCACCGCCATCATCCTGTCCATGGGCGTGATCATCCTGATCACCCGCAAGCGCCAGGTTCCCTACCGGGCCGGCGGCATCGTCGTGGTGGGCGCCGTGGCAGCCTTCAACAAGGGTTTGTCCGGCGGCGGTTATGGTCCGCTGGTCACCGCCGGCCAGGTGGTTTCCGGCCTGCCCGCCAAGCACGCGGTGGCGGTGACCTCCGTGGCGGAATCCCTCACCTGCCTGGTCGGCTTGCTGGCCTACCTGGCCATGGGCAAGAGCATCGCCTGGGAACTGGCCGTTCCCCTGGCTCTGGGCGCCCTGCTTTCCGTGCCGATGGCCACCCTGACGGTGAGCCGGACCTCCGAAGCCTCCCTGCGCGGCGTGGTCGGGGTGGTGACATTGGCCCTTGGCATAGTGGCGCTGCTCAAGCTACTCTGAAAGCGGCGTTGATGAAGCCCTCTAGCGCGAGAAGTTGCTGAAGCGACGCTGCGGAACCCCTCCCCCACGCTGTGGGGGAGGGCTTTTTTTTTCAGGACCGGGTGATGGCCCGTTTCAGGGCATCCGCCATGGTGCCGCCGGCTTGTTCCGGCGGCTTTTTCATGGGCATGCGCTCGCGTGGCCCGGCCGGGGAGGTCGTGGCGCCGGGGGGCGGTGGCGTGTCCTTCATGCGCATGGTGAGGGCGACGCGTTTACGTGGAATATCCACCTCCATCACCTTCACCTTGACGATGTCCCCCGCCTTCACCACCTCGCGCGGGTCCTTCACGAATTTCTCGGACAGGGCGGAGATGTGCACCAGGCCGTCCTGGTGCACGCCGATGTCCACGAAGGCGCCGAAGTTGGTGACGTTGGTGACCACGCCTTCCAGTTGCATGCCCGGCTTCAGGTCCTTCAGGTCCTGGACGCCTTCCTGGAACGCGGCGGTCTTGAAGGCGGGACGCGGATCCCGGCCGGGTTTCTCCAGTTCCTTGACGATGTCGCGCACCGTGGGCAGGCCGAAACGCTCGTCCACGTACTTGCCGGCGTCCAGGCGCTTGAGCACGTCGGTGTTGCCGCCGTTGTTGCCAAATAAGCCCTTCATGTCCAGCTTCAGGTCGGCCAGGATGCGCTGCACCACGGGATAGGCTTCCGGGTGCACCGAGGACGCGTCCAGGGGATTGTCGCCGCCGGGCACTCGCAGGAAGCCGGCGGCCTGCTCGAAGGTCTTGGGCCCCAGGCGCGGCACCTGCTTCAGGGCCTCCCGGTTGGGGAAGGGGCCGTGGGCGTCGCGATGGGCGACGATCTGGTTGGCCAGCGTCGTGTTCAGGCCGGAAACCCGGGTGAGCAGGGCGGCGGAGGCGGTGTTCACGTCCACGCCCACGGCGTTGACGCAGTCCTCCACCACCGCTTCCAGGGCCTGGCCCAGCTTGGATTGGCCCAGGTCGTGCTGGTACTGGCCCACACCGATGGCCTTGGGTTCGATCTTCACCAGTTCCGCCAGGGGGTCCTGCAAACGGCGGGCGATGGACACCGCGCCACGCAGGGAGACGTCCAGATCGGGGAATTCACGCGCCGCCAGTTCCGAGGCGGAATACACCGAGGCGCCGGCCTCGCTGACGGTGACCTTGGTCAGCCGCAGATCCGGTTGTGAACGCGAGAGTTGGGAAATGAGATCGGCCGCCAGCTTGTCCGTCTCCCGGCTGGCGGTGCCGTTGCCGATGCTGATGAGTTCGGCGCCGTGCTTCTGTGCCAGCCTGGCCAGGGTGGCCAGGGAACCGTTCCAGTCGTTGCGCGGCTCGTGGGGATAGATGGTGGCGGTGTCCAGCACCTTGCCGGTGCGGTCCACCACCGCCACCTTGACGCCGGTGCGGATACCAGGGTCCAGGCCGATCACGGCCTTGGGGCCGGCCGGCGCGGCCAGCAACAGGTCCTTCAGGTTGCTGGCGAAGACGCGGATGGCCTCGGCTTCCGCCCGCTCGAACAGGCTATTCATCAGGTCCAGTTCCAGGTGCAGGGAAAGCTTCACCTTCCAGGCCCAGCGCACCGTGTCCAGCATCCACTTGTCGCCGGGGCGACCCTGGTCGCGCAGGCCGAAATGGGCGGCGATCATGCCCTCGCAGGGGCTTCTTCCCTCACTCCCCCCTTTCTTAAAGGGGGGCTGGGGGGGATTTGACGTGGCAGGCGTATCAGACCCCCGTGAAATCCCCCCTGCCCCCTTTATCCCCGCCAGGGGGCTCTGGGAAAGGAGGGTGTCCTGGTCGATTTCCTCCGGCAGCTTGACGGCCAAACCGAGAATGCCCTCGTTCCGCCCCCGGAACAGTGCCAGCGCCCGGTGTGAAGGCATAGCCTTCCAGGGTTCGTCGAACTCGAACCAGTCGCGGAATTTCTGGCCCTCGTTCTCCTTGCCCTCGATCAGACGGGACACGATGCGGCCGTTGTCCTGGAGATAGGTCCGCAGCTTTTCCAGCAGGGCCGCATCCTCGGCGAACTGTTCCATGAGGATCTGGCGGGCGCCGTCCAGGGCGGCCTTCACATCGGCGACCCCCTTGTCCGCGTTCACATAGGCGGCGGCTTCGGCTTCCGGGGCCCGCATCGGGTCGGCCAGCAAGGTGTCGGCCAAAGCTTGCAGGCCGGCTTCCCGCGCGATCTGGGCCTTGGTGCGGCGCTTCTGCTTGTAGGGCAGATAGAGGTCTTCCAGGCGCTGCTTGGTCTCGGCCATGACGATCTCGGCCTGCAACTCCGGGGTCAGCTTGCCCTGTTCCTGGATGCTGGAAAGGATGGCGCCACGCCGTTCCTCCAGTTCGCGCAGGTAGCCCAGGCGCTCCTCCAGATGGCGCATCTGGGTGTCGTCCAGGCCCCCCGTGGCTTCCTTCCGGTAGCGGGAGATGAAGGGCACGGTGGCGCCATCGTCAAGCAGGGCCACGGCGGCGGCGATCTGGTTGGCATGGACCTGGAGTTCCTGGGCGATGCGGGCTTCGATGGAGGGGAGCATGGGTGTCCGGAGGAATGCAAAGGCGGAACAGGATGGAGAAACCGGGCCGCTCTGACAAGGCTTGACAGAGCCCATCGTTACCGGCGTCGCGCTCCCTCCGCCCCGAGATCATCCATCGTGACGGCGCGGTTCGCCAGGGCGCGCGCGGCGCCGCCACCCGCCTGGCACCGTCAATAGATCACGCTGGCCATGAGGCCAAGGCCCCAGTCCGGGCTCACCTGGCTGAACCCTTTCATCGTATAGGTCTGGAGCTTGAAGTCGCCGCTGAACTTGTGCACCCAGTAGAGGGTGGCCTCGTTGCTGTGCTCCGAGCCGGGTCGGCTGGCCTGGCGGAAATCCCACATGAAGCCCGTGCTGTCGGTGCCCGAGAGCTTGTACCCCAGCCCCAGGGTGCCGAACCATTGGTTATCCAGGGTCACGCCCGCGGGATCGCCCGGCATGCGGTAACCCAGAGTGGCGAAGGGCGACAGGGCGCCCGCAAGGTAATACACATCGGCCTGCATGGAGTAATCGTTCTTGCCGCTGCCCAGCCCCTTGGTCTCATCCGCCGTGGCCAGCTTGATCTTGCCACCCAGGTCCAGGAGAAAACCCCGGCGGGGCTGGGTCCAGGCGCTCCAGGTGTAGGACAGCACCATGTCCCCCATCCCCTCCTCGCTTTCCATGGGCCCGGTACCGTCGTAGATGGGCTGGCCATTGGCGTCCACATCGATGACATTGCCGCCACTGGGCGATCTGATGCGGAGCCAGGGCAGCGTGAATTTCAGGGTCGAACGTTCCTCTTCCCATTTCAGACTCAGGGGGACATACCAGATTTCCGTCGCCTGGCCACCTCCATATTTGCCGGAGCTGAAATCCACGCCCATGGTCGCGCTCCAATCGGCGGCGGCGGCATACAGCGGCATCCCCAGCAGCAAGCTGGCTGAAAACATGACCAGCGCGGCGGATCGGATGGGATCTGGATGGAGTTTCATGTGCAACGGTTCGTCTCTGATCTTTAGTGCTTCTCGATCTTCTCGGGCTTCTCGATCTTCTCAGGCTTCTCGACCTTCTCAGGCTTCTCGACCTTCTCAGGCTTCTCGACCTTCTCGGGCTTCTCGACCTTCTCAGGCTTCTCGACCTTCTCGGACCTTCTCGACCTTCTCGACCTTCTCGACCTTCTCGACCTTCTCGACCTTCTCGACCTTCTCGACCTTCTCGACCTTCTCGGCCTTCTCGGCCTTCTCGGCCTTCTCGGCCTTCTCGGCCTTCTCGGCCTTCTCGGCCTTCTCCACTCGTTCGGGTTGCTCCAGTTTCCCGCGCTTCTCGGCCTTTTCCGCACCTTCAGTCTTCCTGGCCTTTTCGCTATTCATCGCCGGCTCGGCTTTTCCTCCGGAACCGGTGCCCGATTCCGCGCGATCGTCATCTTCCCCCCCGCGGGCCGCGGCGCCGGCCTTCGCGGCGGCATCATTCAATTCCGGGTCATTCTCATCCGCCGACTTGGCTTTGCGCGGTGTCACCGACTTGCCGTGGCTTTCCGTCTTGCCGTCATTTCCCGTCCGGTCGATGATGACGCGGCCGGCCTGGAGGCTGCCATCGCCGGCGCGGCGAGCCTCGACCCTGACCCATTGGCCTGCCCGGGGAGCCGCGCCGGGCGGGGCTTTAACTTTCACGTAACCCAGGGAAAGTTCGCCCGCCCGACCCGTGCCATGCACCACCCCCTGCAATACCAGGCGATCAACGCCGGGCGCGAATTTGATTTCTGGCGTCCGTTCAATGGTTCGCACGCGCAGCACGCCATCCCGCATGTTCCCCGCGACACGCACCGGATCGCCCGCGGCCAGATCGGCATCGAGGCCCAACACCACCAACCCGGCGATACGGCCGCGTCCACCGGACACGTAATCCAGCCGGCCGGTCACACTGGTCAGGGCGCCGGGCTTCGCTGAATTCACCCGGGTCGCGTGCACGACACCGGCGGCGTCGCGCAGGCCGTTGACCCGCACCATGTCTCCCGCCTTGGGACGGAAGCCCTCCGCCTTGCCGGAAGATGCGAGGCGAACCGTCTGTCCCATGGCCATGAAGGTATCCCCGTCGGGCGCGACCCAGGTCACGGGCCCTACCAGGGCCGAGACGAGGGCGATTCTGCGGGCGCGCAGGTCATCGCCCTGACCCGAGGCTTCCACCGACACCAACTGCCCCACCGCCAATTGGCCGGCATCGGCGGCCTGGCCGTCGATGCTGACCGGGGTGGCGGCATCGTAGTGAATCTCCACGCCATTGACGCAGATGCTGGCGAATCCGGTGATGATGCCCACCACCCCGGTGCCCCCGATGCCCTGGCTCTCGGCGCGGCGGCCCGTGCCGCCCATGCCCGAGCCGTCCGCGGCATTTCCGGTGCCCCCCATGCCGGACTCCTCCGCCGGCCCGCCCGATCCCTCCCCACCAACACCCGTGCCCAGGCCGGTTCCGCCCATCCCGGAGCCTTCCATGGCGTGGCCCGTTCCACCCATTCCCGAACCGTCCCGCAACACGCAGGGATTGGCGAGGGCGGCCCCGCCCGGCAGCAGGGCAATAAACAGCGCCAGAGCGGCCAGGATGCGCGCCATCAGTCCCGGATCCTGTCCCGGGACCGGGTCGGCTCGTTGTAGAAATAGACGCCGAAAGTCATCCGCTCGTGTCCATCGTCCCGATCCGCGTCCCGCGCTTGCAGATCCATGGCGCGGCGGTTGACCTCCTGCAGGGCGGCCACCGCCAGTTGCCGCGAGAGTTCCCGCAAACTTTCCACGGAGGCGGGACTGAGTCCGTCGTAATAAACGCACCGCTCCAGGAACGGCGGTCGACCATCCAGAAGGTTGTGGGTCGCGGCCGCCATGTGGTCGTGGAGGTTCTTGCCGAAGTAGAAGGCCTTTTCCTCGGCGCCGTGGGCGGGGATAAAGGCGGATTCGGCCAGGTGCACGGAATCGTGTTCGTCCACCCATGCCACGCCCAGCCTGACCCACTCGTCGAGTACCGCTCGGGGTCGGATGTCCTTGCTGACCGAAGCCACCAGACGCTCGAAGGAAATATCACCGCCCTTGCTGGCCAGGCGCGGCAGGGGCCTGGGCAGGCGCTGGGCATCGACGAAACGGGGATCGGCGCACCAACGGGCGACGATCTGTCCGCCCAGTGACACCGAGGCCGGCGGCGCCGACTGCGCGTTCTCCGTGCGCAGGCGCTTGACTTCCCGACGGTGAACGCCGGAAAGCAGGCTCACCCGGCTGTCGGTCATCGGTCCGCCGTCATCGGGGAAATCGTGGGCGGCGGCATCCACGAACACCCCCTTGGCCAGGGCCGAGAAGACGGGAAAGTTCACGCCGTGGGTCATGAGCAGGCGGGCAAGGGGGCGCAACACCCGCTGCGCCGCCCTGAGCAGGGCGGCGGAACCGGACAGGGACGCTTGCGTCTGGGCGGGCATGGCATTGATATTAATCTATGTGTAACACATTTACACATGAAAACAGTGATCAACACTCGATCAATCTTGCTATCAAGATGATTACATTGATATTTAACCAGATTTAAGCGCCCATTGCCCATCCCGCAAAAATTTATATTGACGTGTGTATTTTTCACACGTTATCTTGGATACAGGCCTTGCCTGTTCGATGACCGACACCTTCCCCCGGCTTTCGCATGCACGGCAAGCGCCCTCCACCCATTCCTTGAAAGGAAAAACATGCCAATTTTTCATCGCCCATCGTTGGCCTGCCTGAGCATCGCCTTGCTGGCCGCCGCGTCCCAGCCCGCCCTGTCGGCGCCAGCCGCCGGTCAGTTGCTGGCCTCCCAATGTGCCCAGTGCCATGGCACCAACGGCGCCGGACCGGGCTTCGACTCGATCGCCGGCAAGGATGACCTGTATCACGAATTGCTGGAGATGAAATACCGCTCTCACATCGAAGGCATCATGGATCGGCAGGCCCGGGGCTACACCGACTACCAGTTGCGCCTGATATCCGACTACCTGTCCGCCCAATCCGGTGGCGGCGGCGACGACTGAAACGGGAGAAAAGAAGATGAACACCATTAACAGAAGGCACTTCCTGAAATTGATTGGCGCGGCCTCGACACTGGCCGCGGTTCCCCGCGCCGTGCGCGCCGCCGTCGCCCCCCGCGTCGTGGTGGTGGGCGGTGGATTCGGTGGCGCGACCGTGGCCAAATACCTGCGCATGTGGGGCGGTGACGTGCATGTCACCCTGGTTGACGCCAATCCCAGCCACATCTCCTGCATTCTTTCCAACCTGGTGGTGACCGGCTCCCTGTCCATGAGCCGCATCACCCTGGGTTTCGACTCCCTCAGAACCAACCACGGCGTCAACGTGATGCAGGGCCGCGCCGTCGCCATCGACGCTCATGGCAATACGCTGACGGTCAGCACGTCCACCGGTAACCAGGTGCTGCCCTATGACCACCTGGTCCTCTCGCCGGGCATCGACTTCATGCCCGCCGCCGGCAAATGGGACCCGACCAGGACGCCCCATGCCTGGCAGGCGGGCGCCCAGACCACCCTGCTCAAGAATCAGCTGTCGGCCATGCGTGGCAACGAAACCTTCGTCATGACGGTGCCGAAGGCGCCTTACCGCTGCCCGCCCGGACCCTACGAACGGGCCTGCGTGGTGGCCGATTACCTGAAGCGCAAGGGCCGCGCCGGCGCCAAGGTCATCGTGCTGGACGCCAACCCCGGGATCACGGCCGAGCCGGAGGCATTCAACCAGGCCTTCAAGGTGACCCACGCCGGCTGGATCGAGTATTACCCCAATGCCACGGTGCAATCGGTGGATTCCACCACCCGATCCATCGTCACCAGCGCCAAGACCGTGAACAAGGCCAGGGTGTTGAATTACATCCCCGACCAGAAGGCCGGCGCCATCGTCACCAGCATGGGCCTGGCCGACGACCCGACGGGACGCTGGGCCAGGGTCGACCCCCTGACCTACGGCACCCTGGCCCATCCGAACATTCATGTCATCGGCGATTCCTGCGCGGTCCCGGCCTCCGTGGGCAAGGCCGTGCCCAAGTCCGGCCACATGGCCAACTCGGAAGCCAAGGTCTGCGCCGATGCCATCATCCGATCCTTCACCGGCGACGCGCCAGACGAGGACATCGCCACCAGCTCCGCCTGCTTCAGCCCCATCACCAACAAGAAGGCCTCCTGGCTGTCCACCAACTTCATCTATGGAGACATCGTAGACGCCGCCGGCAATGTCATCGGCAAGGGCATGAACCGGGTGGACATCGGCGAGGCCCCGGCCGACGGTGTCGATGGCGACAGCCTCGAAGACATGTTCACCTGGGCGGAGAGCATTTTCTCCGACAGTTACATCTGACCACTGCGCGGCGGCCGGGGAGGTCGCCCCGCTGACGGGTCATGCCCGGTTTACGGCCGCCCGCTCTCCGGGGCGGCCGTTTTTTTACCTGACAAAATGGAACGATCGCTGGAACGGTCGCGCGCTACCCCGCCGCCGGCAGGACAAAGCTGAAGGCCGCGCCCGCTTCTTCCCGGTCTTCCAGCCGGATCACGCTGTCGTGCAGGCTGAGAATGCGCTTGACGATGATCAGCCCCAGGCCGCCGGAGGAGCGACCATAGCCGCCGCGCAGGGGCGAGGGGCGCTCGAACAGATCGGCGCGCAGTTCGGCGGGAATGCCGCCGCCGTTGTCGGAGACCCGCACCCGCACGCGACCCGCGTCCGCCCGGAGTTCCACCCGGATCCAGCCGTCCGGGGAGGTATGGCGCAGGGCGTTGTCGATCAGGTTGGTCAGCACCCGCTCGATCATGCCCACGTCCGCCAGCACGGGCGGCAGGTCCGGGGACGCGTCGGCCCGGAGTTCCACGCTTTTTTCGCGGGCGGCCAGCTCGAATTTCTGCAGCACGTCCTGGAGCAGTTCGGCCAGGGCGAAACGCTCCTTCTGGGGCTTCACCGCGTCGCACTCCAGCCTGGCCAGTTCGAACAACTCCTGGGCAAGCCGGCTGACCTTCTGGCTCTGGCGCACGGCCACGTCCAGGTAGCGCGCCCGGTCTTCCTCGGACAACTGTCCGGCCTTGAGCTTGAGGGTTTCCAGGTAGCCGCGCAGGGAGGTCAGGGGCGTGCGCAGGTCGTGGGAGATGTTGGCCACCATTTCCCGGCGGATTTCGTCCTGGCGCTTCAGTTCGCCCATCTGGGCGGCGATGCGTTCGGCCATCTGGCGGAAGGCCCGGCGCAGGGTGCCGATCTCGTCGCCGTTCTCCTGGCCGGGGGCCTCGGCAGGTGGCTGGAAGCCGTTGGCCTCCAGGGCCGCCACTTCGCTGGTCAGGTGGCGCAGGCGGCGGGTGATGAGGGCGAAGGCGGCCAGGCCCGCCACCAGGGTGAGCGCCAGCATGGCCAGCATGAGCTTGGCGCCGCCGGCGAAGGCCTGGCTGTCCCAGACGTCGGCGGCCAGGCGGTCATAGGCCTCGCCCGCCAGGATGACATAGAGGTAGCCCACGGTATGGCCGTCCTGGATCAGGGGCGCGGCGCTGAATATCTTGCGCGCCGTGGGGCTGCGCGGGTCGTCCCCCAGCAGGGGTAGGCGGCCGCCCGCCAGGAATTCGCTCACCGGCGCCAGATCCACCGACTCGCGCTTGACCGCGCCGGGGGGCGCCACGTGGGCATCGACATGGCCGTTGGCCTTGATGAGGTAGACCTCGATGCCCGGGTTCACCACCATCAGCATATTGAACAACTGCTCCACCGCCGGCCGGTTCCACTTCAGTTCCTTCACCAGATCGGTATGGCTGGCGATATGGCCCGCCAGGTCCCTGGACAGGCGTTGCAGCGCTTCCTGCTGGTGGCGGCTGGCCATGTCCTGGTAGAGCCAGGCGGTGAAGCCGCCGCAGGCCAGGGTGAGCAGGGCGAACACCAGGGCCAGTCGGCCGTAGAGGGAGCGGATCATGGCGCTTCTCCTTCCTCCGCCCGGGACGGTTCCGGCGTGAACTTGTAGCCCACGCCCCAGACCGTGCGGATCAGTTCCGGCCTGGCGGGATCGGTTTCGATCTTGCCGCGCAGGCGGTTGATGTGGGTGTTCACCGTGTGCTCGTAACCCTCGTGGCTGTAGCCCCAGACCTGGGTGAGCAGGTCCATGCGCGAAAACACCTTGCCGGGATGGCGGGCAAAGAAGAACAACAGGTCGAATTCCCGCGCCGTCAGATCCACGTCCGCGCCCTGGCGGCGCACCATGCGCGCCACCGGATCGATATCCAGCACGCCCGCCTGCAGCACGCCCGCCTCTTCCCTGGCTGTCCGCCCCAGGGCGTCGACCCTGCGGAACAGGGCGCGCACCCTGGCGATCAATTCCTGCACGGAGAACGGCTTGGTGACGTAATCGTCGGCCCCCAGTTCCAGGCCCAGGATGCGCTGGCTCTCGCCGGAGCGGGCGCTGATGATGATGATGGGGGTGTAGCGGCCCATGGCCCGCACCCGCCGGCACACCTCCAGGCCGTCGATGCCCGGCAGCATGATGTCCAGGATCAGGGCGTCGTGGTGTTCGGCCCCCAGCCGCTCCAGGCCCGTTTCTCCGTCCGCGGCCCAGTCCACGGCATAGCCTTCGTCCGCCAGGTTCAGGCGCAGGATCTCGGCGATGTCCGCGTCATCCTCCACCACCAGGATGCGGCGTTTCGTTTCCCCCAGGGATTTTTCCATCTGCGTCTCCGGGTGCTTTTCCGGGGACGAATGATGGCCGAAAAAACCGATGCGATTGGTCACATATTGTTTAAGAACGCGATCAGCCCTGCTCCCTGAAGCGATGGATCAGCCGCCGGTCCCGCTTGGTGGGCCGTCCCTTGATGGCGCTGCCCGGATCGGCCACCCATTGCCGGGTTTCGATCTGCTTCAGCCGCGCCGCCTGGCTATCCGCGGTCTCGCTGTAGAGCTGACGCGCCACCGGGGCTGGCCCCCGGCGATCGGACAGGCCCAGCACGGAAACCGTCCAGGTGAACTCGCCCACCTGGATGACCAGGGTATCGCCCACCCTCACCTCCCGGCTGGATTTCACCCGGTCGCCGTTGAGCCTGACCCTGCCGTTTTCCACCGCATCCTGGGCCAGGGAACGGGTCTTGAAGAAACGGGCCGCCCACAGCCATTTGTCGATGCGCGGGCGGGAGGAGGGCTCGCGGCCGGATGGGGGTTCGTGCCCGGGAGTCATGGGAGTCATCTCTTGGTCATCCAGGTCGATAGGGAACCCGGCGGTTACGCCTTCTTCACAAACTCCGACTTCAGCTGCATCGCCCCGATCCCGTCGATCCTGCAGTCGATATCGTGGTCGCCCTCGACGAGGCGGATGTTCTTCACCTTGGTGCCGACCTTGACGACCAGGGACGAGCCCTTGACCTTCAGATCCTTGATCACCGTGACCGTGTCGCCATCGTTAAGAACCGTGCCGTTGGCATCCTTCACGACCCGCTGCTCTTCCGCGCTCTCCGCGACCGCGTCCTTGCCCCATTCATGGGCGCATTCCGGGCAGACGTACATGCCGCCGTCTTCGTAGGTGAACGCCGAACCGCATTTCGGACACTGGGGCAAACCGCTATCGCTCATGCCGCTTCCTGTTTCTGATTGGCTGGATGACCGGATCTTATCGAACACCACGGGAGCGGGGTCGGTTTCATTACGCCTTTTGTCGATCACATCCCCGTGATGACCGCCTTGGCTTTCACCAGCGTGCCGGCCCGGTAGTCCGCGAAGGCCTGCTCGATCTCCTGGCGGGTATTCATGACGAAGGGGCCGTACTGGACCACCGGCTCGCCGATGGGCTTGCCGGCCACCAGGATGAAGCGGGCGCCTTCCGGCCCGGCGACCAGGTCCACCTCGTCCCCCTCGCCCAGGACCGCGAGGCTGTGGCGGGGCAGCGCCTGGCCGGCGGTTTCGGCGTCGCCTTCGAAGACGTAGACGAAGGCGTTGTGGCTGGCCGGGACCGGCAACCGGAAATCCACTCCGGCGTCCAGGGCCACGTCCAGGTAGAGAACCTCGGTGTCGGGGTCGCGGATGACGCCTTTCCGGCCGCCGTATTCACCGGCCAGGACGCGCACCCGGGCGCCCTCCCCGGCCGCATCCGGAATCGCCCCGGCGCTAAATTCCTGGTAGGCCGGATCGGACATCTTTTCGGCGGCGGGCAGGTTGATCCAGAGCTGGAAGCCGCGCATGCGGCCCTCGCTCTGCCGGGGCATCTCGGAATGGATGACGCCGCTGGCGGCCTTCATCCACTGGGCGCCGCCGGCGCGCAGATCGCCCCGGTTGCCCATGCTGTCCCGGTGCTCCATGTGGCCGTCCAGCATGTAGGTGAAGGTGATGAAGCCGCGATGGGGATGGTCCGGGAAGCCGGCGATGTATTCCTCCGGGTCGTCGCTGCCGAAGTGGTCCAGCATCAGGAACGGGTCCAGGTGCTTCAGGGCCGGGGTGCCGATGCCGCGGTGGACGGTGACGCCGGCGCCTTCCGTGACGGCGCGGGCCGGCACCAGTTGACGGATGTTGCGTATGGTCATGATGGTCTCCTTCTTTCGGTTTTGACTGGAATCCAGATATCGCAAGTTCCAGTTCGCGAATTCCCGATCAGGCCGCGGCAAGCGTCGGCTCGCTGGAATTCAGCAGCGCGGCGATGCGCGCCCTGGCCTGCTCGCGAGCGGCGTCGCCCTGGATCATCTGGCGTTCGGCGGCGATGACTTCCACGTCGGTGATGCCGAGGAAGGCCAGCACATGCTTGAGCCAGGGGGTGGCGAAGTCGATGGCGCCGCCCACCTGGGTTCCACCGGTTGCCACCACCAGATAGGCCTTCTTGCCCTTGAGCAGGCCTTCCGGGCCGTGCTCGGTGTAGCGGAAGGTGACCCGGGCGCGGGCGATCTGGTCGATCCAGGCCTTGAGGGCGGCGGGCACGCCAAAGTTGTAGAGGGGCACGCCGACGACCAGCACGTCGGCTTCCTCGAGTTCCCGCACCAGGGCGTCGGACTGGGCCAGGGCGGCGCGCTTGGCGTCGTCGCGCTGGTCCGGGTCGGTGAAGTTGGCGGCGATCCAATGCGCGTCGACGAAGGGCAGGCCCTTGGCCACGTCACGGGTGGTGACGCGGACGGGTTGGCGATCCACCAGGCCCTGGATGAGCAGGTCGGCCAGTTCACGGGTGACGGAACCGCCGTTTGGACCACCACCGCGGCCACTGGAATCGATGCGCAGGATGTTGAGAACGGAAGTGTCGGCGGTTTGCATTTGCGGCTCCTGAAGTTGAGGGATTGGGTAGGTCATGTGCCTGGATTCCATTCTTGGTGTTAACAATCCCGAGATAAAGGCATAGATTTCGAAAATATTGTTCTTTAATGGAGAACAAATGGACCGTTTCGCCGACATGAGGATGTTCGTGGCCGTGGTGGATGCGGGCAGCATCAGCGGCGCCGCCGAGCGGCTGGAGGTGGCGAAATCCGCCGTGAGCCGACGTCTGACGGACCTGGAGGCGCGCCTGGGGGCGGAACTCCTGCACCGCACCACCCGCCGCCTCGGCCTTACCGACAGCGGCCGGGCGTTCTTCGAGCGGGCCCAGCGCATCCTGGCGGACCTGGAGGAAGCGGAGCAGGCGGTTTCCCAGGCCCACGGCGCGATCCGGGGCCGACTCAAGGTGGCCCTGCCCCTCTCCTTCGGCCTGCTGCACCTGGCGGGCCTGATCAACGAATTCCTGGGCCTGCATCCGGAGGTGGAGTTCGACCTGGATTTCAACGACCGCCAGATCGATTTGATGCAGGAAGGCTTCGACCTGGCCATCCGCATCGCCAGGCTGCCGGATTCCAGCCTGATCGCCCGCAAGCTGGCGCCGATCCGGCATGCGCTGTGCGCCAGCCCGGATTATCTCGCTCGCCACGGCACGCCGGCCCGGGCGGACGATCTGGCCAGTCATGCCGGTCTGGTCTACAGCAACCTGGCGAATCCGGGGCTATGGAGTTATGTGCGACCGGATGGCCAGCCGGGCAGCGTGCAGGTGCCGGTAAAACTGCGCGCCAACCATGGAGATTTTCTGTGCCGGGCCGCCATCGCCGGCCAGGGCGTGATCCTGCATCCCACTTTCTATCTGAGCGACGCCATTCGCACGGGCGAACTGGTGCCCCTGCTCACCGACCACGCCTGGCCGGAACTGAACGCCTACGCGCTGTATCCGCCCACCCGGCATCTGTCCCGACGGGTGCGGGCCTTCGTGGATTTCCTGGCCGAGAAGCTGGCCGGGGAACCTTACTGGGACCGGCGGATGCGGTGAAGCGGGCCAAGACGAGCCGCGGCGAAATCGGCCGGAAGCGTCTCCCCCCCTTCAGCCCCGGTCGTCTTGCCGCGCCGCCAGCCAGGCGTCGAAATCGTCGGCTTCCAGGGGTTTCGACAGGTAATAGCCCTGGGCCAGGTCGCAGCGGTAGAAGCCCAGGGGGCCCCAGTGTTCGACGGTTTCCACGCCCTCGGCCACCACCGTCATGCCCAGGGTATGGGCCAGTTCGATGGTGGACTGGACGATGGCCGAATCCTGGGCGGATTCCAGCATGCGCATGACGAAGGACTGGTCGATCTTGAGTTCGCTCACCGGCAGGCGCGAGAGTTGGGACAAACTGGAATAGCCGGTGCCGAAATCGTCGATGGACAGCTTCACGCCCAGGG
The DNA here is from genome assembly GCA_016719465.1 of Hydrogenophilales bacterium. Lineage (GTDB taxonomy): Bacteria > Pseudomonadota > Gammaproteobacteria > Burkholderiales > Thiobacillaceae > PFJX01. Next base: position 34,094 of record JADJYY010000016.1, read on the forward strand.
CGGCGATGGCGTTGACCACCTCGATGGCGGTTTCCGGATCGTCCATCAGGGCGCTTTCGGTGATTTCCGCGATCAGGGACTCGGGCGGCAGGCCGTGGCGCGCCAGGGCGCCGGCCAGATGCTCCACCACCTCGTGGTCCGCCAGGTTGCGCGCCGACAGGTTGACGCCCACCGCGATTTCCCGCCCCTGGGCGCGCCAGTTGGCGGCCCGGGCGGCGGCGGTGTCGATGACCCAGCGGGTGAGGGGCTGGATCAGGGTGGATTGCTCCGCGGCGGGGATGAAGTCGTCCGGCAACACCAGGCCGTGGTCGGGATGGCGCCAGCGGATCAGCATCTCGCAGGCCACCACCTGGCCGTCGGCGATACGGGCCTTGGGCTGGAAACAGGCCACCAGCTGACCACCCTCGATGGCGCCGCCCAGGTCGTTGAGCAGGGCCAGGCGGCGCGCACCGCCGGCGTCGAATTCCGGGGCATAGGCGATATGGGCGCCCACCGTGGCCATGCCCCGGCCCATGGCCAGTTCCGCCCGGCGCAGCAGGAGTTCCGCCACGCCACCGTCCTCGGGGAAGCGGGCGCTGCCCAGGTGAATACCCAGGTCGTAGCGCTGCTCGCCCAGGTCCACCGGCACTTCCAGCAGGGCGCGCACGCGCACCTCCCATTCGTCGGGGCCGGCGCCATTTTCCAGTGGGCAGAAGAAACCGAACTTGTCGCCGGCCAGTCGGGCGGCGATCCAGTCCTGGCGGCTGCGGATCCTCTGGGCCAGGGCCTTGAGCAGGGCATCGCCGACGTCGTAACCGAGGATGTAACCGATGGCCCCGAGTCGCGCCAGGCTGGCCACCATGAGGATGCCCGGCTTGCCCGAGGCATTGAGGGCGGCATCGACCTCGGTAACGAAACAGTTCCGGTTGGCCAGGCCGGTGAGGGGATCGTGGTAGGCCAGGAACTCGATGCGGGCCTGGCGCTCCTGGATCTCGCCGGCCATGTGGTTGAAGCCCCGGGCCAGGATGCCGAGTTCATCATGTTCCGCCACCGGCACGCGCGCGCCGTAGTCGCCCCCGGCCAGGGCGCTCACCCCTTCCACCAGGCGGCGGATGGGCCGTGTCAGGCGACCGGAGATGAGGTGGGCGCCATACAGGAAAGCCAGCAGGGCCAGGGCGGTGATGCCGATGAGTTGCCCGCCCAGGGCCTTGTATGGCGCCACGGCGTCATCCACGGAAAGCGTGAGCGCCACCGCGTAGTCCAGGGCGGAGGCGGATTCCAGCCGGACGATATGCACCCAGTGGTCTCGCCCGCCGATACGGGCGATTCGGGGCGGCTTGTCCACCGAGGCGAGGCCTTGGGCCCAGCGCCCGGCATCCTGGCGCGGGGGGCCCGCCAGGGAACTCGCCAGCAGACGGCCGCCCTCGTCGCCCACGCTGAGGAAATGCACATCGAGGCCGCTCAGGGCCCGCAATTCCCCGGCATCCTTGTCGCCCAGAACAAAGCCCAAGGCCAGCCAGGCGGCGGGTTCGCCATTGGGGCCCCGCACCGGCGTGAGCACAATCTGGTAGGCGTGTTCCTCGATGCGCACATAGCCGGAACTGCCGCCCCTGGACTCGGCCACCTGGATCATGCGCTGACAGGGAAAGGGCTCGCCGAAATCATCGGGAAACAGGGTGTTGATCAGGGTACGGCCATCGCGCGAAACCAGCATGGCAACGTCCGCCCCGAAGCGCTGCGCGTGGCTGGCCAGGGCCGCCTCGGCAACCGGCAGGTCGCCGCCCACCAGGGCGCTCTTCAGCCCGGCGTCCGCCGCCAGCATCGCGACGCCCTTGGCCAGGCTGGCGCCGCGCTGGGCCACGTGTTGCTCGAAACTGCCGCCGGCCATGCGGAAACCCGCCTCGACCCTCGCCTTGGCGTTGTCCAGGCTGGCCACGTACACGGCATACAGCACGGCCGCCAGGACGCCGCCCAGCAACAGCAGGAACACCACGATCATGCGGGTGCGGATATGTTTGAAGGCGAAGGTCATGCCCGGATTATGCCCGCACGGATTCCAGGATCCTGCGCACCGGCGTGGGCAGGGCGGCCCCCTCCAGGTCGTCGAGGGACAGCCAGAGGCGGCCTGGTTCGGCGACGGTGCCGGCCCTGCTCACCCGCAACGCCCAGGGCCGGATGAACAGGCGGAAATGGGTGAAGCTGTGGCTGAAGGCCGGCAAGGCATCCGCGACATCCGCCTCGAAGCCCAGGCGCCGGGCGGCGGCGCGGGGATCGTCGGACTCGCCGCATTCCGGCAGGCTCCACAGCCCGCCCCAGATGCCGCTGGGCGGCCTTTTTTCCAGCAGCACCTCGCCAGCCCGCAACAGCACCAGCATGGCGGCGGATTTCTCCGGCAGGGTCTTTCTCGGCCGGGGGCCGGGCAGTTCCCGCTGCAGACCCTGGCGGTTGGCGAGGCAGTCATCGGTGAACGGACAGGTCTCGCAACGCGGACGGCCACGGGTGCAGACCATGGCGCCCAGATCCATGAGCCCCTGGGTATAGGCGCGGATGCCGGTGGTCGGCAACAGGGACTCCGCCAGGGTCCAGAGCCGGTTCTCCACCGTCCTGTCGCCGGGCCAGCCCGCCACGCCGTACACCCGCGCCAGCACCCGTCTCACATTGCCGTCCAGGATGGCCCGACGCTGGCCGAAGGCGAAGACGGCGATGGCGGCGGCGGTGGAGCGGCCGATGCCCGGAAGGGACTGGATGGCGGCGAAATCCTCGGGAAACCTGCCGCCATGTTCGGCCACGATGCGCCGGGCGGCGGCATGCAGGTTGCGCCCACGGCGGTAATAGCCCAGGCCGGACCAGAGGGCCAGCACCTGGTCCTCGTCGGCGGCCGCCAGGGCGGCCAGGTCGGGAAAGCGGCTCGTGAAGCGGCGGAAATAGGGAATGACGGTTTCCACCTGAGTCTGCTGCAGCATGATTTCCGAAACCCAGACCGGATAGGGATCGGCGCCGCCCTGCCAGGGCAGGTCGTGACGGCCCCGGTCGCGCTGCCAGGCGACGAGGCGGGAGGCGAAATCTGGAGGCATGGCGTGAGTGTGCCAGAATTGGCCCATGGTCTTGCGCACTCCACGTCCCCCGCTTCTCTGGGCCCTGCTGGCGGCCGGATGCTTCGCCCTGGTGATTGGCAGCTTCGGCCTCACCGCCCGGCTGGATCTGCATCCCTGTCATCTGTGCATCTTCCAGCGTCTGCTGTTCATGGTTCTGGCCATCCTTGGCGCCCTGGCGGCCTGGCGCGCGGGTCGGCCCTCGGGACGCCTCGCGGGACTGGCGATCCCGCCCCTGGCCCTCTGGGGCGCGGGAGTGGCGACCTATCAAAGCTGGCTCCAGGCGCAGCCGCCGGGAAGCATTTCCTGCATGGCGGCGGAGCCCGGCCTCATCGAACGCCTGGTGGAATGGCTGGGCCAGCGCCTGCCCGAACTGTTCCTGGCCACGGGTTTTTGCGAGGAGGCGGAACTGATCATCCTGGGAATGACTCTGGCCAACTGGGCGCTGGTCGCCTTCCTCGCCTGCCTGATCACCGCCGCCTGGGCCCTGCTTGCGGCCCGCCCCGGGCGGCTCCGCTAACTCACCGGAGATTTCCCATGCCTTTGTCGAGACGCCAATTCAATCGCGCGCTTGTGGCCACCCTGGTGGCCGGCGCCTGGCCCACCGCGCGGGCCGCCAGGACGCCCCCGGCCAAATCATCGGCCATGGCGCTGGTGGAAGGACGGGACTGGGAGCCCATCACGCCGGCCCAGCCTGGCGACACTCCCGGCAAGATCGAGGTGCTGGAATTCTTTTCCTATGGTTGCGGCCATTGCCGGGACTTCCATCCCCTGGTGACCGCCTGGGCGGGGAAATTGCCCAAAGACGTCATCTTCCGCCGGGTGCCGGTGACCTTCGGCCGCGCCGCCTGGTCCAACCTGGCGCGGCTGTTCTATGCGCTGGAAGCGTCCGGACAACTGGCCCGGCTCGACCAGGCCGTGTTCGACGCCATCCACCTGCGTAAAACCAACCTCTACACGGAGAAAGCGGCCCTGGATTGGGCATCGGGCCAGGGCGTCAAGGCTGCGGATTTCCGCGAGACCTTCCGTTCCTTCGCCGTGGAGACCAGGCTGGCCCGCGCCGAGCAGCTCGCTCGCCTCTACAAGGTCGAAGGTGTGCCACGGATCACCGTGGACGGACGCTACGCCGTGCTGGGCCAGGCCGCGAAAGGGCTACCGGATCTGCTGGCCATCGCCGACGGCCTGCTCCGCCTTGCCCGGGATGGCCGGGCGTCAGGCCGGAATCGGGCATGACCAGGCCACCCCCGCTGTTGACCACCGTCAACCACGACCGAGACATCGCCGGGATGACCCATGTCTATCCCGTGGTGTCCCGTCGCGCCCGGGGGGTCTCCGTCGGCATCAACCTTAATCCCAACAACGCCTGCAACTGGCGCTGCATCTATTGCCAGGTGCCCGGCCTGAAACGGGGCGGTCCGCCCCCCATCGACCTGGCATTGCTGGAGGATGAACTGCGCCGCATGCTGGAGGATGTGCTGCGGGGCGACTTCATGGCCCGCGCCGTGCCGGAGGGGATGCGTCGCCTGAACGACGTGGCGCTGTCCGGCAATGGCGAACCCACCAGCGCCGGCGAGTTTCCGGCCGTGGTGCGCCTGGTCGGGCGGGTGCTGGCGGATTTCGGGCTGGCCGGAGAGATCAAGCTGGTGCTGATCACCAACGGCAGCCTGAGCCATAAACCCGCGGTACAGACGGGGCTACGGGCGATGGCCGCCCTGGGCGGCGAAGTCTGGTTCAAGTTCGACCGGGCGACACGGGAAGGCCTTGCCCTGGTCAATGACACGGAAACCGACCCGGAAGCCCATTTCCGCCGACTTGGGCGGGTCGCCGAGCTTTGCCCGACCTGGGTGCAGACCTGTTTGTTTTCCCTGGACGGGACGCCGCCGGCGGAACAGGAAGTGGAGGCCTATGTGGATATGCTGAGGCGGGCCAGGACGGAAATCCCCACCCTGGGGGGCGTGCTGCTCTACGGCCTCGCCCGGCCTTCGCTGCAACCGGAAGCCTCCCGCCTGGGCCGCCTGCCCCAGGGCTGGCTGGAGAACCTGGCGGGGCGCATCGAGGCACTGGGGCTGCCGGTAAGGGTCGATCCGTAGGCTCCACCTCGCCCCTCCCCGGCACCCGGAGTCCGGAAACGCTTACAACAGGCTGGCGGTACCCGCCGCGAAGCGTTCCGCCAATCGCGCGCGGGTCAGGGTCAAGGCATCCAGGCCCTGTTCGTTGGTGAACATGTACATCCCTCCCAGCGGGCTGATCCAGCTGACCATCAGGATACGATCCTCCCCCGCCAGCGTGAAATGCAGCCGATCGCCGGGTTTGAGCCGGGGCAAGCCCTGGGGGATGTCCGGGATGCGCAGGGGGCTCCGGCGCCGTGGCGTACCGTTTCTTGCGTACCGCTTCGTTGCGTACCGTTTCCGCCAGCCTGGCGAGTTCCGTTTCGGCCCCGTCGACCCCCGGAATGGCGTCCATGCCGGTCACGATGCCCCGGGCATCCGCCTGATATTTGAGCCCCTCCCGCGCCACCGCCGCGTGCATCATGGCCAGGCGCTCGAACAGGACATCCCGCTCCGGGCGGGGAATGGCCAGGGCGCTACAGCCTTCCTGAAGGCGGGCCAGGATGGCCGGCAGCATGCGCAACATCTGCTCGGTTTCCCGCTGGCCATGCTTGGGAGCAAGACTCCAGAGCAGGGTATTGACGGTATCCCAGCCGGCGATCCAATCCGCGTCCTGATTGCCCTTGGCCATGAAGATGCCGGTCATGAGGCGGGCCCAGTGCCGGACCAGGAAATCATGCACGTCCTCCGGCGCCCGTTTCTCGCGCAGATGCTTTTCCATCTCCAGGCGGATGCGGTCGAGGACGTCCAGTTCACTGGGCACGGAATCGAACATGTGATGGTTGGGGCGCACGCGTGGATAACGGCGCACGCCGTCACATCTTTAGATTCAAGAAACCAGACTTTTTGCCGATAGCTAATCCTGCTACTCTTCGTCCGCTTTACCAGACTGGATTCACCAGGGAGTTTCAATCCGCATGAATACCCCGCCGCGCTCTATTCGCAAACGCCTGCTGCTGGCCCTGGCCACCCTTCCCTTCCTTGGCGTCGTCGCCGCCTTCGGCATCGCGCCGGACACCGCCATCGAGAGCATTCCCCGCGAGACCGTGGTCGAGAATGTGGACCCTGCCGGAGGCCAGCCCTACCGATAGCGGCGCTTTCGATTTCTGGCGCGAAGAACGCATCGGTCGGGGAGATACCCTGTCCAGCCTGCTGTCCCGCATGGGCGTGGCTGCCGGCGATACCCGCGAATTCCTGGCCGTCGCGCGTGACAGTCAACCCCTCGCCCGACTGGTTCCCGGCCGCACCGTGTTGGCGCGCGTGACATCCGGCGGACAACTTCTGCTGTTCCGCTATCTGGCGTCCGACGAGACCCTGGTGGCGGTAAGCCGCGCCGGTGGCGCATTCAAGGCCCAGCAGCACAAGGTTGTTCTGGAACCGCGCATGATCATGCGCTCCGGAAAGATCCAGGGTTCCCTGTTCGGCGCCACCGATGCCGCCGACGTGCCCGACCGCATCGCCTCCGAGATGGCGGAAGCATTTTCCGGTGACATCGATTTCCATAAGGACCTGCGCCGGGGCGATCACTTCTCCGTGGTTTACGAGGGCTTCTATTTCGAGGGACAACTGGTCAGGACCGGGCGACTCATGGCGGCGGAATTCGTGAATCAGGACAAGCCTCACCAGGCGGTCTATTTCAAGGATGCCCAGGGCCGTGACGGCTACTACACGCCGGATGGCCAGAACATGAAGCGCGCCTTCCTCAAGTCTCCCATGCCCTTCACCCGGATCTCCTCCGGGTTCTCGAATGCCCGCTACCACCCCGTGCTGCGCGAGTGGCGCGCCCACAAAGGCATCGATTACGCCGCCCCCACCGGTACCCCGGTACGCGCCGTGGCGGACGCCGTGGTCAATTTCGTCGGCAAGCGGGGGGGCTATGGCAATCTGGTCCTGCTCAACCACCAGGGCAACTACAGCACCGCCTACGGCCATCTTTCCCGTTTCGGCAAGGGCGTCAAACGGGGCGCGCGCATCAGCCAGGGGCAGGTCATCGGCTACGTGGGGGCGACGGGCCTGGCCACCGGGCCTCATCTCCATTACGAATTCCGCGTGGCGGGTCTCCAGAAAAATCCCCTGGCCTTGAAACTGCCCACGTCCTACCCCCTGGATGCGCGCGCGAAAATCCAGTTCGCCGGCATGGCGAGACCCCTGCTCGATCGCCTGGAATTACTGCGATCCACCAATCTGGCTTCCTTGAACTGATCCGCCGCGACCGGCTGGATCACCAGCTGGCGGGCTACAGGTTGCAGAAGGTCAGATCGAATTCCACATCCCTGTCGCAAAGACGGGGCTTCTGGATGGTGTCCGGCGACAAGAACCGGATATTCAGCGCGTACTTGTTGGCGCTCACCTCCGGGGCACAGGGGGCATCCATGGCCACCCGCAGGAGATGCGCGGTCCTGCCACCCAGCATGAGTTGAAACAGCCCCTGGCTGGCGGTGTGCTGGCTGACGTGGCCGCTATCCCGCAGGATGCGCAGGACGATATCCCCCGCACCCTTGAGAGGCAGCAGGGGGGCCAGCCATTGCATCAGATCGGCGCTACGCTTGCCGGGCGACTGGCTCAGCCAGAAGTGGTAAACGGGGAGATCGAAGCTGCAGGTACCGCCGGGAATGCCGGCGCGCCCCTTTATGCCCAGCAACCATTCATTGTCCCGGACGTGCTGGCCGATCTTGCCGGTCATGGCATGGATATCGGCCAGGGCCGAGGTAATGTTTTTCAAGACTTCGCCGAGGCGGGTCGAATCCACCGCCGGGTTGCTGCGCAGCGCTTCCAGGCTCGATTTCTGGCGTTCGAGTTCCTGGATGAGTTCGCTCTTCAACTCGGATCGGGCGGTGACATCGACGATTTCGAAAATGCTCAGCAGGGCGGCATGATGGGAGCGCGGATCCTCCTCCCGAATGAAAAACAGGGCTTTGCCGAACAGATCCTCAAGCCGCAACCAGGTACGGATGCGCTCATTGAGGGGGAATTCGTAAACAGTCACCGGGCGTGTCCGACAGGTCGCATGAGAAATTCAGCGCAAAGGCTTGAATGGGCAGCGATTTTGCAGGATTGCCCGGCTTTAGTGCAATGAATTGTTGTGGTTTTTTTCTAAACAGGCGGTCGCGAGATGTAGATAAAGCGCATGCAATTGCCGCACGCTTTCTCGCAGCGCGGGTAAGTCAGCCCGATTTTCGATGACATCGTCCGCGATATTCATGCGTTCGAGGCGACCGGCCTGGGATGCGAGAATGGCCCTGGCCTGATCCATGTCCACCCCGGGTCGGGCGGCGGTACGCAGAAGTTGCTGTGACTCGTCGCAATCCACCACGGCGATCCGGTCCAGGAAGGGACGGTATGCCGCCAGGTTTTCCGCCAGCAGGGGCACCACGATGACCACATAGGGACCCCAGGCGGATTCGATCTGGCGCAGCGATTCCTCGCGTATCAGGGGATGAAGAATGGCCTCCAGTCCGCGTCTCGAATCGGGATCGGCAAATACCCTCGCGCGCATGGCCACCCGATCGAGCGCGCCATCCCGATCGATCATCCCGGCACCGAACGCCGCCCTTATCGCGGGCAGGGCCGCGCCGCCGGGTGCCGTCAACTGTCGGGCGATGGCATCGGTATCCACCACGTCGGCCCCCAGGTCGGAGAGTATCCCGGCCACCGTGCTTTTACCCGACCCGACCCCACCGGTCAGTCCCAGGCGGAATCGTCGCGCCATCAGCCCAACCAGAGGTGAACCAGGAAATCACCCCAGAACAGGCCGATGACTCCACCCAGGGCAAGCCAGGGACCGAAGGGGATGGGTTTGGCGCGGTCATGGCCGCCGAAAATGATCATGGCGATCCCCACCAGGGCGCCGGCCAGACTCGCGACCAGGACAATCGGCAAGAGCATCTTCCAGCCCAGCCAGGCACCCAATGCCGCCAGCAATTTGAAATCGCCGAATCCCATGCCCTCCTTGCCGGTAAGCCCCTTGAACAAGTGATAGATGCCCCACAGGCAAAGATAGCCCGCCACCGCGCCGATAACGGCCTGTTCCAGCGGCACGAATACGTCATTCAGGTTGACCAGCAGACCCGCCCAGGCCAAAGGCAGCGTGATGTTGTCCGGCAGCAGGCGGGTATCCAGGTCGATGAAGCTCAGCGCGATCAGGGCGGCCAGCAGGCACCAGGCCAGGAGCGCCTCGACCCCCAATCCCCAATGCCATGCCGCATAGGCGAACAGCAGGCCGGTAAGCGCCTCGACCAAAGGATAGCGCCACGAAATCGCCGCGCCACACGCCGAGCATCGCCCCCGCAGAAACAGCCAACTGAGGATGGGGACGTTTTCGTACCAGGCGATGCCATGCCCGCATTGCGGGCAGGCGGACGCGGGAGTCCAAAGATTGTAGGCGGCAAGCGCCCCGGCCCGGGATATTGCGCCATCCTCATGGGAGGGCGCCGGAACCGCTGGCAAGGCTTCCGCGTTTTCGCCGAGCCAGGCGCATTGCTCGCGCCACTCCCGCTCCAGCATGCGGGGCACCCGGTGTATGACCACATTGAGGAAGCTGCCCACCAGCAGACCCAGCACCAGGGCAAGGGTGAAAAAAACCCCTGGCTGGTCGGCGAACAGCTCCAGCACGGCGGTATGGCTCAGATCACCGACCCCATCTTGAAGATCGGCAGATACATGGCGATGACGATGCCCCCGATAAGCGTGCCCAGGATCACCATGATGAAGGGTTCCATCAGGCTGGAAATGCCCGCCACGGCTTCATCCACTTCTCGTTCGTAATAATCGGCCACTTTTGAAAGCATGGAATCCAGTGAGCCGGACTCCTCGCCGATGGACACCATCTGGATCAGCATGTTGGGGAAAACGCCGGCCGTCTGCAGGCAAACCGCCAGGCTGGAGCCCGTGGCCACCTGGGTCTTGATCTTCATGGTGGCTTCCATGAACACGTGATTCCCCGCCGCCCCGGCCACCGAATCCAGGGCCTCCACCATGGGCACGCCCGCCGAGAACATGGATGAGAACGTCCGCGCCCAGCGGGATACCGTGGCCTTCTCGATCAGCGGTCCGAAGACCGGCACCTTCAGGATCCAGGCATCCATCCTGGCGCGCAGCGCCGGCGACCGCTGCCAGGCCCGCAATATCCCCGCCACGGCAAGGCCGATGGCGCCAAAGATCATGTACCAATAGTTCACGAAAGCATCGGAGATGGTCATCACCAGCATGGTCAGGGCCGGCAGATCCTGGCCGGATTTCCCGTAAAGATCCTTGAAGGCGGGAATGACGAAAATCATGATGCCGGCGGTGATGATGAAGGCCACCGTCAACACGATGGCAGGATAGAACAAGGCCGACTTGATCTTGCCCTTGATCGCCAGCATTTTTTCCTTGTAGGAAGCGATGCGGTCCAGCACGGTGTCCAGGATGCCAGCCTGCTCGCCGGCATAGACCAGGTTGCAGTAGAGCCCGTCGAAATATTTGGGGTACTTGCGGAAAGCGACACTCATGCTGGATCCGGTTTCCACGTCCGACTTGATGTCGCCCAGGAGACGTTGCAGGGACGCATTGGCATGGCTGCGCGCGGAAATATCGAAAGCCTGCAACAGCGGCACGCCAGCCTTGAGCATGGTGGCCAACTGGCGGGTGAACAGGGCGATGTCCTTTTCGGTGATCTTCTGGCTGCGGGCAAACAGGCTCTGTTTGCGCACCTTGACCACATTGATGCCCAGGCGCCGCAAGGATTGGCGCACGAAGGCCTCGCCCGGGGCCAGCATTTCCCCCTTGACTTTCTTGCCGGTCTTGTCCGTGCCTTCCCAGTGGAAAGGCTCTTGCTTGGCGACCGCTGCACTCCGGGCTTGCGCCATCGGTGTCTATCCTCTCATTCGTTGGTGACGGCCAGAACCTCTTCCAGGGAGGTATGGCCCTGCTTGACCTTGAGCAGGCCGGCTTCACGCAAATTCAGCACCCCCTCGCGCCGCGCCTGCTCGGCGATGTCGGCCGTCGTGCCGTTTTTCAGAATCAGGCGGTTGATTTCCTCCGTGACCGGCATGACCTGGTAGATGCCGACCCGGCCCTTGTATCCCGTGTCCTTGCAGGTCGGGCAGCCAACCGCCGTATAGGCCTGCCAAGAACCATCCAGATCCGCCTCGGTGAATCCCGCGTTCAACAGAGCCTCCGGCGGAATCTCCACTGGCTTCCTGCAACTGGGGCACAGGCGCCGGCCCAGGCGCTGGGCGGTGATCAGGTTCACCGAGGCCGCCACGTTGTAGGACGGGATGCCCATGTTGATCAGGCGGGACAGGGTGGCGGGCGCATCGTTGGTGTGCAGCGTGGACAACACCATATGACCGGTCTGGGCCGCCTTGATGGCGATATCGCCGGTTTCGTGGTCACGAATCTCGCCCACCATGATGATGTCCGGATCCTGGCGCAGGAACGCCTTCATGGCCGAGGCGAAATCCAGTCCCGCCTTGTCGTTGACGTTCACCTGGTTGATGCCGGCCAGCTGGATTTCCACGGGATCTTCCACGGTGGAGATGTTCACGCCCGGCTTGTTGAGAATGTTGAGACAGGAATAGAGCGACACGGTCTTGCCGGAACCGGTCGGCCCGGTCACCAGCACCATGCCGTAGGGCCGTTGCACCGCGTCGACCAGGAGCTTGAGCTGATCCGGCTCGTAGCCGAGTTTCTCGATGCCCATGGTGGCTGAGGTGGAATCGAGGATCCGCATGACGATCTTCTCGCCATAGAGCGTGGGCAAGCTGGAGACACGAAAATCGATGGCCTTGTTGCGGGACAGGACGAGTTTCATGCGACCGTCCTGGGGCACCCGCTTTTCCGAGATATCCAGCTTGGAAATCACCTTGATGCGGGAAGCGATCTTGTCCTTGATGGCCAGGGGCGGCTGGGCCACCTCGTAGAGCATGCCGTCCATGCGGTAACGGATGCGGTAGTTCTTCTCGTAGGGCTCGAAGTGGATGTCGGACGCGCCGCTGTTGATGGCATCCAGCAGGATCTTTTGCAGGTACTTGACCACCGGCGCATCGTCGATATCGGCGGCCGCCGCGGTATCGGCGGCGTTCTGGGCCTCATCGTCGCTGAACTCGAGATTCAGGTCCTCGGTTTCGATGGTCTTGAGGATGCTTTCCTCGGTGGCCTCGCCATAACTCTCCAGCCAGCGGCCCAGCTTGTCGTCCTCGACGACGATGGGGTCGGTGGCCAGGCTGGTCTGGAACTTGATGTCGTCCAGCGCCTTGAGATTGCTGGGATCGGACAGGGCGACGAACAGGCGGTTGCCGCGCTGGGCGATAGGCAGCACCCGGTGCTTGGCCAGCAGCTTGGGATCCACCGCCCCCCTGGGCATGACGGCCGGATCCAGGGCATCCAGATTGAACAGGGGAATGCCGAAGTTGACGGAGGCAAAGGCCGCCACCTGGTCGGCGCGAAAACGCCGCGTGCGCAACAGATGGGCGATGAAGCTCTCGCCCGAACTCCGGGACTGGTTCTGCAGGCTCTCGCCTTCCTCCGGAGATAGCAGGCCCTGCGTGACCATCGCCCGACACAGGCCGGTCAGATTGGCGCCGACGGTTACCGCGACCATAGCCCCCTCTAGCCTCTTGAATTGGTGAATCCGCGCGGGATATTGCCCCCCACCCGGGCAAATGTAAAGAAACCCGAGCTCAGCCCGGGGCGCGGCGCGGGCCGATGCGCGCGGTCTTCACCATGCGATCCTGGACCTGGACGATTTCCACCGGATAACCCGCCACCAGCACGCTGACCCCCGGCTCGGGCATGGCCTCCAGCTCCTCCAGCAGCAAACCGTTGAGCGTGCGCGGGCCGTCCACGGGAAAATCCATGCCCAATTTCCGATTCAACTCCCGCACCGGGACGGCGCCTTCCACCAGGCAACTGCCATCCGCTTCACGGATGCCGGATTCCAGCCCGCCGGGCAGCTCGGCGGTAAATTCGCCGACGATCTCCTCCAGGATATCTTCCACCGTCACCAGCCCCAGCAACTCCCCATATTCGTCGACCACCAGTCCCAGCGACTGGCGGTTGGCCTGGAATTGGGCCAGCTGGGTATAGAGCGTGGTTCCGGAAGGAATGTAATAGGGCTCCCGCAGGCAGGCGCGGAATTCGTTCACGTCGAATTCCGACTCCTTGAGCCGAGCCAGGGCGCGGCGCACATGCACCATGCCCACGACGTTGTTGGGTTCCCCCTCGTACACCGGCAATCGGGCATGGTGGCTGGTGGCGAGCTGACGCGGGATATCGTCGGGATCGGCGACCAGGTCGATGGCCTCGATCTGTCCCCGGGGCCGCATGGCGTCATCCACCGTCACATGCTCCAGATCGAACAGGTTCATGAGGATGCTCCGATGCTGAGCGGGCAGGAAAGTCCCGGATTCGGCCAGCAAGGTTCGCAACTCCTCCACCCCCATGCTGTTGGCGGCGGCATCCTCGGGACGCAGTCGCATCAGGCGCAGGAGCCCCTGCACGAACAGATTGACGAACCAGACCGCCGGGTAGAACAGCTTGAGCATGGGCGCCAGGATGAAGCTGGCGGCCGGCGCGATGCGTTCGGGATACGCGGCCCCAAGCACCTTGGGCGTCACCTCCGAAAACACCAGGATCAGGAAGGTGACCGCCACCGTGCCCAGGGTCAAGGCCAGCTCGCTCTCGCCGAACAGCCGGAAGCTGATGAGGGTCACCAGGGCGGCGGCGGCGGCATTCACCAGGTTGTTCCCCAGCAACACCACGCCGAGGAGTTTGTCCGTCTGCCCCAGCAGCCACTCCGCCAGCTTGGCGCCCCGATGTCCCGCCTTGGCAAGGGTTCTCAAGCGATAGCGGTTCACCGCCATCATGCTCGTCTCCGAGGACGAGAAAAACGCGGAGCACAACAGAAGCACGGCCAGGGCGCCGACCAGCGCGCCTAAAGGGATGGTATCCAAGCGGACTTACGGGGATTGCGACGGGCCGAGTTTAGCGTCAAGCGCGGGATGCGTCATGGCCGGGAAATCCTGGGCCACGCGAACGAGGGTCATCAGGGCGGATGACGCCCGGCCCATCCGTGTCAACCGATCAGCGCCAGCTTCTCGGCGCGGCTCATTTTCTTGACTTCGCGTTCGCGCCGCGCGGCCTCCGACCGGCTGCCCGCCGGCTCGAAATAGGCCAAGGTCACCGGCCCGCGCCCCCTTGTATAGCGGGCGCCCAACCCGCCGCCCGAATTGTGTTCGGCCACGCGGCGATTGATATCGGTGGTGATGCCCGCGTACAGGGTACCGTCCGCGCAGCGCACCAGATAGACAAACCAGGGGCCCGGTTCGGGCAAGGCGGACATCCGCCACAAGCCTATTGTCTTCCGGCCTCATAGAGAGACGGGGTCACCCGGGCGTGGGCGAGATACTCCCGCAGATGCTTGATGGCCTGCCGATCCAGGACGTTGCTGTGGTGGGGACGATGCAGGATCCCCTCGACGCCGTTCAACACGACACGGATGCGGGCGCCGGAAAGGGTTTCCACCGAGGCCCCCAGGTGATGCAGCAGGGACTCGACTTCCCGCCAGTGGATATTGCCGCTGATGGGGTCCTGGAAAATGGCGCGAATGAAATGTTCGTGTTTGTGGCTCATGACGAGGATTCCCCTAACTCGCGGAGCGCGTGGATCGCGGGCACGTCATGCTTGACCCGGCGCCCACCTCATTCCACCGCGGCATCATCCGTTGGAGGAATGCTTGCCTCGGCGGGAGGCGCATCGCCCTTCTGGGCCTTGCGCTGCTTCTTCTCTTCCTGTTTCTGTTTCTTCGCCAGGTCTCGCTGGCGTTTCTCGTACTGGTAGTTCGGTTTGGCCAAGACACGCTCCTGTTCGCGGATGGATGGGCGGCGGTCAAGCCGCGCGCGGGTTCCAAGTTTGAGCCGTCCGGCGGCCAATGTCACGGCCGACGATGGGAACGCGCCGGAGGAATCACTCCGGTGCGTGGCCTTTCTTGTCGGCGGAGATACGGTCCATGAGGGCGAACAGCACGCCGGAAAGCACGAAGGTCATGTGGATGCCCACCTTCCAGCCGAGTTGCTCGTTGGTCAGGCTCTCCACATGCATGAAGGCCTTGAGCAGTTCGATACCCGAGATGGCGACGATAGAGCCGATCAGCTTCATCTTGAGCTCGGCGAAGCCCACGTGACCCATCCAGCCGGGCCAGTCCTCGTGGCTCGCGGCGTCGAAGCGGGAAACGAAGTTTTCGTAGCCGGCGAAGACGATGATGATCAGCAAATTGGCCACCATCACGACATCCACCAGGGTCAGGACGCCGATGATGACGTCGCCGCCCTCGGCGGTGAACACCAGGGGCACGAAATGAACGAATTCCTTGACGAACTTGACCAGCAGCAGGGCCAGGGCCAGCACCAGGCCCAGGTAGAAGGGCACCAGCAGCCAGCGGCTGGCGAACAGGAATTTTTCCAGCTGGGTTTCCACGTGTTTCATTGCGTGCTTTCCTTGCGATTGCGTGTGGCGTAGAGGCTGGCCGCCACGGAGGACGAGAGTATGAGGGCGACGATGCCCAGCGCCAAGCCGATGGGAACCTTGTAGAAATCGACCACCAGCATCTTGGCGCCGACGAAGACCAGGACCATGGCCAGGCCGTATTTCAACAGGTGGAAGCGTTCGTTCATGTCGGCAAGCAGGAAGTACAGGGAGCGCAGGCCCATGATGGCGAAGATGTTCGACGTGAACACGATGAACGGATCGGTGGTCACCGCGAAGATGGCCGGGATGCTGTCCACGGCGAAGATCACGTCCGAGGTTTCGATCAGCATCAGCACCAGGAACAGGGGCGTGAACCAGCGCGCGCCGTTCCTGACCACGGTGAAGCGCTCGGCGTGGTACTCGTGGGTGATGCGCAGGTGCTTGCGCATCCACTTCAATATCGGGTTGTTGGCGAGATTGGACTCGGCCTCGGCAAAGATCAGCATCTTGAAACCGGTGATGACCAGGAAAGCGCCGAACAGGTACAGCACCCAGTGGAACTGCTGCACCAGCCAGGCGCCGGCCAGGATCATGGTGGCGCGCATGACGATGGCGCCGAGCACGCCATAGACCAGCACCCGGCGCTGGTACTCGGCCGGCACGGCGAAATAACCGAAGATCATGATGAAGACGAAGATGTTGTCCACCGACAGGGACAACTCGATGAGGTAGCCGGTGAGAAACTCCAGGGCCTTGGCATTGGCCACGGCGCGTCCGGCGGTACCGTCCAGCCACCACCACAGCAGGGCACAGAAACTCAGGGACAAGGTCACCCACACCCCGGTCCAGCCCAGGGCCTCCCTGGCGGACACCTTGTGGGCGGTCTTGCCGCCCAGGACGAACAGGTCCAGGGCCAGCATGGCCAGGACGAACAGGATGAAGCCGGCCCAGAACATGGGCGTGACGATGCTGGCGAGTTCCATGGGGTGCCTTCAAATGCCACGACAGGCTGGCGTGGCGCGAGGGCGTGACGACCGGCAAACGCTCGCCGTCACGCCCTCGCGTCACGCCGCGGCCACACGCATCAGCGAATTTCCGCGTTGGCCTCCAGGGCGGCGATACGCTCTTCCAGCGGCGGGTGGGTCATGAACAGGCGCTTGAAGCCGCCCGCCCTGCCGCCGCTGATGCCGAAGGCGGCCATCTTGTCGGGCAGGGGCTGGGGATCATGCTGCGCCCGCAGACGCTTCAGGGCATTGATCATGGCCTGGCGCCCGGCCAGGCTGGCACCGCCCCGGTCGGCGCGGAATTCGCGCTGGCGCGAGAACCACATGACGATGATGGAGGCCAGGAGGCCCAGCACCAGTTCGGCGACGATCATGGTGACGAAGAAGGCCGGGCCGTGGCCGTTCTCGTTCTTGAACACCACCCGGTCCACGGTATGGCCGATCACCCGCGACAGGAACATGACGAAGGTGTTCACCACGCCCTGGATCAGGGCCATGGTGACCATGTCGCCATTGGCGGCGTGGGCGACCTCGTGACCCAGCACCGCCTCGGCCTCTTCCCGGGTCATGCCGCGCAACAGACCGGTGGAAACCGCCACCAGCGAGCTGTTCTTCGTCATGCCGGTGGCGAAGGCGTTGACCTCGGGCGAATCGAAGATCGCCACTTCCGGCATCCTGATACCCGCGGCCTGGGCCTGGCGGGCCACGGTCTGCACCAGCCAGAGTTCCTCCTGGGTGCGCGGGTCGGTGATCACCTGGGCGCCCACCGACATCTTCGCGGTCCATTTGGAGATGGCCAGGGAGATGAAGGCGCCGCCGAAACCCATGACCGCCGCGAAGATGAGCAGACTCTGCAGATTCAGACCGTTGGCGTTCAGGTAGGGCTCGACCCCCAGCAAACGCATGGTGACGGAGAGCACCAGCACGATGGCCATGTTGGTGGCCAGGAAGAGAACGATACGTTTCATGGAAAGCTCCTTGGGTCGGGGCTGGATAAACGCCGTGAAGGCTACGCTGGCCAGAACATCAAATAAAGTCGAATATATCTGCAATACTATTCGTATTATCCGAATAATAAGGCCCGCTCGTGAACTTCAAGCACCTGCACTACTTCTGGACCGTCGCCCGCAGCGGCGGCATCGCCCGGGCCAGCGAGCGGCTGCACCTCACGCCCCAGACCGTCAGCGCCCAGATCAAACTGCTGGAGGACCAGCTCGGCACCGCCCTGTTCCGCCCCGCCGGGCGCGGCCTGGAGCTCACCGAGGCGGGCCGCCTGGCCTTGAGCTACGCCGACGAAATCTTCGCCCTGGGGGATGAACTCCGCTCCGCCCTGGCCAGCCACCGGGGGGCGCCGGTGCTGCCGTTCCGGGTCGGCATCACCGACGTCATGCCCAAGTCTCTCGCCTATCAGCTGCTCTCTCCCACCGCCGGGCTGGATGAGCCGGTGCGCCTGGTCTGTCGCGAGGGCAAGCTTGACCGTCTCCTGGCGGAACTGGCCCTGCACCGGCTCGACATGGTGCTGGCCGATCGCCCCATTCCCGCCCACATCAATGTGCGGGGCTACAGCCACAAACTGGGGGAATGCGCCCTGGCCTTCTTCGCCGCCCCGGATCTGGCCGGGAAATGCCCGGCCTTTCCCGCCTGCCTGGACGATGCGCCCCTGCTGCTGCCGGGCGATGACGCCACGGTCCGTTCCCGCATCGAAGCCTGGCTGGAAAGCAACCGCCTGGCGCCGCGGGTGGTGGGGGAATTCGATGATGGCGCCCTGATGATGGCCTTCGGCCAGGCCGGCGGCGGCTTTTTTCCCGCGCCGGCGGTATTGGCCGACCCCATCGAGAAGCAGTTCGGTGTCCAGCGGGTCGGCCTCGTGGAGGAGATCCAGGATGTGTTCTACGCCATCACCGGCGAGCGGCGCATCAGCCACCCGGCGGTGCTGGCCGTGACCGAAGCGGCCCAGGAGGTCTTGACGCGGCTGTCGGCAAACGGCTGACGGTGACGGCCGCTCGTGATGGTCGTTTCGTTTCGTTATGGCCGCTCGAACAGGGCGATGGATTCCACATGGGCCGTGTGGGGGAACATGTTGGCCACTCCGGCCGCCACCAGCCGGTAGCCCTTCTGGTGGACCAGCACGGCCGCGTCCCGGGCCAGGGTGGCGGGGCTGCACGAAACGTAGACGATGCGATGGGGCGCCCCGTTTGTTCCATCATTCTCGGGCAGGGATTTCACCAGTTCGATGGCGCCGTCCCGGGGCGGGTCGATGAGCAGCTTGTCGAACCCGCCCAGGCCGCCATAGGCCTCCGGCGTGATCTGGAACAGGTCGGCCACGCGGAATTCGGTCAGATGGCCCAAGCCGTTGCGCGCCGCGTTCTCCCCGGCCCGCTCCACCAGGCCCTTGCTGCCCTCGATGCCAACCACGGTGGCGCCGCGCCGGGCGATGGGCAGGCTGAAGTTGCCCAGGCCGCAGAAGAAATCGGCGATGCGCTCGCCCGGCTGCGGGTCCAGCAAGCGCATGGCGCGGCGGATCAGCATGCGGTTGATGCCGTGGTTCACCTGGGTGAACTCGGTGGGCTTGAACGGCATCACCAGGTTGAATTCCGGCAGGCTGTAGGCCAGTTCCGGGGCGTCCAGGGGATGGAAGGGATGGGCGGTGTCCGGGCCCTTGGGTTGCAGCCAGAACTGGATGTGGTGGGCATCGGCGAAGGCCCTCAGGCGCGTCTCGTCCTCCGGCGAGGGCGGCTCCAGCACCCTCAGCACCAGCACGTCCACCGCCTCGCCGGCGGCCAGCTCGATCTGGGGCAGGCGATCGCGAATGGACAGGCTTTCCACCAGCTTCCGCAATTCGGGCAACAGGGCGGAAATCCGGGCCGGCAGCACCTCGCAACCGCCCATGTCGGCCACGTAGCTGCTGCGCCGCTCGTGGAAGCCCACCAGCACGCCGCCCTTCTTGGGCACGTTGCGCACCGACAAGCGGGCCCGGGTGCGGTAGCCCCAGGTCTGGCCGTGGATGGGCGGCAGGATGGTTTCCGGCGTCACCTTGCCGATGTGGCTGAAGCAATCCTCCAGCACCCGCTGTTTGGCCGCCACCTGGGCGGCCTCGTCCAGATGCTGGTGGGAGCAGCCGCCGCAGATGCCGAACCAGCGGCAGGCCGGCTTCACCCGGTAGGGGCTGGCCGACAGGATGCGCGTCGCCTGGGCCTGCTCGAAACCGGGTTTCCTGCGGTAGCTGGCGTATTCGACGGTCTCGCCGGTCAGCGCCCCGTCCACGAACAGGGTCTTGCCGTCCCGGCGGCCCACGCCGCGGCCTTCGTGGTCCAGGGATTCGATGTAAAGGGGTTCGTGCATGAAAGGGCGCCAGCCATGAATCAAGGGCGCGGATTGTGGCAGAGCCCCGCAGCGGAGTCAGCCATCCGATGCGGCTACCTGGCCAGGGCGAAGGGCGCGGCGAGGCGAAGGGCGTGGTCGATCTCCACGGTGATCAGCCAGTCGCCCCGGCCGCTGATGCAGATCGGCAGGATGACCCGCGCCCTGAACACTCCGTCTCCGTCCGCGCGCAAGGTATAGACATTGAGGCCCATGTTCATGTCCGGCATGGTGAAGCTGGCGACGACCGACTTCGCGCCCGGAGCCTTCACCCAGAGCTGGAATGGCTTGAGCGGCTCCGGCCTGCCTTGCGCCCCGAAACTGACGGCGTGGTCGCCGATGCGTGTCGCGCAGCCGGCGACCGGGTTGACACAGGCCATGCCGATGCTGACCGGTGGCGGCCCCTCCTCGCCGCCCGGCCGGAGTCCCAGCATGGCGAGCGCGCCCAGGCCCAGGGCCAGGCTGGCCGCGATCAGCGTTTTATTCATGCCGCTTCCTCCGAGTATTCGCCCCGGGCCGACGCCATCGATTGCCTCGTCTTCCGCCGGGCCGCCAGAGCGGCCTCGGATCGCTGAGAATCAGGTCTGGCGCCGAGAAAGGCGCCAGGCGTTCGAGAAAATCCAGCAGTTCCAGCACCGGTGAATCGCGAAAGAAACGGGCCTGGGGCGTCTCCATCCAGATGCGGTCGGCGTAATAGTGCACCGTGTGGGGCGTGTCGCCGATGCCGTCACCGTCGCGATCGAAGCCCCGGTAATCGTCCCAATAGTTTCCATGCCAGTCGTTGTCGCGGGCGCTGGTGGCGCCGGACACCCCCACCTGCAGCAGGTTGTTGAGGAATTGATTGCCGCGCACGACGTGGCCGCCTTTCTCGCCGTAGAAATACATGCCGGTGACGTTGTGGGCGAGGCGGTTGCCGATGAAGCGGTGGGGCGCCTCCGGGTTGGGCGGCGCGTCGGTCTGGATGCCCACGGTGCAATGCAGCAGGGTATTGCCCGCGACCAGGGCCTCGCCGCTGCCCTTGAACGCCAGTCCGGCGCCGGCCACGTCGCGCGCGTGCTCGACGCGGTTGCCGCGCAGCGTGATCTGGTCCGAATAGAGCACGGCGATGCCGGTGGTGGTATGGCTGACCAGATTGTCCTCGATGCGATTGCGCGGCGAGAACACCAGTTGCATCCCGTAGCGGCCGTTGACAATGGCGTTGCGCGAGAACAGGTTCTCGACGGAATTGGCGATGGTGAGATCGCGGATGCCGTCCAGGAGGTTGCCCTCGATGCGGTTGAAGCGGCTGTTCCACAGGCGGATGCCGTCGCCGCGCAGGTTGAGTTCCGCCGGCCGGCCGCGAATCGTGTTGCCGCGCACCCGGGCGTGATTGGCCTGCTTCAGGTGGATGCCGAACAGCACATGATCGAGGGTGTTCCCTTCCACCCGCGCGTGGTCGGCCTCGATCAGCAGGCCGGCATCGACGCCGTCGTGGCTGTCGCCGGAGTTGGTCAGGCGCAGGCCGCGCACACCGACATGGCCGGCGCGCACGCTCAAAACCGTGCCGCGGCCGCCGCCATCCAGAATGACCCGGCCGCCGCCGTCCAGGGTAAGGGATTTGCCGATCACGGCCGGGCCCGCGTAGCGTCCGGCGGGAGGGCGCAGCACGGCGCCGACGGGGGCGGCGTCGATCAGGGCTTGCAGCGGTGGCGGCCCGGCGCTGGCGCAGTCGACGCCGCAGGCCATGGCCAGGAAGCACAGGGCGTGCCGCCAGACCGGGCCATCATTCATGGCCGCAGCAAGGGAGCCAGCGCCTGCTTCAGGTCCTTTTCCGTCACCACGCCGCGCTTGGCATAGAGCACCTTGCCCTCGGCATCCACCACCAAGGTGAACGGCACGCCGGCCTGCTCGTTGCCCAGCGCCCGCATCAGGGCGATGGCCGGCTCGCGACCGGCGGCGACGGGGTAATTGAGCTGGTAGGCGCGGGCGAACTCGCCGGCGAATTCGGCGTTGTCCTCCACCGCCAGACCAAGGAAGGCGACCTTCTTGCCATGGCGGGCGTGGAGCTTGGCCAGTAGGGGCAACTCCTCGCGGCAGGGCGGACACCAGGTGGCCCAGAAATTGACGACCGCCGGGCGGCCCTTGAGGCTGTCCGTCCGTAGTTCGCCTCCGCCCGGTCGCGCGAAGGTCGCGGCGGGCACGGCATGGAAGTTGACGGGCTCCGCGGCGCTCGCGCAGGCGCAGGCCAGCAGGCCAATAAGCAGCAGGTGTTTCATAGCAGATCCCCCCGACGGAACTGCTGGTAGCCCCAGAACGCGCAAAGCGTGCCGATCAGCGTCGGCCAGGCCAGGGCGAAGATCTGATAGCCCAGTGCTCCGAACAGGTCGAAGATCACGTAAGCGGACGGCCCCAGGACGATGAGCTGGGGGTCGAACATCATCAGCGCGGCGGTGCGGAAGGATTGCAGTGGATTGAACAGGGCGATGCCGACGGCCACCTCGGCCGGGGCGTGCTCCTGGATCATGACGCCGAGCAGGATGAGGTCGAGGAACAGCAGCATCACCAGCCAGACCAGGAAGGCGGCGCCCTGGGCCACGTCGGTGGAGCGCGCCAGGGTGGAGATCAGCATGGCAATGCCGAGGAAACACCAGGTCATGGCGGCGAGCAGGGCGGTGTAATAGCCGAAGATGCCCCAGGGCACCTCGATATCCACCACCAGGGCCCACAGCGTGGCGCCCAGCATGGCCAGGAAGACCGGCGCGAACACCATCAGGTAGCGCCCCAGGAACTTGCCCCAGAACCAGGCGGAGAGCGACACCGGCAGGGCAAGCAGGTACTCGAACACGCCCGCCTCCCGGTCGCCCGCCACCGAGCGCACCGTGGTGATCAGCACGAAGATGGGCAGGATGGCCATGGCCAGCTGGATGTAGGTGACCAGCAGGCGGGACAGGCCGATGAAGCCCAGCACGCGGGATTCGGTCAGTCCGAACACGAACAGCAGGGCGACGATGCCGCCGAACACCAGGGCGTGCACGGCGAACCAGCGCGCGCGCAGGGAGGTGTTGACCTCCAGGCGCAGGGTGGGCAGGAAGTCGCTCATTCTCGGCATTACTTTCCCCTGGCCAGGATGGCCGCCTTCATGGTGGCGAAATCGACGCTGCCGGCCTCGGGCTTCGCCAGGGCGCCGTAGCCGTAGGCCATGGGCGTGGTTTTGCCCGGCAGGTAGTGCGCCTTCCTGGCGTCCAGCCATTCGCCGCCGCGGAAATCGGCCACCCAGAGCTCGGTGTCCGGCGCGTCGGCCCAGGGGACTTGCTGTTCCTTGAGCCAGAACAGGGCGCAACCGATATCGTCGAATTTGAACGCCTCGCGCTTCGGCCCGCCGCGCACCTGGGCGGCGTAGTGGCGGTCGCTCACCGCCATGCGGCAGCGCGCGCAGACGTCGCGGTCCCAGTGCACCCTGGCCGGGCCGTGGCCGGCATCGCGCGAGCAGGCGGGGAGGAAGGGAAGCGCGGCGAAGGCGAGCAAGCGCAGGCGGCCGCGTTGCGGGAAAGTCATGCCTGTTCCTCCAGTTCGATGTGGGTCAGCACGCCGACGTAGCGCGCCAGCATGCCGAGGAAGCGCAGCCGGTCCGGGCCGGCGATGTCGCCCCGCCAGACCAGGCCGTCGGCGGAAAGGCCCCACTCGGCGAGGGCCTTGGCGATGGCCTGCTCCTCGCGGCGCAAGACCAGGCGACAGCGGATGCGGCCGGCCAGGGCCACGTCGTCGGCCACCCGGTCGTCCAGGACGACGCGTCCCATGTCCAGTTCCAGCACCCGGTTGACCAGGGGCGCCACCTCGTCCAGGCGATGGCTGGAGATCAGCATGGTGGCCCGGCCCAGGCGCTCGGCAAGCAGGCCGAAGAAGGCGTGGCGCGCTTCCGGATCCAGATTGGCGGCGGGCTCGTCCAGGATGAGCAGTTCGCAGTCCCGCCCCAGGGCGATGGCGATGAGGATCTTCTGCTTCATGCCGCCGGACAGCTTGACGAAGGGCAGGTGCCGCACCTTGGCGGTCTCCAGGCCCAGCCGGGCGGCCACCTCCTCGAAGCGGGCGGGGTCGCGGGCGGCGAGTTCGCCGGCGAAACGCAGCAGATCGCCCACGCTCATGCGCAGCGGCGGCGGCAGTTGCGGCACGAAGCCGACCCGGCGCAACAGGTCGGCCCGGCCCTGGCGCGGGTTCAGCCCCAGCACGGAAAGCTCGCCGGCATGGACGTATTCGCCCAGCAGGCAGCGGATCAGGGTGGTCTTGCCGGCGCCGTTGGAGCCGATCAGGGCGACGCGCTCGCCGGCGGCGATGTCGAGGTCCAGGTCGTCGAGGACGACGCTCTTCTTGAATTGCTTGGTGACGTGGCGAAGTTCGATCAATTGGCGTTCCCGCGGTTGGCGTGGATCATGGCGGCCAGGGCGCATCGCGCCGCGTGGCGGCCGCGGCATCCTACGGAGCTTTCGCGGCCGGCGCCACTCACAGCCATTTGCTCAGCCCCTTGACCTCGAACTTGAGGGCATCGCTCTTGCACACGTCCACGCACAGGCCGCAGCGGGTGCAGTCGGCGCCGATCTCCATGCGGGCGTCGGTGGCCCGTCCCTTGATGACGCAACTCAGCACGTGGGGCACCAGGCAGACCTTCTGGCAGTCCCCCTCATGGAAGCAGTTCTCGACCCGGTAGGCCACGTGCAGTGGAGTGATCAGGCCAACGGCGCCGTAGGTGAGGCCGATGGGGCAGAAATAGCGGCACCAGAAGCGGCGTGAATAGAACACCTCGAAGGCGAGCAGCAGCAGCACCCACAACAGGGCGAGCCCGGGCCCGTAGATCAGCGCCCGCGACAGGATGCCGGTGGGGGAAATGGCCTCGAACACGGTGTAGCCCGTGGCCAGGGCCAGCAGGGCGAACAGGACCCAGAGCAGCGTGCGCATGCCGCGGTGGAAGACATGGTCCTTAACGATCTTCTTGCGCGCCAGATAGAGGTGCAGCTTCTCCGTCCATTCCGCGAGCAGGTGGTAGGGACAGAGCCAGGAGCAGAAGGCGCGCCCGCCGAACAGCACCCAGAAGACGAAGATCGTCAGGGTGCCGATGAGCAGGTTCACGATGATGTGCTTGTGGGCCAGCATCACCTGCAGGGCGGAATTCAGGTCGATGAAATGGAAGCCCAGCAAGCGGGAGGCGGACAGGGAGCCTTCCAGTATCTGGATGTCCAGTTTGTAGGAGACCAGGAACAGGACATTCGCGAGGATCAGAGCGATCCAGCGGCGGTTGCGCCATTTGTGGGATTCCTTGGCGTCCTGGGTCTTCAGCAGCTTGAGCTCGTGGCGGGCGCCGCCCTCGACACGCTTGAGCTCGTGGATGTGCCGGGCTTCCTCGCTGAATTCGCCGGGCTCGGGCCGGTGGGGTTCGCCGCCCAGGAGCAGTCGCAATGATTCGCGCATTCCTCGCAACATCATGCCCTCCATCCCTTGCGGGCGTCGATGACGATGGCGGCCGGCTCGGTCGGGCAGACCATCTCGCAGACGCCGCAGCCGACGCAGGCCTCGTGCACCACCGGAGTCATGCGCCCGTCGCCATCCTTCTCCAGGCTGATCGCGTCCTTGATCGGGCAGGCGCGCACGCACAGATCGCACAGCGCCAGATCGAAGGGATGGTCGTTGAGCGGGATCGGCCGCCAGCGGTCCACGTCCATGAAGCGCAACAGCCCCGGGAAGCCCGCCTCCCGCGCCCCGCCCTTGTGGCCCTTGCCCTGGCGCGCCAGGCAGAGATCGGGCCGGGCCAGGCGCGCCACGCCCATGCGCTCCTTCAGGTTGAGGGTGGGCTCGGGATCCTTCTCCTTGGCCAGCAGGATGGGCGGGCCGGGCATGCGCATGGCGCCGCGCGCGGCCATGTGGGAGGGCTTGGTGTAGGTCAGGGCGCCGGTGGGACAGGCCAGGATGCACTGGGCGGCGTCGCAGGAGAAATCGCAGGCCTGGTCCCGAGGCGCGATGTAGGGCGCGCCGATGCCGTAGCCATCTACCATGTCGGCGAGCTTCAGTGCCTCCACCGGACAGACCTGGACGCACTGGCCGCACTTGATGCAGGAGGCGAGGAAATCGTCCTCCTCCAGGGCGCCCGGGGGGCGCAGCCGGTGTTGCGACGCGCCCGCCACCGGCAGGTAGCCCAGCGCCGAGACGCCCAGCACCACGCCGGCACCGAGCGCGGAGCGCAGGAAGCGGCGGCGCGCCTCTTCCTTATGATGCCGGGAGGGAAGGGGTTTGCTGGCTGGAGGGACGGCCATGGCGGCCTCCTTGGGGCTTGCTGAAGCGCGGCGAGCTATCGCGCAGAATCAGCGTGGGGCTGGAAAAGGGGGCGAGGCGCTCGAGGAAATCCAGGGCTTCCATCAGGGGCGCGTTCTTGAAGAACAGCGCGTGGGGCAGATCCATCCAGATGCGGTCGGCATAGGCCAGGATCTCGTGGGGGCTGTCGCCGTGCCCATCGTTATCGCGGTCGAAGCCCTGGTAGTCGTCCCACCAGTTGCCGCGCCAGGTATTGCGGACCGCCGAGCCACCGCCGTTCACCGCCACCTGGGTGATATTTCCCTCGAACACGTTGTCCGTGACGATGTTGCCGATGCGCTCGTTGTTGAACAGGATGCCGATGCCATTGAAGGCGATGCGGTTGTTGCGGATCCAGATCTTGGTATCGGGTTCGTAGGGCGACAGGTCGGAGCCGATGCCGGTGGCGCAGTAGATGATGTCGTTGCTCTCCACCAGCGTGTTGCTCGCTTCCTTGAAGCCGATGCCCATGCCGGTGGCGCCGTTGGCGTGGGAAATGATGTTGTTGCGGATGATCACGCCGTCCGTGTACATGACGTAGATGCCCACGGCGTTGTCGTAATAACGGTTGCCCTCAACCAGGTTGGAATGGGCGAACATGAAGTGCATGGAATAGCGGCTGCGCCGGCCGAGGTTGTTGCGGATGACGTTGCCGTCGGAATACCAGACCACGAAGTCGCGCGAATCGATCAGGCTGTTGCCCTCGACCCGGTTGTTCTTGCTGTACCACAGGCGCAGGCCGTCGCCGCGCACGCCGAGATCAACGGGCTTGGAGGTGATGCGGTTGTTGCGCACGATGTTGTCGTTGGACTGGCGCAGGTCGATGCCGAACAGGCAGTTATCGATGACCAGGTTCTCGGCCACGTTGCGGTTGCCCCGAATCTCCAGGCAGGCATCCTCGGTATCGTGCAGATCGCCAGAACCGGTCAGGCGCACGCCGCGCAGCACGGCGCCGTCGCTGGCGATCGTGAACACGCTGCCCTTATCGCCGGCGTCGATGATGACCTTCCCGCCGCCATCGATGGTGAGCGGTTTGGTCAGGTGCACGGGTCCGGCGTAGGCGCCGGGAGGCGGACGCAGAACGGAGCCGGCGGGAGCGGCATCCACCAGCGCCTGGAACGGCTTCAGCCCGTGGATGCGCTTGTCACGCTGATAGAGCGGGTAGACGGGTTTGGGCGCGTTCACTTCCGTGCGCAGCGTGCTCTGCACCGAGAAATCCGGCATCGCGACGCCGCCCGGGGCGACCGCCGCGGCGTCCAGGGACAGCAGCGACATGACCAGTAGTGAAACGCGAAGCGGGCGCATGGGTTTCAGCCGGCGTCGGTCCCCTCGCGCATCGCCTTGCGCCGCAGCAGGATGGCTGGCGCCAGCAGGCCACTGGCCAGCAGCAGCAATCCATAGCCGATGTAGGGATAGGAATAGGTGGAGAACTGCGCCACCTTGCCCTCGCCGAATACCGTGGGCATGAAGGGTTTCACCGTGAACGCGCCCCAGGGATGCAGGTTGTGGCCGAAGAACCAGAGCCAGCCGGCGTAGTCGATGACGAAGAAGATGGGCAGCAGGGCCGGCACCAGTGCCAGCAGCAGCGAGAACGGGCGCGAGACCCAGACGCCGACGAGCACGATGAGCATGGCCGCCACCAGGCCGGCCATGGTGGCCTTCAGGGCGAGTTCCAAGTTGTCGGTCCAGCGGGCAATGGTGGCCGGCTCGTTGAAATAGGCGCCGGCGGCGGTACGGTAATGGTCCAGTAGCGCATCCATGCGCCCGGCCGCCAGCATCTCGCCGCCCATCCAGGCGGCCACGGCCGCGAAACCGGCCGCCAGCACGACCACCTGGGTCTTGCGCGCCGGAAAGGCGAAGGCCACCAGCATGGCGGCGAAGAATCCGAAGAAGTAGCGCGACAGGCCACGCTCCACCGGCGCCCCGGCGTCGATGGGATACATGCCGACGTAATGGTTGATGGTGTTCATCTCGTGCACGCAGTCCAGTTGCTGTTTTTGCGTCTCGCCGCGCATTTCGGTCTCGCGGCTGTCGCCCAGGTCGCCCTGGAATATTTCGTCTTTCTTGATCGCCGCGCCCTTGCAGCCGTTGAACACGCCGTTGAAGTGGAAGTGGATGCGGATGCCATCGGGAAAGGCCTCGGGTGGGTAGTTCGGGGCAGTGAGCGACACCCACCAGATCGGCGCGAAATAGGTCGCGATCAGCACCAGCAAAGCGCCAAAGGTGAGTAGCCGGGTGGTCTGGGCGGGCGAGCGGGTCATCTCGACATCCTGAGAGTGGAAAATAATGGGGGAGAAAGACGGCGGGCGCGTCGGCGCCCGCCGCGGAGATTACTTCTTCTTGGCGATCGGCAGACGCGCCATGTAATCGCTGACCGCCTCGATGTCGGCATCGCTGTAAGGCTTGATCACCTTGAGCATGTCCTTGTCGGCGTTCTTGCGCTTGCCGGCGCGCATCTCGTCGAGCTGGCGCTGCATGTACTTGAAGTGCTGGCCGGTCAGCATGGGGATGAACTTGGCTTCGTCGCCCTCGCCTCCGGCGCCGTGGCAGGACTTGCAGTCCTTCTCATACAACTCCTTGCCACGCTTGACGTTCTTGCCCGAGCCCTTGCCATTCTTGGCGGAGAGCTTGAGGGTGTGCATGTAGGCGGCGGCGTCGGCCATCTCCTGGGCGCTCATGGACTGGGCGAAAGGCAGCATGGTGGGGTTGTCGCGGTGGCCGCTGCGGATGTCCACCATCTGCTTGACCAGCACGTTCGCGTGCTGGGCGGAAACCACGGGCAGGGAACCGTCCGGGCGGCCGATGCCGCTGGCCAGGTGGCAGCCGGAACAGACTTCATAGACTTCCTCGCCTTTCTTGGCGTCGCCCTTGAGCTTGAGCGGATCGCCCTTGTCGCCGGAAGGGGCCGCGGCCCAGGAGGCGGAGGTGGCGAGGACGATACAGAGGGCGAGCATCTTGCTGGCATGCATGTTCATACTCCTTGAACTTGGGATGGAGGGTAATGGCGAGGCGCCTGCCGTGAATGGAAAGCCAAAGCGCGTCGCGCGGCCTTGATGAACATCAAATAACTTGACCTGAATCAATATTCTTCATGAAGAAAAAAGGGGGGAGCCGTGCCCCCCCCCTTCGAACTACCAGACCTTACTTGACCTTCTTGGCCTTGTTCTGCTCAAGATAGGCCTTGGCGCGTATGCCGATGTCGGCCGCCTTGACCTGGTACTGCCACCATTGGCCGGCCCACAGGGTGGCGTTCTGCCAATCCCCGGCCTTGGCCGCGGCTTCCATCTTGGCCTTGACGTCCTTGGTCTTGCCCAGTTGGTCGAAGGCATCCTCCACCAACGCCACCACATCCGGGAAGTCCTTGTAGTTGACGCTGGTGATGTAGGCCACGACCGAGTCGATGACCGCCTGGGTTTCCAGGTTGGTCTTGTACTGCTTGTCATAGTCCGCCTTGGTATAGACCTTGGCGTCCGCCTTGACCATCTTGCCGGGCTTCCAGCCCTTGGGCTTGACCAGCATGTAGCCCTGCATTTCCAGGTGCAGCGCGGAGCAGAACTCGGTGCAGTAGTAGGGGAAGACGCCTTCGCGGTCGGCCTTGAACTTCACCGTCACGGTCTTGCCGGGTTCCACCGAGGCGTGCACGTTGAAACCGCCGACGGTGAAGCCGTGGGTTTCGTCCTGGGCGCGCTCGAGGTTGGTGAGGTGGATGGTCACTTCGTCACCCACTTCCACGTTGTCGATGATTTCCGGAACGATGTGCGAACGGATCAGGGAGCCATAGACCGTCACCTTGTTGCCCTTCTTGACCACCTTCTCCTCGCCGCCCTTGACCGCGCCGGGGTGCGGGCTGTCGGTGCGGCTGTCGGTGCCGAGCTTGTAGCGGATGCCGGGCTTCAGCTTGTCGGCGGAGATACCCACCGCGTAGTGCGGCTCGCCCAGGCCAATGGGCATGTCGTAGATCAACTGCATCTTGTCGTTGCTGATGTCGATCAACTGGTGGTTCTGGGGATGCAGCGGGCCCACCGGGTTGAAGCGGTCGATGGCCAGCTTATTCAGGGCGATGAGGTACTTGCCATGGGGCTTCATCGTGTCGCCTTCCATGGTGGCGAGGTGACCGACGTTATAGTGGATGGCGATCTTGTCCAGCACCTTGCCCTTGCAGTAGTCCCACTTGGCGACCTGGGAATCCACATACAAAGAGGTATAGGCCTCGCAGGGGGTGGAATCGAACTGGGTATGCAGCGGGCCCAGGCCGAGTTGCACCTGCTGATGCAGGGTGTCCTTCATGCCGATGATGGGGATGCCGTAGGGGTCGCGACCCTCGAACCGCCCGGCCTTGATGGCCGCCTGGATCTTGTCCCAGCTATAGACGGAGACGTGGGTGTCCAGCTTGCCGGAGACGACGATGAACTTGCCGTCCGGAGTGAAATCCACGCCGTGGGGGCTCTTCGGCTCGGGGATCAGGAACAGCGCGCCGGCGGCCACCGCCACATCCATGGGGATGACCTTGTGGCCGTTGATGGTCTTGGTCTTGCCCTGGGCCACCAGCTTCTCGCCCACTTTCCAGTTCATGACATGCAGGTAGTCGGTGTCCTTGGCGGAGCAACCCGCCTCGAACGGCGGACGGCCGCGCTCGATGCCACCGACATAGCGCTCGGAACAGAACGAGTTGGTCACCGCCCAGCCGTCGGACGGGCCCTTGCCCGCGTCGGACAAGTCCTGGCTATAGGGCGGCAGCTCGAAGGAGAACGACTTGCCCTGGTCGATGCGTCCCGCCTTGCGGTCGAACTTCCAGTAGGTCATGCCGCCGCGGTACTTATCGTTGAATTCCTCCAGTGGCACGAACTTCTTGTCCAGGGGCGCGGGGTACTGGGTGGCCTCGACCACATACTCGGAATTGGGGGTGACGAAGGTGCCGCCGTGCTCCGACATGAAGATGGGGTTGGCCACGATCTGCTTGGTCTCGAAGTCGCGCAGGTCGATGACGGCGATGCGCGGGTTGGCCTTGTCGTTGATGAACAGGAACTGGCCGTCGTAGATGCCGTTGGTCTCGGAGAGTGCCGGGTGGTGCGAATCCCCCCAAGTGAGCTCCTTGCCGTTGATCCAGCCGCCCCTGAGGACTTTCTTCGACTCCTCGTCGTAGCCATAGCCCTGCCACGGCTCGGGCGTGAACACGCCGATGTACTTGAGGATGCGCATGGACGGCACGCCATACACAATGACTTGGCCGGCGTGGCCGCCGGAACTGAACACGATGTAATCGTCCCGCTTGCCGCTGGGCACATAGGTCTTGGCGGCGGCGAGCAGATCCTGCTGGGAGAGCCCGCGCTTCTTCATGACATCCTGCAGGGAATCGGCCGACCAGCTGACGGCGGCGGATAGTCCCAGCGCGGATGCCACGAAAAGAGACAGGGTATGGAGGGTGGCGCGCTTCATGGTTCCTCCTGGAGTATCGAGGGGTAGGGGGGCTGCGGCGAAATGTCGCAACCGTTTTATAGACCATTTTTGGATGGTTTTATCTCGATGTTCGTCATGCCTGAAAAAAAGTCCGCCAGGGGCATGCCGCGCTTCGGGGCCGGTCAAGCTTCCCAGGCTTCCAGGAACTCGAACCAGTGCTCGGCGCCGATTTCCTCCAGGCTGGCACGCACCAGGGCGATTTCCTGCTCGTACTGCCCGGCGGTGAGCACGCCGCGCATCCTCTGGAAGCGCAGGTAGACCAGCCAGGTGTTCACCACGTCGGTCTCGCAGTAGTCGCGGATGGCGGCGATCTCGCCGTCGCTGCCAGGCCGGCCACACGGCGGAACCATCCATGCCCAGCTTGCCGGGAAAGCCGTAGAGCTTGGCCAGCTCGTCCAGGGGCGCGTTGGCGCGGCCGGAAAACATGGCCAGCACGTCCATCAGGTCCAGGTGGCGGGTGTGGTAGCGGTTCAGGTAGTTGTTGTACTTGAAATCCCGGTCGTCATCGCCCCAATCCCAGTATTTGGGCGCGGTGACGCCATGCAGCATGGCCCGGTAGTGCAGCACCGGCAGGTCGAAGCCGCCGCCGTTCCAGCTCACCAGCTGGGGGGTGTATTTCTCGATGCCGTCGAAGAAGCGCTGGACGATCTGGCCTTCGGTGGCATCCGGTTCCGACAGGGAGAACACCCTGAACCGGTCGCCTTCCCGCAGGGTGCAGGAGATGGTCACCACACGTTGCAGGTAATGGGGCATGAAGTCGGAGCCACCGGTCTGCTGGCGGCGCATGAGGAAGGCCATTTCACCCACCTCGTGGTCGCTGGCCTCCTCCCCCACATTGTGGAGTCGGCGCAACCCGGCGATGTCGGGAATGGTTTCGATATCGAAGACGAGGACGGGGTTCATGGTAGCTCGGGATAAAATCAGGGCGATTTTATCCGGTTTGTTTTAGCGCCTGTTTCCGTGGGGAGGTCATGCGGACCGATCAGCAGTCCATGGCCCGCTGGCACGTCGCCGCCGACGCGGACGATTGGCTGGACCGGGCACTGGCCTTCGTCGCCGCGGCGGAAGCCGAGGCCCTGGCCGGGCGGGGCGAGTTCCACATCGTCCTGGCCGGCGGCGGCACCCCGCGCCGGTTGTACCGGGCATTGGCCAACGAGGACCACGACTGGCTCCGCTGGCGAATCTGGTTCGGCGACGAGCGCTGCCTGGCGCCCGACGACCCGGCGCGCAACAGCGCCATGGCCCGGGAGGCCTGGCTGGACAAGGTCGGCATGCCCGCCGGCAACCTGCATGTCATCCCGGCGGAGCGGGATGCGGAAGCGGCGGCCCGGCTTTATGCCGAGGAACTTTCCGGGCTGGCGGACTTCGATCTGGTGCTGCTCGGCCTGGGCCAGGACGGCCATACCGCCAGCCTGTTCCCCGGCCACGACTGGGGCGAGGCTGAGGGTTCGGCGACGGCGCTGGCGGTGACGGACGCCCCCAAGCCGCCGCCGGAGCGGGTGAGCCTGTCGGCCGAGCGGCTGTCGCGGGCGCGGCGGGTGCTGTTTCTGGTCGCCGGCGCGGACAAGCGCGATGCCCTGGCCCGCTGGCGCCGGGGTGAAAACCTGCCCGCCGCCGCCATCCGGCCCCGGGCCGGCGTTGACGTATTGATGGATCAAGAGGCAGGCGCGTAGCCCCGCCCGGTCCGGGAGAAAACCACAAGAACCCCGGATTTCGGCCCCCGGCCCGCGCATGACGACGAATTTATCGAGAACGGAAGGAGCAACACCATGAAACGCACCCTGCTCGCCCTGGCCCTGTTGGCCATCGGCACGGTCCAGGCCGCCGAGGAACGGCCCAGCAACGCCGCCGACCAGACCGGCCTGGCGGTGACCATCTACAACGGCGACCTGGCCCTGGTGAAGGATGCCCGCAAGGTCAAGGTCAACAATGGCGACAACTACCTGGCCTGGCGCGACGTTTCCGCCCGCATGCAGCCGGAAACCGCCCTGCTGCGCTCCCTGGACGGCAAGAAACTGATCCTGCTTGAACAGAACTTCGACTTCGACCTGCTCACGCCCCAGAAGCTGCTGGAGGAATCCGTGGGCGACTCGGTGCGGGTCATCCGCCACCAGCCCATCACCGGCGTGGAAGTGAGCGAATACGCCACCGTGCTTGCCGCCAACGAGGGCGTGGTGCTGAAATTCAACGACCGGGTGGAGGCGAGCCTGCCCAATCCGGGCCGCATCGCATTCATGGGCGTCCCGGCTAATCTGCGCGACCGCCCCACCCTGTCCATGGTGTTCCGCACCGAGGTGGCGCCCACCGGCTTTCAATCCCCGGCCAACGCCATCGCCGAACAGGGCATGGAGCTGTCCTACCTGACCGGCGGCCTGACCTGGAAGGCCGACTACGTGGCCGAGCTGTCGTCCAGGGAAGACAGCATCGACCTGAACGGCTGGGTCACCCTCACCAACACCAGCGGCACCGCCTACAACAACGCCCGCCTGCAACTCATCGCCGGCACGGTGAACCGGACCCAGCCCGAGCGCGCGCCCATGCCCATGATGGCGAAAGCCATGGCCATGGCCGACGCGGCACCCGCGATGCAGGAGGAAGGCCTGTTCGAATACCACCTCTACACCCTGGACCGGCTCACCAACCTGCTCGACAACCAGACCAAGCAGGTGGCCCTGCTCTCGGCCCAGAAGGTCAAGGTGGACAAGGAATTCCGCCTCACCGGCGGCGACTGGTACTACGCCGGCCAGCACGGCGACCTGGGCAAGAAACTCAAGCCCGGTGTGTACATGGAGTTCGCCAACAAGGCCGAGAAGGGTGAGAAAGGCGAAGGCGCCGCCGGCCTCGGCGTGCCCCTGCCCAAGGGCATCGTCCGCGTCTACAAGAAGGACAGCGCCGGCCGCGCCCAATTCATCGGCGAGGACCGCATCGACCACACCGCCAAGGGCGAGACGGTCAAGCTGAAGCTGGGCGAGGCCTTCGACATCACCGCCGACAAGAAGCAGACCGACTTCCAGAAACTGGCGACCACCGGCTTCAACGCGCCCCGGGCGGGCGGCCTGATCGAGACCGCCTACCAGCTGGAAATCCGCAACGCCAAGAGCGAGAAGGTGGTGGTCACCGTGGTGGAGCCCATCGCCGGCGAATGGCAGATGCTGCAGGAAAGCCACCCCCACAAGAAGGAATCGGCCCATAGCGCGGTCTGGGAAATCCCCGTGCCGGCGGAAGGCAAGGCCACGCTGACCTGGCGGGTGCGGGTGAAGTACTGAGCGACATGCTCGATGCCTTCGTCGCCGATCTGGCCGAGCCCGGCTGGTGCGTGGTACCGGATTTTCTCTCCGATGCTGAGACCGGCACCTTGCGGGCGGAATGCCGGCAAGCCCTCTCGGCAGACGGTTTCCGGCCGGCCGGCGTGGGAAGCGGGCAGGCGCGGATCCGTTCCGAGATTCGCGGCGACCATGTGCTCTGGATCGATGAAAGCCAGGCCGGCCCGGCCCTCAAGGCCGTCCTGGAAAAACTGGAAGCCCTGCGCCTGGCGGTGAACCAAGGCCTGTTCCTGGGCCTGTTCGACGTGGAACTGCACTTCGCCGTTTATCCACCCGGGGCCGGCTATCAGCGGCATCTCGACCGCTTCCGCGACGACGACCGGCGCAGCCTGACCGTGATCCTCTACCTGAACGAAGACTGGCAAAGGGACGATGGCGGCCTGCTGCGCTTCTGGCCGGCGGAAAGCGTTGCGCCTCTGGACATCGTGCCGACCGGCGGCACCCTGGTCACCTTCCTCTCCGACCGCTTCTGGCACGAAGTCCTGCCCGCCCGGCGGGAGCGCCTGAGCCTGACGGGCTGGTTCCGGCGCCGCTGAAAGCTACAACAGCACCGGCAGACGTCGCTCAAGAATGATGGAGTCGGGCGTCAGCCGCGCACCCAGGGCATACAGTTCCACCCCGGCCTTGGCCGCATCCCGTAGAGCCCGGCCGAACACCGGATCGATGTGATCGGCGGGCCGCACCCGCTCCACGTCCTCCCGCTGCACGCAGAACACCACGGCGGCCCGGGCACCCCGCCCCACCACCTCCGCCAGTTCCTCCAGATGCTTGTGGGCCCGCTCGCTGACCGCGTCGGGAAAGAAGCCCTCGCCGTCCGCCACCGCGGCGGTGAGATTCTTGACCTCCACGAAACAGGGTCGGCCGGAAAAATCCAGCAGCAGATCGGTGCGGCTGCGGGTCGACAGCCTGGCCTCGGGCTTCACGCCATCGAATCCCGCCAACTCCGGAACCAGTCCCGCTTCCAGGGCCTCCCGCACCAGGCCGTTGGCACGGCCGGTATGGATGCCCACCCAGCCGCCCCCGGGCGCTTCCACCAGTTCCCAGGTCCAGGACAACTTGCGCCGGGGATTCTCCGCGCGGGACAGCCAGACCCGGCTGCCCGGCGTATTCACGCCCAGCATGGAACCGGTATTGGGGCAATGGGCGGTCACCATTTCGCCCGTATCCAGGCGCATGTCGGCCAGGAAACGCTGGTAACGGCGCAGCAACACGCCGGGCACGAGAGTTCCGGTAAAATTCATGCGGGCACGCGAATCCAGCCCCGGTAGCGCCCAGGGACCAAGCCGATGATGGATTCACCGGCATCGTTTGGAAAACTCAGGTCACGGACGTCTCGGGGCAACGGGTGGGTTTCTGATCTATAAACGGAAGGCAAAAGCAAGCAAGTGGCGATGCGCGGCTGGGGCATGAAGGGTTGCGTGTGCTTCCGGACCACAATTCGTATATTTCACCTGGAATTCCCGCCAAGTGTGAATTGGTTCACAGTTTATCCATCCGCCATGTTGTACGGTGTCACCATGTCGCAGAAAATGCTGCAATGCCACATCTTGATGATGTCGCCAGAGTTTTTCTTTTTTTCCTAAGGAGTCTGCTATGCGTATTTCCCTGAGAACCCTGAATATCGCGCTTCTGGCTGTCGGTTGCGGCGGCCTGGCCATGAACGCCATCGCCCAGTCGAGCTACTACGACCCGACGAATATCGCCACGCCCCAGGGCAAGACCACCGGTTACGAGCTCTACAAGACCATCGGCTGTCCGGGCCAGGGAATACTGGACAAGGGCTGCGCTGTGGAAGAACCGAAGAAGGCCGCGCCCGTAGCCAAGAAGGCTCCCGCCTGCCCGCTGCCCGCCGGCGCCATCCTGGGTGACAAGTCTCCGTCCAACGCCAAGCCTGGCGAGTGCTACGCCAAGGTGGTCCGCCCCGCCCAGTTCCGCACCGAGACCACGCGCAAGTTGGTGAAGGAAGCCAGCGAGCGCATCGAGACCGTGCCCGCCAAGTATGAGATCGTGAAGGAAAAAGTGCTGGTGAAGGAAGCCAGCGAGCGCATCGAGATCGTGCCGCCCGTTTACAAGGCCGTGAAGGTCCATGTCCAGAACGAGGAAGTCCAGGAAGTTGTTCCCGCTGTCTATGAGACCGTGAAGGAACGCGTGCTGCTCAAGGATGCCAGCACCCGCCTGGAAGAAGTCCCCGCCGTGTATGGCGAGGTGGAGGAAAAGGTCCTGGTGAAGCCCGCCAGCCGCAAGGCCATCGAGGTGCCCGCCGTGTACGAGACCGTCACCGAGAAGAAACTGGTGCGCGCCGCCTACACCACCTGGAAGCCCGGCACCCAGACCGCCATCCAGAAGCTCGACCCGAACACCGGCGAGATCATGTGTCTGGTGGAAATCCCCGCCGAGTACCAGGACGTCAGCCGCCAAGTGCTCAAGACCCCGGCTTCCGTGCGCTACGAGGAAATCCCGGCTGAATACCAGACCGTCAAGAAAACCGTGCTGAAGACCCCGGCCTCGACCCGTACCGTGCAGATCCCCGCCGAGTATGGCGAGCGCGAGGTCACCAAACTGGTGAAGCCGGCCTCCACGGCAACCAAGGTGGTGCCCGTGAACTATGAGCGGGAAATCATGACCATGGTCCAGCCCGCCACCGAGAAACGCATCCCCATCCCGGCCGAATACGCCGAGCGCGAGGTCAACAAACTGGTGTCCCCCGCCAAGGAAGTGCGCGTGCCGATTCCCGCCGAATACGCCGACGTGCCCCAGGAAGTGCTGGTGTGTCCGGCTCAGGAATACTGGACCCAGTTGCTGTGCGACGAGAACACCACGCCCGCCAAGGTCACCGAAATCCAGAAAGCCCTGGCGGCCGCCGGTTTCAACCCGGGGCCCGCGAATGGTGATCTGAACGAGGCGACCATGAAGGCGGTTTCCGACTTCCAGAAGGCCAAGAGCCTGCCGCAGGATGGTTTCCTCAACATGGAGACCGTGAAGGCGCTGGGCGTTTCGCCGAAGTAAGCCGAACCAGGCCCTTTCCTCCTCGACCCAAAGCCCTTCCAGATTGGAAGGGCTTTTTTTATGGCTCAGTTCGCGTTAACGAGTGATGGGCGGAGTTGGCCAAAAAGTAGGGTTCCCCCCTTTGTAAAGGGGGGAGAGGGGGGATTTCTCCAAGGCTGGCGCGGACTGAAACCGGGTCAAATCCCCTCGCTCGCTCCCCTTTATCCCCGGAGGGGGCTTCAAAAAGGGGAAGACAACCCCACGACCGCTGTCAGCGCGACATCCATACTTAACGCGAACTGAGCTTTTTTTATCTCTCGGCGTTCAGCGATTCCCGAAACAGCGCGTCGGAGTTTTTCAGGATGATGGTGCCGTGGGTGTAGTCCAGCACGCCGGATTCCACCCATAGCCGGACCTGTCGGTTGACGCTCTCCCGGGACACCCCCACCAGATTGCCCAGTTCCTCCTGGGACAATTTGAGGCCGATGGCGATGCCCTCGGCGGTGAGTTTCCCGTATTGCTGGCCCAGGTTGAGCAGAATGCGGGCCAGGCGCGCCGGCAGGTGCAGGAAGCTGAGGTTCCCCACCATGTCGTTGGTGGAGCGGAGCCGCTTCGACAAGGCGGCCAGAAGCTTGAGCGCCACCTGGGGATTGCGTTCCAGGAAAGGCAGGAAATCCCGTCGCCACAGAACCAGGAAAGCGCAATTCTCCATGGTGGTGACCGAGGCGCTGCGGGGCTCGCCGTCGAGCAGAGCCATCTCGCCGAACACGTCGCCCGGCTCCAGGATACTGAGGATCGCCTCCTTCCCGTCCGGGGAGATGAGGCTGACCTTGACCCGCCCCTGCATGACGACCAACAGGTGATCCCCGGCCTCGCCCTCCTGGAAGACCACATGTTTGGCGGGGTGGTTGACCACCCGCGCCAGTTGCATGAGGGTGGCCGCCTCCTCATCGTTCAAGGCCGCGAAGACCACGCTGCGCTTGCGTAATTCGTCGATGTCCATGTCAGTGGGGGGATATCCGATGGTTGGGGGATTGGATCTCTCCACGCTCGCGCCGGCGGACGGGGCTCTGGCGGATTTGTTTCGCGGTGGGCGGGAACCCGTTTCCATGCTGGACCCTAGGCATCGTGATTGGCGGTAGGTGCCCAGTGTAGGGTCATGGGCGTGGCGAAACTGTGATCTGATTCACAGCCCCCTCGGCCATCCGAAACAAAATCGGCATTTCGGGCCCGTCGTCGGACGCGCGCCGGGTGGTTCGGGGATATCCGTGATCGGCGCCTTCCCCTTCGATTCCGGGCCGGGGCCCCATCCACGCGGAAACCGCATCGCCCACGGCAACGATCCGCTCCAGGCCGGGGCGCCAGGAAAACCACCGGTTGATCCGATCGGCATTGAGCCAGATCAGCGCCAGAAGCAACAGGAAGAAAAGCAGGACGACCAGGCCCGCCCTTACCCTGAATCCCGTCTCCTCGCGACGATGGACGCCACGCGCCCGACTGAATTCATGACTAATTTCCGGGGGTACCAGCTGGATGAAGGCATCCACCGCCTCGTCTCCTTGCAGCATGGCGGTCATCGGACCCGAAGGCGACTCCCAGGTAATCAGCCACTGCCGACCATCGAATCCGCCGGCCTTCAAACCGATGCGGCTGGACTGGACCGTGTACCAATAGCCCCTGCCCTCGAGCACCAGCACCCCGGGGTCGAAGTGGGCCAGGCCCGGCACGCCGCCCGAAGGCAGGTCCGGTCCGTACATCAGGACCTTGAACTTGGGTTTTGGCAGCCGCCACATGGGGGATATCCAATGTTTCTCGAATGGCTAGAATGCCGTGGTTTTCCAAAGGCTTCCAGTATGAAAAACACTCTGCTACAAATTTTCCGCAAACGCCATGCCTGCCACCTGTTCCAGCCGGATCGTCCTTTGCCGCCGGAAGACCTGGATTTCATCCTGGAAGCCGGACGGCTTTCCCCCTCCTCCTTCGGGCTGGAACAGTGGAGATTCGTCGTTCTGACCGACCCTCGCCACAAGCGGGCCTTCCAGGACGCGTGTTTCGGCCAGCCCCAGGTGGGCTCCGCCAGCGCGGTGGTGGTGATCCTGGCCCGCCTGGCGGAACTGGATCCCGACTCCGCCTACGTGCGGCGGCTCATGGCCCGGGAATATCCCGAGGGCGAGGCGCTGGAAGGCGCCCTCAAGAACTACCGGGGTTTCCACGCCGCCACCGATATCCCGGCCTGGAGCGGCGCCCAGTGCCATATCGCCGCCGCCAACATGATGACCGCGGCCGCCGGCGTCGGCATCGACTCCTGCGCCGTCGGTGGCTTCGTGCCAGCGGAAGTCCACCGCCTGCTGGAAATCGATCCCCGGCAATGCCTGCCGGTGTTGATCCTGCCCCTGGGCTATTGCGCTCAGCCCCCCGGTGAGAAACAGCGCCTGCCGCGCGAAGAGGTCGTGGAATACCGTTGAGCCCGCGGGGCTGGAAACACGGACCCCGGTAACCGCGTCTGGCCATGAACGGCTTCATCGCTCCCTCCCCCCCGCCTCCTCGACCGAAGGGCGATTCCCTCTTTCCCGGTCGATGCCCGGCCCCCTGATGCCCGACACCACGCTTGCGCGGCCTGGACTGTGGCGGTTCACGGGCTGGGCGCTGGTTGTCCTGGTGACCTACCTGGCCTTGACCCCCGAACCGCCGGCCACCACCCTCCGGTTCGGCGACAAGCTGGGCCATGTGGTCGCCTATGCCAGCCTGATGGGCTGGTGGCTGCAGATCGACCGGCGACCGGAACGGCTGGCCCTGCTGTTCGTGCTCATGGGTCTGGCGCTGGAAATCCTGCAAAGCCTGGGCGGCTACCGCACCGGCGACATCTTCGACATGGCCGCCAATACCCTGGGCGTGGGTCTGGGCTGGCTCTCGGCCCTGCTCCTGCCCGACTGGCTTGCCCGCCTCGACAAGCGTCTGGCCCGGAGTCTTGACCGGTGAGCGGACCGGTGAGCGTCCGGGAGGCCGCCCGCGCCGTTCTGGCGGAACGGGATGTGGACCTCAAGCGTTCCGGGGCCGAAAGGCTCTGGTCCGAATGGCAAGCCGGCGGACTCGCCCCAGGCCCGGAAACGGACATCGGCCCCATCCTGGACACCCCCGGCCTGCCCGACAAACCCATCCTCGCGCCGCCGAAGGCCATGCCCCGGCGGGAATTGAACGGTCCCGAAAACCACGCCGCCCTCATCCATGCCCTGGCCCACATCGAATTCAACGCCATCAACCTGGCCCTGGACGCGGCGCAGCGCTTTTCCGCCCTTCCGCCGGCGTTCTATGGCGATTGGCTGAAAGTGGCGGCGGAAGAGGCTGATCACTTTCGCCTGTTGCGGGACCACCTGCGCGGCCTGGGCCGGGACTACGGCGACTTTCCCGCCCACGCCGGACTCTGGGAAATGGCGGAAAAGACCGCCCACGACCTCCTGGCACGCATGGCCCTGGTACCCCGTCTCATGGAAGCGCGCGGCCTGGACGTCACCCCGGACATCCAGCGCAAGCTGCGCGGCTACGGCGACCGGGCCGGCGCGGACATCCTGGACATCATCCTGCGCGACGAGATCGGCCATGTGGCGGCCGGCGACCGCTGGTTCCGCCATCTCTGCGCCGAACGCGGCCTGGAGCCGGAGGCCACCTACCGGGACATGCTCGCCCTGCCCGGCGTGCCCCGGCCACGGCGGCCCTTCAATGAGCCCGCCCGTCTGGCCGCCGGGTTCAGCATCGCCGAAATGGGGGCGCTTGCCGCACCCACGAAAACCTGAATCCGGACTTCCTTGTCGTCTTGCCCGGGGTGGCGCGGCGCGGGCATAATCCCGCCCTCGCGCTTCACTCTTGTTACTCCTTGTTTTATCTGGATTTTTCGAGGATACGGGGATCATGTCCGAACTCAATTCCGCGGCACTGCTGAACAAGGTATCCCCCGCCTTGCCGGTGCACTGGTATTTCGACCCCAGGATTTACGAACTGGAGATGGAACTCCTGTTCAAGGGCGGGGCCAACTACATGGGTCATCGGCTCATGACCCCCGAACAGGGCGACTTCCACGTGCTGGACTGGCTCCACGACGGCGGCAAGATGCTGGTCAACAACCCGAAACGGCGTGGAACTGCTGTCCAATGTCTGCCGCCACCGCCAGGCCCGGATGCTGAAGGGCCGGGGCAACGCCCAGCACATCGTCTGTCCGTTCCATCGCTGGACTTACGATACCCGGGGCCAGCTCATGGGCGCGCCGCATTTCCCCGACAATCCCTGCCTGCACCTTAACAAGACGCCGCTGGCGGACTGGAACGGCCTCCTGTTCGCCGGTCCGCGCGACATCCACACCGATCTCGCCAAGCTGGGCGTGGCCGCCGACATGGACTTCTCCGGCTTCATGTACGAAAGCACCCAGGTCACCGAATACCAGTTCAACTGGAAGACCTTCATCGAGGTCTACCTGGAGGACTACCACGTGGTGCCCTACCACCCGGGCCTGGGCCAGTTCGTCAACTGCGATGAGTTGAAGTGGGGAATACGGCGAGATGTACTCGGTGCAGACCGTGGGCGTGAACGACCACCTCTCCACCCCGGGCAGCGCCGTCTACAACCGCTGGCACCAGCAGGTGAAGCGCTACCGGGAGGGCAGGGACCCGGCCCACGGCGCCATCTGGCTCACCTACTACCCGGCCCTCATGGTGGAGTGGTACCCCCACACCCTGGTGGTCAGCAACATCATCCCCACCGGCGTGGAAAGCTGCCTGAACGTGGTGGAGTTCTATTACCCGGAGGACATCGCCCTGTTCGAGCGGGAATTCGTGGAAGCGGAAAAAGCCGCCTACCGGGAAACCGCCATCGAGGATGACGACATCTGCTATGGCATGCACAAGGGCCGCAAGGCCCTGTACCAGCAGGGCATCAGCCAGGAAGGCCCCTACCAGTCGCCCATGGAGGACGGCATGGTGCATTTCCACGAGTGGCTGAGAAGAATGATCGAGCCCCGTCTGTAAGCGGACGACACCGGACTCCCCTCCCCCGCCCTCCCCACAGGTGGGGAGGGGGCAACCCAGCGACAGCCGCGACGCCCCGCTCCTCCTCCACTTGTGGGGGAGGCTGGCTGGATTCCGCCCCCCAGCCGGGTAACAATGCGGCCATGCAAGATTCCGCTCCCTACACCGCCATTCTCCCCGCCCCCTTCGGCGCCCTGGGCGTGCGCATCGCCGACGGCAAGCTCAGGGGCCTGGAATTCCTGCCCCCGGGCACGCGGCCGATGGCCTCGGAACACCCCATCGCGCGGCGGGTCGCCGAAGA
The DNA here is from genome assembly GCA_016719465.1 of Hydrogenophilales bacterium. Classification (GTDB taxonomy): domain Bacteria; phylum Pseudomonadota; class Gammaproteobacteria; order Burkholderiales; family Thiobacillaceae; genus PFJX01. Next base: position 77,479 of record JADJYY010000016.1, read on the forward strand.
AATGGAGGCCTACTACGCCGATCCTGGCCACGCCTTCCACCTCCCCCTGGAACCCCTCGGCACGCCCTTCCGGCAACGGGTCTGGAACGCGCTGCTGGCCATCCCCGCCGGCCAGACCCGGAGTTACGGCTACATCGCCCGGGAACTCGGCAGCGCGCCCAGGGCCGTGGGCCAGGCGGTGGGCGACAATCCCCTGCCCATCGTCATCCCCTGCCACCGGGTCATCGCCGCCGACGGCGGCCTGGGCGGCTTCAACCACAGCCGCACCGGCTACTCCCAGGACATCAAGCGCTGGCTGCTCAGGCATGAGCACGTCTTGCCCATGAACGCCGCATAAGCGGCTCTCAACGCTCCCCTCTCCTACCGGGAGAGGGGCTGGGGGTGAGGGAAACGGGCGCAGCGAATACCATCCACCCATGACCACATCGACCACGAGCCCGTTTGATAACGAGCTGGACCGCTTCTGCGACGCCCTCTGGCTCGAAGACGGCCTCACCCCCCGCTCCCTGGAAAGCTACCGTCGCGACCTGACCCAGTTGTTCGCCTGGCTGGAACCCCAGGGCATCGCCCCCCACCAGGCCCAGCGCGACCGCATCCAGGCCTTCCTGGCCCATCGCACCCTGGATGAAGGCATCGCCGCCCGCAGCCTGGCGCGCCAGCTCACCGCCATCAAGCGCTACCACCGCTGGCTGCTGCGGGAAGGCCGCCGGAACGATGATCCCACCCTCACGGTGGACGCCCCCCGCCTGCCCAAGCCCCTGCCGAAGACCCTGTCCGAGGCCGAGGTGGAAGCCCTGCTCAACGCGCCCGACACGGAAACCTCCCACGGCCTGCGCGACCGGGCCATGCTGGAAGCGCTCTATGCGGCGGGATTCCGGGTTTCGGAACTGGTGGACCTGCCCGTGGCGGCGGTCAGCCTGACCGACGGCGTGGTCCGGGTCATGGGCAAGGGACGCAAGGAACGGCTGGTACCCCTGGGCGAGGAAGCCCGGGAATGGATCGCCCGCTACGCGAAGGCATCAAGGCCCGCGCTGTTGAAGGGCAAGGGCTGCGAGGCCCTGTTCGTCACGGAACGGGGCGGCGCCATGACGCGGCAGATGTTCTGGTACCTGATCAAGCGCCACGCCCTCCATGCCGGCATCCGCTCGCCCCTGTCGCCCCACACCCTGCGTCACGCCTTCGCCACCCACCTGCTCAACCACGGCGCCGACCTGCGGGTGGTGCAGATGCTGCTGGGCCACGCCGACATCGCCACCACCCAGATCTACACCCACGTGGCCAAGGAACGGCTGAAGCGCCTGCACGCCCAGCATCACCCGCGCGGGTGAGCCAGACTCAACCCCGCTTGTACACGTCCTCGAAGCGGACGATGTCGTCCTCGCCCAGATAGGAGCCGGATTGCACCTCGATGAGATGCAGGGCCACCTTGCCGGGGTTTTCCAGGCGGTGGGTGGTGCCCAGGGGAATGTAGGTGGACTGGTTTTCCGTGAGCAGCTCCTCCACCCCGTCCCGGGTCACCCGGGCGGTGCCGGACACCACCACCCAATGCTCGGCCCGGTGGTGGTGCATCTGCAGGCTGAGCTTGTGGCCCGGCTTGACCATGATGCGCTTGACCTGGAAGCGCTCGCCCATGTCGATGCCCTCGTACCAGCCCCAGGGCCGGAACACCCGGGTGTGGAACTCGTGCTCGCTGCGGCCCGCCTTCTTCAGGTAATCCACCACCTTCTTCACGTCCTGGGCCTTGGACTGGTCCGCCACCAGCACCGCGTCGGGGGTTTCCACGATGAGCAGGTTCTCCACGCCCAGGGCCGCCACCATGCGCGATTCGGCCCGCACATAGCTGCCCTTCACGCCATCCAGGTAGACATCGCCGCGCACCACGTTGTCGTCCGCGTCCTTGAGTCCCACGTCCCACAGGGCCGACCAGGCGCCGATGTCGTTCCAGCCGATCTCGGCCGGCACCACGGCGGCATTCGGGGTGCGCTCCATCAGCGCGTAGTCGATGGAATCCGAGGGGCAATCGGCGAAGGCCGCCTTGTCCAGGCGGCAGAAGTCCAGGTCATGCTCGCCGCCCTCCAGGGCGCGCCGGCAGGCCGCCAGCATGTCCGGGCGGTATTGTTCGAGTTCCTCGACGAACTGGCGCGCCGAGAACAGGAACATGCCGCTGTTCCAGAAGTGATCGCCGCTGGCCAGGAAGCGTTGCGCCGTGGCCGCGTCCGGTTTTTCCACGAAGCGGGCCACCTGGCGCGCCGTGGTGCCGGCCAGGGCATCGCCGCGCTGGATGTAGCCGTAACCGGTATGGGGCGAATCGGGCACGATGCCGAAGGTCACCAGCCGGCCCAGGGCCACCGCCTTCAGGCCTTCCGCCACGGCGGCGTGGAAGGCCGGCACGTCGTTGATGAGATGGTCGGCGGGCAGCAGCAGCATGACGGCATCCGGGTCCCGCTTCAGCAGGGTCAGGGCCGCCACCGCCGCCGCCGGCGCCGTGTTGCGCCCCATGGGCTCGAGGAAGATGCCCAGGGGCTCGACGCCGATCTCCCGCATCTGCTCCGCGATCAGGAAACGATGGTCGTTGTTGCAGACCACCAGGGGTGGGCCGATGTCGACCATGCCGCCCAGGCGGATCACGGTCTCCTGCAGCATGGTCCGCTCCGAGGCCAGGGGCAGGAGCTGCTTGGGCAGGGCCGCCCGGGACAGGGGCCAGAGGCGGGTGCCTGAACCACCGGAAAGGATGACGGGATAGAGGGGCATGTTCACTCCCACGATTCGATCAATGACACAAAGGGGCCGGGTGGAGATTCACGGCGGGTTCAACGCAGGAAGCCTTCGTTTTCCAGCTTCAGCACGATCAGCTGCACGGCCTCGTCCACGCTGCACTGGGCGGTATCGATGGCCAGTTCGGGCTTTTCCGGCACCTCGTAGGGGTCCGACACCCCGGTGAATTCCGGGATCAGGCCCGCCCGGGCCTTGGCATAGAGGCCCTTGCGGTCGCGGCTTTCGCAAACGGCGATGGAGGTCGCCACGTGGATTTCGAGGAAACCGCCCCAGGGCTCGATCATGTCGCGCACGGCCCGGCGGGTGCTGGTGTAGGGCGCGATGGGCGCGCAGATGGCGATGCCGCCATGCTTGGTGATCTCGCTGGCCACATAGCCGATGCGGCGGATATTGATATCCCGGTGGGCCTTGGAAAAGCCCAGTTCCGAGGACAGGTGGCGGCGCACGATGTCGCCGTCCAGCAGGGTGACGCGGCGGCCGTCCATTTCCATGAGCTTGACCGTGAGGGCTCTCGCCAGGGTGGATTTGCCGGCCCCCGACAAGCCCGTGAAGAACACGGTGAAGCCTTGCCGGCCGCGGGGCGGGTAAGCCTTGCGCAGTTCCTCCAGCACTTCCGGGTAGGTGAACCAGGCGGGAATGGTCATGCCCCGCATCAGGCGCCGGGACAATTCCCCGCCGCTCATGGCGAGGGTGCGGGCGCCTTCCGGCGCTTCCGCCTCGGGCAGGTACTCGTCCCGGTCGTCCAGATAGACCATGCGCGGGAAGCCGATCAGGTTGACGCCCAGTTCGGCGCGCGCGGCCTCCGACAGGCTGGCATGCAGGCCGGTGACGTCCTCGCCGCGGCGGAAATCCCCGGCCATGGGGGTTTCGCCGCCGATGATCAGGTGGGAGCAGCCATAGTTGCGGGCGACGATGGCCTTGAGCCAGCTCTCGCGGGGCCCCGCCGCCACCGGCACCATGGGATTGAGGGCGAAGTCGCTGGTGGCCGCCGGAAAGCGCGGCATGATCGCCTGGGTGGCGCGCACCAGAGCGAAATGGCTGGCATCCATGACCGGATCGGCGCCGGCCATGGGGTGGATGAGCAGGTTGGCCTCGAGCCCCATGGCGGTGCGCAGCACGAACTCATGGTGGGGGCGGTGCATGGGCTGGGTCGGCTGGTAGGCCAGCACCCGGCGCCAGCCGCGACGCTGGAACCGCTCGCGCGACTCGGCGGGGGACAGGCGCAGGGACAGGAAATCATGCCGGGGCGGCAGGGCCACGCCTTCCACCCGCCCGGCCACGTAGACCATGCCCGCACCAGCCAGGGGCGCGGCCAGGGGCAGCCCGGAGGAGGCGGCCAGATCCCCTTCCGCGTCGGGGTCGGCGGCCCACACTTCGGAAATATGAAGAACTGCGGGCATGAAGCCCTCGCCATCCCGCAGGCTCACGCTCTGGCCCGGCGCCAGGCCCCTGGCGGCCTTCTCCGGCACGGCGAGCATGACCGGCAGCGGCCAGAAACGGCCATCCGGCAGTTTCATGCCGGAGAGCACGGCGGTCATCTCGCCACGCCCCATGAAGCCGGCAAGGGGAGACAGGGCGCCGGTGATCAGCAGTTCCAGCTGGCAGATCTGGCGCCAGTCCAGGTCCAGGGAGGCCATCTCCCGGGCTTCCCGGCGGATGGCATGAATGCGCTCGGGGCTGGCGAGCAGGGGGGCGAGGGTGCCGCCGTAGGGCGTGATCAGGGTGTCCATGAAATACCGTTCAAATGTGTGATGGGCGTGATCCTGGGTGGGGCGGCCGGGGCTACTGGCCCGGATACGCCCGGAAGAACTCGGCCACGAACTCGGGGATGCGAGCCTCGGGCAGGATGTTGATCCCCGCCGCCGCCTTGCGGCCGCCACCGGTTTCGAACTTTCTGCACAACTCGTCGGCGCCGGTCTTGTTGACCAGAGGGGCGCGCACGCTGACCACGTAGTAGCCCTTGGGCGAGCGGGTCAGCAGGGCATGGGCGCGCTGGGGCTGGGCCGTGGCCAGGTCGTTGGCATACACGCCGGATACCCGCCTCGCCCAGGCCGCGTCCGGCAGGATGTAGACGGCGCCCGAGGGCCGCACGTCCTCGGCCGAGATGGCGCGGGCCTGGGCCATGTCGAGCACGTAGCCGGTGCTCAGGGTGTGGAATTCCGCCGCTTCGTGAATGAAGGCGAACGGGTCGGCGTAGGCGTGCAGGGCGCGATAAAGCTCGGCGGGGTGGAAATGGAGATCCTCCAGGCTGTCGCCATAGCCGTTGTAGTTGAGGCATTCGCCCAGTTCCCGCAGGGCGTCCAGCTGGGCCATGGACAGGCGCAGCGGCTCGGCCGCCCGGCGCGCGGCGCCATGCAGGTTGTCGCCGAAGGCGGCGGCCACGGCCCAGAGCCGGTGGGCGCCGCCCAGATGCCGGTCCACCAGCAGGCTGGTGCAAGTATCGGCCGAGGTGTCGATGGTGGCCTGGAAATTGGGATGGACGGGCAGTTCCCCGGGATTGTGGTGGTCGAACCAGCGCACCTTCACGCCCTTCTCCAGGGCGGCGGCCAGGGGAACCGCGTTCTTCTCCACGGCGATATCCAGGGCCAGGATCTCGTCGCCGGCCTGGGCGTCGATCCTGTGCAGCAAACCGATATCCCGCTTGACGCCGGTGATCAGGGTGGTGGTCGCGGGTTCCGCGAGGCGCAATTGGTGCAGGGCGCAAAGGCCGTCGGCATCGCCGTTGAACACATCGAATTTCATGGCTGGCTCGATGACAGGGGGAATTTGGAAAAACCGGAAGGGCGCATCACCAGAAGCGCCATGATCCGGTGGACAGGACCCAGACCCCCAGCAGGAGGTTGGTGGTGGCATGGGCCGCGATGGGCGCCCAGAGGTTGCCGCTGGCCCGGTACAGCCAGCCATAGGCGAGACCCGCCAGGATGCCGGCGAACCAGAGGGTATGTTCCAGCCCGAACAGGACGCTGGCGATGAGCAGGGCGCGCAGGGACAGGCGGGCCGGTTCGAGGGCCAGGAAATCCGGCTTGTCGATCCAGCGCAGCAGGAAGGAGCGCCAGAACAGTTCCTCCATGATCGGCACCACCAGGGCCGCCCCGGCCAGGCGCGGCAGGGCGAGTTCCCAGCGGATGGCGCCGCCGCCATCGCGCGGATCGAAGCCCGCGCCGCCGCCGAGATCGAGCCAGCCCCCCTCCAGGTTGATCCACAGGACGAAGACCAGGGCGCCCAGGGCGGGGGAAATCAGGCCCACCCAGCGCGCGTCCGGGCGCTGGAACAGCTCGCTGTAGTGGGCGCGGTACGCCCAGAGCAGAAGCGCCACCGCGCCCACCTTGACGGGGTAGAGCCAGCGCCCGTCAAGGTCCGGCAGCAGGGCGGCGGCATTGCCCTCGATGGCCAGAAACGCCATGTACAGGGCGAAGGGCAGAACCCGGGAGAGAACCCGGACATCGGTCAGCGACATGGGGCGGCACCGATGGGGTTGCGCCCGCCGTCCCGGCGGGAGCGCGAGGCTACCCGCCGTGCCGGGGAAAGAAAGGGGGCCGCCACGGCCGGAGCGTTCGACCGCAAGGCTTACTTCAGGCCGGCGGGGCCTTTTTCGCCGGACGCTTCGCCGATGACGGCATCCGGCCGCGGGGCGCTGGCCTCGGGCTGCGCCGGCTTGGCGTCGGCCTTGCCGGCATCCGCATAGTCGCCCAGGTACTCGATCTTCGCCTTTTCCTTCAGTTTCTTGAGTTCCACCTCGGCGGCTTCCCGCTTCTTGCTGTTGGCGAGGAAACGCTCGATCACGGGCCTGGCCTGCTCCTGGCTCTGGGATTGGGTCTGGGAACCCGCCACCACGATGATGTTGAGGCTGCCGGCGGTGGCCAGGGTCATGGCCTGGCCATCCTTCATCTGATGCAGGCGCGGCAGGATTTCCAGGGGCAACTGTTCGGCGGCCTTGGTGGATTGGCCGACACGGGCGGGAATGTTCTCGCCCTTGAGCCACTCGATGAATTCGTTCAGGTTCTTGCTCTGGGACAGCCGGGCCTTGACGGCCTCCACATTGGCGGGCGTGACCGGGACATTGATCTCCTGCAGGCGATAGATGCGGCGCTCGGCGAACAACTCCGGATGCTTGGCGTAGTAGTCGGCGATCTCGGCGTCACCGGGCTTGGCCTGGTCGGCGGTCAGTTTCTGGAGATAGGCCTGGGCCAGGATCTGCCGGCGGGCCGCCTCCAGGGACATCACGACCTGGGGATCCCGGTCGACCTTGTCCTCGATGGCCTTCTGCACCAGGATCTGCTGGTCCACCATGGACTTCAGCACCTGGTTGGCGGCCTTCCTGGCCTGCTCGGGTTCCAGGTTGCCCAGCTTGGCCACTTCATGATTCAGTTGCTGGACGCTGATCGCATCGTTGTTCACCTTGGCCGCGAGCGGGGTGGCCGCCTTGTCTTCGTTCTTGTCGCCGCAGCCCGCCAGGCCAAGGGTCAAGGCCAGGGCCAGCGTGCTCAGGCCGATCCGGTGCTTCGTGTGCATTTCGATTCCTCGTGTTGTCGAATGAAAATAGATTGCTCGCCGTCCATGCCATGCCGGCGAATTCAATTCCGTGCCGCCCCCCGCCTCGGGGCGCGGGCAACGCGCGGCGCCCACGCGTGCCGATGGGTTCTTATCGGATGGCTTCGGCGTCTTCTTGAATCGGGATCACAGGATCCCGGCGGCGTGATCCGCCAGCCGCGAGCGTTCCCCCCGCGCCAGGGTGATGTGGCCGGAATGGGGCCAGCCCTTGAAGCGATCCACCACGTAGGTCAGGCCGGAACTGCCTTCCGTCAGGTAGGGCGTGTCGATCTGGGCGATGTTGCCCAGGCAGACCACCTTGGTGCCGGGGCCGGCCCGGGTGATGAGGGTCTTCATCTGCTTGGAGGTGAGGTTCTGGGCCTCGTCGATGATCAGGAACTTGTTGATGAAGGTGCGGCCGCGCATGAAGTTGAGGGATTTCACCTTGATGCGGGAGCGGACCAGATCCTGGGTCGCCGCCCTGCCCCACTCGCCGGCCTCCTCGTCGGGCTTGTTGAGCACGTCCAGGTTGTCCTCCAGGGCCCCCATCCAGGGGGTCATCTTTTCTTCCTCCGTGCCCGGCAGGAAACCGATGTCCTCGCCCACCGGCACGGTGACCCGGGTCATGATGATCTCGCTGTAGGTCTTGGACTCCAGGATCTGGGTCAGCCCCGCCGCCAGGGTAAGCAGGGTCTTGCCGGTACCGGCCTGGCCCAGCAGGGAGACGAAATCGATGTCCGGATCCATCAGGGCGTTGAGGGCGAAGTTCTGCTCCCGGTTGCGGGCGGTGATGCCCCAGACATTGTTCTTGTGGTGGCTGTAATCCCGGATGGTCACCAGGGTGGCGGTGTTGCCGGCCAGGTCCGCCACCCGCGCATGGAAGGGATTGGGCCCCTCCTGCCAGAGGAACTGGTTGACCAGCAGGGATGGCACCAGGGGGCCGCTGAGCTTGTAGTAGGAGCGGTCGTCCTTCTGCCAGGATTCCATGCCCTTGCCATGCTTCTCCCAGAAGTCCGCCGGCAGTTCCATGACACCGGAATAGAGCAGATCCGTGTCTTCCAGCACCTTGTCGTTGAAGTAATCCTCCGCGGAAATCTCCAGGGCGCGCGCCTTGATGCGCATGTTGATGTCCTTGGAGACCAGGATCACCTGGCGTTCGGGCTGCCGGGCCTTGAGGTAGGCCACCACCCCCAGGATCTGATTGTCCACCTTGCTGTAGGGCAGGATCGCGGTGACATCGCTGTTGATGGGATGGGTCTGCAGGAACAGTCGGCCCGTGGCGGCCTTGTGGCTGTGGGGGGCCAGCGGCGCGCCATCATGGATGCCGAGCTCGGCGGGGCTGACGATCTCGTCGAGGAAGCGAGTGGCCTGGCGGGCGTTGCGCGCCACCTCGGACATGCCCTTCTTGTTGTGGTCCAGTTCTTCCAGGGTCGCCATCGGCAGGTAGATGTCGTGTTCCTGAAAACGGTAGAGGCAGGTGGGATCGTGCAGCAGGACGTTGGTATCGAGAACGAACAGCTTGTTCAGCTTCTTGCCGGTTTTGCGCGCCATCGGGAGTGTCCGGGTAAGGTGGGTACGGAAGGTGGGTACGGGTAGTGGAAGGGGAACGTGGATTCGAATTCGAAGTCGGGAATCAGGCCAGGCTACGCACGAATTCCAGTACCTCCCGGGCATGATCGGGGACTTTCACACCCCGCCAGGCGCGAGCGATGCGGCCGTCCGGCGTGATGGCGAAGGTGCTGCGCTCGATGCCCCGCACCTGTTTGCCATACATGTTTTTCAGTTTCATGACACCGAACAACTCGCACACCTTCTCGTCACCATCGGCCAGCAGATCGAAGGGCAGGTTCAGCCTGGCCTTGAAGTTCTCGTGGGATTTCACGCTGTCCCGCGAGACACCGAATATCTCCCAGCCCAGGGCCTGGAATTGCGCATGCAGGTCGCGAAAATCCTGGCCTTCGGTGGTGCAGCCCGGAGTGCTGTCCTTGGGATAAAAATAAAGGACGACGCCGCGTCCTTTGTAATCACCGAGTCTGATGTTCCCGCCGCCGGTGGCGGGCAGTACGAAGTCGGGTGCTGCTTGGGGATGCATCGGGCTCTCGGTTCGTGCGGGACGGGGGCATTATCCCGAGCCTGGATGAGCCCGGCAATATGACGAACGGGAGAGCGGAGACATGAGGATGCGAGAGGAACCTGGCGGAGAGGGCGGGATTCGAACCCGCGGTGGGGTATTAGCCCACACACGCTTTCCAGGCGTGCGACTTAAACCGCTCATCCACCTCTCCGGAAGGTGCGGGAGGATACACGCCGGTGTTCCGTGAGGCAAGGAGGAGGCATCGCTGCTAGAATCCGCGCGCCATTCCAGGAACAACCAACCATGCCCACGCCCCCCTTCGACGAACGCCTTGCCGTGGTCGTCCCCGTAAAGAATGAGGCCGAGAACATCGAGCCCCTGATCCGCGAGATCGTCGCCGCCGTTTCCGGTCTGGCCGATTTCGAGATCGTCTACGTCGACGACGGCAGCACCGACGCCACCCTGGCGGAACTGAAACGCCTGGCCGCCGAACTGCCCCAGCTCAGGATCGTCCGCCACCAGGCCAGTTGCGGCCAGAGCACGGCCATCACCTCCGGCGTGCTGGCCGCCCGCTTCGACTGGATCGCCACCCTGGACGGCGACGGCCAGAACGATCCCGCCGACATCCCCAGCCTGCTGGCCCGCCTGCGCGCCTCCAGGTCGGATGAGAACCTGCACATGCTGGCGGGCTGGCGCGCCAACCGCCGCGACACCTGGTTCCGCCGGTTTTCCTCCAGGGTGGCCAACGGCGTACGCTCCAGCCTGTTGAAGGACGCCACGCCGGACACCGGCTGCGGCCTCAAGGTGTTCAGCCGGGCGAGCTTCCTGCGCCTGCCCTATTTCGACCACATGCACCGCTTCCTGCCCGCCTTGGTGCAGCGCCACGGCGGCCGGGTGGAGTCGGTGGTGGTGAACCATCGCCCACGGGAGCGGGGTACCTCCAAGTACGGCCTGCACAACCGCCTGTGGGTGGGCATCGTCGACCTGTTCGGCGTCATGTGGCTGATCCGCCGGGCCAGGCGGCCGGTGCTGCTGGATTCCTGATTACCCGGATGTCCCCGCGCGCCATCCTCAAGGGCCTTCTGCTGATCGCCTCCCTGGCGGCTCTGGGCTTCCTGGCCAAGCACGGCCACCTGGCGGACATGCTGTCGGAGCAATGGATCGATGCCGAGGTGCGCGGCAAGGGCTGGTCCGGAGACCTGGTCTTCCTGGCCATGGGCGCCGCCACCACCGCCCTGGGCTTTCCCCGCCAGGTGGTGGCTTTCCTGGGCGGCTACGCCTTCGGCTTCGTCAACGGCTCCCTCCTGGGCACCCTGGCGGCCCTGCTGGGCTGCGTGCTGGCCTTCTCCTATGCCCGCTGGTTTGGGCGCGGCCTCATCGCCCGCCACTTCCCCGGCCGCATCCGCAAGGTGGACGACTTCCTGCGCGGCCACCCCTTCAGCATGGCGGTGGTCATCCGCCTGCTGCCGGTGGGCAGCAACCTGGTCACCAACCTGCTGGCGGGCGTGACCAGCGTGCGCGGCCTGCCCTTCTTCGCCGGCTCGACGGTGGGCTATCTGCCCCAGACCCTGGTGTTCGCGCTCGCCGGCAGCGGCGTCAACTTCAATCCCGCCCTGCGCCTGACCTTGGCAGGCATCCTGTTCGTGGTATCGAGTCTGATCGGGGTCTGGCTCTACCACCGCCATCGCCATGGCGCCGCCCTGGAGGAGGAACTGGATGCGGCCCTGGGCGAAGCGGAAGAAACCCGCAAGTCGGCGTGAACGCCAACCGCCATCGCCCCAACTGGCTGAACCGGTCGATCTGGCTCGACCAGCTGGCCCGGGGTCGCGATCTTCAGCCATCCTGCCCGGCCCGTGGCTGAAACCCGTTACCCGGCGGTGGCCTGGGAGATGTGGCAAAAGGGCGGCGTCCTGGCGGCTTTCAAGAACGACATGGAGGCGTAGGCCCATGGACATGGAATACCGCCGTCTCGGCGACAGCGATCTCCTGGTATCGGCCATCTGCCTGGGCACCATGACCTTCGGCCAGCAGAACAGCCTGGCCGAGGCCCACGGGCAGCTGGATTACGCCTTCGAGCGGGGCGTCAACTTCATCGACACGGCGGAGATGTACCCGGTACCGCCCCGGGCGGAGACCTGCGGCCGCACGGAAAGCATCGTCGGCGCATGGCTGGCGGGCAAGCCCCGGGACCGGATCATCCTCGCCACCAAGGTCACGGGCCCCCGGCGCGCCCTGAACTGGATCCGGGGCGGGCCCCGCTCCCTGGACGGCGACAACATGCGCGCCGCCCTGGAAGGCTCCCTCGCCCGGCTGCGCACCGATTACGTGGACCTGTACCAGATTCACTGGCCCGAGCGGAACACGCCCATGTTCGGCCAGTATCAGTTCGACCCGGCCGGGGAAACCGACGCGGTACCCATCCGGGAACAACTGGAGACCCTGACCGGCCTGGTAAAGGCTGGCAAGGTCCGCCACATCGGCCTGTCCAACGAGCACCCCTGGGGGGTCATGGAATTCCTGCGCCTGGCCCGGGAACATGGGCTGGAACGGGTGGTATCCATCCAGAATCCCTACAACCTGATCAACCGGACTTTCGAAACCGGGCTGGCGGAAGTGGCCTTTCGCGAGCGTCTTGGGCTGCTGGCCTACTCCCCTCTGGCCTTCGGCCATCTCAGCGGCAAGTATCAGGCCGACCCGGCGGCAAGCGGGCGGGTCACGCTGTTCAAGGGCTTCGCCCAGCGCTACGAGAAGCCAAACGTGCCCGCCGCGGTGGCGGCCTACATGGCGCTGGCCCGCGAACTGGGGATGACGCCGGCCCGGATGGCGCTGGCTTTCGTGTACCGACGCTGGTTCGTGGCGAGCACGATCATCGGCGCCACCACCATGGCGCAGCTGCGGGAAAACCTGGATGCGTGGGACGAGGTGCTGACGGAGGCGGCGGTGGCGCGGATCGAGGCGCTACACCTGCGCCATTTCAACCCCGCCCCGTGAAATGCCGGCCGCCACGCGGTGGCGGCGGCCAGGCCAAGCGAAACAATTACTTCTTCTTCTTGCCCTTGGGCGCGTTGGCGGCGGCGCTGAGAGCGGCGCCGGGCTTGAAGCGCACCACTTTCTTGGCGGGGATCTTCATTTCCTTGCCGGTCTGGGGATTGCGGCCGGTGCGGGCCTGGCGTTCCTGCACGCTGAAAGTGCCGAAGCCGATGAACTGCACGTTCTCGCCTTTGGCCAGGGCATCGGAGATGGCTTCGATGGCGGCGGCGACGACGACGGTGGTGGCGGCTTTGCTGGTGCTGGCTTTTGCGGCGACGATATCGATGAGTTCAGCTTTGTTCATAGTGAAGTCTCCTGGTTGATGTCATGGGAAATGACGGGCGGATCATAGCAAGGCTGCGGCGTTTGTGGCTTGTCGCGCATCACAAATCCAGCAATTCCGTGTCCTCGTGACGATAGGGGGGGCTGCAGCAGCACAAAATCCGCAGTGTCTCCTCGCCGATGTTCTCGATGCGGTGGGAGGTGCCGGGAGGAATCAGGACCGTATCGCCCACCTCCAGGACCAGGCTCGCCTCGCCCAGGGTCATGCGCCCGCGCCCGGCGGTGACGTGGTAAAGCTCTTCCGTCTCGCCATGTCGATGCAGGCGGGTGGCGCATCCCGGGGGCACGCTGGCCTCGGCCAGGCTCTGGTTGCGGACCTCCTGCTGCCCCGGGTGCATGAGCTCCCGGATCAACGAGCCGTCACGGGTGACATAGGGCTGGATGTGGTCATACCGGCTATGTTCGATCATGGCATTTCTCCGTCAGGACGCCCGCTCCCGGGACCCTCGCTTGCCATAATGGACCATGGCCACCGCCACTTTCCGTTTCCATCACGAGCTGAATGATTTTCTCGCCCCGGACCGTCGCGGCAGGGAATTTGCCGTGGCGTGCCCGGACGGCGCGACCGCCAAGCACATGATCGAGGCCCTCGGCATTCCCCACACCGAAGTGGCGGCGCTCCAGGTCAACGGCCGGGACGCCGGTTTCGACCAGCGGCTGGAAGACGGGGACCGGGTGGAGATCCACCCCGCCAACGGCTCCGTCCTCCCGAACCATCGCCTACGGGGGCCGATAACCCAGCCGCCGCGCTTCGTCGCCGACGCCCATCTGGGGGGACTGGCCCGCCTGATGCGCATGGCCGGCTTCGACACCCTCTACGACAACGGCTACGCGGACGACAGGATCGAGGCCATCGCCGTCCAGGAGTCGCGCATCGTGCTCTCCCGCGACCGGGAGTTGCTCAAGCGGCGCGCCATCCTCCACGGCTGCTTCCCCCATGCCATCGATCCCCCCGGGCAGTTTCGCGAGGTCCGCGCCCGCTTCGGGTTGGCGCCCCTCGCCCGCCCCTTCACCCGCTGCCTGGCATGCAACGCGCCGCTGCGCGACATCGACAAGCGCCAGGTGCTGGACCACCTGCCGGCCTCGGTCAGGGCCCACCAGCAGGCATTCAGGATCTGCGATGCCTGCCGGCGTGTTTATTGGCAAGGCTCCCATTGGCGGCACATGCACGACCTGCTGGCGACACTGCTGGCCACCTGAGCGACGCGGCGTGTTTCTTGAAAGCTTGGCTTACCAATTCGTTTCCCGCTCAGCCGTGGCGGAAATGCGGTGGATGGAAGAAAGGTCACGCCGTTGAATTCCCTCCGCTCGGCGTCCGGGCGCAGGCCACGCTGGCGCCAGTGGCGCTGTAGACCAGCGCCACCGACGAAGGCGATGGCGATGCCGACCAGGTTCCAACGAGTTGGAAGGCGGCGACGAGACCGCCGAGGCCGCCCAGGAGCCTACCTTCCCGAAGGGTGCCGGCGGCGATGCCGCCCAGGCGCCACACCTTGCCGATGCGGGGACCGAGACGCAGCACGTCATCGATCTTCCATTTGTTCTGGGTATTGGTGAACGCCCAGAAGACGAAGACAAATTTTACTGCGCCGCGCCCGTGGCCGGGCGCCCCCACCGGGTTACATGAGATCCGGAGCCGCGCGCACGGCCACCAGACCGGCCAGCGGCCCGTTGAAAGTGCAGATGAAGCGGTCATTCGCGCCACGTGAACAGGGCGACCGGTGCGCCGCCCACCGCTGGCCGCTGGGAATTCACCGCCACCAGGCCGGAGACGGCCTCCAGGGTCTGGGCGGACATGACGTTGAAGCCGAACCAGCCCACGGTGAGGATCCAGGCGCCCAGGGCCAGGAAGGGAATGCTGGAGGGGGGATGGGCGGACATCATGCCGTCGTG